>CALXOH010000016.1 GCA_944389975.1 uncultured Spirochaetaceae bacterium
TCAACGGCAAAGTTGCAAAAGGCTCAAGATGGAGGAATGCCGATTTCAATGGCCTAAGTTGTCATAAGGTGTTTGAGATTGCCTTGGAAAATGGCATTCTTTCAACGGATGAAGTTGTCAACCGACATGATGCCCCTTTTCTCTTACTCAACTGGTGTTTGTTCCTTTCCCGTCAACTTATTATATACAAGTGCCTGTGATGATTCTTCCTTATCACTAATCGTGACATTGATTTGATTATCACTCAGTTTCTTATAATTGAATGAAATTGTAGTCTCCTCAAAGCTCTCGTTGTTCCTGACTGTTATCGAATACACTGAATCGGCGTTGCTCGTCTTCAAGATTTCAATGTAGAACTTGTCAAGCATGTCTTCCTTCATGGAGTGCCTCGTTCCATTCGAGTCGTATGAAACTATATCGTTCCTGTATAGAACATAAAGTGCCGCATACGGTTCTTCTTGCTCTTGTGAAGCCATTTGGTCTGCATCATATTCCCAAGTTCCAATGATGGCTCTCGGAACCCTGAGATCCTTTCCTGGATTTAAGCTGCAGGATGTGAATGCAAGAACAACAAGTGATATCATCAGTAAAAATGTGAACTTCCTTTTATCAATTCTCTCCTTATTTCGTTTTGAAAAAATGCATCCCCCACTCTTTTGTGAGGGATGAAAATGCGTTATTTACCTTCCTTTATCGCTGCCTGTGCAGCTGCAAGGCGTGCTATAGGAACGCGGAACGGGGAACATGAAACGTAATTGAGTTTTATGCTCTGGCAGAATTCGATCGTCTTCGGATCTCCTCCGTGCTCTCCGCATATTCCGAGCTTGATATCAGGCCTTGTCTTTCTTCCAAGCTCGGTTGCGATCCTGACCATCTTCCCTACTCCATCCACATCGATTGTTGCGAACGGGTCGTAGTCATAGAACTGCTTGTCAGGATCGTTTACGTAATGCGTCAAGAACGATGCTGCGTCGTCTCTGGAGAATCCACAAGTCATCTGCGTCAGATCGTTCGTGCCGAAGCTGAAGAACTCCGCTTCCTTTGCAATCTCATCTGCAGTGATGGCCGCCCTCGGTACCTCGATCATCGTTCCGATCTTGTAGTCGACTTTCATTCCAGTCTCTTCGAAGATCGTCTCGATCACCTTCTCAGCCCTTTCCTTGCAATAGTGGAACTCCTTCCAGATTCCCACAAGAGGAATCATGATCTCAGGCTTTACGTTCATTCCAGACTTCTTGACGATTATCGCGGCCTCGATTATTGCCCTGACCTGCATCTCAAGAATCTCCGGATAGATTATTGCAAGCCTGCACCCGCGGAAACCAAGCATCGGATTGAACTCGTGGAGGCTGTTGATCTTCTGGGCGATCTCCTCTGCCGAGATGCCAAGTTGGAGCGCCATCTCGTGACGGCTTGTATGGTCGTTCGGAAGGAATTCATGAAGAGGCGGATCGAGCAACCTGATAGTCACCGGCAGCCCGTTGAGAGCTTTGAATATTCCGATGAAATCCTCCCTCTGCATCGGCAGCAGCTCGGAAAGCGCGTTCTGCCTTTCCCTGATGTTGTTCGCGAGGATCATCTTCCTCATCGCTATGATCCTGTTTCCTCCGAAGAACATGTGCTCTGTTCTGCAAAGCCCCACCCCTTCTGCTCCAAGCTGTACAGCCTGCATCGCATCGTGCGGGGTGTCTGCATTGGTCCTTACACCCATCGTCTTCAGCTCGTTCACGTAGCCCATGAACTTCTTGTAGTTCTGAAACAGCACCGATTCGCTCTCCCTCATCTTTCCGGAGAGCACCTGCATGATCTCAGAGTCGTTCACCGGGATCTTCTGGGCATAGACTGCTCCCGTAAAGCCATCGATTGCCATGTAATCCCCTTCGTTGAGGCGGACATCCCCGATCGTAAGGAACTTGTGTATCTCGTCTACTACGATCTCTCCGCATCCGGATACGCACGGGCATCCCATGCCTCGGGCAACGACCGCTGCATGGCTTGTCATTCCGCCCCTGCAGGTCACTATACCCTTGCTGACTGCCATTCCCCCGATGTCTTCCGGGCTTGTTTCAACCCTGACCAAAAGAACATCCTTTCCTTCTTTTGCAGCTTCCTCTGCATCCTTTGCGTTGAACCTGATCTCGCCGCATGCACCTCCCGGGGAAGCGTTGAGCCCTTTCGTTGCAACCTTTAATCCAAGGTCCCTGATGACTTTGTTGTCAAGAACAGGGGCAAAGAGCTTGCTGAACTCATTCGCGGGCACCCTGGATACAGCCGTCTTCTTGTCTATAAGCCCTTCTTCGACCATCTCGACCTGGCTTCTGAGCCAGCTGAAGATGGTTCTCTTGCCGCTCCTGGTCTGGAGCATGTAGAGCTTACCTTCCTGTATCGTGAACTCCAAGTCCTGCATGTCCTTGTAATGGGACTCGAGTATCTTCCTGATCCTCGAAAGCTCTTCATATGCCTCGGGGTTCACTTCCTTCATCGTCTCAAGCTTCTGCGGGGTTCTTATTCCTGCAACAACATCCTCGCCCTGTGCGTTCATCAGATACTCGCCGTAGAACCTGTTCTCTCCGCTTGCAGGGTCGCGTGTGAATGCAACTCCGGTTCCGCTCGTCTCCCCCATGTTTCCGAATACCATGGTTTGGACGTTTACCGCAGTGCCCAAGAGCCCTCTGATGTCGTTCATCACCCTGTATTTGATCGCCCTTTCGTTGTTCCAGCTCTTGAATACGGCGTCGATCGTCTTGAAAAGCTGGTACTCGGGATCCGTCGGGAATTCCTCTCCCGTCGCTTTCTTGTATATGATCTTGTATCGCTTGATGACTTCCTTGAGCATAGCAACATCGAGTTCGGTGTCGAAATGCTTTCCGTTCTCATCCTTTACGGACTGGAGCGCATACTCGAACTTCGCATGCTCTATTCCCATTACCACGTCGCCGAACATCTGGATGAACCTTCTGTAGCTGTCCCATGCGAATCGTTCGTTCCCTGTCTTCTTGATCAAGGCCTGGAGCGAGTCGGGATTCAAGCCAAGGTTGAGGACGGTGTCCATCATTCCAGGCATTGACTGGGCGGCCCCTGATCGTACGGATACCAACAGCGGTGACTCCTTGTCCCCCAGTTTTGCGTTCTGAAGTTTTTCAAGCCTGTGAAGGTTCTCGAGGACTTCATCCTTCATCCCTTCCGGGTAGGCCCCGTCGTGCTTGTCAAAGTAAGCGCATGCTTCCGTCGTGATCGTAAAACCGGGTGGAACGGGCAACCCGATGGATGTCATGTCCGCAAGATTGGCTCCCTTGCCTCCCAATAGTCCCTTCATGTCAGCTTTTCCCTCGGCTTTTCCGTCACCGAAGAAATAGACATACTTCTTTTTCTCTGCCATTTTCCTAATCCTTAAAGATGTTTGATGGTTTCATGTTAACACCCTTGGATGAGGTATGAAAGATTAATCTTTGGTGCATGATGTCCAATTAATGAAAGAAAAACCGGAACAGTTTGCGTTCCGGCCTCGATGATCCGAATTTTCCATCCTCAGACTGCCTTCGTGTAGCACTCCAATCCGCGTGCCTCCCCTTCCTTTCTCAGGCGTTCAAGCGCACGTTTCTCTATCTGCCTGATCCTCTCTTTCGTGAGGCTGTAGCTGTCTCCGATCTCCTTGAGGCTCTTCGGCTTTTCGCCGTTGAGGCCGTAGCGCATCTGGAGTATGTTCCTCTCTTTCTCGCTCAGGATCGAAAGAAGGTTCTCGACTTCGACTGAAAGGCTCTCGTTTACGATTTCATCCTCAGGCGTTCCGTTCGGATCTTCCAGAAATTCCTCGAGCGTAGTCTCGCTTTCGTTCCTGCCCTTTACCTTGCTGTCGAGGTTCACCGTATCCTGAGTGACCGTGATCAACTCTTTTACAAGCGCTTCCTCCAGCCCTACTTCCTCCGCGATCTCTTTCGCGCTCACTTCGTCAGAGCCTTTCTCATGGCTGAGTTTCTCCTTTGCCTTGCTTATCTGGATGAATTCATTCGTCCTGTTGAGCGGGAGGCGCACAAGTCTTCCCTTCTCACTCAGCGCTTTCAGAATCGACTGTCTGATCCACCATACTGCGTATGAGATGAAGTGGTAACCCTTATCAGGTTCGAACTTCTCCAAAGCAGTTATAAGTCCGATGTTCCCTTCGTTGATCAGGTCCGAAAGAGGCAAGCCCTGACCGCGGTATTTCTTTGCAACCGAGACAACGAAACGGAGGTTTGAGTTTATGACTTTCTCGAAAGCCTTCCTGTCCCCTTCCTTGGCTTTTCTTGCAAGTTCATTCTCCTCTTCGTGGGATATCATGGGGATGTTGTTTATCTCTTTCAGATAGATCGAAAGGATCTCATCATCGCTTTCAAGGTATGTTGTGTTTGTGTTCTCCGGCATTTCGTTTGCCTCCTTAATTGTTCAAAGCAAATTGCGTGCCAAATATTGTAATTATTTATAAGAAAACAATTTATAATATATTATCATCTTATGCGATGTGTAAATTTAGAGTCAAAAGGAAACACATCCCATATTTAATGCCCAAAAGGTGTCATTATGACACATTGCTTTCCGTATTCTCATCTTTTGTTTCATTTTGACACGGAAAGGCTATGTCGCTTTCGATCAGCATCGCACAGAACGATTCACCGGGCATCGAGGAGGAGAAAAGCGATTCGATCTCCTTGTATGTATCCATGATCAGATCGGAGATCATATCCCCTTCCTGGAATGAGATGTATGTGTTGTTCTTCTGGGCGAAATAGCGCGAGAACTCGTATCGGAAATAGCGGACGAAGTCCAGATCGGTGACTGCGGAAAGGCCCAGGCGGAAGAGAAAAGCGGACGAAAGGAGATCAAAGCCGTGCTCGATCCTTCCTGACTTCATCTCGTCCAATCCCTTCTCATACATTTCCTTTGTCTTGGAAATTCCCATGTTTCTCCTCCGCTACACATAAGATAACAATAGTTTTTGAAAAGTTAAGGGGAAATTTCCATATTGCCGATTTTCATTTGCGTTTGTATATTACATAGGGAAAACGTAAACAAGAGGTGATTTAAAATGAAAATCATTCCATTGGGTGAAAGGGTTCTCGTAAAGAAGGCCAAGAGCGAAGAGAAGACGGAGGGTGGAATCTACATCCCTCAGGCTGCACAGGAGAAGACTCAGACTGCTACTGTGGTTGCCATCGGGGATAGCAAGGACATCAACGTCAAAGTCGGAGACAAGATCCTTCACGACAAATATGCAGGAACCGAGTTCAAGGACGAGGGGGAAGAGTACCTCATCCTTTCCTACAAGGACATTCTTGCAATCCTTGCATAAGGATATTGTTTCCTCAAGTAGCCACCGGGGGCTGTCTTCCGGTGGTTTTTTAGTCAATACAGGAAGTTCTCGATCTTCCGGGGGATGTTCTCAACTGTAGTGTCATCGGGCATGTAGCACTTGGGTAGCGATCTGATGAGGAACTCCCCGTAGCTGCTTTTCCGGACTATCCTGCTGTCGAGGATCAGAACAACACCCTTGTCCTCCTCTTTTCTTATGAGCCTTCCGATCCCTTGCTTCAGTTTTATCGCAGCCTCCGGAACTGTTATCTTCAAGAACGGGTTCTCGTTCATCCTCTCAAGATAATCCGAACGGGCCTTCATTATCGGGGAGTCGGGAGGTGAGAACGGAAGCTTTGCTATTATAAGAAGCCTCAGCGTGTCCCCGGGGGCGTCGACGCCCTCCCAGAATGTGCTTGTGGCAAATAGGGATGAGTCCTTGTCTTTCTTGAATTCCCGGAATATCGCACTTCTCCCTTTCATCTCACCTTGCTTGAGTATCCGCATGTCAGGAAGCATTTTCCTCACCCTCTCTGTCACATCCTCAAGCATCTGCCATGATGTGAACAGCACCAGCGCTCCTCCCCCGCTTGCCTCAATCGCGCTCTTGATCAGGTTTGCTGCGTATTCGTTGTACCCTTTCTCGTTGTTCTTGTTGAATTGCAGCCCGTCTTGCGGAGCAAGAAGCATCAGGTTCCTCTCGTAATCAAACGGCGATGGCGCCTGGTATTCCAGTACGCCGTCCTCCTCCAGTCCTATCCTCTCCTCGAAAAGCTTGAAGTTTCCACCGAGCGAGATCGTAGCCGAGGAAAATAGTATCGAGTGGAGTTTCGAGTAGATCAGGGATGAGAGCGCCTTCCCCGGATTCATCGGGGAGATGTGGAATACAAAGCGCCCTCCCTCCTTTCTCATGTGGCATATCGATGCATCGTAGTCGTCGAATGTCGAGACGCGCGACAATGTCGATCCGCACTCTGCAATCCTCGTTGCGCACTTTTCAACTAGTTCGTACGCCCCTATCTTCTCTTCAGGTATCTCCTCCGGGTCGAATGGAATGAGCGATGCCATCGCACTCTCCACTATCTCATCGGAAAACTTCTTCGTGTGCTCGAAATAACTATGGAATTTCTCATGTAGTTCCCTCGTCATCAATATCTCTTTTACGCTCGGAAAGAGGGTTGTCGTGTATTCAGAGAATGATGCGATCTTCTTTTTCATCTCCAACAACCGGTGGATTGCACTTCCTACGAGCTCTTTTTCCTTTGCATATGGCGAGAGCTCCTCAAGCAATGAAAGCCCGCTTTTATCATCCCCTTTCTTCTTGAAAGTGAGGAAATCTATGTCGCCTCTTACGTCATCCGGGTCGAATGTCGAAGATAAAAGCTCCGTCGCTTCCCTCTCCAAATGGTGCGCTTCGTCAAGGATTGCAACTGAGAACGAAGGGAGTATCGAATCCTCGTCGTACCCGGCGTCGGTCTCCATCCTGTGTTTTCCGTCTATCAGGAACATGTGATGGTTCGTGACTATGAGATTCGCCTTCGAGAGGTTTTTCCGCGCTTTGAAGTAAAAACAGCTTTCTACGTACGGGCAGTGCCTGGAGATGCAGGTTTTTGGGTCGCTTCTGACTTCGCTGATGTATCTGTTTCTGCCTTTCAACTCCTCAAGCTCTCCGCTTTCGGTCTTTCCCGCCCAGTCAAGGATCTCTTCAAGCTCCTCATTCTGGCTTTTTATAAGAGAGTTCTCCTCCTCTTTTTCCATCAGTTTCCTGATGCATAGGTAGTTCGCCCTTCCGTGGAGTATTGCGCTTTCAAATGAAAAGCCCAAAGCCTTCTTCAACAACGGTATGTCCTTCTCATATAGCTGTTTGGATAGCGCTATCGTGCTTGTTGCAACTACAACCCGGTTTTTTTCATCGCTTTCGATGAGGTTTATCGCAGGTACAAGGTATGCAAACGACTTGCCAGTTCCCGTTCCCGCTTCGATCACAGAGGCCCTTCCTTCGCTGAACGCTTTCTCCGCAATGTTTGCAATTTCAAGCTGGCTTGATCGGAACGAGTAGTCGGCGATGTTTTTCTCCAAGGGCCCACCCGGGGAGAATATCTCGTCAAGCGTCATTGTCGACCTTCCATTCCGAAAGCTTTCTATGAAGGGTCTTCCTTCCGATCTTCAGACTCTCTGCAGCTTTGCTCTTGTTGCCACCCGAGTATGCGATCATCTCGAGAATAACTTTCTTCTCGGCATCCTCGAGCGTTGTAGGCAGGCTGATCGTCACGCTCTCCTCCCTTCCCTTTTCCATTATCTCGGGGTTGAGGTCCTCAAGCTCTATCGTATTCCCTTTTGCAAGGACCACGGAGCTTTCTATCGTGTTCTTAAGCTCCCTGATGTTCCCGGGCCATGAATATGCCATCAAAGCTTTCCTTGCCTGAGGGGAGAACCCTTTTATTGCCTTTCCATCCTCCTCGTTGAATTCCTTCAGAAACTCGATTGCAAGGAGTTCTATATCCTCTTTTCTCTCCCTCAACGGGGGCACTTTGATGTGGACTACGTTGAGTCTGTAGTACAAGTCTTCCCTGAAGTTACCTTTCTTCACTTCCTCTTCAAGGTTCCTGTTCGTGGCGGCTATTATCCTCACGTCGACTTCTATCGTCTTCTCACCGCCCACCCGTTCGAACTCCCTCTCCTGCAGGACGCGGAGGATCTTGACTTGCACGCTGTGGTCGATCTCCCCGATCTCGTCGAGGAATATCGTTCCACCGTTCGCCAGCTCGAAGCGACCCTTCTTCTGGCTGGTTGCACCTGTGAACGCCCCTTTCTCGTGCCCGAAGAGTTCTGACTCGAGAAGCGTCGGGGAAAGGGATGCGCAGTGCACTTTCACAAAAGGCTTGTCTTTCCTTGGCGAGAGTGCAACGAGTGCCGATGCAACAAGTTCCTTTCCGGTTCCGCTTTCACCTGTGATGAGAACGCTTGCCTTCGTTGGCGCAACCTGTTTTATAAGTCCCATCAACTCTTCGACTTTACCGCTTTTCCCTATGATCTTCTGGTACTTCTTCTCCCCTTTTAACTTGTCGATCTCCTCCGTGAGCCTTCTGTTCTGCTCCTTCAAGACGCTGTTTGCAATGCTCTTCCTGACTACGAGCAAAAGCTTCTCCAAGTCAACAGGCTTGGTGAAGAAATCGACAGCCCCGTCCCTCATCGTCTCGACTGCCGTTTCGATCGTCCCGTGCCCTGTGAGTACTATCACGGGAAGCGTAGGATAGGAAGATGCAATCCTTTTAATAAGCTCATACCCGTCGAGAACGGGCATTCTGAGGTCAGTGATCACCAGATCGACGTTGTTCGAGTTTACTTCCTTCCACGCTTCAAGCCCGTCTTTGGCCGTTATCACGGTGTACCCCTCATCCTCGAATGCAAGCTTCAGCCCCGAGAGGATATTCACTTCATCATCTGCAACAAGTATCGTACTCAACTTTCAATACCCTTCCTCTGGCTGTTCGGGATCGGGAAAGAGAGTGTGAACGAAGTTCCTACGTTCTTCTCGCTTTCAAGGATTATCTCGCCCTGATGGACGTTCATTATCTTCAAAACTGCAGTCAGCCCGAGCCCCGTGCCCCCTGCGCTTTTGGTAGTGAAGTAAGGTTCGAATACCTTCTTCCTCGTCTCCTCATCCATTCCGCTTCCGTTGTCCCTGACGATCAACTTCACGTAGTTCCCGTCCTCTTTGGTCTCGAACGAGAGAACTTTATCCTTCCTCTCCGAGAGCGCATATATCGAATTGTTGACTATGTTGAGGAGTGCGCGCCTTATGAGTTTCCTGTCCAGGAGAAGAGACGGGAGGAACTGGCCTTTCTTCACCTCTATTTTTATACCCTTCTCTTCCGCCTCTATGGAGATGAATGATACAAGTTCATCGACTATCTCGTTGATCCTGTCCATCTTGAGTTCGAATTCCATCGGTTTTACCGCAAAAAGGAAATCGACTGCAATCTCATTGAGCCTTTCCGTCTCTTCCTCGATTATGTCGATGAAAGAGGAAGCCTTCTCCATGTTCTTTCCCCCGGTGACCGCCTTTCGTAAAAGCGCGAGGTATATCTTCATTGCAGCAAGCGGGTTTTTGATATCGTGCGCAACCCCGGCAGCCATCGTAGTCATGCTTGCAAGCGCTTCGGAGTTCCTGAGCTTCATCTCTTTTTTCAAGGAGTCGGTGATGTCTTTGATGCGTACGTCAAGGTATTCGATCTCGTCGACCATGAATGGAAGAAACGAGACGCGTACAGTCTTGATCTCCCCCTCCCCGTAAGAGAAATCCTTGGGCTGAAAGCCATCCTTTCCAGATAGTACGCTCTCGATGAATGAAACGACATCCTTGTCTTTGATGACGTCGGAAACGCTCTTTCCGTCGTAGCTTGAGAACCTGTTTGCAGGAACCATGTTCCTGAGGATCCTGTTTGCAACCTTCACCTTCCCGCTCTTCCGTTCGATCACGAGGTGCGCCGTATCATCCCTGTTGAATAGTTCGTCCAAGAGGTCGTAATCTTCGATCGCATTTTCCAAAATGTCGATCATCTGGTTCTTTTCAAGCCAGAAATCATCAGAAAGAAGTTTCTTGAGGATTCTCATCGACATGTGAGTGCCTCCCTTAATGCTCCGTCAAGAGCAACCCTAATGTTGGTTGAATATATGATATGGTCCATGTAAGAGGATGAGAAGGCATTGAGTATCTTGTTTCCCATCCAGTACTCGAATTTGCCATCCGACACCCTCTTTTTCAGCTCCTCGGTGAATATCGGCATGAAGTACCTGGCCTTCCCCTTGTCAAAAAATGAGAGTTTTTCGTTCATCGCCTTTGCATCAGGCATCTTCGCCTTCCCTATGCTTTCCAATAAAAACGCGGAAAGGGAGTAGAAGTTCTCCTTCTCCTCCGCTGTAAGCGCTGTATCCATATAGAACGCTGAGAGCGAGTCGTAGTTTTTTCTCGTCAGATAGCTCTCCTTCAGATAAGAGTTCAATTCCGCATTCGACAGGTTCGGGAAATAGTATTTCCTTACCCTGGAAAGTATCGTCTTCATCATCCTTTCGCTGTTTTTTGACAAAAGGATCGTGTAAAGACCCTCGGGCGGCTCCTCGAGGGTCTTCAACAGTGCGTTTCTCACGCTCTCCCCGAGATCCTCCAGGTTTTCTATCAGGAAGAACTTCAAAGAGCTGCTTTTCTCTGCATACGAGATTACAGACCTCGCCTCCTCCATCGTCAGCCCCGCTTTCTTCTTGCCCTTCGAGATGAAATCCTCCGATGATGCGATATTGTAAATCCCGCCGGCGATCTGGATCGCATCATCCCCCTCTTTCTCGATCAGGGATCCCAGAAGTTCGTCCACGTCCGCAGCTTTGGCGTACAACACATCCTTCTGGTCCTTTCCATCCCGCTGGAACGCGCTGTGGTATTGCATCAGCAAGCGCCTGAGAGTGGAGATGAAAAACCTCTTTCCCCTGTCGGTCTTCGTGGATGCGTAGTACTTGTACGATGCGTCGAGCATCATCTTCCCGTCGCTTTCAGGTGCGTATATTACATCCGGGTAAGGCTTTCTGATCTTGTCATACCCGGATGTCATCCCGTACACCAAATCGATTGCATTCTCAAAGAGAAAGGAATCATCCCCTCCTGCGAATAAAAGCGACTGAGGAAGTTTTGAGGACTCAAGATCGCTTAGTACTCTTTCCAAAGCATTTCCGATCACTGGATCTCCCTCCATGTCTGGAGTGCTTCGTTGTAGAATGGCCGCACTATGTTGTTTACGATGAAGGATGAATCGAAGGCCCTCTTTACGCCCTCAAGTGCGCTTATGCTGTCCAGGATGGAGCATATGAGTCCTATTCCGATCAAGGCAAGGGCAAGGGAAAACAGCGCTCCGAGCACTTTGTCGATAACGCCGAGCCCCGTATCCTTGAATGCGTTTGACACGCTTACGAGGACTATTCTGACGACGATGTAAGTGCCTGTCATCAGCAGAAGAACCGCCGAAAGGGATGAGAGCATCGGAGAGAGCGTACTTTCTTTCGAGATGAGAAGAGCAAGGTCCTTGTTGAAAAAGCATACTGCAAGAAAGCCGAGTATGAGACCCGGAAGCCAGCTGATGCTTTTGATAAGCCCCCGTACCATTCCGACTATGAGGGAAAATAGAAGTATCAGAGAAAGTATCAAATCAAGTATGCTCATTTAATCCTCCATGAAATCGCTGCTCTTTACGCTGTATAGGGATGTATACTTCATACCCCTTTCCGTGCGCTCTGAGAGCATCAGATCGATCGAATCGACTTCGGCAGGAAAGGGCTTGAAGGAAAAACCGGCCATCTCCGAAAGCGTCCTCCTTGAAAGCGTCACGTGCGCTTTGAGTTTACGCCTCTCTAGATCCGGGAATATCTTATATAGCTTTTTCCCAAGCTCATCGTAGACCCTCTCAAGCCCGGTTGACTTCTCAATGCCGGAAAACCACAAGTTCCCGTCGTTTCTTCTGAAAAAGCCGATGGAAGAGAATGTGAGTCTGAATGAATCGAACTTCAATTCATCCATTGCATCCTTTATCCTCCACACATCGTTCCTGTCCCTTTCCCCGAGGAAGAAAAGGGTCATGTGGAGGTTCTCTGTCGGAGTGAAAGTCCCGTGGACAGCCTTGTCGTGTATCGCGTCTCTCAGCTCGGCAAGCTTCAGTTTCACATCCATTGGAAAAAGGATTGCAATAAAAAGCCTCATTTCGTTTCCCTATGCATTCCTGCCGCAGCAGTGCTTGTACTTCTTCCCGCTTCCGCATGGGCACGGGTCGTTCCTTCCGATCTTCGGTGTGCTTCTGACGACTTGGATGCTCTCCTTCCCGGAGGCCTTCTCCATGTTGATTCCTCCCGGGCTCTTGTGTTTCATCTCAAGTTTCCTCTCCTCTTCCCTCTCGCTGCGGCTTATGATCCGCACTGTCACTACGATCCTTGCAATCTGCTCCCCGATCTGCCCGAGCATCTCGTCAAACGCATCGCTTGCAGTGTTCTTGTACTCCACGAGCGGGTTCTTTTGGGCGTAGCTCATAAGGTGTGCCGATTCCTTGAGTTCCTCCAGCTGATCGAGGTGGTCTACCCATCGCCTGTCGATGTTTCTCAGGAATTCATATCGGATGAACGCGTTGAAGCGCTCCTTTGTAACTTTCTCCTCCTTCTCCCTTATGTTGTCAACGATCGCTTTGTAAACATCGTCTCCGGTGGTTTCCGGGTCAAGGTGGAAGAACGAAAGCTTTTTCTCCCTTGCGTTCGATCCCTCCTCCTTGTCAATCTCATCAAGGATATCCTTGACATTCGAAAGAACCCTTTCTGAGAGGTTCTCGTCCTGGAGGATCTTGTCCCTTTCGGAGTAGATGTAGTTCCTCTCTTCGTTGAGTACGTCGTCGTACTCCAGAAGGTGCTTTCTTATCTCGAAGTTCCTCGCTTCGACCTTTTCCTGTGCTTTTTCGATCGCTCCGTCAAGCATCTTGTGTTCGATCGCGCTGCCGTCATTAAGGCCGAGCCTTCCGATCATCTCCCGCAGGCCTTCCCGCGCGAAAAGGCGCATCAATGGATCTTCCAAAGAGACGTAGAATCGCGATGTACCCGGATCACCCTGACGTCCCGAACGCCCCCTGAGCTGGTTGTCGATCCTTCGTGATTCGTGCCTTTCGCTTCCGATGATGTAAAGCCCTCCGAGGGCTTTCACTTCATCACGCTCCTTCTCGTACTCCCCTCTCGTCTCCTCCAGTGCTTTTCTGAACTCCTCGAGCGTTGCGTTCGTCCCGCACCTCTTCCATGCAATGTGCTCCGGCGATCCCCCGAGCTTTATGTCGGTTCCACGGCCTGCCATGTTCGTCGCTATGGTCACGGCCCCTTTCCTTCCCGCTTCCCCGATTATGTAAGCTTCCCTCTCGTGGTTTTTCGCATTCAGTACTTCATGCCTTATCCCGTTCCGCCTCAACGCATTCGAGAGCACCTCCGATTTCTCGATCGAAACCGTACCTATGAGTATCGGCTGCCCGGTCTGGTGGATCTTTACGACGTCGTTTACGATTGCGTTGAATTTGCTCTTCTCGTCGTAGTAAACGAGGTCCTTGAGATCCTTTCTTATCACAGGTTTGTTAGTCGGGATCACGACGACATCGAGGTTGTATATGCTCTTGAATTCAGTCGCTTCAGTGTCCGCGGTTCCCGTCATCCCCGAAAGCTTGTCATACATCCTGAAGAAATTCTGGAATGTTATCGTCGCATACGTCTTGCTCCGTCCGAGCACCCTCACGTTCTCTTTCGCTTCTATCGCCTGGTGAAGTCCGTCCGAGTACCTTCTCCCGTGGAGCACCCTTCCGGTGAACTCGTCTACGATCTCGACCTTGCCGTCCTTCACGAGGTAATCAACATCCCTCTTGAAAAGCCTATGGGCCCTCACAGCCTGCGTTACGTAATGCACGAGCTCGAAGTTCTCCCCGTCGTAGAGGCTGTAAGCCACACCCCCGTTTCCGTCATCGACACCTTTCAGCGCACCGATGTTCTTCAAGAGGTTCTCCATGTGTGTCATCCCCTCTTTCGTGAACGTAACGGACTTTCCCTTCTCGTCGAGTTTGTAATCCCCCCTCTCGTCGAAGTTCATGGCAATGTTCCTGTCGAGCTTCTCCATCTCTGTCAGCTCGTAGTATGTTCCGGTCTTCGGATCCTTCTCGCACTCCTTCAAGAGCGGCACTATCTGGTTTGCAGCCCTGACTTCCCTCGTGTCATCCTCTCCAGGACCGGAGATTATCAGAGGTGTGCGCGCTTCATCGATGAGTATGCTGTCGATCTCGTCCACTATCGCATAGTGGTGCTTAGGGGAAAGCTTTTCCTTGTAGGAATACTTCATGTTGTCCCTGAGGTAGTCGAACCCGAACTCGTTGTTCGTTCCGTACGTTACATCCGCACTGTAAGCACTTCGCTTCCTCTCGGTATCCATATCGCTGGTGACGATTCCGACTGTCAGTCCGAGGTATTCGTACACCGGGCGCATCCACTCCGCGTCCCTTTTTGCAAGGTAGTCGTTTACGGTGACTATGTGGACTCCCTCACCTGAAAGGGCATTAAGATATGCAGCGGGAACGCAGGCGAGGGTCTTTCCCTCTCCGGTCTTTAATTCCATGATCTTTCCTTCATGGAGGGTTATCGCACCCATTATCTGCACATCGTAGTGCCTTTCGCCGAGAGTTCTGAATGCAGCTTCCCTTGCAAGGGCAAACGCTTTGGGAAGAAGTTCGTCGAGGCTCTTGCCATCCTTGACTTCTTTCTTCCACTCATCAGTCGTCTTTACAAAATCTTCCCGAGTCAGGCTTTTTGCCCATGACTCCTCGCTATTCACCTTCTCGACAATCGGCCTTAGGTGCCTCATGTCCTTGTCATGCTTTGTTCCGCCGAATAGGGCGCTAAGAAAATTCGCCATGTATATAGAATAATGAAAAGAGGGTCAAGCGGCTACATCTTGAGAGGTTTTTAGAAGTACTCCCTGCTGTCTACTGCAACCCCGTCCTTCTTCAAAACGAAGTAGAGCATGGGGGTCGGGAAATAATCGGCGCTTCTTCCGATCGTAGCAATCACATCCCCCTTCTTGACTTCATCAGAGATCGTTACGCCGATCACTTCCAGGGAGTAGTATGTACTCTCAAACCCGTCGTTATGCCTTATCGTGACATACCTGCCCTTCTTTCCCTCCTCATCTGTCCCCGCTTTTGTCACGACCCCGTCGTCTATCGCGATCACCATCTCCCCGGGTGTTATCGGGTAGCCCGTGCCATCGAGTACAACCCCGTCGTAAGTCGAACCGAACGAATACATCGCATCTGGGGGTACGACGTTTTCAAGAGGGAATGCAAAACCTTTGGTCAAGGCACTCTCTTCCACCCTTTCCTCTTCGTTTTCTACTACACTTGTGTCTGCTTCATCTGATGAATCAATCTTATTTGTATTCCCGGCTTCCAACGGAATGAAGACGTACTTTCCATCAACGCTATCCTCATCAAGTTCGTTCAAAAGGAGGATTATCTCCAATGGCGGATGGTTTTCGATTCCTGCCAGGTACCCCGAGAGGCTTTCGATAGAATCAGCTTTGAAAAGCACTCCGTCGCTCGGGGGTATTATTATCTCGAGCCCCTTTTCAAGCCCGACGTTTCCGTTGATGCTCTCCAAAGTCGATTCTGCAATCTCGTTTTCATCTGCTATCGAGCTGTAGGTATCGCCCTCTTTGACGACATACCTTTCCTTCAAAAGGGGGTTCTCCCCGATTTCTTCGATCAGTTCCTCTTCGTTCTTGTCGGAAAATACAAGGTAGGAGATGAATGCCAAGGCAATTAGCAGCAGGATGAAAAGGGTCATCAGGTAAAACCTTCCCCCCCTTCTTCCCTCGCTTGATCTCTTTCCCGTATCCATGTCGTCGTATCGTCCCTTTCCCATCTTCATCCTCTTTGAGACGATTATAAGTTCTCAAAGGGAAGTTGGAAAGGAGGGGAAATACCCCATTTTCATCACTTTTATGATATAAATATTTCCATTACAATAAATTAAAACTATTGTATTTGGTTTTTCGATGGAGTATACTTTACAAAGTATGTATAGAAAGAAAATAAGAAAGAATGGAAAATTCCTTTCATTCCTGCTTCTTTTCCTATCGGTTGTGATGTTTTCGCGTCTATTCGACCTGTACTTCTCGTCAAGTACCGAATGGTTGAGTTACAAGGATCCTGTCGTACCCGGCGACTATTACAGGGGAAGCATACTCGACAGGAACGGCAATATACTGGCGTTCGACGTGCCTTCCTACGATATACTGATTTCCGATCCGGCATCACTTGACGACGCGCTCCTTTCCCATATACTCACTGCATATTCGGATGAAAGAACTCTTGAAGATGTTTCTTCAATGAGCGGAAGCTTGTCGATCCCGACTACCATGGATGGTAGCGCCGCCCGGGATTTCGGGAACATGATCAAAGAAAATTCGATCGATTCAATCTCCGTCACAAGATCCAAAAAGAGGCTTTATCCTGTCGCAGAGCACCAGAGGAACTATTTGGAGGGAATTGAAGAGAAGTACAATGACGTGCTTCTCCCTCCCCTTCTCTACAAGGAAGGTGAAGTTGCAGGCAAGGACATCACCCTAAGCCTCGACCAGGACTTGTTCATTGAAACAGATGCCGTGGTCTCGAAGTTCCAGGATCCGATGATCGTCGTTCTCACGGGTCGATCCGACGGGGGCATAAGAGCCTTCTCGTCGAATGTGGAAATCCCATCGAATTATGCTGAACTTTACTCATTTGCAACAGGCGGGGATGAACCATACGAGTTGAAAAACGAGGAAGTCATCAACGATCCAGGATCCGAGAGCTACACAAAAAGCGCCATTATCGGGGATTGGGTCGTCTACGTCAGGTATTTCCCGTCGTACGAACTGGTGGTCGCGTCAAGTGACAGGGATAGTGCCAGGAGAGCCCTTTCCCTCCTCGTTTCACTTCCTGACTTGGCCCTCTGAACGCTTCATGTTCATCTCAAGCCCATTCAGGTACTCAAGTATCGTCGGGGTGGATGCAAACGCGATGTCTTCAGGCACCTTCTGTCCGTTCGTGACAAATAGCAGAGGAAGCTTCGTTTGATACGAGAACGAAAGCACAGATCCGATCGACTCTGTTTCGTCAAGCTTCGTGGGAGTGACTGAATCGATATTGAACTCCTCATACCTTCTGTACTGGAGCATCAGATCCTCCACTTTCGTGCTGGATGAGACGACAAGGGAGAAGTGCGAATTCTCCCTGTCCATCGTCGAGAGCATTCCTCCGAGCTTCAGATTGAGTTCCGTGTCCCTGGGACTTAGTCCCATGGTATCGACTATCACGAGGTCAAAGTAGTGGTATTTCTCCATCATCAGCATGAATTCATCCTCACTCGAGACGTTCTCAATCGGGATTGAGAGCGCTGATGAGAACTCCTTGGACTGTTCGAACGCACCTACCCGGTAGTAGTCGAGGGAGAGGATTGCGACGCGAAACCCCTCTTTCTTGTACACAGATCCGATCTTGAACGAGGATGTGGTCTTTCCAGATCCGGTTGCCCCCAATAAGACAAGAAAGTGCTTCGGATGTATCTGCTCGTTCCTCTCTATCCTTACAAGCGACAACAGGCGCTTTGCGTAGTGCTCCGGTATGTTCAGGTCAGGAGTGAGCGAGGAAAGTATCTCTTTTTCAAGCTCCCCGGTTATCCCAAGTGCGTTTGAGATCCGGCGCCCTTTTTCGATTGCACTCTCGTCGAACTTCCCTCGGTATATCTCCGTGTCGAGCCGCTCTTTCAACGATATCGTGGTGGGATCGGGGGTCTGGGCTTCCTTCTCGAACTCCTTGATGCTCTCTTCATCGCTTTTTTCGTTCTGTGCCCTTTCAGAGCGCTCCGGAAGGTACAGCGTCAGCTCGCAGCGGCTTTTCTTCTTCGAAAAAAGTCCGCCGCCTACGCTGTAGTCACGACGCGAGTGGATGCGTACGTTCTTCCCGTACTCGTTTTCCGCTTTCCTTTTTGCCTCCTCGTACGAAGAGGCTGTTATAGTTACGTATTTCAAAGAATGTACCTCGTGAGATCCTGATCTTCGATTATACCACCAAGTCTCTCATCGACGAACTCCTTTGTAATAGTCACGGTCTCCCCTCTCTTCAAGTCGGCATTGAACGAGATGTCCTCAAGAAGCCTTTCCATCACCGTGTGAAGTCTGCGGGCACCGATGTTGTCCGTTCTCTTGTTCGCTTCCTCTGCCAGCGCGCTGATCCTCTTGAGTGCATCGTCAGAGAACTCGAGTTTAACGTTTTCTGTCTCCAGAAGCGCCTTGTACTGCTTCACCATTGCGTTGCTGGGCTCCTGCAAAATCCTGTAGAAGTCATCCGCAGTCAGGTCTTTCAACTCAACGCGGAGGGGGAATCGCCCCTGGAGCTCCGGAATGAGGTCGGAAGGTTTTGACATGCTGAACGCACCTGCCGCGATGAAGAGGATGTTCGTAGTGTCGATCACGCCCCACTTCGTCGACACCTTCGTTCCCTCGACTATCGGGAGTATGTCGCGCTGAACCCCTTCGCGGGATACATCTTGTGTGTTGTGGCTTCCCTTGGAGCAGATCTTGTCGATCTCATCGATGAAGATGATACCCATCTCCTCGGTTCTCTTTTTCGCTTCCTCGACGACGTTGTCGTTGTTTGTAAGCTTCTCAAGTTCCTCTTCTCGGATTATCTCACGAGCCCTCTTGATCGTGACCTTCTTCCTCTGGTTCCTGTTCTGACCGAACATCGACCCGATGTTTGACATCATGTTGTTCAGTTCGTCGGCTTGCATCTCCTGGGACGGGAATACCCCGACTCCGCTGATCCTGAGCTGTGGCTTCTGCTCGATCTCGACTTCCTTGTCGTCGAAGACTCCCCTGCGGAGCATGTCCTTGAACTTCTCCCTTGTCTTTTGCACGTCCTCTGAGATCTCATTCTTCCCTTTCTTGTCTGCTTCCGGAAGCAATAGATCAAGAAGCTTCTCTTCAACCTTGTGGTCTACTTCCCCTTCCCTCGTCTTGTAAAGCTCTTCCTTTACGAGGTTGAGGCTGGAAGCCATCAAATCCCTTACCATCGACTCGACATCCCTTCCGACGTACCCTACTTCGGTGTACTTCGTCGCTTCGACTTTTATAAACGGTGCCGATGCCAGGCGTGCGATACGGCGTGCAATCTCGGTTTTCCCGACTCCCGTGGGGCCGATCATGATTATGTTCTTTGGAGTTACTTCGCTCTTTATATCCTCGGGGAGCGCCTTACGCCTCACGCGGTTCCTGATTGCAACTGCAATCATCTTCTTAGCTTCTTCCTGTCCGATTATATATTGATCGAGAGCTGCCACTATCTCCCGCGGCATCATATCGTCAAGCTTGCGTTTTTCCATCAATGACCTCCGTAATTATGTTGTGGTTTGTGTAGATGCAGATGTCAGCTGCGATCGAAACGCTCTTTTTTGCAATCTCCTCCGCATCCCATCCGACGTTCGAGTCAAGGTACGCCCTTGCCGCTGCCTCCGCGTAGTTTCCTCCGCTTCCGATCGCCATCACATCCCCTTCAGGCTCCAGGACGTCTCCGACTCCGCTGATCATGAACATCTTCACTCCGTCTGATGCAAGCATCATCGCCTCCAAGTTCCTGAGCTGTTTGTCCATCCTCCACTGCTTTGCAAGTTCTACGGCAGCGCGTGTAAGATCGCCCGAGAATTCCTTGAGTTTCCCTTCAAAGAGCTCGAAGAGGGTGAATGCATCTGCCGTGGCACCAGCAAATCCGATAATCACCTTGCCGTCGTAAAGCCTTCTGACTTTCCTTGCATTTCCCTTGACAACAGTATTTCCCTGCGTGACCTGTCCATCCCCTGCGATGGCAACCATCCCGTTTTTCCTTACGGCACAAATCGTTGTTCCCTGCATCATTTCCTTTCCTCATGGGCATGAGGATGATTCTCCTCGTATACCCTTTCCAGCTTTTCAAGCGAAACGTGGGTGTATATCTGGGTCGTGGATATGCTCTCGTGCCCAAGTAGTTCCTGAACAAATCTTATGTCAGCGCCCCTGTCAAGCATGTGCGTAGCAAAGCTATGACGGAGCGTATGGGGTGAAAAGTCCTTCGTAAACCCGAGTTTCACTTTGTACTCATCAAAGATAATATGGCACGATGAAAGCGGCAACCTCGAACCCCGTGAACCGATGAAAAGCGCCTTCTCCCCGCTTTTCCCTTTCATCTCCAGGTATTCGTTCCTTTTTTCTATGTAATCTTTGATCTCCCCGGCTGCGTTCCTCGTCAAAAACAAAAACCGCTCCTTCCTGCCCTTTCCTTCGATCTTTATACGCCTCTCGCTCCATTCGATATCTGAAACGTCTACGGATATCGCTTCGCTGATGCGAGCTCCTGTCGTGTATAAGAATAGAAAGAGTATGTGGTCGCGTAATGCCAGGAACCCCTCTTCCCTGTACGATAAAAGCCTCCCCACCTCCTCTTTTGTAAGGACTGAAGGAAGCTTTTTCTCGACTTTCCTCATCGAGATTGCTTCAAAAGGGTTCTCCTTCACTATCCTCTTCCTTTCAAGAAACGAAAAGAAGCGGCGCATCGTAGTTATCTTTCTTCTCACCGAACTCTCATCATACTCATTTGAAAGAACGCCTACGTACTTTCGGGCATCGTGGATCGTGAATGCCTTGATATCCAATTCCTCCGATTTGACGTATAAATCAAAATGGACAAGGTCGATGCTGTAGTTCTTGACTGTATTTTCGCTGAGGTTCCTCATTCCCCTCAAATATGAGATGAAGTCCTCGTATATGAATTCCATAAAACAAATATATCACTTGATAAGCTTGTAGTGGAATCTGAAGGAATCTGTTCTGATGCATCCATTCCTGTCTTGGTACGCAACTACTTCAGGAAATTCGAAGAGGTTTGAGAAGCTGTCGAACATCGGAATTCCAGAGTAAAGAAGGTTTTCACTTGCCTTGTTGAGTGCAACCCGGGAAAGCGCTGTCGGAATGTTGTTGTCAAGTGCGAATAGAAGTGCCTTCTCCAGTGGGGAGAAAAAGAGTGCCATGGAAGATGATGCGATCAAGAGTTCCCTTTTCAAGCATGAAGAGGGCTTTACAACACCTCCTCCTGTTAAAACTACAAGCTCTTTCAGCGGGTAGTTTTTGATATCACTGGTGAATGAATACAGCCTTCTGCCGGTCTCGTATAAAACATCGACCAGAACTTTCACCACCCGCTCATCTCCGTCTGTTGCAATGTCAAATCCCGAAAGGCTTGCCTCTATCGCGCTCAGTGCGATCGCCCGTTCCTTTTCCCTGTCGAAATACCTGTTTGATACAAAAGCGACAAGATCGCCCTTCAACTTCTCTCCTATGTATTCGTATCCGATTTTTTCCATGACTATAGAGTGCAAAAAGGTCGGATGATGACGAATTTGCGATGTATACGTAATTCTTGCGTACTATTCGAATAAGCATTATACTTTATTCAGTCTTGATTTACTAAGTTTAAACTGAATAAAAAGGAGAAATGATGAAAGGACGGGAGAAAGAGAAGGAAATGTTACTCAAATTCCTGAATGGAAAGGATAAGGCCTGCCTTGTTTATGGCCTCAGAAGAATTGGAAAAAGCTACCTTATTCAAAATTCATTGGCTCTTTCCGGTCGGAAATTCCTCTATTACGAGTGTGTTGAGGCATCCCTTGAAACGAATCTACGCCTTTTCTGTTCCTCATTCGGCATCAGGCCTCTCCTCCCATATGCGACCTTTCTCGATGCATTCAGAGAACTTGGCCGGATCGCCGGGGAGATGGTGGTCGTAATCGATGAATACCAGAACCTCGGGCACAGGGAAAGCGATGCGGACATCGATTCGCTCATGCAGATTGCAATCGACCAGGCACCGGCTGGGATGAAGATCATAATATGCGGCTCATACGTGACTGCCATGAGAAAGCTTTTGGATGAGGAGAACCCTCTTTTCGGAAGATTCAATCCGATAATCCATCTGGAGGCGATGGATTATCTGGACTCATCTCTTTTCTATCAGGATCTTGAAATCAGGGAAAAGATATCTTTCTATTCGGTATTCGGGGGAAACCCATACATCAACGATGCGCTTACCCCGGAAGAAGGGCTTGGGGCGAACATCATAAGCAACATTATCGAGCAGGACAGCATCGGTAGGAACTACATAGAAAACCAGCTTTTCAAGGAAATAAGGAAGCTTGAAGGAATAAACGACATTCTTTCCATTATCGCAAACGGCAAGAAAAGCTACAGCGACATACAATCGAAACTCATCGGAAGATCTTCCAGTTACGCCGCAGATCGCCTTTCCGTCCTTGAGAAAATGGATGTCGTAAGAAAATCCTCGCCGATAAACGATCCGGATAACAAGAAGAAGGCACGGTATGAGATTGCTGACAATCTCATCAGATTCTATTTTGCATATGTTTTCCCAAACAAGAGTGCCATCCAAGTCCTCGGAGGGGAGGCATTCTTTAATTCATACGTCGAAAAAAGCCTCGAAACGTTCATCTCTTATCGTTTCGAAGGAATTGCAAGGGAATATTTTTCAAAGCTTGCAAGGAAGGGAAAACTTCCTGAAATCAAAGACATAGGTGCTTACAATTACGATGATCCGGCAGGAAGGAGGAACGGAGTGTTTGACGTGGCATTGAAATTCGATGATGGCTACGACATCTATGAGGTGAAGTTTCTCAAAAGCCCGATGGAGAAGCAGTTGATGGAGAAGGAGGTTTCAAAGATCTTATCAATCACATCTTTGAAAGTACGTAACGTAGGCTTGATTTCATCTTCCGGGTTTGGATCCGATTTCGATGGTACACATCTTATTAAAGGGGAAGATATTTACAATCCTTGATTCAGTCTTCGGAGAACTCGTCGAACGTCTTCAGTATTTCCTTCGTATCGAGATGGGTGTATATCTGGGTTGTCGCTATATCCTCGTGCCCCAGCATCTCCTGTACGCTTCTCAGGCTCGCTCCGTGTGCGATCATATGCGAGCCGAAGCTATGGCGGAATGTGTGTAGCGATCCCTTCTCCAGTAAATCATCCGATGCGATGTGGAAACGCACTTCGACAGCCTGCCGGGTAAGCCTCGTGCCGTTCTGCCCGAGAAAGAGCGCTTTCTCTTTCTTTCCTGAAAGGAGTATCGGACGGATTCTCTTGATGTAGTCTTCAAGAAGCAAAGAGGCTCTCTCCCCGATGAATACGACCCTCTCCTTACATCGCTTTCCCCTCACTTTTATCCGTTCTTCCCCGGGAAGGTATGAACTTAGATCCAATGAGCATAGCTCGCTGATCCTCATTCCGCTTGAGTACAAAAGCTCGAATATCGCAAGATCCCTCCGCGATAGAATGTCACTTTTCTTCTCGAGATTGTCGAAAAGGATCTCGATCTCCTCCTCTGTAAATGCAATTGGAAGGTGCAACTCCCTTTTGGGCGCTTCGATCAGTTTCGACGGGTCGTCCTTTCTCAGCCCTTCAATGAGGAGGAATTTATGGAAAGAGCGCAAAGTCGGCAAAATCCGCATAAGAGTGCGGTTCGTAATTCCCCCTTCCTTTCTCTTCCCGACGTACATGTCGATATCCTCGAAAGTCGATGTGAATGCATCTTTCCCGATTCTCTGTAGAAAGTCCAGGTAGAAGCCTATCTCCCTCGTATAGGCTTCCTGCGTTTTCTCCGATAGCCTTTCCCCGTACTCAAGGTACTCGGCATATCGTGATAGAATCTCACTTCTTCTCATCGTCATCGGGTCGCGAATACCTCAGCACTGCGGGAATCGAGTAGTCATTGTTGTCCCTGTTCCTCTTTCCAAGCTGTGCCTGAAGATCCTGCCATCTGTTGACTGTTATGGTTGCAGGGTTAGAGGAATCCTGTTTCTTCTCCTTGACTTCCTCCTCCCTCTTCTCCTCTTCTTTCTTCTCTTCCTTCTTCAGCCAGTTCTGGCTTTCCTTCCTCTTTGAGAAGACGTCGACTTCCCTGTCAGTCTCGGCCTTGACTTCCTTTCTTTCGTCAAAGCCTGTTGCGATGACTGTGACTTTTATCCTCTCGCCCAAGTTCGGGTTGTACGACTGCCCTGCGATCACGAGTACATCCTCCGAGCAGTGCTCCGTAATGATCTCGACTACATCCTGGTATTCCTGGATCGTGAGGCTGTCCCCGCCTGCAAGGTTTACAAGGACGTTTTTCGCCCCTACTATACTTGCGTTCTCCAAGAGCGGGTTGCTTACTGCAAGGCGTGCAGCTTCCTTGGCCCTGTCTTCGCCCTCTCCGAACCCAAGCCCGATGAGCGCATCACCCTTGCCCTTCATGACGGTCTTTACGTCGGCAAAGTCAATGTTGATCTCTCCCGGTTCAGTGATCAGATCGGATATCCCCTGCACGGATTGTAACAGCGCGCTGTCAGCTATGATGAAAGCCTGCTTGATCGGAGTATTGTTGTCGACTATGCTCAAAAGGTGCTGGTTCGGAATGAGTATGAGGGTGTCAACCTGTTTTCTGAGTTTCTCTATCCCCGCTTCGGCAAGAAGAAGCTTCTTCTTCCCTTCGAACGCAAAAGGCGTGGTCACTACAGCGACGGTGAGCGCCCCTATGCTCTTTGCAATCTCTGCAACAACGCTCACAGCTCCCGTTCCGGTTCCGCCTCCCATGCCTGCAGTGATGAAAACCATGTCGGCGTTCTCCAAAGCCGCCCTTATCTCATCCTTCGACTCCAAAGCCGCTTTCTCCCCGACTTCGGGCATTCCACCAGCCCCAAGGCCTCCGGTGAGTTCCTTCCCGATTGCTATACGCGTTTCGGCGTTCGATCTCTGAAGAGCCTGCACGTCAGTGTTGAGCGCAATGAACGAGACTTTGTTCAGACCTGCTGCGATCATCCTGTTCACCGCGTTTCCGCCGCCGCCACCCACTCCGACTACTTTTATGATAGTAGGTGCTGTCTGCTCCGCCCCTATCGTATCCTCTATGTCAAAAATATCGTAATCCATACACACCTCCAAAAATCTAGAATAGCTTACCGAAAAGCCCTTTCATTTTCTGACCGAATCCGCCCTTCTCCTTTCTTGAAACCACGGCAGGGCTCAATTCCCTCAGCCTCTTCGCCTCGAGCCTCACAAGTCCCAGTACAGTCGAGTACTTCGGGTTGATATATTGCCTGTCAAGACCGCTGATCGCAACTGGAAAACCAATCCGGGCAGGTATTCTGAATATCTCGCAGCATAGCTCCGTGACTCCGGATAATAGCGATCCTCCGCCGACTAGAACTATTCCCGCACCGAACGGCCCTGATATCCCGTTCTTCTCCAACTCCCCTTCAAGAAGGGAGAAGATCTCGGCCATCCTCGGTTCGATCACCTTCGCCAGTTCCTTCCTCGGAAACCTGAATGCCTGCTTTCCTCCGACTGCGGGGGTTATCATCATCTCATCCTCGCTCACGCTTGGAGTGTGGCACGATCCGTTTTCGATCTTTATCGACTCCGCCGCAACCTTCGGAAGCTGAAGCATGTAGGCAATGTCGCTTGTGACTATATCCCCGCCCATGGAAATCCCGCCGACGTACACCGGGCTTCCCTGGCTGTAACATATCATCGTAGTCGTACCGGAGCCGATGTTGATTACTATAGCTCCCATCTCCTTCTCTTCCGATGTAAGCACCACTTCGCTATCTGCAAGCACGTCAAGACATAGGCGCTGTACTTGGAGACCCGCCTTCTGTACGCACTTTCTTTCATTCTGGCAGATCGAGGAGGATGCAGTGACCAGCAGTACCCTCGTGTCGAGCCTGTGTCCGATCATATCTATCGGGTCTTTTATCCCGGAACGGGAATCGACCTGGAAGTCCTGCACGAGGGTGTGGATTATCTCCTTGTCCTGCGGAATGTCGTGCGCACGGGCGATCTCGATCGACTTACGTATGTCGTCGTTCTTGATCTCCTGGTCACGGTTTGTGATTCCCACCGCCCCGCTTGACTGTATCCCCTCTATGTGCTCCCCGCCTATTCCAAGGATTACGGAGGTTACTTCGCTTCCGCTTTGGAGCTCTGCGTCCGTCACTACGCTGTTTATCGCCTTCAATGTCTGTTCGATGTTTACTATGCTTCCGTTCTTGACACCTTCGCTGCTCCGCTCGGAGACAGCCTCGATCATCAGTTCCCCTTCCTTTGTAAACGATCCGATAACCGCCCTTATGCTCGTCGTACCAATGTCCAGTCCGAGTAAAGTCTTGTCACTTGCCATCACACACCATCCATCTTCATCAGGATTTTACCATCATTATAGAAATATTCCCTTTCTGCAGGAAAGGAAAGTAGATCGCCGTCGCTTTCCACCTTTTCCAAAAGGGAGGAGAATGTTTTGCCATCGACCGGGGAAAGAAGATTCAGATAAGAATTTCTCCCCGGAAGGTATATCCTCAGAAATCCCATCTTCCCGTCAACTCCGCCCGAGTAGCGCGCTATGCTTTTCTCATCGATCGATGTAAGAAGCGTTGAGATTTCATCCAATATCTCCGGCGATCCGAAACGGAGCGCGTAGTCGTACATGCCTTTTGATATGAACAAAAGCGGCACGTCGCCTGATGCCCGAAGCAGCTCGATGCCCCCAAGCTCCCCGTTTTCATCAAAACCCCTTTCGCCGTCGGTGAAGATCATCTTGGATTCCGTCCTTTCAAAGGAAACGTTTGAATCCTCGAAATCGAACGTGAAATACAGGGAAAGAACAGCGAGGAACATGATTGTCAGAACTGAGAATGCGACTATGCTTTCCTGCCTCATTTCCCGCTCCTTCCCGTTATGTGCGTAAATCGATACAAGAATGCACACTCGAGTATCGTTATGTAGAATTCAAAGCCGTTTGCTGAGAAGAAAGGCATGCTAATGCCGCTTGACGGGAACAAGCCCAGCGTTACGAAACAAGACAAGATGGCTTTGAAAAGAATTACAAATGTAAAGCCATAGCTCGCGATCATCACGAACTCATCGCCCGACTCGAGCGCTCTGTTGCTCGTTCTCATGCCAAGGATGAAGAGGAACATGAAAAGCAGGAATATGAGCAAGGCCCCGAGTATCCCCAACTCCTCGATGATGTTTGCAGAGACGTAATCACCCTCTACCCCGTCAATAAGTGAAAGCTTGTAGTACCCGTTGCCAAAACCTTTTCCCAGGAATCCACCTTCCCTGACTGCATTCAAGGAATTGATTATCCTCTCTGCATCAGCGCTGTTGCCGTCAAGGAACATCAAACGGTTGAAAACGCTCTCGAGTGCCGATGGGATCAAGAGGAAGAGGAACGCAAATATCGTTATCGTGAATAACGAGTAGAAAAGGATGAACCTGAAGCCGAAATGCGACAACTTGAATAGCACTACGAGCGTTAGAAAGTACAAGATCGCATAAGTGTACTTCCCTGAAAGCACCATCAGGAATATCGATATCGTTCCCGCGAGTGTTATCAGAAGGTACCACCATCCCCTTCTCTCCCTGTTCCTGATCTTCGGGAATGCCGTCGCGACGATCCAGACTGTAGTGAAGATCAAGATATCGCTTGCATTAAGCCTCTCAAATAGCGGAGCCACCTCTTTCCCGTTTATGGCGATGTAGCTCTCGACAAGCATCAGCAAAAGCGATATCGGGTAGAAAACGTATGCGCACTTCTCAAGTCTCTTGCGTTTTGTAAAGAAGACAAGCACCCCCGTGATTAGTGCAAGTGCACCGAATGTGACCATCTCCAGAAGGTAGTAGTAGTGCTGAAGACCTTTTGATATCGCTACGTCGTAACTTGAACTGTATGAAACAAGGAGGCCCGTCCCGGAAAGGAAAAGTGTGACGACGACAAGGGTAAACGGGGCAAGCGAACCAGATAGCTCGTCCCTGTTGACATCCCTTAGTGTAAAGTCGTCATAGTTCATTTCCTCTCTTTCGATCATCTGAAGGCCATCCCGGATATACTCCTATCTTATTGAAATTGAATATGTGCTGTCTATTCCAGCTTTGAGCGTCTTGCTCTCCATGATTCTTTCCTCTTCCGCAAGGCGGAGGATGCTTTCCTTTTGGTTCTGACTTGCAATTTCCAAAGATCTGTTTACCCCGATCTGCCAAAGAGGCACCAGGGCGGCGAGGAACAAAAGCATTATGGATAGAACTACCAATGCCTTGTACTCGATTGAGATGTTTCTCTTCTTTTCGCTTGTATTCATCTTTCTCTCCTAATCACTTTATCTTTCGTGCGATCCTGAGTTTCGCACTTCTCGAGGGTGGGTTCTCATCCTCTTCCTCTTTTGAAGGGACTATCGGTTTCTTCGTAAGAATCTCTATGTCCCCCGCTTCGCTTGAACGTTCCTTCAGCGTCCATTTGGCAATCCTGTCTTCCAAGCTATGGAACGTTATAACTCCGAGCATCCCGCCCTTCTTCAATACCCTTACTGCATCAAGTAGAGCCGGCTTTATCCTGTCCAGTTCGCCGTTCACTGCAATTCTGAGCGCCTGGAACGTACGGGTTGCAGGGTTGATCCTGCCGTGCCTGTAGTTCTCCGGAACCGCATGGTAAACGATGTCCTCCAGCTCCTTGGCACTCTCGATCTCCTTCCCGCTTCTATAGGCGACGATCCTGTCCGCGATCCTCCTGGAGTACCGCTCCTCCCCGAAGTTGTAGAGAATCGAGGCCAAAGACTCCTTGTCGTAGTTGTTCACTATGTAACGGGCATCGAATGAAGAAGTGGTGTCGAGCCTCATGTCGAGTGCTTCATCCTTCATGAATGAAAAACCCCTTCCGCTCTCCACGTAGTGGTATGTCGAGATTCCAAGGTCGAAAAGGACCAGGTCGGCACTCTCCCCTTCCCTCTTTTCCAAGTAATCGTCGAACCAGGTATTTACCGGAGTGAACCGATCCTTGTATTTTTCAAGTCTTTTTATCGCCTTTTCCTGTATTCCACTGTCCCTATCCAGTCCTATGACAGATAGCTTCGGGTACTTTTCCAAGAATAGCGATGTGTGTCCGCCTTCCCCCGTGGTTGCGTCGATCATCGTTCCATCCTCATTCGGAGGAACGAGATTTTCCAGCACCTCGCGGTACATGACCGGGTAGTGTACGATTTCCATCCTCACCTCTCCATTAACCTTGATGCAAGATCAGAGAGGCTTTCCTTCTCCTCTTCCCTTTCCATCATCTCGTCATAAAGGGAAGCGTTCCATACCTCTATTGCGTTCCCTACCCCTACTATCTTTATCTGGGTTTTGTTCCCAAGCTCATATCTCTCCCTCATCCTGGGCGGTATGTTGATCCTTCCGGCACTGTCCAGATCCAGCTCGATCGCCGGGGATATCAAGCGCCTTACAAGGTTGCGTTTTCCTTCGCTGAACATCGCGTCATCGGAGGAAAACACAGCTTGAGAAAACCGATCTTCGAAGTATGCGGGAGTCATCATCATGATGTGGTTCTCATCAAATCCCGGGAGGACGTAAAGGCTTTTGGAGTCTATTGCCTGACGCATTCGAGACGGAAGGATAAACCTTCCCTTGTCATCTACTGTTGAATCATATACGCCAGTCAAAAGCTTCATAACACACCATTTTATGGGAATTCCCACCACTTCATTACACTTAGACTATACTAAATGGGAATTAAGAGCAAGAAAAATAAAATATTCTTTTCCGTTTTTTCAAAAGAAGGCTATAAAATAGAGACTCTTAACCAAAGGTTTTGCTTTTGATATCCTTTCCACGGAGGGCGTCATGTCGGACAAATACTATGATTCCTGGGGAAACGAATACGTAAAGGTAGCCTCTGGCGGCGGACTGGTGGGATTGTTGTTCTTCATTGCCATTGTCTGGGCAGTAGTAAAATATGTTTCGTCCATATCGGAGGTGATTGCAACCGCGATTCTTGCCGTCGCAGCGATCGGGTCGTTGGTATTGTCCATCATCTGCATCGTCAGGCACCTTCGAGTATATGGCTATTTTTCTTCCGCATTCATCATATTCCTGGTGTGCCTTCTTATTCAGATTTTCGAGTGGGATGGTTTTGGAAATGCATTGTTGATATGTTTCATTTCCCTGTTCGCATTTGCAACTGCAAATGGAATGAAAAAGGCGATGATCGCTTGTTTTGTTCTTTGGCTTTTATGCGGATTCGGATCGGATACGATGGAGAACGTCAACATCACATCAAGGATTCTCCAAGTGATGATTCCCGTTTACATGCTTCATCTGATCATGAATGAGAAAGGCAGGAAGCTCATTCCATTTCTTTTCGTAGTCTCTCTTCTTCTTTTTTCATATCCATACATTGCATCTCAAATCCTTTACGGCAAGAACATGTTCAGCCTTCCTGAAATCCTTTACGATCAACCGGCACTCTTTGCAATACTTCTTTTCATCTTCGGATATCTATTGAAACGCCCCGCCCTGGCTTTGTATCCGATACTTGTGTTGGTACTTTTGAGTGCACTATTGGAGATATTGCTCTCAGCCCGCATGATAACAAGCGGATACGGTTCGATCTTTCTTCCGTGCTTTTCCGACATATTCACGCTTTTGGGAGCAATTCCGCTTCAATTCATCCAAGATACTCTTTCTTCCTTGGTCGACTCCCAGCTTATCTATATAAGGGAGGGAAAGTACTTACTTCAATCTGATTTCTCGCTTGAGTTCTTCATCTTTGTCCTTGCATCCAGAGGTACTTACATCCGATACAGGAATAATCCGAAATACTTTTACGTCGAATGAATTTTCCGCATTCCACAATGTGTTTTTGATCGCAACATGAAATGAAAAAAGGGCGGATGATCCGCCCATGCTTCACTTCATCGGATTGAAGATGTTGTAATCGATATCAGGGAATATCGCATTTCTCCGTTCAGCTTTTATAAGCCATTCGGTGTTGACCGTATTCTTGCACATCGCTGAATAAACTACGTTGAACGATCCCAGATGATTTCTAAGTCGCTTCTCAGCGTATGTGACGCTCGTTTGATCGTGCATGATGTACGGCCAGTCCGAACTCATCGCCAGGAGAACTTCCCTCGATGCCTGGTTTAAAAACCTTCCCTTCAGCGATCCCTGGCTCGGGAAGCGCTGGGTAAGCTCCTCCATCCTCTCTATCGCCTGATGGATGTGCCTGTAGATCCAGATGTTCTTGTCATCAAGCCAAACGTCGGAGTATCCGCCTTGTCCCCAAGAGGAGTCGTTGATGTACAAGCTCTCAGTTCCGATCCTGCCGTCGTTGAGGTTCCCCGAAGGGGTCGTAAGCCTGATCGATGGCTCGAGTGACGAGCGGATCAAAAAGAGGCGCAGGAATTCAATTCCTTCATACCAGCGATGTCCGAAGAGCTCTTGGTCGAAGCAAAGGTTGAATACCGGGTTGTCGACGTCAAGCCCCGAGATCATCAGGCCGGCACGCTTTATGTGATAGATGAAGTTGTCTACGTGAAGGGAGACTTTCTTCATCGCCTTCTCGACTTCGTATTCCTTCTTGTCGTTCTCTTTTCCAGTTATCGCGAAGTACTTGAACCCTGTGAACACCCTCACCTCGGGTTCGTGTATGTACTTTCTTATGTAGTTCATCGGGAGGTCGTATCCGATATCCCTGTAGAACTCCCTGTAGTCCCCGTCGCATGGATAACCCGAGCGGTCCGACCAGACGAGGCTCGTGATGTTCCAGTCGCGCGGAAACGCGACAAGTCCGCTTGGAAGCTTTACCGGACGGTATCCTCCGTACTTGCTCTTCTCCCTTGCAGATACCACTGAGTGGCTTGCTATCTGGCACCATTTGATCCCGTAGGATGAAAGGACGCTGTCGAGTCCCGGATAATATCCGCACTCGGGTAGCCAGAATCCATCGGGCTTGTAGCCGAAGATCTTCTCAAACGTCTCTATGCCTACGATCACTTGCGATCTGATGGCTGTCGGAAATTCCCTGTACAGGGGAAGGTATGCGTGGGTTGCTGCAGTCGTGAATAGTTCAAGATGCCCTTCTTTCCTGAGCTTCTTGACCACATCGATTATGCTCTCCCCGTTCTCTTCGAAATACTTCAGGTTCTCCCTGAGGTCCTTGAGGTATTTCTGGGCAAGGGCCCGGGTAGTCCTTCCCTGGAGCCTTCTGACTTCGTTCTCTCCGAGTTCGATGTGGAGGTCCATGTAGTTTATGAACCTCTTTTTCAGCATATCGTCTTCAAGCATCGTGAGAAGCGTCGGGGAGAAACAAATCGAGAGTTTATATCTGACGTTCTCCTTTGAAAGCTTTTCAAGCATCCTCAACAAAGGGATGTAGGATTCATTGAGGCTTTCAAAGAACCAGTCCTCTTCCAGGAATCTTGGATACTCGAGATGCCTTACGTAGGGAAGGTGTGCATGTAGAATAAGATTAATGTTGTTCACGCTTTCCATCTTTCCGTCACTCCCTTCTCATACACTGAAAGTATCTCGTCAATAAGCGGCGTCTCCTCAACTTCCCCGTCCTTGTTCGCTATCTGCGACAGGTAGATCTTGAAGAGGTTGTCGTTCTTGTAAATCTCTTCGGGATTGTCGAGGTAATACGAATCGATCAGGTTAAGCGTGGAAGAGTGCGCAAGTTCAAGGCTTTTTCCATCCTGCTCCGTAGTCAGAGAGACGGTGCACGTTCCCTTTTTCGAACTTAGTGAAACGTTCCATTCCGTATCTTCTATTGAAATGGGGATCGAAAAAACACTCTTCTCGTCGTTGTTCTCGATTCTGATCGTCAGGAAAAGCCCGCACCCGCTCTCTTCGAGCTTTTTGCGGTCGCTCTTGCTTATCGCCCAGTACGCATAAGCCCAGTAAGGGTTCTTGTACAACAGATGTATCTCCGTATTCGGATAGCTCTCGGGAAGATCTACGACCCCCGGCAGTTTTTGAATATCTTTGTCTATTTCCCTGTAGTCGGTAAGGCCGTATAGAAAGCGCCTGTTTACAGACGAATCCCTCGCCTGTTCCTCGTCTTCCTCGAAGTATTCACGTAGAGCGGCAACAAGTCCATCCCTGTCCAATGCATCGAAGCCAACAACGCCTTCCTCTTCGGCAATATTCCTTAGTTCTTGAGTGGATAGAGAATCAACTTTAACCAATATCATCTAATAACGCCCTTTGCTTATTTGAAAGTACTAAATTTATCTTATTTTAGTCAAGGTTTGTTCATTCTTCGTGCTAATATGATTGCTATGGACAATAACAATCGAAGTACTTCACGCTTGGTGGTGCACGGGCATTTTCATCAGCCCCCCAGGGAAAACCCATCCACAGGCGTCGTTTCCAAGGACAACTCTGTCTCACCTTTTTCCAACTGGAATGAGAAGATATACCAAAGCTGTTACAAATCAAATGCGTTCTCACGCTACCTATCCCCGTCAGGGCGGATAGTGTCGATCAGCAACAATTACAAATACATTTCATTCAACTTCTCCCCCACCCTCCTTTTCTGGCTGAAGAAGAATCACCCTGAATTCATGGAATACCTGAAGGAGGGGGATGAATTTTCCAAAAAGAACCTCGGACATGGGAATGCGATCGCAGAGAGCTTGAGCCACACGATACTTCCCTTGGACAAGCTGGATGATGCCAAGTGCGATATCGAATGGGGAATGGAGTACTTCCACTCGGTATTCGGCAGGGACAGCGAAGGGTTCTGGCTTCCCGACACGGCGATCAACAGGCCTTTGATAGACTATCTGGCATCCATGGGAATAAAGTACGTGATCCTCTCGCCAAGGCAGGTTGAGAAGATCGTGGATGAAGATGGCAAACTCGTTCCCGATATCCGCACGAGCGAAGTGTATTACGTGGAAGGAGAGAAAGAGAGGCTTGCCGCATTCTTCTACAACGACAAACTCTCGGAGGACGTGGGTTACCACGGACTACTGAAAAGTGCCGATGCGCTTTATGAAAGGATAGCAAAGGAAGCTGAGAGCGAAACTCTGGTGCAGATATGCACCGACGGGGAGGCGTTCGGGCACCTCGAACCGTACGCCGACATGGCGCTTTCAGCCCTCATACGGAAAGTAAACTCCTCGGGAACGGTCTCTTTCACCAACTACTCATCGTACCTGGATAACTTCAAGATCACGAAAAGGGCGATCCTTTCGTACAAGGAAGGGGGGAAGAGCAATCCGTACTCATCGTTCCACATAGTGAAGAAGGACGAAGAAAAATCCCGTTTTCCTTGGAAAGAGAACTACAGAAGCGCCCTGAACAACCTCAGCAAAGGTGTTGATGAGATATTTGACGACGAGGTGAAGAGGATCTTCGACTCGAAACTTTCGAAGGGAGAACTGCTTTCCCTCTCTTCTTCGCTCATCACGGGGAAGATGAACGCAGAGGAGTTCCTGGATCACCTGCACTTCCTATATCAATTCCCGAAAGATGACGATACGGAAATTCTCCGCCTGATCGAAGCGAAGGTGAACATGCACCACGCATTCACTTCCGCTTCTTTCTCAAGCGTGGTTCTGGACAGCCTGGAGACAAGGCTTTCCTTGAAATCTGCAACTTACGTAATCTCATCTCTTTCAAGGTACCAGAAGAGGGATCTGCTCCTGCCGTTCTTCGAGGATCTGAGAAAGGCGAAAAGCGAACGGACTGACGGGATGCAGATAGCTGAGAGCGAAATGCGATCGCTCTCGGGTGAAGTCGAAGCCGTGATATTCTTCTACTTCAACAAGTTGTTTGCAACCGCCGCGGAGGGCGAGACGAGGTATGGAAGGTATGTAAAAATCGGAGAAGACTTTACAAAGAACAAGAATTCGATTCTGGTTCTCAAGGATCTTCTGACCTTGGAAGTCTTCACATTCAGAATACTCTCCTCATCAGGTTTCCAGATCGGAATGAGCTTGTACCTTACAGAGGAGTCGTCATTCAGCCAGATTGAAAGGCACAAGAGGGTAACATACGACGACGTGCCCCCGCTCATCCTCGACTATGCCGCAAAGTGGATAGACAACACGATGAACCAAGTGACATACAACGAACTCAGTTCGATGAGTAGGTCGCTGATGCACTACTCCCTCATCGTCCGTAACAGCCACTACATGCCGATGGAGACGGAGTTGTTGGAAAACCTGGGAATTGCGATAAAGATCGTCAAGTCGTTTTTGGTCATGTCCCGGATGAGTTTGAAAGAGGATGACGAGATGATCAAGATCGGCGTGATCCTGGACTTCATAAACAAGAACGGAAGGAAATCCGAGCGTGGAATGATCGAGCACGTGCTATCCGACAAGACGAGGATGATCGCAAGGGAGATCGCACAAACTGGATTGGATGACACAAGGGCGAAGATCGTTCTATCGATACTCGACCTGGCACGAAAGCATGGCTTTGAGCCCGAGACGACCGAGCTTCAGGACATTGCATACCACTACATGACTGGAAAGAAGAAAGGATTAAGCGACAAAAAGCTTGAGGAGAAGCTATACGCCGAGCTGAACTTCGAGAAGCGACTTGGCATGTGAAAGTGCCAGTTCGCTCTTCTCGCCGCTTAACAGGCGCGCAATCTCTTCAACCCTTTCCTCCCCTTTTATCTTTCTTATCCGGGTGACCGTCCTCTCCTTCTCCTTTTTCTTTTCAACGAGGAAGTGGGAAGTTCCGCGCGATGCGATCTGCGCCAGGTGCGTGATCGCAAAAACCTGCCTTTTCCCCGCTATCTCGGACAAGAGCGAACCGACGTCGCTGGCTGTCTTTCCGCCCACTCCCGAGTCGACTTCGTCGAATATCATCGTATCGACATCCTCCGAGTCGATGAATGACGCTTTGATGCTGAGCATTATCCTCGATAGCTCTCCCCCTGACGCTGCCTTCGACAAGGGAAGCATTTTTTCTCCGTGGTTTGCCTTCAAAAGAAACGAGATCTTGTCTTTCCCGTCCGGGGAGAATTCCTTCTCCTCTATTTCGACTTTGAACTCCGCGTCAGCCATTCCAAGCCGCTTCAGGTACCCTGTTGTCTTTTTTGAAAGGACTTTCGCTCTCTCCACTCTCTTCTTCGTCAGCTCCTCGGATACCTTTGATAGTTTTTCCCTTGCTTTCGAAACTTCCCTTTCAAGCTCTCCGACTTTTTCCTCGAAAGACTCCTCCTCCCCGAGTATGAGCTTCAACTCATCCCTTTTTCCCATCGCTTTTTCAATCGAGCCGCCGTATTTCTTCCTGATTCGCTGAAGCTGGGATAAGCGTTCGTTCATCTCCTCAACTTCCCTTTCGTCGAACTCGAATTCCCCCAGCCTTTCCTTTATCGACTCGTTCACATCCTCCAGATCGATCGATATCGATTCGATCCGCGATATGAATTCCGATGCGTCCGGGTATTTCCTTTCAGCTTTCTTGAGGTATCCCGATGCGCTTTCGATGTAGCCCGATGCCCCGGAGATCGCCTCTTTCGCTCCGCTGAGGTTTTCCACTATGTATTCGGATGAGGAGATCACTTTGAGTTTTTCCTCCAACTCTTCATCCTCGCCCTCCCTGAGGTTCGCCCTCTCTAGTTCGGAAAGCAGGTATTCGTTGTAATCCCTTTCCTCCCTTCCCTTCTCGCGTTTTTCAATCAGATCCTCAAGTTCGCTCTTTTTCCCCTTGTACGTATGATAGCATTCGAAAACCTCATCCCTGAGTTCCTTGCACTTTCCTGTCGAGTCGAGCATCATCAGCTCATTCTTCTCGTCCAACAATTTCTGATAAGAGTGCTGGCTGGATATGTCGATCAAAAGTGATCCGATCTCTTCAAGCTCCTTCAAGCTTGCGACGCTTCCGTTTATGTATCCGCTTCCCCTGCCGTTTTCCTTTATCTTCCGCCTTATTACAAGGCTGTCGTCGCCGGATGTTGAAAACCCATGCTCGTCAAGGTATTTCAGAACGCGCTTCGGCAAAGAGGAAAACAACAGCGTTACAGTGCTTTCATCCTTACCTTCCCTTATTGCGCTTTTATCCCCCTTCTTCCCGAGCGCAAGTTCCAAAGCACCGAGGAGGATCGACTTTCCACTTCCCGTTTCGCCCGTGATGACTGAAAAATTCCCATCGAACTCCAGATCCAGCGAGTCGATGAGCGCGTAGTTCTCGACAGTGATTTTTTCAAGCATGGAGTTCCCCCAACCAATTGAGTTTGTCTCTGATGACTTCCATATAGTTACGCTTGTTGCTGGAGACCAGAAGCGTCTTGCTTCTTGACTTCTCTATCTCAACAACATCCCCTTCCTCGAGTTTCTCGCTAACCTGCCCGTCGACTGTAAGCACCAGGTCTGTCCTCTGCCCTTCCATCACTTGGATTTTCACATGGCTTGCGCTGTCTGTGACAAGCGGCCTGTTTGAAAGCGTGAACGGACAGATCGGTGTGATTATGAATGCGGAAAGCTCCGAGGAGAGTATCGGGCCACCTGCGGCGAGGCTGTATCCGGTGGAACCCGTGGGTGTTGCGACTATGAGGCCGTCGGCTTTGAAAATCCCTGCCCGGGTCTTGTCCAGGAATAGTTCGAGTTTTACTACTTTGCTCGTGCCGCTTGAACTGATCGCAGCTTCGTTCAATGCATAGGAAGAGAATATCCTCCTGCCCTTTCTTTCGATTGCCACGCGCAGCATGAGGCGCCTTGAGATGACGCTTTTTCCATCCATCAGGTTCTCAAGCTCTTCCCTCCACTCGTCTTTCGATATCTCTGTTATGTAGCCGAACGTGCCGAGGTTCACAGGGAGTATCAAGCGCCCGAGTTCGTGCACTTTCCGGGCAACTGAGAGCACCGTGCCATCACCTCCCAAGGAGATCACGAGGTCAGTCTCGTATGGAATCTCCATACCAGCCGAGGACTGGTATGTCATGATCGTCTTGTTTCTTATTCCTCTCTCCCCGAGGAATGTTTCTATCTCTCCTGCAAGTCTTTCGGATTCGCTTTTCAGCCCGTTTGCAACTATTGTCACGTGGGATAGTTTCACATCAGCCCCCTATGTGCCTGATCACTTTTTCTATCGTATCGATCTCCGATCGCTTGAGCATCGGATAAAGTGGGAATACGAGACACCTTGAGAGCGCTGCGTTCCCGTTCGGAAAGAGTTCGAATTCGTTTCTGTATTTGTATCCGACCGCATTCGAAAACCCTTCCTCGATCTCCACTCCGTTGTCCTTTGCAAATTTCTTCGCATCATCGATCCTGCCGTCGATGATCAAAGGAAATGCATAGCCGTTCGTCTTGTACGAAGAGCTTTTGGGAAGGAACGGCTTTGCCTCGGACTTCTGAAGCGACGACTGGTATGCCCTCGCTATCTCCCTTCTGATCTCCATCGTCTCTTCCAGTTTTAATAGCTGCATGTTTCCAAGGGATGCATTCAGATCGGGCATGTCCGTGTATCTACCGGTCTTTCCCGCTTCCTTTTTCAACGCGTCCACAAAAGCCTCCTTCCCGGAGAATGCACCGGATCCTCCTGCACTACTGATCAAAGAGCGCTCTTCGAAGGAAGTGATCACTACATCCCCCACATCCCCTGCCCTGATGCCGTCTTCGTAGTACGAATCCATCGACTCGGAAATGTCTTCGATCACGGGAACCCCCAGGGAGGCGAAAACATCCTTTGACTCGGGAATGAAACCCATCGGCTCGAAGAGGTATACGGCTTTCAAACCTTCACTCTTCACCTCCTCCAAAGCTTCTTCGCTTATCGGGCTCGTCTTCGATGAGTCGAGGATCCTTACATCCAGTCCGAATGAAGAGAGCACCTGGCACACGACATTCGGTGTGAATATCGAAAGGGCTACTACATCCCCGCTTGATAGCGAGAGCGCGCGGAGCGTGAATGCGATCGCATCGGGATAAGTTCTCAACACTATCCCGTCTTTCTTCCCGATGTGGGCTGAATAATTCCGTACGAACTCCTTTTTCCTCTCCCCCGGTCCGATCTTCTCATCTACCATGGTTTGAAGCACTGCATCCATGTCCCTTCTGATAAGCGTGGGTTTGGTGAATCTGATTGCCATAGCGTGATGATAGCACAAAAGGGCTTGAACGTTGACAATCCTTTTGGCAAGGGATTAATTTATCTTCATGTTGAAAAGAAAAAATCTTCCTGAAGTTGGGAAAGTCGAACTGAAGACGCTCTTCGCCCTCCGTCCCGGCCTTCTCATACTTTTTTCGATAATACTTGTTTTGATAATCCTTTCTTTTCTGTTGTTTTTCCTTCCCGGGATAATCAAAGGGGGGCGCTATGTATCGTTCTCATCCCCCATGTCCTCTGTCGGTGTTTTCATCGATGGGAAATACACCGGATCAAACAACGGTTCGTACTATTTCGTTCCCTCGGGCGTACACAGCGTGAAGTACGTCAAGGATGGAATTACACTCAAGGAGGGCACGATCGAAGTCGACCACCCGATCTTCCTCACCCTGTTCCGTCGCCCTGTCATGAACGTCGATATAACAAGCGACGTGGAAAACAAAGAGCTGAAGGACAAGGTAGTCTCTACATTCATCTCCGAGCTTTCCAATGCATCGAGGATACTTGAGTATGACTCGAGGTTCCCCTACCGCCCGATCTTTGAAGAGAGGGCACGTGACTTCGCCTCCCTGTCGATCGAAGACACCGGAGGGCTATGGGACCTTGCTTCTTCCTTCATCACTTCAAAGGAGATGCTTGAAGACTACAAGGGAAGCGTTCTTTACCTACGTGAAAACGGATTTGACGTAAACGACTATTCGGATGAGATTGAATTATTATTCTCATCCGATGGCGCTGTAGTCGGAATCGAGGATGAATCAAACATTCCATCATTTTCGGAAGAAGATGGGTATTTGCAAATTCCTGCCGGGGAGTACGTAATCGGTAGGAAAGTCGATCTCTCTTACCCTGACGTAATAGAGGAAAGCGTGGTGAAAGCCATTGGCGGATGCCGCATTTCAACGCGCCTTGTCACAGAAAGCGATTATGCACTCTTTCTAAGGGACAACCCGTTCTGGGGAAGGGATAACAAGAGCACTTTGATCGAGAAAAACCTTGTCGACGAACACTATCTTGACGGCGTTGTAATCTCCCCGGCATTCCATTCCCAGCGCCCGATAAGGAACATCAGTTACAATGCGGCAAAGGCGTACGTCGAATACATCTCGGGAAAAGAGGGATGTGAGTATTACATTCCTACGGAAGGAGAGCTTGAGGTTTCGGGCATTTCGGGAAATAGCGGGCTATGGGAGTTCTCCTCAACTCCGTTTGTTCCCCTCTCAAGGTACCTTGGCATCGACACGTCGCGCCATGCTGATTTGCTTTCTTCGGTGGATGTTGTTGTCAAAGGGGGGAAAGATGGCGAAAATACTACCCTTGGAGTCGTGCCCAGGAACATGACAAGCGAGTACATCGGACTCAGGATTGCTAAAAGATGAGCGAAAATAAAGATAGAAAAGAGATACAGAGAAATAGAAAGGCGTTCTTCAACTATGAGATGATCGAAGAACTTGAGTGCGGGATCGAACTCATGGGCACCGAAGTCAAAAGCGTACGGGAGGGGAAGTGCTCGTTCTCAGACAGCTACGTAATCGTCAAGAACGGCGAGTTGATGCTCGTAGGATTTTTGATCCAGCCATATTCACACGGCAATATATTCAACCACAAGACTGACAGGACCAGGCGCCTTCTTGCGCATAAGGAAGAGATCAGGAAGTTTGAGCGGAAAGTAAACGAGAAAGGGCTGACGATAGTACCAATCTCGATCTACCTGAAGAAGAACAAGGTAAAGATGGAGATAGCGCTTGCAAGGGGAAAGAACGTCCGCGACAAGAAGGATGCGATAAAAGAAAGGGACCTTCAAAGGGAAGCCAGGCGCACAGTCAGGGAGATGGATTACTGACCGAATATCGAGTACGGGCCTTTGGTGATCAGCGTATTCAAGAACGACGCGATGAATACAAGATCGTCCTGGCAATCCTTCCTCACCCAGTCCTCTATGACCCTTATCGCACCACCTGAGATGTAGATGTATGCCAAGTCGAGGTAACGCTTATCAACGTTCTGGTTGGACCAAAGCGTACTGACCATCGGGAATATCTCACCGAGGATTCTGGCGACAAACTCCCTGTCCCCGTTTTTCGAGAAAAAGAGCTTTACGATCTCTTTGTTGTTCTTCACTACCGTGAGAAGCTTTTCAAGGAAGCCTTCGATCGAGTTGACGTAGCTCTGGTCAAGCGATTGGTAGAACTCGTTCTTCACAAGCGATCCGAAGTTCTCTTCAATCTCCCCCAGAAGTGCCTCAACCGAACCGTAATGGGTGTAGAAAGTATTTCTGTTGATCTTTGCTTCGATGCATAAACGAGAGATTGTTATCTTCTCGATAGGCATTTCCTTCATCAATTTCAAAAAGCTTACGTAAAGTTGCTCTTTGGTGCTCTTAACCCTTTTATCCACTTTCATACCCTTTGGAAAAGCCAAGGAGAGGAATTTCCTTCCTCTCCTTTGATGGAGGTGGGGAGAGTCGAACTCCCGTCCTAACAGTCCATCCATGAACGTCTACGGAACATAGGCATCTGTCTCTTTTTCACTTCCGTCAAGGTCAAATGCCAACGGCAACGAAAGCAAGCGCCCTAAAGCGTCCCCCGATCAAAGACGCCCTGATCGAGGCAAGTCCCAGTTTTTGATGGCTAATTCAAGTTAGGAACCGCACCTGAAGTCGCCATGCAACCGTAATCAGGCTGCAAGTGCAAGATTGTCGTCGAGAACGATCTCTTCTTCTTTCTTTGCAGTTAATTTGTTTTGCCGGTTTTACAAGTCAGCTCTTGGCCCGCAGTCCATAGCCTGGCAAAGCTAGTCGAAACCGAAACACCCCCTGTTCCGGTACTCTGAATTTACTTTCTACGAAAGGTTTTGTAAAGGGTAAACATTCAAATTGGCTTTTTTTTCATGTTGTAAGCGTGAATCAGATCGTACTATACGCGAGAGCCAACCCACTTTGAGAGAGAAGTGAAAAACGCTCCGAGGTCATCGAACTTCAGCACCGCGTAATCGTCAAGGTATGTCTTGTCCCTGTTAACTATCACGATATCCTTTCCTTCCCTCACCGACAGGTACGGTAGTGTTGCAGCGGGATTGACCACCAGCGATGTTCCGAGCACAAGCACAAGGTCTGCATACGAGAACGCGCTTTCCGCCCTCGATAGTATCGATGAGTTTAAATTCTCCCCGTAGAATACGATGTCCGGCTTCACCACCCCTTCACAGTTCCTGCACTTCGGAACGTTTCCTTTCTCAACTTCATTCGCCATGTACTTGTAGTCATAGTATGCGTGACAGTTCGTGCAAAACCCCCTTTCGAGCGTGCCATGGAGCGGATAGACGTTCTTCGAGCCTGCCCTTTCGTGTAGAAAGTCGACGTTCTGGGTGAATATACCTTCCGAGAGCTTACCGAGCCTTTCCAAATCTGCAAGCGTCTTATGGATGATGTTGGGCTTGAACGAATCCATCCTGAACCAGTAATCCTTCGCCCAGGAATAGAAGACATCGGGATGAAGGTTGAAGAAGTTGATGCTTACGATCGTCTCCACATCAAGCTTTCCGTATGACTTTGAGTATAGTCCGTCTGAGCTTCTGAAATCGGGGATTCCCGAGAGCGTCGATACCCCTGCCCCCGTGAGTGCAACTACGCGCCTCGACTTTTCCAGGAGTTTGATAAATTCGTCAAATGCGTTCATACTTCCCTTCCCCGGAACGTGTTTCCTTTCAACTCGTTCACGTATAGCTCGACGACATCTCCTTCTTTATGCTCCTTCAAAGGAATGAACGATGTCATGTAGTTGTGCTCATCGCGGGAAAGAAGCATATTCCCATCATCCCGGCTTTTTCCCAAGACGATCGCTTTTGTCTTGAATGGAAGAAGTGCTGATTTCATCCTCTTTGCCCTCTCAAGCTGTTTTTCGATCAAGTATTCAAGCCTCCTCGTCTTCTCCTCAAGCGGGATCTGGCCGTCCATTGAGTATGCTTTCGTACCCTCGCGCGGATTGAAGTAGTACATGAAGGCTTCGACTGTAGGCATCTTATCCATCACTTCGATAGTCTCCAGGAACTCACTTTCACTCTCCGTGGGAAAGCCGACCATGACATCGGTTGAGAACGTAACGCCCTCGATTCCCTCTTTTATCCTTTCGACCAACTCCAGAAAGTCCTCTTTCGAATACTTTCTGTTCATCAACTTTAAAACCCTCGTCGATCCGGACTGCATCGGAAGGTGTATGTGCCTTGCAATCTTTTTCTCTTTCCCGATTACCGAGATCAAGCGGGAAGAGAAATCCTTGGGGTGCGGACTTTCAAAACGTACGAATTCAATTTCACCAAGCTTTCCATCTAGCGCTTCCAACAGCTCTGGAAATCCGACATTCCCGTCCTTGTAGCTGTTCACGTTCTGCCCGAGGAGGGTTATCTCCTTCACTTTGCTCTTCCCGAGCCTCTTTATTTCGCGTACTACATCGTCCAACGGACGGCTTACTTCCCTTCCCCTCACGTACGGCACGATGCAGTAGGAGCAGAAGTTATTGCATCCGTTCATTATCGGAACATAGGAGGAGAACTCCCCTTCCTTGAAGTAGCTTGGAAGGAACGAATACTTCTCCTTTTCAACTTCCCTCTCCTCTCCGTTTATGATGAAAGGAATCTCTTCCTTTCCAGTGTTTCCTATTATGTAGTCGATGTAGGGTGCTTTTTCCTTGAGTTCATCCTTGATGCGCGATGCCATGCACCCTGTGAGGATGATTTTGGTCTTTCCGTTTTTCTTCTTGACTGTCGAAAAATACCCCAATCGTCCGAATACCCTGCTTTCTGCGGATGCGCGTACGGAGCATGTGTTTATTATCACGTAGTCGGCGTCGTTCTCATCTTCAGTCTTTTCGACGTTCAACCCTTTCAGAATCACTTCCATCGCGTTGCTCTCTGCAACATTCATCTGGCATCCGTATGTTTCTATATAGTATTTCAAATGCGCTCTCCTTTCCTTTTCAGCGCTGCCCTGATCGTGTTCTCCATGAGCATTGCAACCGTCATCACGCCAACTCCACCCGGAACCGGCGACAACTTGACATCACGATCTCTAAAGCTTTCCATGTCCACGTCCCCCACCACTTTGTAGCCCTTCTTTTTCGACTCGTCCTTCACTCTCGTTATTCCGACGTCGATTATCGTACACCCGTTTTTGACCATATCGGATGTCAGAAATCCCGGAGAGCCGACAGCAACCACTACGATGTCGGCACTTGCCGTGTACTTTTTTATATCCCTCGTCTTCGAGTGGCAAAGCGTGACCGTTCCGTCAGCACCCTTTTCAGACATCAATATCGATAGCGGACGGCCTACTATGTTGCTTCGACCGATGATCACTACATCCTGCCCTTTTATAGGTATTTCGTAGTACTCGAGCATTCTCATGATCCCTTTCGGTGTGCATGGCACGTTATCGTGGTAGCCTGCAAGCAAACGCCCCATGCTTAAAGGCGAAAAGCCATCCACATCCTTTTCCGCGCTGATTTTCTCCAGCACGTACTCTTCGGAAATTCCCGCGGGAAGAGGAAGCTGTACCAGAATACCATCCACGTCATCATCCTCGTTCAAGCTTTCGATTAAATTCAACAACTCATCCTCCGAAGTATCCTCAGGAAGGAAGTGGTCGACGTGTTTTATTCCGACTTCATCAGCAAGCTTTCCCTTGCTCTTGACGTATGTAAGGCTTGCCCCGTCAGATCCAACGATTATTATCGCAAGCTCCGGGCGCCTTGAATAAGCCTGGTAAAATTTTTCAGATTCCTTTTTCAAGTCTGTAACGACATCATTCCGAACTTTTTTTCCATCGAGCAGAAACATACCAGTAGTATTCAAGATTTCCGATCTTTCCTCAATCTCCATGCAATAATTACATACCCTTACTTCCTTTCATTTTCCCAATTTCGTATACTTTGCACTGTGATGAAAAAACGAATCAAACAGATAATCATGATCCTCTTGATCGCTATTATGCCTTTTATGCTCTATGCAAGGCCGTATTACGACAGCGGATCACAGATATTCACCATCAACGCTGGTGCGACGATCCCCATGTCCGCAACTTGGTTTGACGGACGGGGTACGGAGTACTGGTTCTCAGGCACGCATCAGTCGGTAGGTGCCTACGCATCTCTTTCGTACGAAGTCTTCATGAATTCGTACTTCGCAATAGGCGGACAGCTTGGATTCATGTTTGACTATTCGAATGCAGGAAAGATTTTCACCAACGTTCCGGTACTCTTGAAAGCGTCAGTATTCCCGCTTCAAGGAAAGTGGGAGCTTCCGATCTCCATCGGAGTCGGAGGGGCGTACATGAGCTACCAAGAGGGAGGAAAGTTCACTTTCATGGCGACTTTTGAAATCGGTTTGAGATATTACATCACAGACGAATGGGGCGTCGGAGTGCACACAGGCATCCAAGTGCTTCCGGAGTTCTATATCAAAGACATCAACAGCGGAATGTTCACGTACCTACCTGTGACGCTCTCCGCTGCATACAGGCACTAAGGAGGAGTAAAGATGAAGAAGATTACTCTACTTTTATTGGTTTTCATCGCACTCTTCTCCGCGTGCAACTCTGATCAGAACATCAGTATATTCGAGGATGTGATGACGGACGTACCCCAGGATGAAGCGAACAACAGAAGAGTCATGGGAAGGTATAATGACCAACTCGTGATTACAAACATCCAGGGAATTTCGATCGACGGGGAGACCAAGTACCAGAAGAACCACATCGAAGGTTATTTTGTAATTGGAAACAATGCCTATTTCATTGGTGACAATACCTACTACTCCATCGATCTTTCTTCTGTTGAGCCAACTCCAGTGAAAGTGGATGATATAGCTCAAGAACTTGGGATTGGCATCGATTTTGACAGGATCTATGACATTAGGTATTTTGAAAAGAGCGAAGACGAAAACGTCATCGGTAGTTACTCTGTATTGGGTGTAAGCGGAGAAGGCCTTGATAGAAGATACGTTGCCGCCGCTGTATATCTTGGTGGCAATGGAAATATTGATCATGTATATGCCCAAAGTATTCCAGTAAACCAGTATGTCATAAGGGGAGGCATATACCTTGCTGTTCCACGCATCATAGGACCTGACGGTGCATACTCATATTACGAGCCCTCGACTGACAGAACTGACGAGGATGACTACCCGTTCTATTACAAGACAAACGACATAAGAATTCCAACTTCGTCAGGAACTGATGTGATCAGGTTCACAGTCAACGGAAGCGGTAAAGCTGTCGAGACCTATTTCGACGGCGTTGCGGTCGGAGTAGACGGAAGCATATACAAATACTATAACGGGTCTTTCTCAAGGCTGAATGAAAGTTCCAGTACGAACACCAACATCGGAGAGTCGTACTCCGAAAGCATCCAGATGATGTTCCCGATGACTAAGTACGATGGCGTAATATATGGCCTGAACCAGTATAGCACGCGTAGGTATTTCAGCTACGATACTGCTAGCGGAGGAAATGAGATCTCAATCCATTCCATCAGCAGCTACTCGCACTACGACTGCCTCGGCCTTTACTACTATGGAAAGAGCGGAAGCGGGGAGAATGAGATTACTTGGTTCTACTTCCCAACCGGCGGGCACAGCATGAGGTATTTGAACGTCAATACCGGTTCAGTGCAGTACAACAAACCTACAATAAACGACTAATTTCAAGCGGGAGCAATCCCGCTATTTATTATGAGCACTCTTATTCTACTACTTGTAATCTATGCATCATTCATCTCACTCGGCCTTCCCGATTCGATGCTCGGAACTGCGTGGCCGCTGATGCATTTGGATATTAACGCATCTGTAAACACAGCCGGGATAGTCTCAACGCTCGTTTCAATCGGAACGGTCATCTCGAGCATCCTTTATTCAAAATATCTTTCGAGGGCGAGGACTGAAGTAATCACACTCTTTTCGATTGTTGCAACTGCACTGGCTCTTCTCTTTTTTTCGTTCTCCGGGAGTCTCTTGGGGTTGTTGCCGGTTGCAATCGTCCTCGGAATCGGCGCAGGTGCCGTCGATGCATCCCTGAACAACTACGTTGCAATACACTACAAAAGCAACGTCATGGGCTTTCTACACGCGTTCTGGGGGATAGGCACGCTCATTTCCCCATTCCTTTTCGGCTATCTATTCTCCATCGGGATATCCTGGCGTGAAGGCTACTTCTCGCTTTCGTTCGTACAACTCTCAATCGCTTTGATAGTCTTATCAAGCTTCCCTCTTTGGAAGAAGGAGGAAAAGCGGTTCAAGCTCGAGCATAGGGAAATCGAAACAGACGACCTCGGCATGAAATATACGATAACAGAGCTCTTCAAGACCAAAGGAGTCATCCCTGCAGTCCTTTCCTTCTTTACATACTCTGCAGTCGAACAGACAGCGATGCTCTGGGCCCCTACTTTCCTTGTATGGGCAAACGGAATGAATGAAAGTGATGCTGCGACTGCAGGAGGGATGATCTTTCTGGGAATTACAGTCGGAAGGATCCTTACTGGGCTTTTGTCAGAAAAGGCAGGCTCTTCACGTCTTATCTCAATCGGGCACGTTTTGATACTTTTTGGTATCCTTTCCCTGATTATCCTCCCAAAGGAATACATCCCAATCTATTTCATAGTATTTGGAATCGGCCTCGGCCCGATCTACCCAATGATGGTACATCAGACTCCGGAGATATTCGGACTTTCCCGTTCATCCCAGGTTCTGGGACTGGAGATGGCATTGAGTTACATAAGCGTTGCAACGATGCCAAACCTCTTCGGATATCTGGCAAGGCTAACATCATTCTCCACGCTTCCCTTCTTCCTCATTGCATTCCTTTTTTTGAATATCGTGACGATCCAGTTGAAAAAGAGAGCATCATACGCTTAGAAAAAGATACATCTTGTACCAAATGATGTATCCTATCGTGCATCCGATGAGGAAGAAGAATGAAAGAATGCCTCGTATATGCAAAGAGATGAAGGAAGACCAGCTATTGCCTACGCCAGAAAAGAACGGAAAGAAGAACTTCACTGTCAGTAGTATCACAGCAACAATTGCTATCACTCCGGGCCAAAGCCCGAAGGCTGTAAAGATCATATAGGAAACCCATACGCCGAGTGCAATTACTGCGAGCGACATGATGATTGCAAATACATTCGAAAATAGATCTGTTGAAAGAAAGAGCACAAAAAGGCAGAGTGCGGTGCTAACGGCAGCTTGCCACTTGAGTATGGGAATGATGAAGTACATGAGCTTTCTCTCCCTTCTTTCCTTATTCGCCCTATACATGTCGAGCACTGTCTTCCGTTCCTTTGAAATCAGAATTCCCAAAATCAATGAAGAGATTGAGAGAACGTAAAGAAGCATTTTTGAATTAGCAATTCTAATACTCATTAGAAGTTTAATTGGATTTAAAGCAATGAATAAAAAGACAAGAGTATCCAAAGTCAGCACAGGAATCATATGCTCGATTCCGTCGAACGAATTGTATCCCATTCGTCTGATGAAAACCATCCAGCTTAGTACAAATATGGTGAGGTCGAAAAGGATGACAGAGATTGTCGATAAAATTGGAGATGCTGACACACCTGAAAGAACAAGCAAGAAGAAAAGTAGAAGAAAATATGCGCCGGACAAGACGGCAAAAGCAGTATCCTTTTTGTACTTTTCAAGAAAAGTTTCCATCTGTTTCACTTTCCTTTCGCAACGTTCTTATTCATCGCATTGTAAACTTTCGAAAGCTTAACAAGCGCATTGATCAATTTTTCATCAATTCCGCTCTCATACGTCGCTGCTATGGTTTCAAGTTCAGCCACATATATCTTGTGACACTCCTTCAAAGGAACGGTAAGCTCATATAGTTCGTTTGAAAGTGCCAATGCTTTTTCCTTCTCGTTTGCCAGTGCCTTGATATCCTTTACACGCTGGGCAACCTCTTCTGAGTATCTTGCTTCCTTGTCGGCTTTTTCCGTAATAAGCTGGCCTACTGCTGTCAATGCACCGACTGCGATAATGCCAGCTCCTCCTACCCCACCTAACCTGTTACCGCTTTCGATAAGGGAAAGCCCAAGACTTGAATCATTACCTTGGTCTGAATGTAGTTCTTGCCAAAGATTATCCGAATTTATTTCAAGTGAATAAGTTCCGACATCCTTGTCCCTTTTGAGTTTAACATCATATTTACTCAATTTGTTTGAAAAACAATTGATGATTACGCTGATGCACTCCATCTCCTTCGTGGCAAGGGCTCTGAAATCAAGGCGTACATCCCTCATCCTTTTCAGATGGAAGTTGATGGACTTGAGTTGTGATCTCAAATCGAAGTATAGTGAATCAACTTTGGTGAACCTTTCCTGATTAGGCGTTTCAAAAAAAGAGTTGACTGCATCCAAAATTCCAATCCCTGTTTCTTTTCTTTTCTTCTTGTAGTACCGGGCATACTTGAGTTTCTTGAAAAGAACATCGAATTCATTGCAGGAATCGATGACTTCTTTATAGAAATAATCCATCAGGCTTTCATATGACTCGAATTCAGAATTATTTGATTTCCCCAGGCAATAATCCAAAGTATATTTTGTTTTGTTTTCATTCAGACGCTTGAATCTTATCCTTCGAAAGATCAAGTAGATTAGTGATGCAATGGCAAATGGAATGACGAAAGAAAAGAGTAATTCAGGATGCATATGTGCCTATCGGTGCTTCTTGCTTTTCCTCATTTCGATCGAGTTGCGTGAAGTCGTTGAAATTGCATCAAGAACTTTCATTATCACATCAGGGTTTTCCTTCAACTGAGGAGATGAGACGACGTGATCGACTACTTTTGAAACATCATCCATGCTCTTCATCACTTCATCGTGCACGTGTCCTCTTCTTTCTTTGAGAGTTCGTAGTCGGAAGATATTCGTTTGATTTCAATCTTCGCGTACGCTTCCGCTTCTCTGCTCCGGGCCATCGAATCTGCAACAGAAGAAATTGTATTTCCGATAATCCCGGTGACGGCGACTGTAGCATCGACAGCATGCCTTCCTAGGTCGACAACCGAATCCAGTGCGCTTCCCTTATATACATCAACTTCCTGAGATTTTTGTTCCTTAACAGGTACAAGATCCGATGTATTGTTTTTAGATTTTCTCATATGTACAAAATACTACAGAGAAATGGATCATGAAAGACAATGAATGCCTCAGGAAAGAATTTCCTTCAGGATTCTCTTTACATCCTCGTCATCGTAAAGCTTATCGATCTCCTCATCCGTCAGTCCGATGAACTCATGCATCGTATAATGAATCCACTTCGAATCTTCAGGCTTGTATATATCGTGCCTTCTTGAGTAGTAATCGGGCTGGATCGGAAGTTTCTCATCCTTCTTATAGTGGTAGATCTTGTAGTCGTAAACTGCTACTTTGATGTTTTCCCTCTTAAGGCCCACGTCAGTAAGGGAATTGACAAGCTCATTTACAGTCATCCCCGTATCGAATATGTCATCAACTACCAGAACTTTGGAGTTCTTGTCTAGGCTTTCCGGGCTTACTGTCCACCCGTCGATGTCGACGTGGTTAGAGTGCTCCCTTACAGAGCCGTAGCTTCTTGCAACAACAGCAGCGTACAAAAGCGATTTCCCGATCTTCTTTCCTACAATCTTGTAGTACTCGCTTATAACGTTCGCCATGTACGCGCCCCCGCGGAGGGAGTCGTAGATGATATCCGGAAAGAACCCATCCTCCTTGTACATCTTCTCGGCAAGTTTCAAAGACGCATCTCGAATCATCTCCTGGGTAATGAAGTCCTTCTCGATCATATCATCTCCTTTTACGTAAGTATTTCTATTCCGGAATTTGTAAGCGCCACAGTGTGTTCCCAGTGGCATGCGGGCTTTCCATCAGCTGTCTTCACTGTCCAGCCGTCATCAAGCTCCTTGATCTTATGCGTCCCCATGTTGATCATCGGTTCGATGCAGAAAACCATCCCTTTTTTCAGCTTCGAGTTCGTGTTCTGTGGAGAGACGTAGTTGTAGATCAACGGATCCTCATGCATTTCAAACCCGACACCGTGTCCGCAATACTCCCTGACAATCCCATACCCGAACTGATTGATGTAGCTTTCGATCGCATATGCAATGTCGTGTAGTCTTGCGCCGCTCTCCCCCGCCTTCTCAATTCCTATGTAGAGGGCTTTCTCGGTCCTGACATTCAATAGGTGGACATCCTCCGAGACATTCCCTATCTCATACGTATGAGTGCTGTCGCTTATAAACCCGTTCTTCTCCAAAGTTATATCTACGGATACAAGATCCCCTTCCTTGAGGATTATCTTTTTGGAAGGGATGCCGTGAATTACTGTGTCGTTTACGCTCACGCACGTCGCTGCCGGGTAGTCGTAGTATCCGAGGCACGGGGCACCGCACTTGTGCTTCTTCATATATTCGAACGCGATCTTGTCCACTTCGAATGTGGACATTCCCGCCATTATCCTCCCGGATAGCTCGACAAAGAGTTCCTTCAGATATTTTCCGGATTCCCTTATTCCTTCTATCTCTTTTTCATTCTTGAGCTGAATCATCTTTCCTGTCCTTGACGAACTTGTCCAGAATACCGTTTATGAACTTGTACGAAACATCGTTCGAGAGCACCTGGGAAAGCTTCACCCCCTGATCGATGACGACTGCAGATGGAATCTCCTTCTGATAGAGAAGTTGGAAAAACGAGATTCTGAGAATATTCCGGTCGACTATCGAAATCTTCTCAAGAGGCCTGTTTATCGAGTAAGAGGAGATTATTGAATCGATCTCTTTCCTGTTTTCCAAGGTTCCTCTCACGAGAAGCCTTGCATAAGACTTCTCGACCTCCTCGAGTCTCATCATCTCCTCTTCCGTCATTCCAGGGAACGTCGAATAGTCGTTGTATGAATCAAGTTCGCCATTGAAATCGAGGCTGTACAATGTCGATACAGCAATCTCCCGGGCTTTCGACCGGGATGAATAATCGTGTTTCATCAATACGTCCTTATCCTTGCCTGGTTCCTGAGGTCGACTATGATCTCATCGAGCGCTTTCTGAACAGCTTCCTGCTGCTTCTGGCTTTGGAGTATGTTTCTGATGTACTCGCGTACAGTTACCGTGGTTTCAGGGTTCAATGTGTCATCGATCGATAGAAGATTTCCATCGGTGTGGACAGTGACTTTCACGATATGGTAGCCGACGTTGCTTTCAAGCATAGGTGAAACCTGTCCCGGTTGCATCGCCATAACCTGGTTGAAGAACTCGTCGCCGAATCCGGCCCTCGCCTGATCGTTGTCGATCCTCAGCCATCCGATATCCCCTGCGATGTTCTTGCTTCCATCGTCTTGGCTGTACTTTGGAACAGCTTCCTCGAACGTCATCTCACCTGCTTTGATCTTGTTCGCAACATCGATTAGCAAAGCGGCGTTCTCCTCGTCTGCGCTTACCCTGGCGCTTTCATCTTCCTCAGTCGAGTGCGGAATGAAGATATGCGCAAGCTTAACGCTCTCAGGGGAGTAGAAATTCTGCCTGTTCTTCCTGTAGAAATCCATTATCTCGGAGTCAGTGACGGTAAGATCGATGTTCTGAAGCTCATCCCCTTTCTGAGTCATGAGGTACATCTGGACAAGCATCTGCTCTTTCAGTGCATTCTTGTATTCATCGAATGTAACGCCCGTCTGCTGCTGGATCAAACTCTGGAACTGTTCGTCTGTAAGCGGAGTCGGAAGGTTTCTGTTCGCTTCTGCCTTGATCGCATCAAGCTGCTGCTGGACCTGCATGTCGTTTACTACAACTCCATCCCTCTCAGCCCCTTGCAAAAACACTTCATCGTTGATCATGATATCCAAGACCTGGACTCGGGATAAATTCATCCCCGCCCTTCTGTAGTTCTCGACCTCCCGATCGACTTCCTCGTTCGTTATCGCGTGATTTCTGATCAAGTTGACTGTCGCTGCAGGTGAAGAGATTATTGTGGTAGACCCGTTTGCTGCGCTTAATGCAACCGTCAACGAGAGAAGAGCAAGCATTACCAAGCATTTTTTAGTAATTTTGCCAAACATATTACCTCCGTATTCCAAACTTTCCCCAAATTTACTATTCATCAGGATAAATGTTTCTCATTGGAAATACATCCCAAAAGAAGAAAAATCCGGAGAAAAAGGGAAAAATATAGGCCGGTAGAGCGAATCCACCGGCCGTTATGGCAGAAAGACTCAGTTATTTCCTTCCGTCACCACATCAGTTCCCTGAGTGCCCGCATCACTTTGAGCACCCTGGCTTTCAAGCCATGTGGATCCGGCTTCAGTCTGCGTAGCTTCCAAAGCTTCCAGCACGTGCCCGCCTGAAGATCTTCCGGAAAGGGAGACCAAAAGGGCGAGAACCATGAATATTATGGCAAGTACCGTAGTAGCCTTGTGAAGGAAACTGACGGTATTGCTTCCGAATGCAGATTCGGAAGATCCACCGAAAATGCCACCAAGCCCTACGCTGTCATCGCTCTGGATGGCGACCAGGAAGACAAGCAGGAGGGATACGATAATGAAGACAACAAGAAGGATTATGCTGAAAATTCCCATCTTACACTTACTCCGAAATTACTTGTCGAAGGTAATGATCGGCAGGAAGAGATCAACTGAGAGGGATGCACCTCCTACGAGTGCTCCATCGATGTTCTCCTTTGCCATCAATGCCTTGACATTGTTAGCCTTAACGGAACCACCATACTGTATAATCAGGTTTTCTGCAATATCGTTATTGTAAAGATCCTTCACAGTATCGCGGATGAATGCATGTGCGCTGTCTGCATCCTCAGGTGTCGCAGTCTTACCAGTTCCGATCGCCCATACAGGTTCGTATGCAATCGTGATGTGGCTCATCTGGTCAGCGGAAACATCCTTCAAGCCGACTTTGATCTGGCGTGAAAGAACTTCCTCGAGTTTTCCAGCCTCCCTCTCCTCGAGAGTCTCACCAACGCAGAGGACTACATCCATTCCCTCCTGGATTGCAAGAAGAACCTTGCTGTTGATGAACTCATCGCTTTCAGCGTAGTAAGACCTTCTCTCGCTGTGTCCGAGGATGACCGTGTTCACTCCGAGGTCTTTGAGCATTGCAGGTGCAACTTCTCCCGTGTAAGCGCCGCTTGTGTGATTTGCCATGTTCTGGGCAGCTACGATGATCGATGAGCCCTTGAGAGCCTCAACTACTGCAGGAATCGTTACGAAAGGTGGAGCTACCATCACCTTGACGTCTGCCTTGGCATCCTCAACTGCCTTCCTGAGTTCAGCTGCATATTTTGCACCCTCTGACGGGGTCATGTTCATTTTCCAGTTTCCAGCGATATATGGTGTTCTCATTTTATTTCTCCAATGCCTTGATGCCGGGAAGGGTCTTTCCTTCGAGGAATTCAAGCGATGCACCACCTCCAGTGGAGACGTGCGAGATCTTGTCGGCAAGGCCGAACTTGTTGATTGCAGCGACGCTGTCGCCACCGCCTACTACGCTTACAGCGTCAGAGTCGGCAAGTGCTTTTGCGACCATCTCCGTGCCCTTTGCAAACTGTGCAAACTCAAATACCCCCATCGGGCCGTTCCATACGACGTTCTTTGCGTCCTTGAGCGCATCAGTGATGAGTTTTACAGTCTTGGGTCCGATATCCATTCCCATGAGGTCATCCGGGATGTCAACCGAATCGACGGCAACAGGCTCCGCAGTCTCAGCAAACTCCTTTGCAGCGACGTGGTCAACAGGGAGGATGACTTCTACGTTCTTCTCCTTTGCTTTTTCAAGGAATGAAGAAGCTGTCTCGAGGAAATCATCTTCGACAAGGGATTTGCCGATCTTGTGTCCCTGAACCTTTAAAAACGTGTATGCCATTCCGCCACCGATGACGATCTTGTCACATGTCTTTGCGAGGGACTCGAGGACTGTGATCTTGCTGGATACTTTGCTTCCTCCGATTATAGCGACAAACGGATGCTCCGGATTCTCCAAGAGAGGAGCCATGTACTTGACTTCCTTCTCGATTAAGAAACCTGCGTAGGAAGGAAGGTAGTGCGATACGCCCTCCGTGGATGCGTGCGCCCTGTGTGCTGTTCCGAACGCGTCGTTCACGTATACGTCACCATAAGATGCGAGCGCTTTTGCATACTCCGGATCGTTCTTCTCCTCTTCCTTGTAGAAGCGGACGTTCTCAAGCATCAGTACTTCACCCGGCTTGAGTGCCTTGACCATGTCCTCCACTTCCTTTCCGAGTACGTCCGGAGCAAGAAGCACAGGCCTTCCGAGAAGCTTTTCGAACTCGTTCTTTACGGGAAGAAGCGAGAACTCAGGCTTCTTCTCTCCCTTTGGGCGACCGAAGTGAGTCATGATTACAAGGCTTGCACCCTCTGAAAGAATGTAGTTGATGGTCGGAAGAGCAGCCTTGATCCTCGTAGGATCAGTGACAACGCCGTTCTTGACCGGGCAGTTGAAATCAACGCGGATCAAAACCCTCTTGCCTTTCAAGTCAGCTTCCTTGACTGTATGTAGTTCCATCGATTTTCTCCTATAGAAAGAAGGCCTGCCGTAAAGCAGGCCCGTGGATCCGGAAATCCCGGATCAGAAATTTCAGCCGTTGACCTTCTTCATGTGTGCGATGAGATCAAGCACCTTGTTTGAGTAGCCTACTTCGTTGTCGTACCAGGAAACGACCTTAACGAAGGTATCGGTGAGTGCGATTCCGGCCTTTGCATCGAAGATACTTGTCCTCTTGTCTCCGAGGAAGTCGCTGGATACGACTGCATCCTCAGTGTATCCGAGAACGCCCTTGAGCTCGCCTTCGCTTGCTTCCTTCATTGCGTCACAGATCTCCTGGTACTTTGCAGGCTTTGCAAGGTTTACAGTGAGGTCTACAACAGAGCAGTCAAGCGTAGGTACGCGCATCGACATTCCCGTGAGTTTTCCATTGAGGGAAGGAATTACCTTTCCTACTGCCTTTGCAGCACCTGTTGAGGATGGGATGATGTTGCCTGATGCAGCGCGTCCACCTCTCCAGTCCTTCATGGAAGGTCCGTCGACGGTCTTCTGTGTTGCAGTTGTCGAGTGAACAGTCGTCATGAGGCCGTCTACGATTCCGAACTTGTCGTTGAGAACCTTTGCAATAGGTGCAAGGCAGTTCGTCGTGCAGGATGCGTTCGATACGAACTGGGTTCCCTTTACGTAAGTGTTCTCGTTTACGCCTACTACGAACATCGGAGTGTCGTCCTTGGAAGGAGCTGACATTACGACATACTTTGCACCAGCGTTGATGTGTGCCTGTGCCTTCTCCTTTGTGAGGAAGAGACCTGTTGATTCAACAACGTACTCAGCACCCACTTCATCCCACTTGAGTTCGTTGGGATCCTTGCATGCCGTTACCCTGATTGCCTTGCCGTTTACGATCAGCTGGCTCTTCTCGACATCTGCCTCGATAGTGCCGTTGAACTGGCCGTGCATCGTGTCATACTTGAGCATGTATGCAAGGTAGTCAACCGGGCAAAGATCGTTGATTCCTACGATCTCGACGTCAGTGCGCTCCATAGCCGCGCGGAAAACGAAACGACCGATTCTTCCGAATCCATTGATACCGACTTTCATTGGTTTTCTTCTCCTTCTTTCGATTGCAAGCGCAATCGATAATCAATTATCAGTTTCTCTAGAAAGAGGAATATCACATTATCCTCTTTTTAACAAGATAAGCACTAAACCGCGGATTGGAAAGTTTAATTTGCTTAAAGCCCTTCCCCTCTCTTTTCCCGAAGGATCTTCTCCTGCAGCAAAAGCATCTCCTCTGATGAGAAATCATTGCTCTTGTGATCCATTCCCGAAAGGTGCAGGAGCCCGTGTAAAAGAAGCCTTTCCAATTCCTCATCATCAGGCACTTCGAATTCCCTGGCGTTTCTCCTCATGCTTTCCAAGCTTATGAAAACGTCCCCCAATTCCTTCTCCCCTTCGGGATTTGGAAACTCATCCCCGTCCGAAAGCGCGAACGTGAGGATGTCCGTGGGCTCGTCCTTCTCCCTATATTCCCTATTTAGTTCTTCAATCTCTTCGTCGCTGACGAATGTCACTGAGAAATTTCCATCAAGATTGATTCGTTTGATGAAATAATCGAGGCTTTTCCCGATCTTCTCCCCGTCGATTTCGAAACCGTTGGTTTCAAGCGTATACATACTTTATCCTCACTTGTCGTATTCGATCCTCTGGTGGTCCCTTCCCATCAGGAACTTTATGAACGTCTCTTTTATCTTGAATAGATCGTTCAGCGTCAGCCTGCTGTCAGAGAGCTGCCCATAGTTTATCTTGCTGATGACTATGTTCATGATCAATCGATCGTACTTCTGCGGGTTCGGGTTCTTCAGCGTCCTTGAGGCTGCCTCCACGCAGTCGGCGAGCATCACGATACCTGACTCCGGGGTCTGCGGGATGTTTCCGTTGTACCTGAAATCCTCCTCGTGCACCGTGATTCCAGAGCCTTGCGCGTTCTTCTTCGCTTCATTGTAGAAGTACGAGATTATGTCGTTTCCATGGTGTTCGCTTATGATGTCCAGGACTTCCTGTGGAAGCCCTATCTCCCTACCCTTCTCGACGCCGAGTTTCACATGGCTTTTTATGACTGCAGCCGAGAGGTTGTTCGTAAGCATGTCGTGGGCGTTCTTTCCGTTCTGGTTTTCAATGAAATACTCAGGGTGTTCCGCCTTCCCTATGTCGTGGTATAGCGCGCCGACACGGGCAAGTTCTGCGTTCACACCAACTTCCTTTGCTGCAAGGTATGCCATCTCCGAGACGTTCCTGGTGTGGTTGAACGTGCCTTGTGCGACTTGATTCAATCTATTCAACGTCGGTGAGTCGTCCGATGAGAGCTCGTGGAGACGGAAGACGGTCGGGATGTTGAAAAGACGCTCAAGTATCGGAAGAAGGATCGAAACGATCACGTATGTCAAAAGAACGTTCGAAACGACGACTAGTACCGCATGCACCATCACCTGGTATGTGTATTCGGATAGAAAGCCGAACGCAACTGTGACCAAGGCGGAGAAAAGGGACGAATAGAAGGCTTGGTATATGGTGTCGATCCTCGTAGTTCCGAAGCGGATGAACATTATCGAAGCTTCGATGATCATCAGAAAGTAGAAGAAGCTGTACTTCGTACTCGTGGGGAATACCACCGAAAAGCCTGCAAATACAAAGCCTACAGTGAACCCTATCCTTCTTTTGCTTGTCATCAAAGCAAACAGAACCGGAACAAGGATGAACGGAAGCATCGGGTCTACCGGGATATCCAGATCAAGAACCGGAATCGAAGTGAGCATGAATAAAGAGCCCAGTTCGGTAAGTACCAGTCCCGAGAGGAATATCAAGAGGTACAGGGGTGTGCGGAATTTGTAAGGTATGAAGAAGATGAGGAATATGATCGTGAAGGCGAGGATAGTCGAGAGAAAGAGTGCGTTTGCAACCATCTCGACAGGGTTTATCTCCGCCCTTTTCATGTTTATCTCATCTATGATCCTCAACTCGCGCTCTGTGATCACCGTATCCTTTGCTATCAGTAGATCGCCCTGACTCACCCTCACGAGGTCTGTTCCCGCATCTATCGCCGCTTTCGACTTGGCTCGCTCGGTCTCAGTCTGGTTGAATCTGATGTTTGCCTTTACGAATAAAGTTGCAAGGTCTGATGCGATCATCCCATCTGAAATCGACAAATCGCCATAGCTGGACGCATCCGAGAGTACTTTCCCCGGGACGTCGCTCTCTCTGAATAGTTTGTTCGTGGAGACCTCGACCATATTACCTTTTCCCTGGCCGTCGTTGATCTCCCTGTTTATCTTGTCGTATCCAAGCGAGTTGACCAGGGCGATGTCAGATGAGCTGAATACACCACCACGCAAGAGGTTGACAACCTCCTCCCGAGCAATCCGGAGTATCAAGGGAAGGTTCGGGTTCTCCTTTTCGCTCTCAATTCTCCTTGTTACGTTCGAAATGTCATCCAAAAAACCCTCGATGACTTTGAGCGCAGCATCGCTTCCACCCATTTCCAAGGCATCCATGTAGTCGCTGAAAAGATTCAGCGTTCTCATCGTGGATATGACATCGAATGTGAATATCGGCTTTACAGCCAGGGATGCACGTCGCTGCATCTCCCTCGTGCCGACTTCATCCAGGAACGACAGCGTAACGGGGGAATAGACATCCTCGTCAGCAAGCTCACCCGCCTGATAATCCTTTGAGAGCACAACCTGCCTGAGGCTTGAATCGGGAAGTGCAGTCGGAATGTATACAGCTATCATGATCGCAACGACGGAAAGGAACCAGAACGCGATCTTTGCATTCTTTGAAAAATAGGAGGAAACCTCCCTAATCTGGTCGCCCAGCATCCTCATCCCTCCCGTATGCTCTTATGATATCCCTTATTATACGGCTTCTGACAGCGTCTTCGGAGTCGAACTTCACAACTTTTATCCCTTCGATGTTCTCCAAGAGCCCTATTGCGTGCAAAAGCCCCGAATCGTGCTTTCTTGGCAGATCGATCTGGCTCGGATCCCCCGTAACGATCATCTCCGAACCCTCCCCAAGCCTTGTGAGGAACATCTTCATCTGCGCCCGTGTCGCATTCTGCGCTTCATCGAGTATTACTACTGCAGAATTAAGCGATCTGCCGCGCATGTATGCAAGCGGGGAAATTTCGATCGCCCCCGAGTCCTCAAGCCTCCTCAAAGTTTCAAAAGTGAGCATTGTCTCCATCGCATCGTACAAAGGACGCATGTAAGGGTTCAGTTTCTGCGAAAGATCCCCGGGAAGAAAGCCAAGGGATTCCCCTGCTTCCACAACGGGCCTTGAGAGTATCACCTTCCTTTTCCTGCCGGAAAGGAGCTCTGAGAGTGCGTGTGCAATCGCGATAAACGTCTTTCCAGTCCCCGCAGGTCCGATTGAGAATACGATCTGGCTCTCTTCAAGGGCCTTCATGTACTCTTTCTGCCGGATTGTTTTCGCGCTGATCCGCTTTTCCCGTACAAGTATCGATACGTCTTCGCTCCTAGTGCTGGAGAGCACCTGTTGATACTCCATGAATATCTGGCTTTCCGTGATCTCGTCTTCCTTCTTTGCAAGTTCCTCGAGGCGTTTGAAAAGGGAAGGTAAGAGATCCCCCTCCCCTTCGGAGAAGACGACGTTGCCCCTCACTGTCATGTCCGAGCCCAGAAGCATCTCGAGGTACGAGAGGTTCGAATCGTTCGCCCCAAGCACCTTCTCTTCTGATTCCTGGGAAGAGAATGCGTATGATGAAACCAAATAGTACTCCTCAATTGATTTGATGATATTCCTAATGCCGATCGTTTGCAACGCACTTAGAAGTCGCTCTCTCCCCTTTGCCATACTCCGGAGCCGTTATCTTCCCACGCCTGGTCGACCTTCAAGTCGGGGAACGTCTTCCAGCTTAAGTAGACGGCAAACTCGGGCACGAAGCGGTACCTTCCGTTTGAAAGAAGCACGGATGCCGTGTACTTGACGTGCAAATCCCAGTCGGCCATGTAATGCACGAACTCGATCGATACGGATTCCATATTGAAGTTCGTCTGCCTGTTTCCCCCTCCGATGATGTCAAACGACTGCCAGAGGTCATTGAGCATCTCCATCAGGAACGCCCCGTCCACTTCCGAACCGTAATCCATGAAGTTGTTGTTCACAGAACGGAATGCGAACTTCAGATCCATGAACTCCGCAATGGAGAATGTGATGTCAGGTTCGAATATGAAGTACGACGAGGAGATGTTCTTCACATCGAAGTGCAACTCCAGGTTGAGTCCTAGGGAGATGTAGATCCTCCCTTTCCAGAACTGGAAGACCTGGTTCTCCATATCGAATTTCAGATCGACGCTCCTCAAGGCCAGTTCGTTTGCAGATCCGTCGAATGAGACCGAGATGTCGGTCATCGGAAGGGTAAGTATCCCCGTGATCTCGTTGAAATAGAAACTGCTCGACTCATCCTCGCTGTAGCTCTCGTAGTCAAGACGACCCGTGAGCGCCCACTTCTTGTCGCTCGTCCTCACTCCGATCTGGCCCGAGATATCCAAAGGGCGTATCCAATCGGAAGATGTGAGAAGTTCGGACGTGTCGTACTCGAGCCTCCAGTTTGTAGTGAAGTAAGTGGAGTCGTATGCTATCGAGAGCGCTGCAAGGTCCGTCTCAAGCTTCCGTGTCGAATCGTTTTCCTCCATCCTGTATGACAGCGCAAGGGCAAACCCTTCGTATCTGTAGCTTAAAGATGGCTGTAGGGAGCCAACCAGCGGAAAGAGCGTGTAAGAGATACTTGGGGTGAATGTACCGGCTTCAGTCTGGAAAGCCTTGGTAAGCCCTATCGAATGCACAAGAACGCTCTCTTCGTTGAAATCGAGTTTGGATTCAGAAACTTCCCGCGTTCCGTTCTCGTATAGATCGGACCACGTGTAAAGCCTGTTTGTAAGCTTGTACTCAAGACCGATGTACGGGATTTTCAGATCAAGTGCGTTCGTGAACCTGAACACCTTGTCTTCCGATCTGTAGTTCTCATCCCATTCGCTCTGGTAATCGAAATAAGGTGTCACTGTATCTGACAGCTGCAGATAACTACCTGCATTAAGCAGGAATTCGAGATTGAATTCGCTTTCGCTCGAGAAGTACCCCCCGTCGTTCTTCTCGTGGGTGTAGTCGTATTGGTTCTCCAGGCTCTCATCGAAGTTGTAACGCATCGAAGCCGTGTACTCTTCAATGGTCTCAGCCCCCCTCGGCCTTATATCGCTTTGGAACAACGGGTATAGAAGTGGATCTGAAAGCAGATACCTGTCCTGTTCACTTGTCTTCTCCTCTACTACATCAGCCTTCTTCTTCGTCATCTCTTCGTCAAAGAGCGCACCTGAGAGTGAGAGGTCGATCACAGGAAGCAACAGCTCTTCGACCAGGTATCGCTTGTCGTTTGAGGACCACGAATGCCTGCTCTGGTAGCGAAGAGTCGAGAGCGAGAGGTCATCAAGGTATTTCGTCTGGTACTTTCCGGGAAGGTCATACGATATCGAAATCTCCCTGCTGTACGATGAAAGGGTCGAGTTGTACGTATCGGGGAATGTAGTGCGCTGACCGAAGAGTGGATCGATCGAGAAAGTCGTAAGCCTGTTTCCAAGGTCGTTCATGACCGCTGGATCGGAATAGAACGGCATTTCGATGTCGATATCCAATCCGAAATCGCTGTAGGAGAACGTGTTCTCCCCGTAGTATCTCCATGGACTGGGGATGTTTGTATCGTTGCTGCGGGTGTATCCGAATCCCGCGAGGCTTTCGATCCCGAGTTTCCCGTCGAGGAAATTGAGGGCAAGGTCGATGCCGAGGTGGACGCCGAGGGCAGAGTATGCATCGGCCATCATCGCGATGTGGCTGTCCGTGTCAAACGCCCACTTCTGGAGCCCCTCGGGCTCTTCCTGGGAGTAGAAAGCCCCGTTCGGAACCAAGGTAGACCTATCCACGTCTGAGTTGTCGAAGATTGCAAGAAACGAAGAGTCCTCGCTGCTTTGGATCCTGTCCGTATGGCCGAGAAATTCGAAGGTGGTATTCAGAAACGCACCCTTTTCGGATGTAAAACCAAAGGCGGGGTTGCCGTTTATCACGGAGCCGGGATAGAAGAACGCAGGAAAGTAGAATACGGGGACACGCCCGATCTTGAGTATCGCGTTCTCTATGAGCATATCCGATCCGGGGAGCATCATTATGTCCGTCGCCTGGATCGCCGAAAGAGGATTCTTCTCCCTTGATGCGATGTATCCGTCCTCGTAGATCACGCTTCCGTTGTCGAGGAATGTGAGTTTCTCGCCAACGGAGTATACTGTGATCGGAGTTGACGAAGAGTCGAGTGTCTTCTCACTCGATGTAGATGCCCTCTCCACGTTCAGCTCCCCTTTCTCCCAGTAGAACGTGACTATGTCTGCGTTGATCGTATTATCCCCGTCGAGGAACGTTACGTTTCCGATAGCACTCAACAGCTTCCTGTTGCTGTCTATTATCACAGTGTCGGATGAAAGCGTGCTGTCGTTGTTCTTGAATGAGAAACGCAGGGAGACGTTGCCCCTCAAGGTAGTTATCCCACCTGATGAGTAAAAGCTGTCGGTTGAAAGTATTTCAACTGTATAGCTATCGGAGAGGTTCTCTTCCCTCGCTTCGTAGTGCTCCAGATTCTCACTTTCATACAATCTCGTACGGATTGCATCATCAGAGAGACTCGTGTCGATCCCCCTCAAGGCCGCCATGTCCAACAGCTCTTCGTGACTGGCATCGAAAATATCGTACGCAGTCAATGCAAAGAGCATAGTGCAAATAAAAGACATGACGATCAAGAGGAATAGTTTCTTCAGCACTTCACGACTCCAGGTAGCGTTTGAGGAACATGCCTGTATAACTTTCCTTCACATGAGAAACTTCCTCAGGCGTTCCTGTCGCAACTACAGTGCCGCCCTCGTCCCCGCCTTCGGGCCCGAGGTCTATTATATAGTCGGCTGACTTGATCACATCGAGGTTGTGCTCTATGAGTATAACAGTATTCCCTTGGTCCACCAAACGATTCAGCACCTCCAAAAGTTTCTTTACATCCACGAAGTGCAATCCGGTAGTCGGCTCATCGAGTATGTAGAGGGTATTGCCCGTACTGACGCGCGAAAGCTCAAGGGCAAGCTTGACCCTCTGCGCCTCCCCTCCCGAGAGGGTCAACGCGCTCTGCCCGAGCCTGATGTAGTCGAGTCCCACATCCATCAGCGTGTCGAGTTTCCTTTTTATCTTCGGAATCGAAGAGAAGAACTCGGATGCTTCCCTCACTGTCATTTCCAGCACGTCGGAGATGTTTTTCCCTTTGAACGTAACTTCCAGAGTCTCCTTGTTGTACCTTTTTCCCTTGCATACGTCGCACTTGACAAATACATCGGGCAGGAAGTGCATCTCGATCTTCATCTCCCCGTCCCCCTGGCAGTTCTCGCATCGTCCCCCCGGAACGTTGAACGAGAAGCGCCCCGGCGTATACCCACGAGCCTTCGATTCGTTCAGCGAAGCAAAAAGCTCTCGGATGGGAGTGAACAAGTCTACGTAAGTGGCGGGGTTCGATCTCGGGGTACGCCCTATCGGAGACTGGTCGATGTCGATGATCTTGTCGATGTAAGAGCATCCATCGATTCCGGATAGTCCTTCGACTACATCCTTTTTTTTCAAGGCGGGTATCAGGATCTCTCCAAGCAGGGTTGATTTTCCAGATCCGGAAACTCCGGTGATGATGCTCATCGTGCCAAGTGGAAAAGAAACGTCAATTCCCTTGAGGTTGTTCTTTCTACACCCTTTCAAAGTTATTCTCTTTCCGTTTCCCTTCCTCCTTTCCTTCGGAACATCGATTCTTATCCTACCTGCCAGGTAATCGCCGGTTACAGAGCCTTCCGTGTTCATAACCTCCGCCGGCGTTCCCTTTGCTACAACCTCTCCTCCGAGTTCCCCTGCCCCCGGTCCGATGTCCACCAGGTAATCCGCTGAACGAAGAGTATCCTCGTCATGTTCGACTACAATCACGGTGTTTCCCAAATCCCTGAGGTTCCCAAGTGTGCGGATAAGCTGCCAGTTGTCCCTCTGATGAAGCCCGATCGAGGGTTCGTCGAGAACGTACATCACTCCGGTGAGCGCACTACCGATCTGGGTTGCAAGTCTGATCCGTTGCGCCTCCCCTCCTGAAAGTGTTGCAGCAGCCCTTTCCAACGTAAGGTAGCCAAGCCCTACGTTCTCAAGGAACGTAAGTCTGTTTTTTATCTCTTTTATTATCTGGGATGCAATCTGCCACTCAGTCTCAGTCAGTTCGATTTCCGAGAAGAACTTAACGCTCTCCTTTACGCTCAACTTCGACATTTCCATTATGTTCAGTCCAGCTACTTTGACTGACAAGGCTTCCTTTTTAAGCCTCATGCCATGGCATGTGGGACAGGTTGCAACCTTTTGGAAGGAATCCAGCCACATCCTGATGTTCAGGCTGTACGATTCCCTGAGCCTGCGCTCTGCATCGTGCACGACCCCCGGAAATTCCCCATCCCCGTAGTAAAGCATGTGCTCTGTCTTCTCATCGAGTTTTTCAATCGGAGTCGAGAGTGCATACCCGTGCATCTTGAAAAAACGCTCGTACTTCGCTCTTTCACTCTTGTTCGTCCCCGATGCGATCTTCACAGCACCCTCAGGGAATGAAAGCGACCTGTCAGGTACGAGTTTCCCCGGATCAAAACTCTTTTTGAAACCCAGTCCGTTGCAATCCGGGCATGCCCCGAACGGATTGTTGAATGAGAACGTCCTCGGCTCTATCTCTGGAAAAGTGATCCCGCAATCCGGGCAGCTGTTTTTCTCCGAGTATATCTCGACTTTCTTATCTTCGTCGTAGTACAAGACCTCGACAAGCCCGTCCGATATATCGGTCGCCCTTTCGATTGCATCAGAGAGCCTGAAGCGTCCTTCCTCGTTGTTCTTCACCCTGTCGATCAGAATCGAGATGTTGTGCTTCACGTTCTTGTCCAAGGATGGAATGTTCTCGTCAAGGGAATAGATGTGGTTGTCGATCATGGCACGCACATACCCCAACCTGAGCGCATCCTCCAGAACCTTCTTGAACTCCCCTTTCCTTCCCCTTGCAACCGGTGCAAGGATCATGAGACGCCCGTCTTTCTCGTGGGAGAATATTATCGATATGATCTGGTCGATCGACATCTCGCTTATCTCACGTCCGCACTTCGGGCAGTACTTCCTTCCAATCCTTGCGAACAAAAGCCTGTAGTAGTCATATATCTCCGTGACTGTTCCGACAGTGGATCGAGGGTTCCTGTTGGTCGACTTCTGCTCGATCGCAATTGCAGGCGAAAGCCCTTCGATGAAATCCACATCGGGCTTCTCCATGCGACCCAGGAACTGCCTTGCATATGAAGAGAGGGATTCCATGTATCTTCTCTGCCCCTCTGCAAAGATCGTGTCGAATGCAAGGGATGATTTACCACTTCCCGAGAGCCCCGAGAGTACCACCAGTGAGTTTTTCGGTATCTCCAGGGAGATGTTCTTCAAATTGTGCTCCCTTGCACCTTTTATCACAAGTTTATCTATCATCTTCAATTACCTTCAATAGTTCGGAAAGCGCGTTTTTTCTCTCGATTTTCTCATATAGCTTTCCTCTCTTGTATAGAAACACCGAGTTACCGATCCCCGTGACCGCGTAATCGGCACTCTCCGCCTCCCCCGGCCCGTTGACCTGGCAACCCATGATCGCTATCGTCATATCCTTCTTGGGAAAAAGCGTTATGTTCTCTTTGACTTCGCGTAGCATGGCGTCAGTATCGAAGACATGCCTTCCGCACCTTGGGCATGAAACTATCCTGATTCCGCCATTCAAAAGGCCCAAAGCCCTTGCAATCTCCATCCCGGCAACCACTTCATCCTCAAGAGACCCGGTGATCGATACCCTGATAGTATCCCCTATACCCTTTTTCAACAGGTTCCCAAGCGCCCATGTCGAACGCACAGCGCTCTCCACGACACCCCCTGCCTCGGTCACACCGAGGTGTATGGGGTAATCGACCAAGGATGCTAGTTTCTCATTGGCCTTTACCGTTTCATCCAAATCGCTTGATTTAAGGGAAATCACGAGGTTGTCAAACCCGGTTTTCTCTGCAATGTCGATGTATTCGGTTGCACTCTCCACCATCGCATCAGCTTTCTTCATTCCTTTGAACTTCAAAGGAAGTGATCCTGAGTTCAATCCTATCCTTACTGCGGCACCTGCATCCGATGCTTTCTTGTATATCTCCCTGCTCTTCCACTCAGGCCCGATGTTCCCGGGATTGATCCTTACTTTCGGGATTTTGTGATCCAATGCGCTCAGCGCGAGTTTGTAATCGAAATGTATGTCGGCAACCAAAGGTATGTCGATCCGGGATTGTATTTCAGAAAGCACTTCAACATCGTTTTCATCCAAGACGGAAAAGCGCACAATATCAAGGCCCAGCACTCTGAGTCTCTTCAGTTTTTCAACTACCGAAGGTATGTCTTCTGGAAACACCCTCCTGTCCCACATCGTCTGGATGCGAAGAGGCGATGATCCTCCGATCTCCAAATCCTTGATCTTTGCTGTCTTTTTGGAAAACATCTCTACTCCAGGACAAAGTGGGAAACTTCGCCATCGATAGGTACGATCATCCTCGCTTCCCCTGCAAAGTACAATACCGCATCCCCTTCTTCAAGGGTCATCAATGCTATAACATCCTTGCTCTCGGGCATCTCCCTCCACGTGGTAAGTGCACGAGCCTTCCCCGACAGCACTTCATAAAGGTGCGCGTTTTCCCTGTCTGTCTGGAATTCCCGTGAGTAATCGCACTCCTGCCCTTCCCGATCAGGTATGGTTTTCAAGCTCTCCAGCAGCCCTGTTCTCTTTATTAGTTCCTTTGCCTTGTCTTTGATCACAAAGCCAGTTTATTCCAAAAGCATGGAAGCAGGCAACGTGGAAAGGAATGTGAGATCTCAAATCCATGAGCCTTAATGTAGAAACTATACAGTATGAAAGATCAACATATATCCACCTGTCGTGCGTCTGAAAACAAACTACTTGATTGTCTCTTTTTTCTTTCCTGAATAGTCCAAGAAGCCGAAGAATTTTGTTTCAATACTTTTTATGTTTTCCTATGTAGGTAACTGCAGCTGACTCAATACTCATCATGATCGCAAATCCCCTCCTCGAGCTGTTTCATGCTTAGAAAAAGAAAATCCATGTTTTCCTTCGAGTAGAATGGATCGACATCCCTTGGAATATCGCGGTATCTGATCACAGCATCGATATACATCCTGATTGCATCAGATGTGCTGATCCCAATTTCTGAAAGCACCTTCTTGAATTCCTTACATTTCTCATCATCTACAACTACAGATATTTGAGCCATTCCATATTCCTTCTCTTGTCCTGAATCTAATGCATTCAAGCTACATCAATGACGAAAAATGGCCCTTCCGAAGAGGGGCCATGCATCGTCTTTATTCCTTGGATCGATCAGAGAACAAGGAGTGAGAGAACGAGGGTGAAGAGTGCAACTGTTTCAACGATACCGATGACGATGAAGTAGTTTGCAGTACCCTTTCCAGTCTCTCCGAGAGCGTCACTGGCAGCTGCCGATACCTTTCCTTGGAACATAGCGGAAATACCGATTGCAAGTCCGCAGAAGATACCTACTCCGCAGCAGAGTGCAGGAGATGCTGATCCGCTTTCAATTGCGCTTGAGATGAAGTTCATCAACAAGAAGCCATAGATCGTCTGGGTAAGAGGTGCACCTGCGAAAGCAACCATCATGAATGGTGCGGGTTTTCCCTGGGCATAACACTTCTTCCAAGCACCTACAGCGCCCTGGCTGGCGATTCCAGCTCCGATTCCAGATCCGCATGCAGAAAGTGCAAGCGCACAAGCCATTCCAATATAAGCAAGGTTGTCAAACATTTCCAAACTCCTTTATCAACCTAGTTTCTGATTATCTCCGTCCAATTCCTTGAACGGTTCGTATTCATATCCAGACCACTCCATGTTAAGCTGGCCTGAGAATTCCAATAGATTCAACCTGACGCCGTGTACGACTACAGAGAGTAATCCCATGACGAGGTTGAGCGCATGCCCGAAAAGTATTACGACTATTCCAAACGGCATCATGAACCCGGTGAGCATTCCCCCGCCCATTCCGTTGAACGACTGCGCTATGGCAAGCGATGCCATTCCAACGGCAAAGAGCCTGATGTAGCTCATTATGTTCGAGAAGCACGATACTGTATTCAAGAACGTCGTGAAGAATCCGCCGAGCCCGGAAATCATTCCTTTTACGAATGGAACTCCGGGAGCCTGTGCGCCGAATAGGAGCACGAGGCAGTAGCCTGTTGCAACACCACCGATTATCACCGGGAACATCGCAGATACATCCGTTCCGATCACGAGGAAAAGAACAAGGAAGTACAACACGAGGATGTCGATAAGCCATCCAAGGTCGGCAACCCACGAAAGGTCCTTCTTCCTGATCTTGTCCTTTATATTCAGAATGCATGCAAGCGAAAGCTGCACCGTTCCGATTATGAAGCAGAACTGCATTACGTTGTTCTGCGCCCAATCCGGATCGCAGCCCGGGAATACCGACGGGAAGTTCGTGATGGCAGGAATCACCAAGCTCTGGAGGAACGGAGATGATGCCAACAGCTCCTCCGAACCGAACCATGTGCCGGTGAGAGCGCCCCAGACTACCGTCGCAATCGAGAGCACGTACAACAGGAAATTCAGATCGCTTATCCCCTTTCCGCTCTTCTTGCCTTTGACAGTCATGTAGATTGCAAGCAACAGGAAAAGAACCCCGTAGCCCGCGTCACCGACGATCATCGCGAAAAAGAGTGTGAAGAACAAGAGGAAGTAACTCGAGATATCCCTCTCGTTATATCCGGGAACGGTTCCAAGGATCTTGAATATCGGCTGTACGATCCTGAATACCCCGAAATACTTTATCTTCGTTGGCGGTTGATCCTCATCCCCCGGATCGTCCACTGAATATCCCCACGAATTCTCATGGGCGAACGATTGGAAACGATCCATCGAAGAGACCGGCACGTACCCTGAGATGTAGCAAAGCTTTCCCTCGGATGCGACCGTGTTCTCAACCTGCGAGAAGTTGATCACGGCATCAAGCCTTCTGATCTCACCTTTCACCTGATCGAGGTGCGAATATGAAGAGACAAGCTCGTCAGTGACTCTCTTGAGCTTCTTCTCCATCTCCTTGAGGTCGCTCCTCATCTCCGACAACCCTTTCGCTGGCAGCGTAAACTCGAATACCCCCGGAACGTTTATCTTTCCGTTTAGCGATGCGATCAACACTACCTTGCCATCCTTGACAAGGTAGTACTCCACGTCGCTTTCCTTGAGGTTCTCAAGTTCCTTTCCACTCAAAGTGTAGAAGGTGAAATCAAAACCGTTTTTCGAGAGCTCCTTGAGTTCGGAAGGATCAAACTCCCCGTACGGGCTGACCCTCTCGATCTCCCTTGAGAGCACCTGGCTCTGATCTGACAACTCCTTGTATTCGCGGATGTCCTCGGAAAGGCGTTTTGCATACGACGAGATGTCGTCAAAGGGAAGGACTGTGTCCACCTTCGCTTTCTTCCCACCCTTCTCTTTTACAAGCTGAACGACCTCGTCAAGGTCTTTCCTCAAACTCTCCGCATCCTCGACTCCGCTGGTCTTCTGCACTAGATCAGATATGTGCATCACGCCACACTTACGAAGTGAAAGAAGCACGTCACGCTTTCTTTCGCTTGTAGATACGACTGTGATCTTTTTCATCCGTTCTATCATTGCATCAACCCGCCTTGACAAGTTTCTTCTTTGCAATCTTACCCCGGACGACAGCTGACGTCTGCTGGTCCTGCAGGTAGATTCCTATAACCCTGATGTTCTCTTTGGCTTCCGGTATCTTGACCTTTTCAAAGAGGTTGACCCTCTGGCTTGTAGTCTTCATCTCATTCTCCAACAGCCTGATCTTCTCCTTCTGCGTGAGAATGAGCGCATCGTACTTCGCCATGTCCCTCAGTGCCATTAATGCGCCGTCGACCCAGAACGGGTATTCCCAGAGGTCGTACTTGATGTCCTCGAACTCCAAAGATTCGAAGACCGGTACCTTGACTCCCGCTACGTTCTGGTAGGATCTCTTGATCTCTTTGACTTTAAGAAGGTTTATTATCGATTTCTCGGGAGCAAAGAGAGCATTTCCGCCATAGACTGCAATAAAGCTGTCCAGTCCGCTGATAGCCTTCCTCTTCTCCTCTTCGAGCCTGTCAAGCTCGGCGACAGCTTCCCTTATGACTATCAAAAGCTGCTGCTTCTTGAGTTGCAAAGTAGGAAGGTAGCGTTGGAACTGCTTGAGAGCGTCCTTCTGCTTCTTCTGCTCGTTCTTTGTTAGCTTCATCTCCCCGGAAACCTCACTTCTTTGGCCAGTACTTCTCGATCAGATCGGTCCTGAGCGCAGTTTCGTTCGGCTCGAAGCACTCCGAAAGGATCTTCCATCCTTCGTCAAGCGCTTCCTCAAGAGGTATGTTCACCTTGAGGTCCATCAGACGGGACTCGAATGCCTCACCGTACTTGAGAAGCTTCTCATCCCAGTCGCTCATCGAGAATCCCATGCTCTTCTTCTCAAGGCTGTCTTTGTATGCCGAGTAAAGCTTGATCATACCGTCCATGAGGGCGCGGTGGTCGTCACGCGTGTCCTTGTTGACGTTCTGCTTGAGCCTCGAGAGGGATCCGAACGGTTCGATGTGCCCGTTCTTCAGGTAATACTGCCCCTCCGTGATGTATCCCGTGTTGTCCGGAACCGGGTGTGTAACGTCATCGCCAGGCATCGTCGTAACGCCGAGGATGGTGACAGATCCGGCACCTTCGAAGTCGACCGCCTTCTCGTACCTTGATGCGAGCGCTGAATACAAATCGCCCGGATATCCACGATTCGAAGGAACCTGTTCCATCGTGATTGCAGTCTCTTTGAGTGCATCACAGAAGTTGGTCATATCGGTAAGAAGGACGAGAACCTTCTTTCCTTCAAGCGCGAACTTCTCGGCTACTGCAAGCGACATGTCAGGAACGAGCGTACATTCGACAGTCGGGTCGGATGCGGTATGCACGAACATTATCGTATGCGAAAGCGCACCAGACTTTTCCAACGTCTCCCTGAAGTAGAGGTAGTCGTCGTACTTGAGTCCCATTCCACCAAGGATGATCACGTCGACTTCAGCCTGCATTGCGATTCGTGCAAGAAGCTCGTTGTAAGGCTCACCCGAGACGCTGAAGATAGGAAGCTTCTGCGACTCGACGAGAGTGTTGAACATATCGATCATCGGGATTCCCGTTCGTATCATGTTTTTGGGCACTATACGGCGTGACGGGTTTACCGAAGGTCCCCCGATCTCGATCAAATCCTCAGTCATCTCCGGGCCGTTGTCCCTGGGCTCCCCTGCTCCGTTGAAAATCCTTCCGAGCATGTTCTCGGATGCACTTACGCGCATCGGAACGCCGAGGAACTTAACGCTGTCACCGGTCGAAACGCCCTGACCGCCGGCAAAGACCTGCAGGGAGACCTTGTCGTTGTCAAGTTTGATGACGTTTGCAAGGCTCTTCTTTCCCCCGGATGTGATCTCCGCAAGATCCCCGTTGCGTACGCCATCAGCCTTTACGGTGATGACGTTTCCGACAATCGACTCTATTTTCGTATGTATCTTTCCAATTGCCATTATCCTCACCTCTTCCTTCTTGACTCGATGTGCTCCCTGAGTGCCTTCTCCCTCTTGGCGAAGTTCTCGTTCTCGCGCTCAGTGCCGTTCCAGTCGATGAAAAGCTGCCTCATCTGGTTGAAGTAAAGGCGTGCATCCTTCTTGTCCTCGAGATCGAAGTCAGACCTCAGGATCTCCAGAAGAACATTGAACGTATACCTCTGCCTGTCTACAGTTACAGCCGAATCCACAGGATCGAACGAGTTCTGCTGCAGGTATACAGCATCCACGAGCTCTTCCTTCTGGTAGACGATGTAATCCTCGAGGCTCGTGCCTTCCTCTCCGACGACCTTCATCATCTGGTTTACTTCGTTGCCCTTCCTGACGTAGTAGTACGCCTCCTCGACGTCCATGCGAGGTATTATGCCCTCGTACTTCGACCAGGAATCCAACGGATCGATTGCGGGGTACTTACGTGCATCGGAACGTTCGCGGGAAAGCCCGTGGAATGCACCTACGACCTTCAGCGTCGCCTGTGTGACAGGCTCTTCGAAGTTACCGCCTGCAGGGGATACTGTTCCGCCGATGGTGACGCTTCCGAAGCTTCCATCCTTTAGGCGGACCTTTCCGGCCCTTTCGTAGAACTCGCTGATCCTCGACTCAAGGTATGCAGGGAACGCTTCGTCCCCAGGAATCTCCTCAAGCCTTCCGGACATCTCCCTCATTGCCTGTGCCCAACGGGATGTGCTGTCTGCAAGAAGAAGTACGTCAAGACCCATGTTCCTGTAGTACTCCGCCATCGTAACTGCAGTGTATACCGAAGCCTCCCTCGCTGCCACGGGCATGCTTGACGTGTTGCAAATTATGATCGTACGCTCCATCAGGGACTTGCCTGTCTTCGGGTCGATGAGTTCAGGGAACTCCTTCAGGATCTCTACTACCTCACCTGCGCGCTCTCCGCAAGCTGCGATGATTACGACATCAACGTCGGCGTTACGGCTTGTAAGGTGCTGCAGAACTGTCTTTCCAGCTCCGAATGGGCCGGGGGTGCAGTAAGTGCCGCCTTTTGCAACGGGCAGGAACGTATCGATGAGCCTGATCTTTGTAACCATGGGTTCATCGGGCCTTACCCTCTCTGAGTACCCTTTGATCGCAACCTTCACAGGCTGGGTGATGATCATCGAAAGATCCTTTGTCTCACCTTTCTCGTTTTCAATCACACAGATTGTGTCTTTCGCATGGTACTTCCCCTTCTCCTTGATCGATTTGATCGTCCATGAGCCCACGAGGGAAAAAGGTGCCATGATCTTGTGCGTGAATATTCCTTCGGGTACTGTTCCGAAGCTGTCGCCGGCTTCGATCTGATCCCCGACTTTCCTTGTGGGAGTGAATTCCCATTCATTGTTTGGAATCGGCTCTACGTAGACGCCCCTCTGGAGGAAGAACCCGCACCTCTTGCTCAATTCCGGCAGCGGATTCTGTAGTCCGTCGAAAACCTGCGTAAGTAGTCCGGGCCCGAGCTCTACGCTCAATAGTTCCCCGGAGAACTCTACAGCATCTCCGACCTTGATTCCCCCAGTCATCTCATATACCTGCATTGCGGCAATCCCGTCCGTGATCCTGATGACCTCGGATTTCAATCGCACATCGCCAACGCGTATATAGCCGACCTCGTTCTTGATGACGTCAGTATCGAACCTGACGTTCACCATGTTGCCGTTGACTCCAACGACATGACCGGTTTTCAACTGCATTTCTCAACCTTCCTTCTATTTGGACAAATCGTCTCCAAGCTTTTGGAACAGACGGTTAAATTCACTTCTGCCTTTCTCTACCGAGAAGCTTCGGCTCTCTTCCAGGAGCTCCAGTTTCAGCGAGTATATCTCCAGGATCTCAAGCGAGAACGGATCTGTGACCGGGACTGACGATAGGAAATCGAAATATATCGATAGAATCTCCAACTCCCCCCTCAGCGGATCCATGTCATTGACGATCCTGTTGATGCGCTCTGAAAGCACACCGTCCGCCTTTCCCTTCAGCTTGTACCTTGAATCATCCAGTCCTAATTTCCTTGCCCTCTGATCAACCAGGACAGAGAGTACCAAGGACTTGTAGTCCTTCCACTTCCTCATCAACCGGCTCTTGGGTTCCCCCGCGTCCTCTCCGGATAAAGAACTCAACTCCGCGTAATCCTTTGCGGACATCAAACCTTTTGCCTTATCCAGGAATTCCTGATGGCTGAACGGTGGATCCTGATCCATCTTCAGCATTGGAAGGGACGAGATGAAATAGTAGTACTTTGCCAAGGGAAGCCTCCTAGTGGAACAGCTTCTTCAGGCTTTCCGAAAGGTACGGCATCAAAAGGGATACAAGCGCCTCGTCCGAAAGGTCGACATACCCCTCCCCGTCCTTTTCCATGACAACAAAACCCGTCCCGAACTGTTTGCCGCCCTTCACTTGAAGGCCCTTTGAAACCTTGTCGGCGAGTTCCTTTGCCAAACCCTTTGAAACCTCTTCTTCCAATTTTTCCGGGACAACGACCGTTGACGCATCATCGCACTCTTTCTCTACGACGATCTTCACCAGCTCGGTCAACGTCTTTGCATCCAGTGCCTGGGAGACTTTTGATTTCAGGATCAGGTTGATCTCTTCCACCATCTTCTTCCTGAAAGTAAGAAGTGCATCCCTTGAAGCTTGCTCCAAAGCGGCTTTGCTCGTCTCCTCCTCCAGGCTGATCCTTTTCTTAGCGTCGGAAATGAGCTTTGCCGCCTTCTCCTCCGCTTCCTTCACGATCCCCTCCGCCTTGGCTTTCGCCTCGGAAATTACCTGTTCGCTCTCGCGTTCAGCTTTCTCAAGGCCGTCCTTGCGGATGGAATCGATCAGATCTTGAATCTGCATTTCCATTTCATACCTACCTGATTGTTTTTTCTTTTCAAGATGATAACATCCACAAAATATAAATTCCACAAAAGCCTTTGAAAAACAAGTAATCTACACCACCAATATCGATATATTCGGATAAAATCCCCCGATTTTCCAACCAAAGCTGGTTGCTGTTGACAAAAATCCTCATCAAGTGTTCCTTAGATTATCGGATATGAAATACGAAGAATTCCTTTCAAAAAGCCCTGTGCAAGGGACGTTCACGATCAAAAACCTTGCAAACGGCAAAGTTTACATCGCACCCAGTTCCGACTTGGTCAAAAGCTACGAGAAAGAGCGTTTCGCACTCGATATGGGAATGCACGAAAACATAGAGCTCCAGAGGGAGTACGAAGAGATGGGCCTGGAGCTGTTTCAAATAGAGATCGACAGAAGGAAAAGCGATGAAGAGAGCCTTGTAGAGCTCTACGAAAGAAGGGTTGGCGAATTAAAAAAGGAAGGGGTGGTACTCTACTGAAGCTCCACGTAAGTCTTTCCCATTCCGCCGTCTTCAGGGCGTGCAAAGTAATATGATGCGACATCCCTTCTCTTTTTGAGATATTCGTGTATGCCTCTCATGAGAACCCCATCCCCGAGGCCATGGATTATTACGAATGAAGAGAGGGATGAGAGGGTCGCCTCCTCTATCTCGTCCTGCACCACCTTCAGCGCATCCTCGAGCTTCCTCCCCCTCACGTCTATCGTATATGATGCTTTCTTGTTCTTGAATTTCGATATATCGTAGCTGACGCTTGCCTTCGATCCTTTTTTGTCGTTCAACTTCAGCTGGTCGGATGGAAGCGTGATCTTCAATCCACCCTCGAGAAGCACAAGGTATTGCCCTTTTTTCCCGACGGCAAGCACTTTACCCCGCTTCCCGAGCTTTCCACATGAAACTTCGTCGCCGACTGAGAAACTTTGGGTATGGACGCTGCTCTCATCAAGCCTTTTCTCTTCCCTCTCCTTTTCCTCGAAGAGGGCGTCGAGTTCCTTCTTTGCTTCCTTCACGCTTGAATCATCGGCCTTGTTCTCCCTTATTGCCTTCACGAGATTTTCTATGGTGCTTCGCCCTTTCCTGATGATGCTTGAGTACTCGTCGAGTGATTTTCTATCAAGGAAGAGAAGCTTCTCCTTCAGTTCCTTCTCCTCCTTTTCCATCACTTTCCTCTTCGCCTCCAGCCTTCCACGCTCCGCCTTCAGGCTCTCAATCTCTTCGTCAAGCTCCTTTTTCTCCCTTGTAAGTTTTCCGATGAGGTTCGACACGCTGTCCTTCTTCCCTTCGGAGAGTTCCTCGTAACGCCTGATGATCTCCTCCGAGAGCCCCTTGTTTCTTGCAATCTTCAGCGCATGGCTCTCCCCGGGTGCGTTTATTATAACCTTGTACGTCGGTATCCCCCGCTCCTCGTCAAACGACATCGACGCGTTCATAAGGTAATCCTCTCCGTATGCGCGCTCTTTCAAAAGCGAGTAATGGCTTGTGACGAGTGTAAGTGCCGCGTGCTTTGAAAAGTACTCGAGGATTGAAAGTGCAAGGTACGAGCCCTCTTCAGGATCGGTACCCGAGCATAGCTCGTCCAGGATGACCAAGGAATCGCAATCGGCTAGATCCTCGATGTTCTTCACGTGGAGCATGTGGGACGAGAACGTGGACTCCTTCTCCTCTATCGACTGCCAGTCCCCTATGTCTGAAAGAAATGAAGAGAAGATCGGGAGCTCGGATTTCCCGTCAGCGGGAGCAAAACCCGTGATCTGGTTGAGCATGGAAAGGAGTGCGACGGTTTTCATCGTAACTGTCTTTCCCCCGGCATTCGCCCCGGATATCACAACACCTTTTATACCATCCCCGATTGAAAAATCGATCGGTACGGGATTCTCGACCAGCGGGTGCCTTGCAGATAGAAGAGAGACTTTTTCCCCATGCATCATCCTGTTTGCCTTTATCTTGATCAGATAGACGGAGAACGCATGATGCAAGTCGAAGTCGAGAACTTCAGCCCTCATCTGAACGATCTCATCGATCAATGATGAAAGCATTTCCACAAGCTCTTCGAGTATCCTCTTTTTCTCCTTTGAAAGCCTCTCTTCGGAGAGAAATACATCGTTGTTCAAATCAACAAGGGCAAACGGCTCGACGTAGAGTGCTTTTCCGCTTCCGCTTTCCCCTTCGACGTACCCCGGAACCTTGCTCCTCTCGTATGCATTGACCTGGAATATGAACCTTCCGCTATGGAAAAACGGAGTGTTTGACGTCAGAATGGCGCTGTTTTCCCTGATGAACGACTCGGAGTACTCCCTCCGCCTCCTCTTCGCACTCTCTATTTTCTCCAAAAAAGGCAGGAGCCTCGGGTTCGACTCGTCAACATTCCCGTCAGGAAGTAAAGTTTTTGAAACTTCATCGATGAAATCAACCCACGAATGCCTGATCCTGTCAGTCGCTTTTTCAAACCGGAGCATGTTCAAGAAAGAGGAGACGAACAGGTGTGCGCGGTATACCCCTTCCCCCGACAAATCCCTTGCGCCGTTCTCTACGCTTTCGATGACATCGGAGATATACGGAAAGGGAGTTGTAACATCCCCGCCTCCCTTTATCAGCGAGATGTAGCGCGCTATACGCTCCCCACGCTTGTCGATCGAGGCAATATCCTTTTCGATCAGATCCGGAGTGAAGAGGGATCCAGACTCGGGAAAGAGCGCATTAGAAGAAACAAGGGACAGGACTTTCATAAGCCCCATCTCCTCATACATCCTCCTCTCTTCAGCCTCTCTTTGCTCGTCTTTCATACTCAGGTCTCCTTTCATCCAAAGAGGAGAGTATCCTCAGATAGCTTTCATACCTCTCCTCTTTTATCTTCCCTTCTCTTATCAAATCAGGGACCATGCACCCATCCTCCCCCTCATGAAGGCATGTTTTGTAACGGCACTCGATGCCCCTTAATTCGGGAAACGACTCCAAGACGCTCCTTTTCTCCTCCATCGGCACTATGATCTCGCGCACCCCCGGCGTGTCTATTATCGAAAACCCGTCCCCCTCGATCAGAACAGAGTGGTTCGTGGTATGCCTTCCCCTGTCGTACTTCCAGACTATTGAGCCGACTCTCTGATGAGCGTCCAGGAGCGCATTGACCAAACTCGATTTCCCAACCCCGCTTTGGCCGACGAAGCACGTAATTTTCCCCGATAGATATCCTGAGATCGGAGAGGGATCGAACTTGGCGGAAAGGTATACCACATCATAGCCCAGATCGGAGTAAGAAGAGAGGCTCTCCTTCACATCCACGGCAACCCCAAGGTCGCACTTATTGAGGACTATCAAAGGTTTCGCCCCGTGTATGGAGCATAGCGCCCTGTCAAGAAAGCGGCTTCTGTACGGCGGGCTTTCCGGGGACAGCACTATCGCAACCTGGTCGATGTTCGAAGCTATCGTCTGGTTGCACTCCCTCTTCTGGTTCCATCTTGAGAAAGATGAATGCCTCTCAAGGCGTTCCGTTATCAAGCCTTCGCCGTCGGAAAGGGGCGTGAAGACCACGTCATCCCCGCTTGAAAGTGGATTGTACTCCTCGCTTTCAAGCGAGAGCACCTTCCCCTTGATCCTCAACTTCCAGATCTTTCCGCTTTCATCTTTCGCATCCACAAGCCCGTTGATGCTCTTAATCACCTTGGCAACCATAGCACTTGATGATACAACGCCAAAACAAGTTCGTGCAATCGCGCACGATAGAGGTTAGAATCAATAGGTATGTTCAGAGACCAGAAATGCAAGATCGAAGGATGCCATACATACGCTCTTCCCGGGAGTCAGTATTGCTACCACCATTCGACGGAGAAAGAGAAGATACTAAGCGCTTTTACAAAGAAGATGACGGAGGAGAAGTTCATCTCGGACTCCTCGATAGTCGATGCGGAGTTCGACTCTCTTGATTTCTCTTCGCTTGTGATGCACGATTCGAATTTCGCTTTCTGCTACTTCCGTTCATGCACGTTCGACAGGGCAACCCTTTCAAGTGTCTTTTTCGACTACTCTGTGTTCGAACATTGCACATTCCGGGATGCAGACATCAGATATACGGTCTTCTCAGGGGCGAACATCATGTTTTCGGATTTCTCGGGTAGCACTATAATCCACACCAACTTCATGGGAATAGACACTTACAAGACGACCTTCGAGTCATCCGACTTGTACTTTTCCAATTTCTCGCTTTCGAAATTGATCGAAACAAGCTTCGAGGACTGCAACCTCAAGCGAACCAATTTCCGTTCAGCGATCATACGCGCTGTCTCGTTCAAGTATTCGAACCCCGAGGAAGCGTTCTTCAAGAAGGGGATCATAAGATGAAGATACATACGATCCTTTCTTCAAAGCACCTCGTAAACCAATACCTCATCGAAGAAGAGAACGAAAAGCTCGGAATACTGGTCGACTGCTCATCGGTCGACAACCAGCTTATTTCGAGAATCGAAGGGAAGATGAACCTCGTGGGGGTCCTCATCACGCACTCACACCTTGCACACGTCGACGGACTCGGAACTTTGTTCAAGATCTACTCACCCACTGTATATGCATACAGGGACAAGATCGAAGGAATCGAATGCAAAGCGCTCCGCGACGAAGATGAGATATCGATCGGCTCGATAAAGATCAAAGCGCTCCACATCCCCGGACACAGCATCGACTGCATCTCATACCTGGTTGACAACATCGTATTCACCGGCGACACCCTCGAATCGGGATCGATCGGGATGACCGAGTCCCTTATAAGCAAGGAACTCATGATAGACGGAATAAGGAAAAAGCTTTTCGTCCTCGACGACAACACGCTCATATTCCCCGGCCACGGATCGCCGTCGAAGATAAGGATCGAGAAGATGTTCAATCAGGATATGCTCGAAGCCGAGGCGACTTCGTTCAGCTGAGAAACCTCTTTCGGAAAGAGAAGGGAAAACCGCTCGGGTACCTTCGATATAAAGATCATCCTTTCGCCGCTTCCGGGGTGTTTTATCTCCAACGAGCGCGAATGAAGCATCAGCTCCTTCACTTTGCTCTTCGGATTGTATATCGCATCCCCTGCAATCGGATGGGAAATGCTTTTCATGTGCACTCTTATCTGGTGCGTCCGCCCGGTAAGGATCTCAACCGCCAGAAGGGAATACCCCGTGCACTCCCCTATCACTTTGTACTTGGTGAGCGCATACCGCCCGTCGCTGTCGCTGGTAGTGTATTTCTTCCTGTCCGACCTGCTTCTGACGATGTTTTTCTCGATCAGTCCCTCTTTCTCCTTGAAAGTGCCTTCGACGACAGCAACGTACTCCTTCCTCAAGTCGTGGTTCTTGAACGCATCGGCCAACACTTCGTGTGCAGAACGGGTCTTTGCTATGACCATCACCCCCGAGGTATCCTTGTCAAGGCGATGCACTATGCCGGGGCGCACCGGATCCGATGACAAAATCTCCTCGCCGTATCTATGTACAAGCGCGTTGACAAGCGTTCCCGAATGCACCCCTGCACCCGGGTGCACGACCATCCCCGGCTTTTTATCGATCACGAGAATCTGGTCGTCTTCGTATAGAACGTCAAGTCCTATATCCTCCCCTTTCACCCCTGAAAAGAGCTCTTCCGTGTACTCCAGTTCAACCTCATCGCCCTCTTTGACCGGGAAACTCTTCTTGACTTCAACTCCGTTTACACGGATTTTCGTACTTTTCTTTGAAAAAATGCTCCGTGGGATCTCATCATCCATGCTCAAGACCTTGTCGACCCTGCCGGATGCAGATGCAACGACGTTGAGTATCTTCTCTTCAGTCATCGACAAGCCCCATTATCCAGTCTATTCCTGTAATCAACAGCGATAGCCCCGCAGCCCACGCAGCCTGCATCAGCACGTTCTGGTATTCCTCTTTGAACGTAGGCATCCCCAGGGAGCCTGCAACATTGTAGCATAGCGCGGCTATCGGGAATGTAAGGACGAACGAACCGAAGAATATGCTCTCCGCCCTCCTCAGTTCATGCACCCAGATCGGAAACTCCTCCTCTTGGTACGGCTCGTACTCGTAAGTGATCGGATCGGAGAAAAGGTAGAAGGGAAGCACGAGAAGGATGATGATTGCCACGATGCGTCTAGCGTTCAATTCCTGCTCCCGAACAAAAGCGTTCCGATCCTGATCTCCGTCGAGCCTTCGTCAATGGCAATCTCCCAGTCTCCGCTCATCCCCATCGAAAGCACATCAAGTCCCCCGATGTCTTCGAATATCATCCTCGTCTGATGGAAACTTCTACGTATCTCATCCCTCTCATCGGTCAACGGCCCCACGGTCATCAATCCAAGAAGGTTCACGCTCTCCATCCCCCGGGCCCTCTCGACTGCCCGATATAACTCCTCTATGTCGGAAAACCCGGTCTTCTCAGGATCTTCAGAGCACTTCCACTCAAGAAGAATGTTGATCTTCCTACCGATCTTTCCCGCCTCTGCTGCGATCAGATCAAGCACTTTCAAAGAATCCACAGACTCGATCCTGTCAGACAGCGCTACAGCTTTCCTTACTTTGTTGCTTTGAAGGTGACCGATCATGAATACCTTCATCCCGTCTGGGCGCTCTGATGGTATCGGAAACTTCGTTTCGATCTCCTGCACCCTGTTTTCCCCGAAAAGACGCTGACCTTCAGCGTAGAGGCTTTCAACCATTTCATACGGTTTGGTCTTGGAGACTGCCAATAGCGTCACCGAAGAAGGTAGTCTTGAAAGGATTTCTCTGTACATCTGCACTCCGGAATAAAAAAAGCCAGGATGGGCCTGGCTTGTTGGAGGATACAAGGATTGAACTTGTGACATCTTGCTTGTAAGGCAAGCGCTCTCCCGCTGAGCTAATCCTCCGATCGTTTCAGGCATTCTTACCTGCAACTTGCCCTATTATGCACAATTGAAATAATCGTGTAAAGTGTTTTGCCCTCAACCAGAGGGCAAAATCCCAAAATTATTTCAAAACCTTCAAAAGAGACTGAAGAACCTCGTCAGGGCTCTTTGATGCATCGATGTCGACCAAAAGACCCTTCTGGCGGTAATACTCGATCAAAGGCGCAGTGCTCTTCTGATATACCTGGAGCCTGTTGAGGATCGCTTCTTCCTTGTCGTCATCCCTCTGGATGAGTTCCTCTCCGGTCTCGTCATCCCTACCCTCCACTTTCGGGGGATTGTAGATGATGTGGTATGTACGTCCCGTGCTCTTGCAGACCCTTCTGCCCGAAAGCCTCTTGAGTATCTCCTCTTCAGAGAGCACGAAATTGATCACGGCATCGAGCTTGCTGAACGTCTCGAGCGCATCCGCCTGGGCGACAGTACGCGGAAAGCCGTCGAGGATATAACCTGCCTTCTCCTTCAGATCATCCTCTTCAAGCCTTGCCTTGACCATGTTTACAGTAACTTCATCAGGCACGAGATCGCCCTTTGCAAGGATCTCCTTGACGACTTTTCCAAGCTCCGTCTCGTTCTTGATGTTCGACCTGAAGAGGTCACCGGTTGAAATGTGCACAATGTTGAGTGCATCTTTTGCTTTCGCTGCTATAGTACCCTTTCCCGCTCCGGGAGGGCCAAGAAATACTAGATTCATCTGGTCTTGTTCTCCTTCTGCAAAATATACCTAAAAAGATGGAATTGGAAAACACTCCCTTCTTGCCCTATAATTCGCTTTGGAGGAAATGATGGCAAAGATAGTTCTGAACGCCGAAGACCTCGACGGGTTCCTCTCAGAAGAGGACAAGAGGGATATAAAGGAAATCGAGGACATGTACGCCGAATCGATGGAAGCATGTCAGAAGATAAAGGACTCGGGAGAGACGGATCAGGAGGCCATAGAACGCCTATGCCTCTCTGCAGGCAGGATCGGTCACAGGCTTGAAGAGATAGCTAAAGAGCGCGGAAGGATCCACGTATACTCTTTCGATACCCCGGACGAGATGCACGCGGAGTGCTCAAGGATAATTGCGAAACTTCGCGATCCCGAGACCGGTCACGAAGAGTTCCTGTATTACATACAGCGCGCATACGAGATGCTATTTACGCACGCATACTCGGACCAGTGCCTCAAGAAAAAGAGGTTCCTGCTCCAAAAAACGCCTGTGGACATCCCTGCGCAGAACTATGCGGTCCACAAGATCCCCGATGTAGACGACATGATCGAGAACAGCGTGATGTGCGTAATGCTTCGTGGAGCGCTCCTTCCTTCGATGATCATATCAAAGGAGATGGAAGACTATTCGTCGAACGATTTCGTAACCCCTTTTGCACTTTTCAGGATCAAGAGGGACGAGTCGAGAAGCGAAAAAGACATGGCATACGTACTCGACCTCGACAAATCGTTCTTCGACTTGGAAAAGCTCGACGGAAAGGATCTGGTGTTCGCAGACCCGATGAACGCGACCGGAGGTTCCCTTGTCACAATCGTGAAGTTCCTCAAAGACCAGGGAATCAAGCCGAAATCGATAAAATTCCTGAACGTGATAAGCGCGCTCAAGGGATCGCTGAGGATTACCAAAGCCATAAAGGAAGCTGAGGTGTACACACTTTGGATGGACCCTGTGCTCAATGAGAAGGCATACATACTTCCGGGACTCGGGGACGCCGGGGACAGGCTCAACGGAGTCGACGGAAAGGAAAACCAAAGGAACATGATGCAGCTTATGGCAGACTACGGCTCGGGGATCGTCAACCTATACAGGAACCAGGTAAGGGAAATTGAGAAAACGGTTCTTTCCTAAGTTCCTTGTAATCGTTCTTGTTGCATCAAGCATCATATCGTGCCAGTCGGGCACCGATAGATTCGTCTACCAAGGGCTTGAAAGATCGGGAATCGACAGGCTCATGTATTACACTGACGTGATCAATGAAAACGGTCCGTCAGTGGAGCTTGTATACAACCTCGCCTACTCATACCTTGCGGAAAGGATGTACGACGAGGCACTGATGGTCGCACGGGAAGGGATGAGGATATACCCAGACGAACTACGCTTTCTGATGCTCACTGCATACGCAGAGAGGGAGGGTGGAAGTGCCGGAAACTACGTAGCGCTTCTTGAGAAGATCCTCTCTGTCATCCCCGGGGATGAGGAGATGATGGTGAACCTGATGAAAGGGCTTTCCGACATAGGGGATCAAGAAAGGGCCGACGAAGTCGCATTCGACATCCTACGCATCAACCCCGATCGGAGGGATGCAATCGACCAGCTTGCAAAGCACTACCCGTTCTTCCAGTCGCGGGCTACGAACATCAAAGAGGAAGCGAAGGATTTCGACCTCAGGCTCTTCACTCCTGTCTGGGAACTCCCGCTCATGCCGTACATAAAAGACATAGAAGTGCCGATGAAAGGAATCTATCAGAGGCTTCTATCCCCACGCTTCGTATACCTTTCAGCTCCGCTTACAAGGGAAAAGTACGGCGAAGTGAAAGTCCCGTACAGACCTACAAACTGAATACCAGTCCTATGACAGCTCCGATGACTATCCATAGAATCGGGTTTATCTTCTTGAATTTGATCGCAAGGAAAAGCATCCCGGCAAAGAAGAATATCTCTACTTTATTGAAGGAAACTACGCTTCCCTCAAGATTGAACAGCGTCACTGCGTAAACGTTCCAAAGCGCCAGTATGAAAAGTGCGATCACCACTGCCTTCAGGCCGTAAAGTGCGCCGTTGACGAACTTGTTCTTGTCAAATTCCTTTAAAAACTTCGCAATGATGAGTATGACTATCACACTAGGAGCGACAAGGGAGAGCGTACTTACCAGTCCCCCGGGCACTCCGAATGCCTTGAAGCCCCCGTAGGTTGCCATATTAACACCCACAGGTCCGGGAGTGCTTTCCGAAATTGCAATGAAAGTCGTCACATCCTCATGGGAGAACCAATCGAAGCGGTCTGCAATGTCGTATAGAAACGGTATGGTGGCCATCCCCCCGCCGATTGCAAAAAGCCCAGTCTTGAAGAATTCGAATACCAAGGAAAACAATTCACTCATCTGTCGGCCTCCTCTTCAACTTGAAGAGAGTATGCATCAGTCCTGCAAGTATTCCGAATAGCACGATCAATACCGGCGACAGCCCGAAATAGAAGAGGAATATCAAAGCGATTATGAAGATGAGCATCGTGAAGTAATCGACGATCGATTTCCTCGCAAGCTTCAAGATCGCATTCGTCATCAGCACGCATACCCCGATCCTGATTCCAGCCATCGCATGCATCACATATACGTTGTCTTCGAAATTCGAAAGAACCATGGCAATCAGGGTAATGATCAAAAACGAAGGGGTGACCATCCCCAGCGTCGCTATTATCCCTCCGGGGATCCCCCTCTGGTAATAGCCGATGAACGTACTGGTGTTGACTGCAATTATCCCGGGAGTGCACTGCCCTATCGCATAGTACCTCGTGAGGTCCTCATCTGTGCACCAATGATTCTTATCGACGCACATCCTGTTGAATATGGGAAGCATCGCAAGCCCCCCCCCGAACGTGACAAGCCCGATCGACGCAAAAGTATAGTAGAGTTTGAAAAGACTTGGCTTCATACTATTCTACCCATCTCTTCCTGGCATAGTGAGTCACATACTTCGTTCCACTTCACCCCGCTATGTCCCTTGACCCAAGTCCACTTGATGTCAAGTTTCCTTGTCAGAACATCGAGCTTGACCCAGAGTTCCTTGTTCTTAACTCCGTCTCCGCCTGAAGTCCTCCAGCCGTTTCTCTTCCAGTTCTTCATCCACGCTGTTATACCGTTCTTTACGTATTGGCTGTCAGTATGGATTTCGATCCGGGTTATATTCCTCTTGATCGTCTCTTCAAGAAGAGCGATCACAGCTTCAAGCTCCATCCTGTTGTTGGTAGTAAGCTTTTCTCCGCCGGAGCCTTTACAAATGAGTTCGCCGTCGGAAAGCAGTACGAACGCCCATCCCCCTTTCCCCGGGTTTCCCGAGCACCCTCCGTCAGTGTACGCTTCGATGCATCCGGAGGGGATAACATCCTTGTTGAGTATCATTTCGCGGTAACTTCTTTTTTCGATATCATCTTCTTTGAGCGAAAAGCGCTTCAGATAAGAGTAGAGTTTTTCCCTCGCTTCGTTTATAGCACTTTCTTCTGAGCCGAAAGGCAAAAGCGCTTCCATCTCCAGAAAACATCCGATGTCATTTACTTTGAATAGTTCGATGTGGACCCCGTCATCCGTCCACTCAAATCCTTCCTTGTGCTTTCTGAAAAAATCCTCGAGCCCGAGAAGCTTCAGAATTGATACAGCGTTGTCCACGTCTTCGAGCTTGAATGAGATCTCAAACTCGTCGTTCGATTCAGCGCCCCCATCGCATCCCGTTCTCTTTGCAGTCATTTCCGCTCTATCAGGGAAGCGCCTGATCCTCACACGTTGCACCAGATCAAGAGGAAACTTGAAATACCTGTCATCCTTCAAGACAGCCTTTCCAACAGATCCCAACTCATCCTCTATTCTCTTCTTCGTCTCATCGAAGGATGAAACGCGCGCCTTCAATTCAATCTCTTTCATTACGAGAGAAAGATATCAGAAAGGATTGAAAATTGAAACATTGCGGAATCAGCTCACTCTGCATAGTTCAGCGTGATATACCTGTTCATCACGAACTGGTCATCCCATCCTGCAGGCTTTTCATTCTCTTTGAAAGGTAGATTAATGACTGGCGTGAATGTATCGGATGCTGCAATGTCGAGCGCAGTCCGCCCCACGTTCGTTACAGATGCTGGGATGTTCAACACATTTATGCATGCCGCATTGTAAAACGCATCCGTTTCAATTGTCTCAAGAGAATCAGGGAGAGTCAGAGTCACTCCTTCATAATGGAAATAGCAACTATCAAATGCCCAATCTCCGATTTCAACTATTCCATCGGGAATTGCAAAATCCTTCGGTAATGATGCATTTTCAAAAGAGCGGTTTTCAATTCTTGTCATGGAAGAAGGAAGTCTGATTGAATTTATCCAAAGACCGGCAAAGACACCCTGCCCCATCGATTTGATTGAATCAGGTAGTACGATAGTGCAAGCTTTATAAGGAGAGTTTATCTTAAATGCATAATCCCCTACTTGCTCCATCCCATCCTCCACGATTATCGATTCCAGATATTCACTATCATCGAACAGGTACTTTCCCACACTCCTGACAGATGGGCCGAATGCAACAGAAACGAGATCGTAGCATTCATCGAATGCGTAATCAGGTACAGCAGAAACATTAACGTGTACATCCGTTATTTCCGTATCTTTGAATAACTTTTCTTTGATGGTATTACCTTCCAGAATCACTTTTCCAACGTGATTGAATGCATTCACACCGACGGAAACAAGATCATCTGTCAGGACTTTGATCTTGCACTCTTCATTGTTACTGAAGGCACTCCCCCCTATTATCTTGATTGTTTGTGGTAAGGTAACTTCAATCAGATCTTTGCGGATGAATGCTTCATCTGCTATTTCGACAACCGGGTGGCCATCAATCGCATTGGGAACGTGGAACACTTTCTGGAATTCAGAGAGTTCCTCGGAAGCACCAAGGATCTTTATTCCACTTCCTGTCTTCTCATATGAGTACCAGGTTGCAGGATCTTCATTCCACTCACTCGGCTCTGTATTTTTGGTTAAAGTTCCTGTAAATCCATCATCCCAATGCAAACCCCACCAGTCTGGCGTCTCTTCCCAATGCACTACGACTTCAGATAGCGAAGAACAGCCCGAGATTATTTCATCTCCTACCTGGATTGCATTACGGGGGATAACCAAACTTGCAAGGTTTTTGCAGTCACTGAATGCATTTGATCCAATAACGTTCAAGCTCTCAGGCAGAGTGATTTCCGATAAAGCGGAAGATTGAAATGCTCCAAGATGAATATTCACCAAGCCCTCTGGAAGGTCGATGCTGGTCAAGCTGGTGCACTCTCGGAATGCATATGCACTTATCGCAACCAAATTTTCTCCGCTGAACGTGACTTCACTCAAGTTATTGCAGGTGAAGAATGCGCTGTTCGAAATCGTTTTCAAATTTGCTTTGAAGTTTGCCCTCTTCAAATTGGTATTTGCAAATGCGTTTACGCCAATGATTTCAAGATCTTCAGGGAAGTTTATGCTTTGCAAGTTGATGCAATCGTCAAACGCATTGCTTTGGATTTCCCTGACGCTATCCGGCAAAGTAACAGAGACCAATGATTCGTTATCTTGAAAAGCATATGTTCCAATGATCTCAACCCCGTCTTCAATGACAACACTGGAAACAGCCGATGATGAGAAGATATGATCAGGGATTTCCTCCCTTGATTCAACCACTACGCTCTTCACTCCTTTCAAACTATCAGTATTACAAAGCATGATTTGAGGAGGAATTACCAATTCAAGACTTTCGCATCCCCTGAACATATATGATTCCATGTAGGCAAGGCCGCCGAACGAGTTGACTGAAACAAGATTCATGCATCCAGAGAATACACTCGTTCCTATTCTTGTAACTGACTTCGGTAGAGATACTTCAACGAGCCCTGTGCTGCTGAATGCACTATTTCCAATCGATTCAACTGTTTGTGGAATATCGATACTCGTCAAACTGCTGCAGCCAAAGAACATGCCGCTTGGAATTACAGTCAGCGAAGCAGGCAGCTCCACATAACTCAGACTCGTCATGCCGGAAAACAAATCGCTTCCGATCGCTTCAACAGAATTTGGAAAAGTTACCTTTCCAAATGAATGACTGTTCCTCGAAAGGCTTTTCACTGCTACTACCGGCAGCCCCTCCAAGGTTCCAGGTATCGACAACTCTTCGATGTATTCCGGCGCTGAATCAACAAGCCCGGTGATAGTGACTTCCCCGTTATTGATTTCATATGTAAAAAGGACATCTTCAACTACCTCCCCAGGCTCCTCTCCTTCCACTACATTCCATTTTGCATAAAGCTTCATGCCTTCCTCGATAATGAACATCTCGGATACGGGCTCTGAGTAGTCTGGATCAAGATACCATCCGTCGAATACATACCCATTTCTCGTAGGCTCAGGTAAATCCGAAGAATATATCTGACTGCCATACGTGAAAGAAGGCCAAAAGGCCAGCTCTCCTCCTCCAAGGTTTAGAATTCCGTATGAGTTTCCAATCCACTTCGCATAGAGCGTCAGATCGTCATCAACCCTGAAGTCCGACGAGACGACATCTGAAGCTCCTTCCAATGCCCAGCCAAGAAAGATGTATCCATTTTTTTTTCCAGGCGGGATTGAAGGAATCCCCGATCCCTTCCCGATGCTTTCGATCTGTACTATTTCCCCATCTGAGATGAAAGTCACTTCGACCATCTCCCTCTGGACAAAGCTCAAATCACACGAAACGAAATAGATAAGAGCGAAACTGAATGCAAGAAACCTACGAAGAGCCATACCATCCCCTTTCAGACGAACATATTCCGACAGACACATATAATCATATTTTCCGCTATGTTTCACCGTCAATAAAAATCTGCCTGAAACTTGAAAAGATGTACCTCGATGGTGTCATTAATGATATAATTATTTGCAGTTATTATATTATTATCATATCATATCTAGTATATATTTAATTTATATCATTTGTTTTGATATCAGTTAAATATTAGTTTTAATAATTTCTATGTTCTTTCAATAATTACCACTACAGAAAGAAATTATTATGTAAAATTACCTATAAAAACATGTCATTTTTTCTATCAAAACAGTTTACAATCGCTATCGGACATGTTAACTTATTTTCAGTGGCTTAATTGACGCTGTCGTCGGGTTGCCGTAGAGAGGGACCGCCATAGTCGCCCTTGGAGTAGTCTGAGGGCGCAAATTTTGACAGAACACCCGCTCCCCTATTGAATCCTACATCGTTTTCAGTTTAGAGTGTACTTACCGCTTTTAGCGGAATTTCCGCCCGTACGGGTGAGATAAAGCGAAAGGAAGGGAAAGAGATTTCCCGGGCGTTAGGAGTCATTTTATGGCAGTAGTAACAATGAAGAGCCTCCTGGAGTCAGGAGTACACTTCGGCCACCAGACAAAAAGGTGGAATCCAAAGATGGCGCGTTTCATCTTCACGGAGAGAAACGGCATCCACATCATCGATCTTCAGAAGACCAGTGCTTGCATCGTAGAAGCATACGAAGCTGTAAGAACACAGGTCAGGAACGGAAAGCAGATCCTTTTCGTGGGAACAAAGAAACAGGCACAGCAGGCAATCGAGGAAGAGGCAAAGAGGTGCAACATGCCTTATGTTTCGAATCGCTGGCTCGGCGGCATGCTCACAAACTTCGTCACGATCCAGAAGAGCATCGGCAAGCTCAAGATGCTTGAGAGGATGGAAGCTGACGGAACTTTCGATTCGCTCACGAAGAAGGAAGTAGCACTATATACAAAGCAGAAGGAGAAGCTCGAGAAGAACCTTGGGGGAATCAAGGACATGAAGGAGCTTCCCGGAGCACTTTTCATCATCGACACAAAGAAGGAAGCAACTGCAGTTGCAGAAGCAAAGAGGCTTGGCATCCCTGTGATCGCAGTCGTTGACACGAACTGTGACCCGACCGACATCGCGTACCCGATCCCGGGAAACGATGACGCGATCAGGGCTATTTCGCTCTTTGTAGAGATCATTGCAAACGCAGTAATCGATGCAGACAGCGGAGCTGGAATCCAGATCATCGAGAGCCTCGACGACGAGGATGTCCAGGAAGGAGAAGCATCTGAGGACAAGGATGTAGAGATCGAGGATTTCTCGAACTACGTCCCGAAGGACGATGAGAAGGAAGAGGAAGATATCGTTACCGACGAAGAGGACGAGGAGTAATATATGGCAATCAGCGCACAGGATGTTAAGAAGCTCCGCGACATTACAGGAGCTGGAATGATGGATTGCAAGAAGGCACTTTCCCAGGCCGACGGAGACTTTGCCAAGGCAGAGAAGATCCTCAAGGAGATGGGACTTGCCGCAGTTGCCAAGAGGCAGGACAGGGCAACGGAGAACGGAAGGGTGTTCGTAAAGTCCAACGGGAAGAAGGCTGTACTTCTCTCCCTCTCATGCGAGACCGATTTCGTTGCAAAGAACAAGGATTTCGAGAAGCTCGGAGAGGACATCTGTGATGTAGTCCTTGAGAAGGGATACACCGAAGTCAACGACGAACTCCACCAGATGGTCAACGACCTCATCGCGATCATCAAGGAGAACATGGCACTTGAGAAGCTGGTCGTAGTGGATGTAGCGGGCTATGCTGCAACTTACATCCACGGCGAAGGCTCCGTAGCAGTTCTGGTGAACCTCTCAAGCGACAAGAGCGAAATCTTCGATGACGAGGAATTCAAGACGCTTGCACACGACCTCGCGCTCCACGCAGCTGCATTCAAGCCGCAGTTCTTGAACGAGAAGAACATCGACAAGGCTTACGAAGATGAGCAGAAGTCGATCTTCCAGGCACAGGTCGAGCAGGATGAGAAACTCGCTTCAAAGCCGGAGAAGGTCAAAGAGGGCATCATCAACGGAAAGATGCAGAAGCTTTACAGCGAGATCTGCTTCGAGGATCAGAAGTTCGTCAAGGACGACACGAAGTCTGTAAAGCAGGCTATCGATGAAGTTGCCAAGAAGCACGGAGCAAAGGTTGCAATCGCAAACTACTTCGTATTCCAGGCCGGCGTAAAGAACTGAGGAAGCAAGATGCAAAGCGTACTAGACAACTGTACCGAAAGGATGAACAAGTGCATCCAGAGCCTGAAGAACGAATTTCAATCGATGAGGACGGGAAGAGCTAATGCAAGCCTTTTTGAGAAGCTCAAGGTAGACTACTACGGAAGCGAGACACCGCTTAACCAGGTAGCGTCAATCAGCGTTCCCGAAGCAAGGCTTGTTGTAATCCAGCCTTGGGACAAGAGCGTTCTCGGAGCGATCGAGAAGGCAATCCAGAAGTCTGAACTCGGATTGAACCCGAACAACGACGGAAAGCTTATCAGGGTGAACTTCCCTGCACTCACGGAAGCAAGGAGAAAGGAACTTGCAAAGAGTGCAAAGCAGACTGCGGAAGGGGCGAAGGTTGCAATCAGAAACGTACGCAGGGATGCGATGGACGAGTTGAAGAAACTCGAGAAAGATGCCCAGATCAGCGAAGACCAGAGAAAGGACGGGGAGGCCAAGGTCCAGAAGATCACCGACTCCTCAATCCAGGAGATCCAGAAGATCGCTGAAGAGAAAGAAAAAGAGATCATGGAGATCTGAAGACTGATATGGAACATCTCGCCATCATAATGGATGGAAACGGACGCTGGGCCGAAAACCGCGGTTTAAAGCGTTCCGAAGGACACAAGGAGGGTATGAACGCCCTCCTTCGTGTCATTCATAGGGTGATCGAGAGAAAAATCCCCTACCTCTCCGTGTATGCTTTCTCACGGGAGAACTGGAAAAGACCAAGAAGCGAAGTCGACTTTCTCTTCGCTCTCTTTTCAAAAACCATCGATGATAAGTTGAAGGAACTTATGGATCTGGGAGTACGGGTAGTCTTCTCTGGATCAAGGGAGAGGATAACCAGAAACCTGCTTGAGAAAATGGACAGGCTTTCTTCAGAGACTCAATTGAATTCCACATTAACGCTTCAAGTCATGCTCGACTACTCTTCCGAGGAGGAGATCGAGAGAGCTGTCAAAAACGCAATAGAAAACGGCAGGATCCCGCCTACATACCAAGATATACTCTCTTTCCGAGACAATCCGTTCATTCCGCTTCCGGATATGATCGTGCGTTCATCCGGAGAAAAAAGGCTGAGTGGCTTCATGCTTTTAGAGGCCGGGTATACCGAATTGGGTTTTTATGATATATTATTTCCCGATTGGAATGCTGAAATGATTGATAAAATCATTTCTGATTTTTCCCGGAGAAGACGGAGATTCGGAGGATTGTCATGAGTTCATTTGTAAAAAGAATACTTTCAGCAGTAGTGCTTCTACCGCTGTTGATCTTGTTTACACTCCTTCTTCCGCAGTATCACATGATCGGGTTCGTCTTCTTCTTCACCGTCGCATTCATCCTCGGAAGCCATGAGATGTACAACATCGTCAGGAAAAAAGGTGATGTTTCGAAGCTCGCAATGCTTGCAGTTGTATTTCCCGTATTGGAATATGCATCGAAGCACTTCGGACTCTCGGATCTCACGAACTTCCACTTCTTCATGCTGTTGGTGATCCTCACGTTCATCATCGAACTATTCAAGGGTGCAAAGGATGATTTTTCCTCATCGATATCGCGCGTTTCATTGACTTCCCTCGTTTTGATCTATCCTGGACTGACATCGACGTTCGTAATCGATCTTGCGTTCCTTCCCGATCCTACGCCGTACATATTCTTGTATTTTGCATTCGTATTCTCTTCAGATACGTTTGCTTTCTTCACTGGGCTTTTGTTCGGAAAAGGAAACCAAGGGTTTATAAAGGTAAGCCCAAAAAAGAGCGTTGCAGGGTATATCGGGGGATCTTTGATACCAGCTCTCATCGGATCTTTGGTTCCGGTGTTGTTCCCTGCATACTACGCATTCACCCCTCTTGTCGGCTTCTTCCTCGGCCTCTTCACGTCATTCTTTGCAGAGATCGGGGATTTGGTTGAATCGCTTTTCAAGCGCAGCGCGGGGATCAAGGATTCCGGAACAATCATACCGGGAAGGGGTGGCATACTCGATTCGATCGACTCACTGATGATTGCAGCACCTGCATTCATGATCCTTTCTCATATCTTCGGCCTTGTATGAAACGGGTTCTCCTCTTGGGAGCAACCGGCTCCGTGGGATCTACTTTCCTAAAAATCTATCCTACCCTTTCAGAGAAGATCAAACTCGTAGGAATTGTTGCAAACAGCAACCTTGATGCTTATTCGATTGCTAGGAAATTCAACGTTCCGTGCCTTTTGATGGGAGGAAAGGGTACAGATGAGTTTCATTCGTTCATCGATCTCACAAAACCCGATATAGCGCTCAACGGAGTCTCCGGCTCATCCGGGCTGGTATACACCGACATTTTGATAGAACGAAAAATCGACATAGCGCTGGCAAACAAGGAGTCGATAGTACTCGGAGGGAAATACATACTTTCGAAGGCAAAAGCAAACGGGGTTTCGATCATCCCGGTAGACAGCGAACATAGCGCACTGGATGCATTGATCAAGGCACACGGGAAAAGCGTAAGGAAGCTGATACTCACCTGTTCCGGAGGCCCGTTTCTACATCGCGATGACCTTGGGGACATCACCCTTTCCGATGCGATCAAGCATCCCACGTGGAACATGGGAAAAGAGATCTCGGTCGATTCTGCAACGCTGTCGAACAAAGGGCTTGAAGTCATTGAAGCAAGCTACCTTTTCTCTTTCAAAGGGAAGGATATAGATGTAGTTATACACCCTGAATCAATAGTACACTCGATGGTGATGCTCGAAAACGGGGGAATCTACATGGAAGCGTCAAAGCCCGATATGGCGTTTCCAATTGCAAAGGCGCTCATCGGGAACTCAGGCACTGAAAGGATTGCAAAAAGCCCCGAAATCCCTTTGTCACTCAACTTTCTTCCATGGGACAGGAAGAAGTGGAAGATGCTCACACTATCATACCAGGCACTCGAGATGGGCGCATCCTACCCCATCGCATACATAAGCGCAAACGAAATTGCAAGGAATATGTTCATATCTGGAAAGATAGGATTTCTTGACATACAAAACCTTGTGGAAAAGGTTCTTGATAACGATTTTTCGTCAAAGCCATCAACCTTGGATGAGATATTGTTTCAGAAGAACAGGGCTCTTTCCTTCGTTCAGGAAACTTTGGATAAATCATGCTGGGTATCTTGAGGTTTCTCATAGGCTTTCTTCTCATCGGCCTTGTGGTGTTCTTCCATGAGCTCGGGCACTTTCTGATGGCACGCTTGATGAGAGTGGATGTCGATGTGTTCTCGTTCGGGATGGGCCCTACCCTTCTATCATTCTACGGAGTGAAGACAGAGTACAGGATCTCAGCGTTCCCTTTCGGCGGCTATTGCAGGATGAAGGGATCTGCGGACCTCGGGAAAGCCCTTTCGGAGAAGAAGAACTCATTCGGCTTCATTGAGCTCGGCTCATATTTCTCCTCAAATCCGATAAGAAGGTTTCTGATCTACCTCGGAGGTCCGTTGATGAACTTTCTGCTTGCTGTCGCACTCTTTGCAATATCCTCTCTAGTCCCCGTGGCACACCCAAGCGATGAAGCGTACGTGACTTCTACAAGCGAATACCCCGGCGTATTTGATTTCACACCACAAGAGAGCCCGATTGAGAAGGGGGATCTGGTCCTTTCTGTCGACGGCATTGAAGTTGAAGACTACCAAAGGTTTACATCACTCCTCCCCGAGGACGGAAGGGAAGTTGATCTGATTGTACTACGCAATGGCAAAGAGGTGGATATCACCATCAAGAGCGAAATGATCGATGGAAAAGCGTACTACGGGATATCGAATTTGAAACCTCCCGTCGTAGGACGTTCTGAAAGCCCTATGTTTCTCCCCGGGGACAGGATCGTATCGATAAACGGCGTAAAGACAGAGTATACTCTCGATGTACTGGAGTACGGACGCAGAGATTCGAACGAACTTGAAGTACTCAGGGATGGAGAAGTTTTCAAATTCGAATTGGCAGGTAATTCCTTTCCGTTCTCCTGGGAAGGAAAGACTGTGGAAAGAAGAAGCCATGAGGGAAATCCGATTCGCTACGGACTGGATAAAAGCATAGAGTGCTTCAAATCGACATTCGAGGGGCTCTCGGCACTTCTGGTGCTGGACTTCGGGAAACTCCACGGGATGATGCAAGGCCCGATATTCGCATCAAGCGGGATAGGAAACATAACTACACTCGCGCTTGAAAGCGGGAAAAACGACGGGATAAGGACTACATTCCACCTTCTTGCAATCGTATCCGTAAGCATATTCGCGCTCAATGTACTACCCGTTCCATCATTCGACGGAGGGCAGATGATCATCTCCCTCGTGGAGCTTTTGAAGAAGAAACCATTGAAGCCCAAGACCTACGTACTGGTTGAGATGGCCGGGCTTCTGGTGGCACTTTTCATAATAATCGGGATGTACAGCATCGATATCCTGAAGCTCTTCGGGAATATCATTTCCTCGTGACAGGCCTTCGCTCGGGCTGTATGAACCTGCTCTTGTCCTGGTCGATGTTCTCAAATGCAGTTGCGTTCGTGTTGTACCCGATGTAGATCGTACCGGTCATTCCGTTCCTGTTCTTTGCAACTATAAGCTTCGATGACTGTATCTTCGCTCCTTCAGGGGTGGTGATGAGCTTTGCTTCATCTTCAGGAGAAAGGTCTGTGATGCTTCTACGCCTATGAAGGAGGAATACAAGGTCTGCATCCTGCTCGATCGATCCTGATTCCCTGAGGTTGTTCAGCTGCGGCTCGAGCTCCTCGCTATCCCTTGATAGCTGGCAGAGCACGACTACGGGGATCTTCAACTCCCTCGCAAGCTGCTTCAAAGCCTTCGATATATACGCAATCTCCTCATGCCTCGGAGTCGAAAGTGGCAAGCCCGCTTCGATTATCCCGATGTAGTCGATGAATATTATGTCTATATCCTTCTCCCTCTTCAAAAGCCTCGAGCGGCTTACAAGATCTGAAAGTTTCATGTTCGATTCATCGATGAGGTAAAACTCGTGCTGGTATATCGACTCGGCTGCAAGGGTGATGTCATCGATCTCCCTGTTTGACAAATGGCCTGTGAAGAACTTTGAGAGATCTATCCTGCTCTGGGTCGCAAGAAGGCGCATTATGATCTCTTTCGACGGCATCTCGAGTGAGAAGAACGCGACTTTGTAATCCTTCTGGAGCATGTTCCTGATCAAGCTCACGGCCAAGGCAGACTTTCCGATCGAAGGGCGTGCCCCGATGATTATGTAGTTGGAGGGCATGAACCCGCCGTGCGTGAATTTGTTGATCATGTCGTAGCCTGTGTTCACGCTTGTGTTGACCCAGTTGCCTTCAGCCTTGTCCAATATCTCGCTTATGACTTCATTGATCCCGCTTTTTGCATCGAACGCATCGGATGAGTTTATCGTCGAGTTTATAGATACCTCGGTAAGCGTCTTCTCCGCATCATTAAGGCTGTCAAACGGGGCTGCAGACTCATCGTATGCCTTTGAATGCATCTCCTCGGCAACTCGTATGAGGGTTCTCCTGAGTGAGTTGTCCTTCACTATCTTTGCATAGCTTTCGACGTTCGTTGAGAGCGAATACATGTCAGAAAGCTGCGTCACATACCCGACCCCGCCCGCTTTCTTCAAGAGATCCTTCCTCTTCAAGTACTCGATGAGAGTCACTACGTCCACGGCTACTATGTTCTCGATCTTCATATCCGTGATCGCCTGGTAAAGCACTTGGTTTGCAGGATGGTAGAAATCACTGCTTTTCAAAACCTGTCCGATCTTCTCGTACGCTTCCTGATAAGAAAGTAACGTACTCAGTACTGCGCGCTCTGCATCGTCATTGTGTGGTGGTGTGTGTGATATAGGCATAATCCCCCCGGTGAGAAAAAAAGGGATGCAAGACTTCCTGCATCCCTTGTAAGAAGTATAAGGGTTTACTCCTCTACGCTCTCGTTTTCAGCGCTTTCGGAAGTCTCACCTTTGCTCTCTTCAGCAGCTTTATCTTCAGCTTCCTTCAAAGCCTCTTCCTCTGCCGCCTTCCTTCTCTCCTCTTCTTCCCTGGCCTTTCTCTCTTCCTCAGCCTTCTTCTCCTGAGCCTTGAGCTCCTCAATGGATACGACGTCAAGCTTGACCTTGCTCGACTCGTTCTCATAAAGGTGTACGAGGACTGAGTAGGTTCCAGTCATCTTGATTGCGTGTGTTGCAACCTCGATCTTCTTCCTCTCGATATCGAATCCAGCCTTCTTCAGCTCTTCTTGAACCATCTGGCTTGTAACCGATCCGAAAAGCTTTCCACTCTCTCCTGCAGAGACGACGATCCTGATCTCAAGTGAATCGAGCTTCTCCTTGAGGCTCCTTGCCTCCGCCCTCTTCTCTTCCTTCCTCTTCTCAATCTGTGCTGCGCGGGATGCAAAGATCGCTGCGTTTCCCTTGTTGTAGATCACTGCAGCTCCGGTAGGAAGAAGGTAGTTGCGTGCATAACCGTCCTTGACTACCCTTACGTCCCCCTCTTCCCCGAGGTTTACGACGTCCTGTGTGAGAATAACCTTCATTTTTCTCTCCTATCTTCTCAATTCTACGAAATTCTCGGCCAATCCCAGTACGAGTATGATCGAGAATACCAAAACGTTGACCCACGGAACAATCATGAATATTAAGAACAGAACCAGGAAAAGGGGGAATGCCCTGATCTTGAAACCGAACTTCCTGAGAAGGTATACAAGTACGGAAAAGCCCTGTACCATGTATGCGATCGTCAGCGCCAATGCAACGTTGAATACGACGTACCCAAGGAACTTGGGAAACGAGGACAAAAAGCTGGAATATATGGCAACAGCCCAAAAGGCCAAGAATGCCCAGATGAACCTTGAGTCAACGTCCAGAAGGCCCATCTTTTCTTCCCAATCGCTTTCCTTTGAATGCAACACGGTCTCATAGATGAAACCTGTCACACAGATGGATGAGACGATGAAGGGGAATATCAACATCAGCGATAGCGATAAAAGTACGGAAGATATGCTCCCGACCAATACGCTGTCATTGATATGGAAAAACCCCTCCAACATCAATCCAAACACATTCAGGAAGTGCTCGGTCAAGCCGACCTGAAGTGCCATGTCCCGCCGTATATACAAGGCGACTACAAGAAGGATGAAAAAAGACGGGAGGGAGGATAGGTATATCCTCTCGACTGCGCCCTTTTTCTCCGTCTTCATCCAGACTGCTCCCGAACAAAGCATGCTTGCCGGGGCAACGAGATTCAAAAACAATAACGCGAGATCGATCTTATCCTCGATTTTGAATGAGGTCTCGGCCAGAGTCATCAAGACTACTACCGCCATCTCAAAAGCAAGAAGAAAACAGATCTTTCCCTCAGACAGCCGTCCTCTCAACAGGAGTATGGGTAATGCAAGCAAAGTACTCATGAAGATACTTTCGAAAAGCATGCTCGAAAGTAGGATTGCAAGAGCTACTTCCCAGAAGACCCTGCCCCTGCCGTCAGAGGAACGAGGCACCATGATCACTTCTTCTCAAACGGAAGATATGCAAGGGTCCTTGCCCTCTTGATCTCCCTGTTGAGAGCCCTCTGATGCTTTGCGCATGTTCCGGTGATGCGCGCCGGGAGGATCTTTCCGCGCTCTGTGATGTAGCGGCGGAGATTCTCAGGATTGCGGTAATCTGCAGGTGCTCCACCCTGGCAGAACTTGCAAACCTTCTTCTTGAAATTACCCTTTCTCTGACCCATCTTCCCCTTGAAGGAAGCCTTGTCCATCTCATTGAAATCTTTATCTTCGTTCATTTTCCAACTCCTGAATCAAAATGGTATTGTATCATCCGAAAAGTCTTCCGGACCGTGCATGCCGTCATCTTCCGGCATTACCACCTCTTTCGGTGCACTCTTCTGATATTCTCTCTGCTCCTGACGCCTTTGATAGTCACGACTCTGGCTCTGAAACTGTCCTCCGGATTCACCGTCGTGCCTTGACTGGGAAAGGAGAGTCAGGTTGTTTACGGCTATCTCGACCCTGCTTCTGGTCTGACCGTCCTGCTCCCAACGGGATTGCCTCAACTCACCGCTGATCGCAACCTGCCTGCCCTTTGCAAGGTACTGGTTTACGCTTTCCGCGGCACGGCCGAAGTAGACGCAATCGAAATAGTTCGTCTCCTCTTCGTATGAATCCTGGCTTCTACGCATCCTGTTGATGGCAATTGAGAAGCGTAGGATTGCCATTCCGCCATTCGTGTACTTCAGATCAGCGTCCCTCACGAGTCTGCCGACCAAAGCAACCACATTGAGATCGCCCGGCATATCTACCTCTTTCTCTTATTTGTGTTCGACGTTGATGAACAAGAACTTCAAGACAAGGGATGAAAGCTGGAACGCTCTCGAAAGCTCCTTGATCACCTGGGTGTCACACTCAAGCTCAAAGTAGACGTAATGGCCTTTGTCCTGTTTGTTGATTTCATACGCGAGCGTCTTTACTCCAAGATCATCCTGCTTTGTGATCTTGACATTGCTCTTTGCGAAGGCTTCCTGAACTAGGTCAAGCCCCTCCTTCATCTTCTCCTCATCTGCGAGGAAGATGCATGTGAACTCATAATTCTGAATCATGGTTCCTCCTTGTGGCCTATAATTTCGATCCGCATTGCGGATAAAGAGGCTTTTTGAATATACCACCCAACGCCATATGAAGTCAATTGATTTCAAGCCTTCGACAATGGCAGTCATATGGAATATAATCACTTCATGTTCGATTTCCATGCCCACGCCGGGGAAAGCACAAACGATGCGTTCGTTACTATTCTCAGAGAACGGGAATTGGAATGCAAGGGGAATTACCGATACTTTTCCCTTGGCTTTCTCCCGTGGCTCGATGACTCATTCGATTTCGCGCGCTATCTGTCATTGATCGAAAACTCCGATCTACCCGTAGGGGAAGTCGGACTTGACAGAAGATACAACACTCCCGGTCAGGAAATGTACCTTTGGAAAATACTTTCATCAATCTCCCCCGACCGACTCCTGGTAATCCACTCGGTAGGGCGCAACGGAAAGGTACTGGAAATGTTGAGGAAATTTAAAATGAAGAGGGCGATCTTCCACTCCTACGCATCAAGCTACGAGGAGGCAAAGAGGATAGTCGACTCCGGATATTTCATCTCGCTCTCCCCTATCTCAGCAAAAACCCGCGATTTTCAAAAGCTATGCACCCTTCCGTTCCTTATTGAAAGCGATAAGATGACAGGAAAAGACGGAAAGGATGCACTTGAAAAGCTTTTCTCCCTTGTCCAAGAGATCTCAAAAAGGGATATCAAGCGGGAACTTGATCAGATGAAGGAGGTTCTTTTTTCATGAAAGAGGAACTTGAACGCCTTTCGCTTTTGGTTGGGAAAGAGGATCTTTCCCTCCTGTCATCCAAGCACGTTGCAATCGTAGGGCTCGGGGGAGTCGGCGGTTACGTCGTCGATGCACTTTCCCGCGCGGGTATCAATAGATTCACGCTCGTCGATTTCGATGTTTTTGAAAAAAGCAACATAAACAGGCAGCTTCTCTCATCCCTCGACGTCATCGGGAGGAAGAAGACCGATGTCGCTTCAGCTTGGGTCAAGAGGATCAACGGGAACGCGGATGTCATAGTCCGCGATACATTTCTAAGCGAGGAGAACATAAAAGAGATGATCGACAGGCCCGATCTGATAGTAGACGCGATCGATTCTGTCAAATCAAAGGTTGCGCTCATAAAGTATGCGTTGGAAAACGACATACCGGTAGTCTCCTCGATGGGGGCTGCAAACAAGCTCGATCTAACAAGGATAACGTTTGCAGATATCTCTGAAACATACGGTTGCCCGCTTGCACGGGCTGTTCGGACGATATTGAAAAACGACGGGATATGCTCGGGCGTACCAGTCGTGTTTTCGCCGGAACGGATCAAAGTTGAAAACGGAATGCTTGGAACGCTCTCTACGAGCGTTGCCGCATTCGGAATATACCTTTCGCACCTTGCGATCTCAGTTTTACTGGGAAAGGATGGTATGACGGGAGGAAAGATAAAGACAAGAAAAAAGGACAAGGAGAAGAACGCATGATCGAAAAAGGTATGACTGCACCCGATTTCACCCTCCCTGACAAGGATGGGGTGATGCACACACTATCGTCTTACAGGGGACGGAAGGTGGTACTCTACTTCTATCCGAAGGACAACACTTCCGGTTGCACTTTGGAAGCGAAGGGATATCAGGAGAAGCTCGTGGAGTTCGGAAAGAAGAACGCAATCGTGATCGGAATAAGCAAGGACGGGGAGAAAAGCCACAGGAACTTTTCAGAAAAATACGGACTGACCTTCCTTCTTCTATCGGATGAGAACCTTGAAGCGATCAACCTTTACGGAGTCTGGAAGGAGAAGAACATGTACGGGAAGAAAGTGTTCGGTGTGGAGCGAAGCACTTTCATAATCGATGAGAATGGAATCGTAATAGAGGCGAGAAGGAAAGTGAAGGCAAAGGAGGATGCCGAAGCTTCCCTCTCCCTCCTTTAGACAAACATCGACCCCGGTGCTCTCTTAATACAGGAGGCACCGGCTTTATGACCATATTCAAAAAGTTATTGATTCATTTATTTCTGATTTCATCACTCGTCGCATGTGTCAGCGAGGAGGAGACGATCGATCTTGCACTCACATTCTCACACTGGAATGACGAGGTCTACTCCGCAGAACTCATAATCTCGGGTCCCGGGGGCTACTCGGAATGCATAACGACAAGTGAAGAGAATATCATCCTCTCACTCTGCGAAGGGAATCACCTATTCTACGCAACGTTTTTCCAGCGTGACGGACGGGTCGTCGGATACGCTGAGACAAGCGCATACATCGAGGATGGAGACAGCTTGAACATGGAAATAAAATTCCTTACAGGGGACGGTGATCTGATGATCACATTCAACGTTCCAAGCCAAGGCTCGTACGTCGTACTGAACATCGGAAAGAGAGATGGGGAATACCTGTTGAAGAACCTCACCGTCAGAAACTCTGAAGAGGGATTCGGATATGATATCAATGACATCCCGGCCGGAGAGTACGTGGTCGACAGCATCCTTTATGATGAAAATGACAACTACCTAAGCGAGAAAAGCTCGAACATCGAAGTTACCAAAGGAAACACCACTACGCTCCTGGTGTCATTCACATCATTTGACGAAGAAAGCCTTGTGCTCTCATTTGAAAACGTATACGGCCCTCCGATAGAAGCCCGCATCGTCGTGAATGGGGAAGGGCCTGGAAAACTTACCCTGACACTCGATTACATAAGAATACCGCTTGGTGTGATGGAAGACGATATCGACGTCTACTGGTATCTCGACGGCACGCTGGCAGGCACGGGCAATACGATAACCCCTGAAAAAGGGGGACGGTATGACGTGGTACTTGGAAGCGAAACAAAAGGAACGTACGGATCAAGCACGTTCTACATTGAGAAAAAGAACTGAAGGAAAGAATCTTGGATAATAAAAGACCGCCAGAATCTGACGGTCCCAAGATTGTTTTGACAAGGAAGATTACTTCTTCTTATGTCGATTCATTCTGAGTCTCTTCTTCCTCTTGTGAGTTGCAATCTTATGCTTCTTTCTCTTTTTTCCACAAGGCACAGTGCACTTCTCCTTAAAATTGTAATTACTCGAATGATTATCTTTGTAAGAAGGGACTTAGTCAACACTACTTTTGCAATGAATTATTTAAATAACACAGGAATCTTTCTGATTTTCTACATTTTTCCCCCTACTTGGGCTATATTCTAATCATGAAGGTTTTGGTTGTCGGATTCGGCCCGCACGGAGCAGGGCTTGAGGCATGCGAATACTATATGAAGAAAGGAGACGAAGTCACCATCATCGAGATGAGGGATAGAAGCTCGTTCGGGCTTCTACCCGAGAAACTCGAGAAAGAGGGTGTGAAACTCCTGTTCAACACTCCGGTCGACGACCTATCGAAGTATGATGTGGTGGTGAAGGCCCCTGCAGTTCCGTTGAACGTGAAATACTTCAAAAAAGCACGATATATTACAAACGACCTATCAGCGCTATTTGAAAGCCCTCTGGTGGAGGGGATCAAATTGATTGCAGTCGTAGGAAGCAAAGGAAAGACGACGAGCGCATCGATCATAACGCACGCGTTGAACGTCCTCGGTGGGCGTGCAGTCACCTGCGGTGGAATCGGGAAAAGCGGCTTTCACATCCTCACGAAGCTCAGTGAAGAAGGAAAGAACTGCTATACGCATATCGTACTTGCAATGGCGAACTGGCAGATCGGGGATACGAACTACTTCCTCGACAAGTCGTGGCCCGGGATCGAAAGTGTTTTGATAACCACCAACACCAACAAGGACAACCTTCCGAAGGAACTCCTGCCGATGCTTTTATGCGTGAAGGGAAAGATCGTACTCGACAAGGAGATAAAGGATCACGTCCAGAAGAGAAGCATGATTGAGAAAAAGAAATTCATACCGGTCCCTTCTCATTTCAACCCGTACTTCTACCCTTCCTTCGAAGCATCATCGTACGAAGTTCTGAAAAGCCTCGGATACTCCAAGCGGAGCATTGTGAAGGCTTTCAAGAGCTATAAAGGCGTTCCCGACAGGCTCGAGCAGGTTGCGATCAAGAACGGGATATTGTACATCAACGACAGCGCATCGACGATCCCGGAGAGCGTTCAGTTTGCCGTAAAGACGATGGGACAGGTCTCGATCCACCTCATTTGCGGAGGAACGGACAAGAGCGGGGAACTTGATGAGAACGTGATGAAACTCCCATTCAAGCACGTTGCATCGATCACTCTCCTATCCGGATCGTTCACAGAGAAACTCGTCGCGATGCTTGAGAAAATGAAGAGAAGGTACAACGGACCGTATCCTGATATGAAAAGCGCACTCGATGCTGCGCGAAGCGAAGCCGAAGCGTTCTTCAAGGAAAAAGGAAGCACGCAGATCGTGCTTTTGTCCCCGGGATCATCATCATTCGAACACTTTGAGAACGAATTCAACAGAGGAGATCTATTCAGATCTCTTGTCGATCAAATTTAAAGCCTCCCCGGCAATTGCCGAAGAGGCCGATATCATCAACCTACGTTTCCGTCAGTGTACTTGAACACCCTGAGGTGCTTACCCTCGTACCCGAGCGGTTTTCCTTCCACTGTCACGACGCCGTCGATCACCTTCATCGGCATTTGGAAGAAATGCTCCGGCTTCAAGTACGTCGTGATCTTCTCTACATCCTTCTCCCCGTCAAATCCGATCACGGCTCCCACCGGAAGTTCGTCTGCAAACACAAGTTCGCATGTCTGATGTTCTGTATCGTCCTTGTCGGATGCTGCGATCAGCATTCCATAGCTCTTGACACCACGGAAGTTTGCCGGCTTGAGGTTTGAGATTATGACGATGTTCCTACCCTCGAGCTCCTCTTTCTTGTAATAAGGAACGATCGAGCTTACGATCTGCCTCTCCTCATCTTCGCCTACGTCGAGCTTGAGGATATAAAGCTTATCTCCGTTCGGATGACGCTCAACCGAATTGACGTGCGCGACTTTCAATATCACGCGATGTGAGAACTGCTCGCTGATGCTCATTCCAGAGTAACCTATCTCTTTGGACACTTTCTTCTCTCCTTTCCCCTTCTCAGGGCTCTTTTCCTTATTCTTCGCCGCTTTCCTTTCTTCCTGGCTCCCCGAGTATCTCTTCTTGAGCTTTTCGATCTCATCATCCTCGAGTTTCTTGAAAAGAAGTTCGACCTTCTTCACTTCCACGTTCCCTTCGGTCTTTCCAAGGATCGAGTAGTCGGACTTCTCCTTTCCGATGAAGGAAAGGATCTTCCCGCTCGTCTCAGGGCAGAACGGGGAGATAAGAAGCGCAAGGTCCCTGATCAGGAAGTAAAGCGTGGAAAGAACTTTCTTTGCCTCCTCGGGATCCTCCGTCCTTTTTTTCCAAGGCTCCGAGGACTGGAATGCCTTGTTCCCCAGGTCGGATAGTTCGAATACCAGGTGGATTGCATCCTTCTCATCCGCCTTTTCGAAAGCGTCGTCGATCCTCTTCTCGTACCCGAGAACTTCGGTCCATAGCCCTTCATCGATCTTTGGATCGGTTATCTTTCCGTCATAGAAACGGGAGATGAACGAAAGGGTTCTGTTCACAAGGTTTGAAAGGTTTCCGATGAGCTCTTTGTTCACCTTGTCCTCAAGGTCCTTCCAAGTGAAAGTGAAATCACTCTTTTCGGGCCTGTTGTAGAAGAGGTAGAACCTCCATACGTCTGCAGGGATTCCCGTATCCTCCGCGTCGTTTCCGAATACGCCGATTCCTCTCTCCTTGCTGAATTTTCCACCTTCGTAATTGAGGTACTCCGTGGAAGACATGTGGTGAAGCATCGTCCACTTTTTGCCTGTTGCAAGAAGGGAAGAAGGGAAGATGACAGTATGGAAAGGGATGTTGTCCTTTCCTATGAACTGGAAAAGCTCGGTATCATACGGGTCCTGCCACCACGATTTCCAATCCTCCGTGTAGTTTGCCGTAATCGAGATATACCCGATCGGCGCATCGAACCATACGTAGAACACTTTCCCTTCATACCCTTCCCTGGGAACTGGGATGCCCCACTTCAGATCACGTGTTATGCACCGCTCCTGCAAACCGTCGCGGATCCACGATGTCGTCATCTGTATCGCGTTCTTGCTCCAGAAGCCGTCTACGGATGCCTTCTCCATCCACTTGGAAAGAAGTGGGAGCGCCTTTGGAAGGTTTAGAAAGAGATGTTTCGTCTCCCTCATCTCCGGCGTGGTGCCGCAAACCGAGCACTTCGGGTCTATAAGCTCTGACGGATTAAGAAGCGTACCGCAGTCATCGCACTGGTCCCCCCTTGCATGCTCCCCGTTGCAATGCGGGCACTTTCCGACTACGAACCTGTCTGCAAGGAACCTGCCGCACTTCGGGCAGTATGGCTGCATCATCGTCTTTTCATCTATATACCCGTTCTTATCGACATCGTTGAATATCGCCTGTACTATCTCGGTCTGTTTTTGGGTGCTGGTTCTGCCGAAGTAGTCGAAGGATATGTTGAACCACTTGTATATCTCCTTGTGGATCTCATGGTATTTGTCGCAAAGCTCCCTCGGACTCACACCCTCCTTGAGGGCCCTCGTCTCGCTTGCAGTCCCGTACTCGTCGGTACCGCAGATGTACAACGTCTGGTAGCCCTTGAGCCTGCAAAAGCGCGCGAATACGTCTGCAGAGAGCACCTGCATGAGGTTGCCAAGATGTGGTACGTTGTTCACGTACGGCAAAGCGGAAGTAATCAATCTCTTTTTCAAAGCACTTCTCCTTATTGGAAAACAGTTCTAATTGAGGATATCCCTAGAAAACATTGTTTGCAAGATCGGCATGCATTTGCTTTGGACTTTGCTTGCAATATGTTGTTAGAATCATACTATGGACAGTAAAGAAGAGAAAGATGAAAACATGGAAAGGAGGATAAGAGTGCCATCAGGGCGCTTCTTTCTCATCCTCATACTCGTTGTTTTCATAGCAGGTGCGGTCGCAACTTCGTTTTTCGTAGTCGACCAGACCGAAAGTGCGGTCGTACTCCGATTCGGCCGCTATCAAAGGACGGTGGGCCCGGGGCTTGAGACGAAGCTTCCGTTCGGGATCGAACGTAACATAAACATACCCACGCAGAGGGTCGAGACGTTGACGTTCGGGTATACCCCGACCGATTTGTCAGGCACATCCCTTACGGGAAGTTTTTCCAACGAGAATGAATCGAGGATGCTCACGGGAGATCTGAACATAGTAGATGTCGAATGGATCGTACAGTACTACATAACGGATCCCCAGGCATGGCTTTTCAACGTGGAGGACAACATCACGACAATCAGGGACATCTCCCAAAGCGTCATGAACCAACTTGTCGGGGACCTTCCGATACTCTCGATCATGACGAGTGAGCGATCGAAGATCGAACACGATGCACAGGTGATGATGCAAGAGATATTCAACCGCTACGAGATGGGAATACAGCTTGTCACCGTCAAGCTTCAGAACATAGTGCCTCCCGAAGGGGATGTCCAGGATGCGTTTGAAGACGTCAACAAGGCGATACAGGACATGAACAGGTACATCAACGAAGGAAAGGAGTTCTACAACAAGGAAATCCCGGCCGCAGAAGGTGATGCCGAGCGTATGATCCTCCAAGCAGAGGGTTATGCCTCCGACAGGGTCAACAGGGCGAAGGGAGATGCATCGCGCTTCTCCTTGATAGCGGATGAGTATTCGAACTCCCCTGAGATCACATCGACGCGCCTTTATATCGAAGCAGTTGAGAGCGTGATCAAGAACGGAGGGGAGAACCTTACGATCGTCGACAAGAACCTCGAGTCATTCATTCCCTTCAAGAACGTGGGAGGTTCGGTATGAAAAAACTGGTACCTACAATCATCGTGCTGCTTATAGTTGTGGCGGCACTACTCATACTCGGCCCGTTCTACATCCTCAAGGAGGGCCAGATGGCAGTCCTTACCCGATTCGGAAAGATCGTCGAAGTGAATGAAGAGCCCGGGCTTTCGTTCAAGATGCCTGTAGTCGACAACGTCGTGAAATACACTTCGAAGCTTCTTACGTGGAACGGGGATGCCCAAAGAATCCCCACGAAGGAAAACCAGTTCATATGGGTTGATGCGACCGCGCGCTGGAGGATAAGCGATCCGATAAGGTTCTACGAGAGCGTAAATACGATCCAAGGCGGAATTGCAAGGCTTAATGACATACTCGACTCCACCATCCGCACGGTAATCAGCGAAAACTACCTCAACGAAGCTGTGAGGAGCACCAACAGGATCAACGAGATGAAGGTTGAAGAGAACATCGGGGAAGTGGAAAGCGAAGAGGACAGGGAGACTCTGAGAAGCCTGACCGAGACTGACACGAAGCAGAACGAGATATACATCGGACGTGACAGGCTTTCGAATATGATGCTGCAGACTGCAGCTCCACTGACTGAAGTATACGGAATCGAACTGGAAGACATAATAATCAGACAGATCAGATACTCCGACGACCTCACAGCAAGCGTATTTGACAGGATGATCAAAGAGCGCAACCAGATCGCGGAAGCTTATAGATCGTACGGCCGGGGCCAACTCTCGTACTGGCAGGGGCGGACTGAGAACGACAAGATGAGGATCTTGAGTGAAGCGTACGCAAAGAGCGAAGAGATCAAGGGAAACGCAGACAAGGAAGCAACCAGGATATACAGCGAGGCGTACCGAAAGAACGAAGAGTTCTTCAGGCTTTGGACCGAACTTGAGTCCTACAAGGAGGTTCTCGGCGGCGTAGAGAAGATCCTCTCGACAGACCTCGAGTATTTCGACTACATCTACTCGAAAGACGGGAAGAATGCAAAGTAGGAAAGAAGAGATTTCCATGATCAGAAAGGCCCTTTCCGGGAAGGAGGAAGAGGCCTTTCTGTTTTTGAACGCGCTATCTTGGGCCGAAAGGGACCCTTCCGTCCGGCTTCAAAGTTCCAGAGAGCTATACCTTCTCTCGGGGAAGAACATCGCATTCATGGAAGGCACGGGTCCTGAAGAGGATGCAAGAAAACTCCTTGGGGAAAACATGTGGCTGAAGCTGGTGCTTCCGTCGTCCCTATGCCCTACCCTCTTCGGGGGAAAAGGAAGCAGCTATGCAATGCTCGGGATAGAAGGCACGATCGGATACGATGGAAAGTACGACGCGAGGATGCTTTCGAGCAAGAAAGACTATGAGAAACATTACGATTTTCTAAAAAAGATCAAAGAGTTCAGGTCCGGATCATTTACGTTCGGGAAAAAAGAGTACATGGAAAACGAACTGATGTTGAAGGAAAGCACGGCACACCGGTTCATAGCATCAATCTTCTCAGAGGATGGAGGGATTATTTCATCCGTCACTTATGCAAACGGAATTCTTTTTACGATCGCGACGCTCGAAGAGTACAGGGGAATGGGATACGCCCGGGCTGCAATCGGATTTGCGTTGGAAAACGCATCCAGACTCTTTCCTGATAAAAAGTTTTCAGTCCTTCTTACAGATGATGAAAGGAACATGGAATTCTACAAGCACATCGGGTTTCACCACATAACAGAGATACGCACGATCAAATACAATTCCTTCGCTTGATGTAGATTCGATGAACTTCAAAAAAGAAATTTGACTCCCGGGTGAAAACATCATAACGTTTGATTATGGAGAGATTCGAAGAGAGGTTCAGAAAAGGGAAGATACCCCTTTTCAAGGGAGATGAGGAGATCCTTTCAAACCTTTATGAAGAAGTTGGGAAGGTAAGCCACAAGACCTTGATCCTTTGGAATTTCCTTTTGATAAAAGAACCTGTTGCATACCTTACCGGGAGATACTCCAACTCATACATATTCGACAAAGCGATAGATGTCTCATGGCAATGGGCTGTCGGAAACACGACCCGTAGCGATGCCGGGCATGTGATACATTCACTGATTATGGCATCGGACGAGGTTGACGACATTGCAGACAAATGCCTTTTCTACGCTCTACGCGAAGCATTCCTAACGATCGGGGATAGAAAGCATGCAGCGGGCTTTGCTCTCTACGACCTATCTTCCCTGGTATACGAGGAAGGGCCTGTTGCAGGGCTTGGAAAGGTCCCATCGAGGATAATGCTTTACCAGGAAAAGCTTGAAGCCGCGATATCCAACGAGAAAAGCCACATCGGACCTTGGGCACCGTTCTTGTCGAAAGAGAGCGGAAGCTTAGCTTAGCATCATGTAGATTGCAATCAACACTCCGGTTATCCCCTCCCCTCCGAGGAAACCAGAACTGATGAGACTTAGCGTCTTCTTCTGGTAATTCCTGTCTTTCGAATAGCGTTCGAAAAGGAATGCGACAAGGGCGCCAAGACCCATTATCGAAGAGATGTGCACAGGCAGGTACACACCGAGTCCGAGCGTCGCGGCAGGAAGCGAAAGAAGGGAAAAAAGACATCCGACCAGGAGTCCAGTGATGAACCCTGCCTCGCTGTTCAGCCCGCTTACCATCAACGCGACAGCCTGTGCCTGAGGGGCTGCCATCTCGCTTCCCGGGCCGAACCCGTACGTATCTTTCAACACAAAAAGTGCAAATGTCGCAACGATTGCACCGACCACGCCACCTATACCCTCTGCAAGAAGCTGGCTTGATGGACGCGTTTTCAATAGATAACCTGACTTGAGGTCATTCATAACATCCCCGGCAAGCCCTGCAGAAACAGCAACAACACCTGCAATCAAGAAGGATGCGCCGAGAGAAGGCGAGAGAATCGCACTGAGCGCGAGGAGCACCAGGATTGCAAACACCTCCATCGGATTAACTCCAGTCTGACCGGTGAGCATCGAGGAAAGGTAAGTTGCAAGGAACAAAAGTGGCATCATCAGAAGCGCTTCAAGTGTAGTGAGTTCTGTAAGGAGAGAGAGGACTACGACCGATAGAAGCATCGGCAGGAGAATAGTAAGGATATTCTTCTTGTCAAATCCGGCACTTCCCTTCCCTACTTTCTTAAGAATCGATAAAACCGCCTTCAGAAACACACCCACACCCGTTCCGACCATCAAACCGATTCCAAGGTCGTTTCTCAGTGCGTTGAGGTAATCAACGGAAGCAAACAGAGATCCGATTGGAACGAGGATGTAGTATCCGATGACCATTCCCAAAAACCACACTCCGGCAAGTACCGGTCCGATCATCGCTCCGATCCCGAGGGCCATCGGACTGGTCCAAACCGAAAGCGCTTGGAAAGGTCCGAATGACGGAAAGACCTGCAAAGTCTGCGGTATCGCTGATAGGAAATCCCTGAAGAATGTAAAAAGGGATGAAAAACCCATAGCAGAAAAAAGCTTCACTGCACTCTTTGAGTCATCGACGCTCGTCAGTGTCTCATAACTTGCCACTCCCATCGGATAGGGCAGCTGCTCCTTCTCAATAAGCTTTTTCCGGATCAGGGAGGTAAAAAGGGTTCCTAGAAGTGCCCCTACTATCGCGATCACCATTACTTCTGATATGGGAAGATCTGCACTCTTATCCAGAATCCAGAGTCCGGGGATTGTGAATGCCAGACCGCCCGAGACCATCGCACCTGCACTCATCAATGTATGGCAGCAATTGATTTCATTGAGGTTGTTATTCCTGAAGCGCGACAGAACAGCCATCGATAGTACTGTCACGAATACTGTAGGCCATGGCAATGCCCCCATCCTCAAAGCGACGTACATGCTGCTGAGGGTGATTATCACAAGCCCGACGATTCCCACGACGAAAGCTCTGAACGTAAGTGGATAAGCGTAGTTTTTCATGGAAGAAGATATTAGCAAAAAAGAAGCCCCTGCACAATTGCAGAGGCCGTTTAGCGAGAGAGGGACTCGGACCCCCGACCGAGCGGATATGAGCCGCTTGCTCTACCTACTGAGCTATCTCGCCATCTGTTGTTTGTGACAACATCGATAATTTACCTGTTATGCATAACAAAGTCAACCGCTTTTTCTCACATAATATCTACAATATCAATAGATTTGACAAAAACAAAATAGCCCTCAGTAAAAATAGAGGAACTGATATGCCGGCTACAATCGCCATGGTATATAGTTCCTCAATTCATATATTTCTATTTCCACCTGTCAAAGAACAAGCAAAAGCAAGGTATGTACTACAAACGCGACAACCCATGCAGTCACGCATTGGAATACCACTACGAAAAACGCCTGTAGTCCTCCTACTTCCCCTTTCACTGCGCTGATTGCAGCCACGCATGGCGTATAGAGGAGGGAGAAGACAAGGAATGTGAAGGCGCCCGGTAGTGTAAACAGCGTTCTGAGAGCCTCCGTCGTACCGCCAAGGAGAATAGTCAATGTACTTACTACGCTCTCCTTTGCAGTAAACCCTGTGATCAAAGCCGTGGAAATCCTCCAGTCATCAAATCCAAGTGGAGCGAATATCGGGGAGATGAACGATCCGATCATCGCAAGAAGGCTGTCCCGGGAATCGGAAACGACATTCAATCTCAAATCAAAGGTCTGAAGGAACCAGATGATCAACGTAGCTACGAATATGATCGTGAATGCACGCGTAATGAAGTCCTTCACTTTCTCCCAGATCAAATGAACGACGTTCGTCCATGAAGGGAAACGGTAATTCGGAAGTTCCATTACAAATGGAACAGGCTCGCCCTTGAATGCAGTCTTTCCAAGGATCACGGCATAAAGCAATCCGACTGCGATTCCGATGAAATACAGCAAAACCATCACCAACGCCCTATGCGAAGGGAAAAACGCCGCGGTAAATAGTGCATATATCGGAAGTTTTGCAGAACAGCTCATGAACGGAACCAAGAGCATCGTCATCTTCCTGTCCCTGTCTGAAGGAAGTGTGCGCGTTGCCATCACGGCAGGCACGGAACATCCGAATCCGACAAGCATGGGAACGAAACTTCGTCCGGATAGTCCGAGCTTTCTAAGCATCTTGTCCATCACGAATGCTATACGCGCCATGTACCCCGTATCCTCCAGGATAGAAAGGAAGAAGAACAACACCACGATGTAAGGCATGAAGCTCAATACCGATCCAACCCCTGTGAATACGCCGTCGACCACAAGTGATTTGACTACAGGATTGAGACCGAATGCGGTAAGACCGGAGTCAACCAATTCCGTCGCCTTTCCTATCAGAAACTCCAGAAGCCCGGAGAGTACCCCTCCAACCGGTCCGAACGTAAGGTAGAATGCAATACCCATTACGAGTGCAAACATCGGAATGGCTGTATGCTTTCCTGTCAATACCTTGTCGAGTTTCACGCTCCTCAGATGTTCCTTGCTCTCATGTGGACGGACTACGCAAAGCTGACAGAGTGTATCAATGAATAGGAAACGCATATCGGCTATCGCAGCCATCCTGTCCTTTCCCCCTTCATCCTCCATCTGCTTCAGAATGTGCTCTATCATCTCCTTCTCGTTTCCGTCGAGACCCAAAGTATCCATCATCCCAGAATCCCCGTCTGCAATGCTCGTTGCAGCAAAGCGTACGGGATACCCTTTCTCTTCCGCATGGTCGGAAATAAGGTGCGTTATCGCATGGATCGCACGATGGACTGCACCTTTGTCCTCCCCTCCTTCGGGGAGGCAGAAATCGGAACGCCTGGGCACGCTCCCTGTCTCTGCAACGTTCAATGCGTGAGCTATCAACTCCTCGATGCCCTCGTTCTTGCTTGCACTGATCGGAACTACAGGAACACCCAGTGAGTTTTCAAGCTCGTTTATTCCAATGGTTCCCCCGTTCTCCCTGACTTCATCCATCATATTCAGTGCAATAACCATCGGAATGCCCAGTTCCATCAATTCGGTGGTAAGAAATAGATTGCGTTCTATATTCGTTGCATCGATTATGTTGATTATCCCATCGGGTCTGGAGTCGAGAAGGAAATCCCTGGTTACCTTTTCCTCAGGACTGTAGGGAGACAGGGAGTATATACCGGGCAGGTCGGTCACCATCATCCTTGACTCCTCTCCCCGCACATATCCATCTTTCCGGGATACGGTAACACCCGGGAAGTTTCCAACGTGCTGGTTGCTTCCGGTCAGCTGATTGAAAAGCGTAGTCTTTCCGCAGTTCTGGTTTCCGACAAGCGCAAACGACAAAAGCTCTCCGGAGCGTATCGTCTTTTTCCTTCTTCTTCCATCGGATTCACCCATCATCGGATGCACCACGGCATCGACATACCGCTTCTTGACATCTGCAGGTATCTCATGCATGTCATGCACGTTTGAAATCGTTATGTGGAATGCATCATCTTTACGTATCGTGAGTTCGTATCCGCGTACCCTGATCTCCAGCGGATCCCCCATCGGGGCTATCTTCATCAATGTAACTTCAGTTCCAGGGGTAAGCCCCATCTCCAATATGTGTTTTCTAAGTGCGATATCAGGTGTATCGACATCAAGAATGACCGCATCCTTACCTACGGCCAGTTCAGATAACTTCATATCAATCCCTCTTTGTGCATATTAAATTTTTCGATAAATCTATATCAATAGAGCAATATAAATTTTTCGATCTCTCAATCTACAAGAAATTACGATCAAGCGCATTATTCGTAAATACGGCAGATGATATATGTGCAATAAAAGAAAAAAATAAGGAAGAATGATGATTGAGTACTGATGGACTGTTTGAAAAAAATATCCTTCAGCCGATTGTCAGCAGAAGGATTACTTAGTGCGGTCGACTGGACTTGAACCAGCATAGCCTTTCGACCACTAGCACCTCAAGCTAGCGTGTCTACCAATTCCACCACGACCGCAACTTTGTCATTGCACTTTGGTATTGTGCATGCTTTGCCGAAACGGGTCAAGCACTTTGGAAAAATATTTTAAAAATTTTTCCAAAGTTGCAACCACCTGTTAAAAGAGGAATACGCCTTTCTTCTCTGCTTCCGTCCTCTCCTCCTGAGACCATACGGATGCCTGCACTTCCCCTATGTGGCACTTTTTCAAAAGGAACATGCAAAGCCTCGACTGCCCTATTCCTCCCCCTATCGTGTTCGGAAATTCTCCGTCAAGAAGCCTCTTATGCCAGTAGAGGTTCTTCCTCTCATCCATCCTCTTCTCTTCAAGCTGCCTTATAAGCGCATCGCGATCAACACGGATGCCCATGCTCGAAAGCTCAAGGCTGTCCTGACGCACATCATCCCAAACTATGATGTCTCCATTAAGTCCCTTGTAGCCGTCATCATTCTCACTCGACCAGTCATCATAGTCAGGGGCACGAAGGGAATGCACTTCCCCGTTGGAGAGTTTTCCCCCGATTCCGATGATGAATACAGCTCCGAACTCTTTTGCAGCCCTCTTCTCCCGTTCTTCGCTTGACAGTCCCGGGTACATCTTCAAAAGCTCTTCCGAATGGACGAACGTTATCTCTTCCGGAAGCGTGTCGTGTATCGCAGGGTACATCTCCTCCAAAAGGAATGCAGTCCTCTTGATCGCACCATATATTCCCCTTACAGCCTTTTTCAGGTATCCGAGGTTGCGATCCTCCTTGCCGATTACTTTCTCCCAATCCCACTGGTCTACGTAAACGGAATGGATCTCGTCAACCTTGTCATCCGGGCGAAGAGCGTTCATATCGGTATATATGCCCCTGCCTGCGGGATAGTGGTAATCTGCAAGCGCCATCCTCTTCCACTTCGCAAGCGATTGTACGATCTCCATCTCTTTCCCGCCGAGGGCGAGAACATGGAATGAAACGGGTTTCTCAACTCCGTTCAAATCGTCGTTGATCCCGCTTCCCGATGGAACGAACAACGGACTTGTGATCCTGCTGAGTCTCAATTCCCCTGAGAGTTCCTTTTCGAATATATCCTTTGCAGCTTTTATCGCCTTCTCGGTATCATGGATGTTCAAAACCGATTTATAACCATCTTTGATCATATCTTCATCTCCAAGCAAAATTAAAATACATGATCGAATAAACGCTTAGTATTGTCAAAAGGGTAGATATCCAAATATCATCAAGGCATGGGGAAAAAATCAAGTTTTATCAACGAATTCAGGAAATTCATAGCAAGAGGCAATGTCCTTGACCTTGCTATAGGCGTTGTAATAGGAGCTGCATTCGGCCAGATCACGACAAGTCTGGTAAACGACATCATCATGCCTCCGCTCGGGCTTTTGCTCGGCGGGATCGATTTCAGCTCTATGAAAGTCGTATTGAAAGCTGCGACTGAGGAGACGGCAGAGGTTGCAATCCGCTACGGCCTTTTGGTCAATGCGATAATAAACTTCCTCGTGATCTCACTTGCGATCTTCGTATTCATTCGCACTATGAACAAGATACAGGAGAAAACAAAGAAGGAAGAGGAAGCTTTGGAAGCCCAGGCTCCTCCGAAGAAGAGCAACGAAGAAGTGCTTCTTGAAGAGATAAGGGATATCCTTAAGGAAAAGAAGTGAAAACGGGGGCGCCTGCCCCCATTTCTTCACTCTTCAAAATCATCGTATCCGTCTTCTCCGCCCGGAACGATCTCATCGTATATCTCGTCCGCTTTCTCACCGCCCAATAGGTAAGAGACAATCTCCAATGCCATGTCAGGTGCATAGCCGACGGACATTCCGGTTATTATATTCCCGTCGACAACCACCCCCGAGTCGATGAAATCCCTCTTCTTCGAATATTTCTCACATCCCGGATAGCATGTTGCATCCCTCCCGTCGAGGATCATCAGGTTGGCAAGCACAACAGAAGGGGATGCGCATATTGCACTCACGAGGCGCCCTTCCGCGTTCATCCTCAGTATCATCTCGTTAAGCGCCCAGCACTGCGAGAGGTTGACAGCCCCCGGCATTCCACCGGGAAGTAACACCCCGTCAGGAAGCTCCGCGCCCAGTTCTCCGATGCTTCTTTCTGCAAGAACCTTCACTCCGTGGCTCGAGACCACGAGTTTCTCTTCCGTAATCGAGACCAACGTCACCTCGATCCCTGCCCTTCTCATGATGTCAACGGGGATTACAGCCTCCCCCTCCTCAAAACCATCTGCAAGGAATACGTATACGCTCTTACTCATCCTTATCCTCCTTTTCCAATTTGCTTTTCCTCAATACATCCGCAGCATGCTCCATGATCCTCTCAGTCTCATCCCATCCTATGCATCCGTCCGTGACAGACACGCCGTAACGTAGGGATGAAGAAGAGTCGGATATCTTCTGGGATCCCTCGAAAAGGTTCGACTCGAGCATGAAACCTTTTATGTACGGACTAGAGAGGGTCACTTGCTCGATGACATTCCTCAATACCCGCTTCTGCCTCTTGTAGTCCTTCTTGGAATTCGCGTGCGAGCAGTCGATGATGATCGAAGGAAGAAGCCCCCTTTTATTCATCTCATCCCCCGCCTCTTCAACTACATCCTCGTAGTAGTTCGGGCCGTCATCCCCACCGCGCATTATAAGGTGGGCGTATTCGTTTCCACTTGTGTGGAAGACGCTGCACTGCCCGTCCTTGTTCACACCGATAAACGACGCAGGGCAGTTCGCGCTCTTAATGGCATTCAGTGCGTTTGTTATATCCCCGCTGGTGGAGTTCTTGAAACCAACAGGCACCGACAGCCCCGACGCGAGGTTCCTATGTACCTGGCTTTCGGTTGTGCGCGCCCCTATACTCGACCAGCTCATCAACACGTCCGTGTACTGCGGGATTATCGGGTCCAGAACTTCGCACCCCAAAGGCAAGCCAAGCGATGCAATATCCAGTAATAGTTTCCTTGCAACCTGAACACCCTTTGGAATGTTGTAACTTCCATCCATGTCCGGGTCCAGTATCAAGCCTTTCCATCCCGTAGTAGTACGCGGCTTCTCGAAATATGTCCTCATGACGATGAAGAAAACATCGGAAAGCTTCTCTGAAAGGCCCTTCAGTTTCGTTGCGTACTCGATTGCAGCCTTCGGATCGTGTATGCTGCACGGCCCGACGATCGCAAGAAGCCTGGTATCCCTGCCACTGAGTATATTTCCGATCGTTTCCCTGAAACCGTCTATCATCTTCATGACAGACGGGCTTACAGGGTACATCTCCTCTATCTTTCCCGGAGCAAGCAGAGCTTCGACTCCGGTTATCCTCTTGTCGTTTCCTATATTTTCCATGCCAAGATTATAAAAGCGTGGAAAAGATTAAAAAAGAGGTTTTCCCTACTCCTTTTTCTTCTTCGGATATAGAAACCTTTTGATCTTCTGGGTCGGCGTACGGTCAAACGGTTCCTCCTGAAGCTCCGTTTCGCTTAATCGCGAATACGATGAGAGCTGGCTGTTGAGGCTCTTCTTCATCGACGCGACGTACTTCACCGCCTCTTTCTTCGCTTCATCCACGCTGATCTTCAGGTTCTTGCTCATAAGCTCTATGTCGATTCTTATGAGTGCAAGGAGTCCTCCGTCCTCAGGAACCACCAATGACTCTGCAACATACTCCTGGTTGTTTATCAAACTCTCGATCGACTCGGGGTAGATGTTTTCCCCGCTCGGTCCGAGGATCATCGTCTTCACCCTTCCCCTGATTGAGAGTCGCCCCTTCTTGTCAAAGTATCCCAAATCCCCGGTCTTGAAGTAGCCATCGGGGGTGAACGAGTCCTTGTTGAGCTCTTCGTTCTTGTAATACCCCTTGGTTACGTTCGGTCCCTTGACCGCGATCTCCCCGACCCCCTCCTGGTTCTTGTCGAGCAAAATCACATCGTCATCGCTTACAACAGGCCCGATGAAAGACGGGGAATGCCCGCTTTTTTTAGTATTGCACCCTGCGATGAGAGGACTTGTCTCGGTAAGCCCGTACCCGATCGAATATGGGAATGATGCCTTGTAGAGGAACTTCTCGACTTCAGCGTCCAAAGGCGCACCCCCGATCCCGAAGAACTTGATTCTTCCCCCGAACGTGCTTTTAAGCTTTTTCCCGATCGTTCTATACACAAACGATGAGACGAACGGGTTCTTTGCAAGCTTTGCAATCTTCCCATCCCCCTTCAACTTCGGCGCAATCGCAGCCTTGTATACCTTTTCGATCAAGAGAGGAACTGTCAGCATTACGTGCGGGCGCACTTCAGATAGCGCAGGAAGCAGGATCGATACAGCCGGCGGCTTTCCCAGAAAGACGACTTCGAGACCCTGAAGGAGCACGAGAAGCTGCCCGATCGTAAACTCATACACGTGGCTCATCGGAAGAATCGAGAGAACTTTGTTGCCCGGCTTGAGCTTGATATATACGTCCGTATTCAAATCAGCACACCTCAGGAGGTTCTTGTGACTAAGCACAACACCTTTGCTCTTTCCAGTTGTTCCCGATGTGTAGATTATAGAGGCAGTGTCATCCTCTTCCGGCTTGAAAGAGTCAAGATCCTTCTGATTTATCTTCCAATCCCTCATGGGAATGCCCGGTGTGGATGTAAAATCCAGAGGCTCCGGAATGCCGACTGACGTCGGAATGTGCACCAAATCATCGAGACGGAAAAGGGATAACCCTGTCTCCTTAATGCTCTCAAATACCTTCGGATACTGCTTTGAAAGGGAGGCAACACCCTTTGCCTCCGAATCTGAAAGTATTATCGCAACCTCTCTTTCGGAGAACTCAGGGAGTATGGGAACAGCTATCATCCCTATGTTCGTCAGCGCAACGTAAAAGAGCATCCAGTAGGGAGAGGAATCCCCTATTATCGCAACCTTGTCCCCTTTTTCAAACCCAAGCGAGATCAGATAGCTTGAGATGGCTTTCACCTGATGTGAGAACTGGAGGAACGTTATCTCGCTCCCGTCCTCCCGGAACACGCTGTACATCGTACGCCTCGGATAGCGCGATGCAATAACTTCATGGAAGTTACGGAATGTATATTCGGTCATGAACTTCATCTCAAGGCCGTCATTCCTCTTCACGGCCCTGCAGATCTTCTTGGTAACGACTTTCCTTTTTTCCTTCTTAGTCTTCTTCATCAAGAACCCCTTTGTATGAATCACCTCTCTTCATCGCTTTCAAAAAGATGCCGCTCGAGAGGTTTGAGTGCATCTCCTTTTCCACTATCGATACATCGTTGTTGTTTTCCGAGAGGTGCACGAAGATGCAGGTCGACCCCGCTTTTGCATAGCGTTTTGCAAACGAGATCGCATCGCTATTCGACAAGTGCCCGTAGATCCCGTCGATCCTCTTTTTGAGTTTCGCATCGTACGGCCCGTTCTCAAGCATATCAGCGTCGTAGTTCGCTTCAATGAAGTAAACGTCGTTGCCCTCTGCATAGGAGAATGCGTCCTCCGTGATCATCCCCGTGTCGGTCATGAGGAAAATCCTATTATTACCGTGCCTTACAAGGTAGCCCGCGCTTCCCGGACTGTCGTGCATGGTTTTGAATGGCGTTACCGTAAAACTCCCGATCGCAATCTCCTCATTGAAATCGTATTGTACCACGGGGCCGGTGATCCTCTGCTTCTCCAAAACAGTCTTGTTCATCTGGAATGCTACGCTTGACATATATACCGGCACTTCAGGGTGTTTCCGCTGGAACGTTCCAACCCCCTTCGAGTGATCGGGATGCAGATGCGTGAGGAATATGCACCTTACATCCTCGGGAGCGAATGAAAAGAGCGCCATCCTCTTTTCAAGCTGGGTGTTGCTTATACCCATGTCTATAAGAAACGAGTCATCTCCGTCGCTGAACGCATACGAATTGCCTGAACTTCCGCTTGCAAGTACCGCGTACTCCAAATTACTTGACCTCCACCGTGATATTATTCTCCACAAACCGTTGATCCTATGGATATTTCTCCCCATTGCAGGGATTTTCTGTCATTATATCCTGTATAGTTATATCTATCTATTGTTCTTATGGTACAGATTACTGTACTTTCAAGCCTCCGGTGTTGATTTTGCCAATGCATAATTGGAATAATACTGAGAACAGGTGAAATAGATGAGCAAGCGAATTAAGGAATTACTTGGAAGCGATCCGGACGGAAGCCTTGTCAAAGCCGAAGGATGGGTCAAGACGAGAAGGGACGGAAAGAACGTGACGTTCCTTGAAATAAGCGACGGATCATGCCTGAAAGGGCTTCAAATAGTCGTAGATAGAGAAAAGACAGATGATAAAGAGCTGGAGGGAGTCACTACCGGCGCATCGGTGACGGCCGAAGGTTACCTGGTGAAAAGCCAAGGGGAACAGAGCGTCGAGATGCAGCTTGAAAAGCTCACACTCCTCGGCTCATGCCCGGAAGACTACCCGCTTCAGAAGAAGAGGCATACCGTGGAATTCCTGAGGGAGAAAGCGCACCTCAGGGCACGCACGAACCTCTTCGGGGCTGTTGCGCGCGTCAGGAACACGATGAGCTATGCAATCCATTCGTTCTTCCAGGAGAACGGATTTGTGTACGTGAACACTCCGCTCATCACGGCAAGCGACTGCGAAGGTGCAGGCGAACAGTTCCAGGTCACTACACTCGATATATCAAACCCACCAAGGAAGGAGGACGGGAAAGTCGACTACTCGAAGGATTTCTTCGGAAGGATGACGAACCTCACCGTCTCTGGTCAGCTTGAAGGGGAGACCTACGCACTCGCCCTCAAGGACATCTATACGTTCGGCCCCACCTTCAGGGCTGAGAATAGCAACACGACAAGGCACCTTGCCGAGTTCTGGATGGTGGAGCCCGAGATGGCGTTCTGCGATCTCTACGGGGACATGGATGTCGCTGAAAGGTTTTTGAAGTACATATTCTCACGTACACTTGAGAAGAACGAGGAGGATATGAAGTTCTTCGACTCTTTCGTACTCAAAGGTGTGATCGACACTCTTGAACACGTCATCAACAGCCCGTTCGAGCACATGACATATACAGATGCGATCAAGATCCTCGAGAAGGAGAACAGCCGCTTCGACTTCCCTGTGCACTGGGGTTCTGACATACAAAGCGAACACGAAAGGTACCTGACGGAGGTTGTTGCAAAGCGCCCCGTGATCGTCACCGACTATCCGAAGGAGATCAAGAGCTTCTACATGAAACTGAACGAGGACGGGAAAACGGTCAGAGGAATGGACGTTCTTGCGCCGAGGCTCGGAGAGATCATCGGAGGTTCGGAACGCGAGTGGAGGCTCGACGTACTTGAAGAGAGGATGAAGGAACTGGGACTCAGGAAGGAAGATTACTGGTGGTACCTCGAACTCAGGAAGTACGGAAGCGTTCCGCATGCAGGATTCGGATTGGGCTTCGAGCGCGCAGTCCAGTATGTGACGGGCGTCCAGAACATCAGGGATGTCATCCCGTACCCTAGGTACGTCAAGAGCGCAGAGTTCTGAGAAACGTAGAAAGAAGGGAATACAGACCAAGCTGCTGGGAAGAAAACAGACCTGTCTTTTCCAGCAGCTTTTCTTTCATTCTCCTCACGCTCCTTTCACTCATCACCATCTTCTGGCACAGCTCCTTCGTAGAAAGACCGTAACCGAGCTCCTTGAGAAAAAGCTCCTCCCTTTTCGTGAACTCAGGGCTTTTGGAATTCCTCTCCTTGTCACTTACATACCTCTCCCCGGATACTACTATCGCACCCGGAAATAGCGATTCGATGAACGCAATCCTGAAATTCTCAGTGAAGATTACGAGAGTGTACGACTCGATGAACGCCTGGTTGTAATAGAACGCAAGATCCAACGGCCCCGTGTCCTTTGCAATCATGCACTCCGCCCCGTTCTCGACAAGATCGAAGACGCCTAGTAATCTTTCCATTTCCTCATGGCTGAAATCGCCGCATACCTTTGCTTTCCTTTTCATGCAATTTAGAGTCGGAACACATCACATCCTGATCAATTTCGATATCTATCAACTATTTTAATACCATTTTCGGTCTGATATATTTATATACATTTATAGAATTACATAAAAACTTCAAGAAAGCGTTAAGTATTTTACATACAGATGAAGGTAAGTTGTATTATAATTGAGTCAAGTTCTAAATCCTTGGCCACAAGTTGCGGATATGCCATACTACCCCAAAATTTTCACTTACCGCAGCTTGTGGCTTTTTCCATCTTTATGTAAATCTTGTCAAAAGAGTCTGCAAACTCCATTATATCCTTCTCAGTCAGCCGCTTCGTCTTCTCTTCCTTTATCCCCTGTGCCCTCAGTTCGGTCATGAAGTTCCTCACGGAGAGACGCTCGTTGATATTCTCCCTGGTATATATCCCTCCCCTGTCATCGAGTACGACAACACCGTTATCCACCAGCCTCTTTGCAAGAGGAACATCATGGGTTATCGCAATCGACCCGGATGTTGCGATCCTTACGATCTCGTCATCCGCGCTGTTATCCCCTTTTTCGACGACTACCATGTGGATCGTACTTCTGATCTTCTTCAATTCCTTTCTATCCAAGTCGCGCTTTCCCTCACGAAGTCTACCCGTATGCTCTTCTATTGCCCGTTCCACATCCTTCAGCGTCCTGTCTGCTACGAAGTAGGCTTCTACATCATCTTTGGAAAATCGCCTCAACAATATCTCCCTCTCCCTCACCGGGAGGCTGTCAGCATCTACAAATACTCTCATAAGACATAAAAATCATACATATTTAATCGAGGCTATCAAATACCATCAGCTGACAACTTCATACATTTTGTTTATCATCATCAATGTGGAGGATATCTATTATGGATTTGTCACCGTTGCAAAAAGCGCGTTATGAGTACAGCCCGAAACTTCCCCGGATGCTCAGGCATCCCATCGAAGAGATCGAGGCGAAGGAAGGAAAGGCAACCGAGAGCGTAAGCGATCAGGATGAGATCAAAAAGCTCTTTCCGAATACTTATGGAATGAAGGAAGTTTCTTTCCAGAAAGGAACAAGTCACGCAAAGAAGAGAAAGGAAGTTGTCGGAGTAATCCTCTCGGGTGGTCAGGCACCTGGCGGACACAACGTCATCACAGGACTATTTGATGCGCTCAAGAGCGCAAGCGAGGACAACGTCCTCATCGGCTTCAAAAAAGGCCCTTCCGGACTGATCGAGGATGACTACATCGAACTGACCAAGGAATACGTCGACCAGTTCAGGAACACAGGTGGATTCGACATCATCGGCTCAGGAAGAACGAAGCTTGAGACTGAAGAGCAGTTTGCTATTGCAAAGGAAGTTTGCAAGAAGCATGGGATCACAGCCATCGTAATAATCGGAGGGGATGACAGCAACACGAACGCAGCAGTACTCGCCGAGTATTTTGCAAGGGAAAAGACCGGTGTACAGGTCATCGGATGCCCGAAGACGATCGACGGAGACCTCAAGAACGACGTGATCGAAGTATCCTTCGGTTTCGACACAGCTACAAAGACATACTCCGAGCTCATCGGAAACATCGAGCGTGATGCAAACAGCGCAAAGAAGTATTGGCACTTCATCAAGGTCATGGGCCGTTCTGCAAGCCACATCGCACTCGAATGTGCTCTTGAGACCCAGCCAAGCGTATGCCTTGTCAGCGAGGAAGTCGAGAAGAAGCAGATGAGCCTCTCTGACATCGCAGACCAGGTCGTTTCCTCGATCGTTAGAAGAGCAGAAAGGGGCGACAACTTCGGAGTCGTAATCGTTCCTGAAGGCCTTATCGAGTTCGTTCCTGAAGTCAAGAAGCTCATCGGAGAGCTCAATGACATCGTTGCACTCAAGAAAGACGAGTTCAATGCAATCACTGAGTGGAATGAGAAGTACTCATTCATGGAGAAGAACCTCACGAAAGAGAGTTTTGCAGTCTTTGCCTCCCTCCCGCTCGACATTGAGAAGCAGCTTCTGATGGACCGTGACCCGCACGGAAACGTACAGGTTTCGAGGATCGAGACTGAAAAGCTTTTGATTGCTCTTTGCGAGAAGAAGCTTGACCTGCTCAAGAAGGAAGGAAAATACAACGGGAAGTTCAGTACGCTCTCCCACTTCTTCGGATACGAAGGAAGATGCGCATTCCCGTCGAACTTCGATGCTGACTACTGCTACAGCCTCGGCTACAATGCATTCCTTCTCATCTCCAATGGATACACTGGTTACCTTTCAACGATCAGCAACCTCTCAAAGAGCGCTGATGAATGGAAGGCTGGTGGAATTCCCATCACGAAGATGATGAACCTCGAGCAGCGCTCAGGTGTAAAGAAGCCTGTAATCAAGAAGGCTCTCGTAGAGCTTGATGGAAAGCCCTTCAAGTACTTCGAGGCACACAGGGAGAAGTGGGCGACTGAAACCTGCTTCACATTCCCAGGTGCAATCCAGTACTACGGCCCTGCAAGCGTTTGCGATCTTCCGACGAGAACGCTGTCACTCGAGCATGAGGAATAATCGAAATAGACAAACAACGGGCAGGAGTTCTGCCCGTTTTCCTTTAATCAACACGCTTTTCACTGAATAACTTCAGTCGCTGGTTTCACCTCTTCTCCTTCAAGGATGAACTTACCGGTTTCCTTTGGTAAATGCCTTCCGTAGACTTTACCGTTTGGAACACCGTCTGACTTCACGTCATTACCAGATATAGCTGCATTTGATACTGTAACCTTTCCTACGTGAACGGTTCCAAAGAGACTTCCGGCCTTGTCCATTACATTTTTTTTCGTACAATAGATATGGTTATCCTCTACTCTGCAATCTGAAACAACAACCGTCGTATCCTTGTCTCCATCGGCATGTCCTGCAATTCCTCCTTTCGATCCTTCGGATTCGATCGTTGATTTTTCTACAGAACAGTTTTTAATAGTTATTTTTGTAGCTACAGGCCCGTCATCCTCTTTGGAATATGCTGCTCCGTATCCATAAAGCCCGCCTGCGTAGTGTCCTCCATCAAGATGAGAAGTACGTAGATGGCAGTTTTCAAGAGTAACGGATGTTGTTGCCTCAATATTGCCGACAAACCCACCAACACTGCTATATTCTCCGTCATCCTTATTCGTGAAGCTTGCATCGGAAAGCGTTAGGTTTCTGATCACCAGCTCTACACTACTATAAGTATGTCCAGTCAACGACCTTCAGGACAAGCCTGAAGGCTTGGACGTGAGTGTTTTATCCACAGGCTCCGTTTCCGGTTTACCTGTGGCACTCCATCCATACGGCTGATTGACTGCAGCCTGCCCGGATTGCATGACCCGGGTGATGTAGTTGTCGCGGATGTTGATGGCGGCATT
>CALXOH010000017.1 GCA_944389975.1 uncultured Spirochaetaceae bacterium
GGAAAGCATCCGCATCAAGGGAAAGGAGGTGGTTGCATAGCCATCTGCATTCGACGAAGAAGAGGAAGAGCTTACTGCGTTCTGCGTTGCCCAGGCACTTCAGATCGAGCTTGAGCTCGATGACGACAGGGCGCATGGAAGCATGGCGGAGACGTGTCTCCCTGCCCTTTTCCCTGATGGTCCTGTTCTTTGCTCTTCTTGCCTCGTCGTCCATACCTAATTATATCATTTATATGGCTTTATACCAAGCGGATGTGGCAATTCATCTCCACCCTGTAGAGGATGGAGTCCTCTTGCCGATTCTCAGATAGATCAACTGACAGGTTTGAATGTTTTGATCAGTTTGCGCCGATTCTCGATTGTATCCTTTCTATGCTATTGTTCGTTCATTATGACAGGGTCCGGGGTGCATGCAGTGATGAGGATATTCAAGCTCGGCTAGTCAGCATTCAAGACAAACCAAATCTATATGATTATGATGTAGTAGGAAGAATGTACAGCGTAGTCACCGAAATCCCTGGATTCGTCAATGAATAAGTTAAGCTTCTTCATTAAAAATAGCGGGAATTGAACCCGCTGTTGAACGCCCCATGATTTTGATCAGAATGCGTCTTTGTTCGTCACTATCATCATCACTACTCCAATGATGAAGAATGATGCAAGGATTATGGTCGCAACGAGCGATGTGGGTGCGAATATCCCCCAGTTCCCTATTATCATCAAGATGAATGAGATCGAACGCTTGATGGTCTGTTGCACTTTCTCATTGATGATTGAAAGAACGAACGTCAATATTGCTAGTACGCTTATTAGTATGCTTGCGATATTGAAATACGAATCCCATACGGAACCGAACGAATTTATCGCACTTGCGGGGCTTGAGCTATGCGGTGCTGCGTAGGAAAGAAGGAACGCAGCTATGACTGCAACAAGCGTGTAGTACCCTGTCTTCGATACGCTTATTCCTTGATATATCAATCCAGTGATCAAGAACATCAGGGGGCATGTGATGAACGAAAACCTTATCAAGGTGTTGCATAACACCGGATCGAGAAGCAATATCCCCGTTTCCATGTAGTAGTCTGGAATCAGGGAAAAGCATTCGATTGTCATTGCAAGGAAAAGAAGCGGTAGTATCTCCCCGTCCTGCGTATGGCTTTTGTGCCTGATCTTTATCAGAAAGTGGGGAAATAACGCGCATACGAGAACCAGGGTCTTGGGCAGGAATAGGATGAAGAAAGATGATGAGAGCCCCACCTTTTCGTTCATGTATAGAAATACATGTACGATTATCGCTCCGAAGAACAGAGTAAATGCAAGCTGTAGTATGAATATGATCCTCGAATAGTTCTTTCCCATCAGATCTTGTCCTTCCTGGGAACTTCAAGGCTTGTGCGTAGCTTTACAGCCAAAGCTTTCGCTCCCAACGTTTGGAGGGAAGCATCTATCATCGTTCCAATTCCGTTTACAAGCGGAAGGATTGCGAATATCGCGCTCTCAGCCCCGTACAGTTCGATATTTAGAAGCTTTGTCGCAGCGTATCCTATCATCACCGTCTCGAACGAAACGAACGGGCTTGATGCAAACGATATCGGAATCGAGATCAGTGCGACAGCCATCACTACGGATATATCCATCGTATTGGTAAACGCATAGATAAGGGAGAGCGTAGTGATCGTAGCTATCGCTGCAGAGCCTCCGTGCATGAATATAGAGAATATCGGGGTTGCCGTCGTCGCTATCCGTTTCTGCACTCCAAGGTTGTGCCTTTCAATGGATATCATCACTTGTCCGGATGCTATTATGTTTCCTGTAAAAAGCGAATGGAACAGTACCGAAAGAGATGATGAAAGGCACTTCCATGGGTTTGCCTTTCCACCTGTGACAATGAGAAAGAGTAGTGGAATCACAATAAGAAGCATAACCAATGGTACGAGGACTATCAGGAACAGGAATGCCGGGGATACGAATATGCTCTTGTCGTTGAATATGGTCATGAAGAAGTTCGAGGAAGCAAAGTAAACGGTTACGAATCCGAACAGCGTCATCACTTTCGATATCTTCATCATCACTTCGGAAAACGAGTTCATTACCGCATATGCAGGTCTGATGATGTCGCTTTTCGGCCTGAGCGCAAGTCCGAAAACCCACGCAACCAGTACCAGGGGAAGTATGAACTTCACTGAAAATAACATCGTGTATGTCGGGTTGTGTACTAAAAGTGATGAAAGGGCTTCGTTTGAAGCCATTTCGATATATCGCCCGGCTATATCCCCTTCGCTTCCGGCTCCACTGGTGACCGGAAATGGAGATGGGAATATGAAGAAGAGAAGCGCAGCGACAAGAGGAAGTGCGATGGATGACAAAAGCGTCCATGTCACAACCCTGTCTGAGAACTTCCCTCCCAGCTTATCCTTTCCCAGCGAGGCGATCCCCGCTGGAAATGAAAACAATATGATCGGGGAGAACAGGTACATGCCTATAGATATCAAAACCGATGTAATCGTTTCGAAAACTCCGGGGACCGTGCCATTTGATCCAAAAAGCAGGCAAGTGGATAGTCCGAGCAAGGCTGCTACAAAGTACGTCATCCAAGTCTTCAACCGCGCTTCTCCTCAATTTACCAAGAACTCTTCCAGCTTGTACTGGCTCTTGTTTTCCCTTTCCAAAAGATCCGAAAGCATTTTATCGATGTCGACGTCGATATCAGTTCTCGTTTGGAGGGAAAGCAGTGCAATCAGGAACAACAGTTGCATGTTCTCCTGATTATACCACGTAGTGTTCTGATATACGTTGGCCTTTACAAAGTCCCTTACTCCGCTGTCCTTCAAGAGTTTTGATATGTACTTCAGTCCGTCATCTCCCTCCTCGAAGCACTCGAAACCCTTCAGAAGGATCGCACTTCCGTGCGTCATCAATCTGACAACATCGGAATCGAGTTGGATCTTTTCGATCGTCTTCTCAAAGAGGTGGTCGAGAAGAAGTTCATCCGCACTCTCCATCAGGTATCTGATCGAGTCGACTTTGTCAAAAGGCTTCAATGCAAGGTACGAAAGAATCAACAGAGGCAGGCTCTTTTCCATTGTCGACCAGTTTTGAAGCGATGAACCGCCTTTGCCCTTGAAGATCCTCACGAGCTTTCTTATCTCTCCTACAGTCTTCTTCGCATCGAGTTCGTGGTAGCCTTTGAGTTTCTCCCTTACACCCTCCGGAAGCTCTTCGAATACTTCAGGAAGTTTTGCGTAGGTTTCAGCTATCGAGAGAAGCAATGCCCGCTCGTCCTCTTTTTTGCACTTTCCATTTACGATATCAAATACGCTTTCTACGCTCTCGTCTCTTGAGATCATCGCGTATAGTGCGAAGAGCGGTCTGAGCCTCATCAGGCGCACTGTAGTCCTTACGTCTTTGATTCCCTTTGTCCTGTAAGTGTTGTAGAGCTCTTCGTATGTTCCGTCCGAGTCCTCAACTTCCCTTATGTTCCAGAAAACCCTCGACTCATACCCGTTGAGTGAGAAATCAAAGCCCTCTTCAAATAGCTTTATCGACGGTATTATGTAAGTCAGGCCATCCGAGAAGTTGTCGAAAAGGGCATAGCACTTTCCGCTGAACGTCAGGTTGAGGTTGTCTGCAAGCTGGGTCCTCACAAGCTTCTTGTTTCCATCGCTGTCTTTGACAAGCTTGTTTACCGATTCCTTTATGTTTCCCCTTACAGCCTCATACTGATTGTTGTAGAGTACTATGGTCCTCTCGCTTCCCTGTCCATTTGCATATGCGTATACGCTCTCGTGTATGTTTCCGTTCTCGTAACAGTCATAGAACTGGAAATTGTCGACATTCGAGAATAGGTAACGCTTCTTGAATAGCGGGAATATCCTTCTATAGTGCTCTTTTATCAGGTAGTCGTTCGGTTTTTCGTCCCAGTACGCCCTTCTGTACTCCATTCCGTACTTCTCGTGGTAGCCCTCGATCTGACCGTGACCGACCATCGGAAGTCCGGGAAGGGTTGCAAGCACTGTTGCAACTCCGAAGTACTTGTCGCCATCCCCGAACTGTGCTATCGCAGTCTCCTCGTCAGGGTTGTTCATGAAGTTCACATAGCGCTTGAGAATCTCAGGTTCGTACTCCAATGTCTGCTTCACGCCGAGGCGGTACTTTGCATTCTCTTGGTTTTTAAGCATGTTCATGAATGCAGAGTTGTATACCCTGTGCATTCCAAGTGTCCTTACGAAATACCCCTCCATCAGCCAGAACGCTTCTGCCAGGAGGAGCGTGTCCGGAACTTCCTTTGCGATCCTGTCGACCACTTCCCTCCAAAACTCCTCCGGAATTCTTTCGTCGAACTCTTTGTCGCTCATCGCGTGGGTCGTTCTTCCCGCGATATCCCCGGCCTCGCCCGGTCTGGGGTACCAAAGTCTTCTGATGTGCTTCTTTGCAAGCGTCATCGCAGCATCAAATCGGATTATAGGGAAGTTTTTTGCAACGTGTATGATCTTCTGAATGACAGCTTCCCTCGTTTCAGGATTGAGGTAATCGAGCTGCGCCGTATCGTTCCAAGGCATCGTAGTTCCGTCGTTTCCGTGGAAAACATACCTGACTTTTCCGTTTCTCTTGTCGACTAAGCGGAATGTGACTGCAGCGTCGGTCCGGTTGTAGTAATGGTCTTCGAGCTTGATCTCGAAGTCTGGGTTCGATGAAAGGTCAGGGCCGTTGTAGGTGTATGACGGGAAAGGCGACCAGTCCTGGCTTACGAAGTAGTCAGGGTGTTCGTATACCCATCTTCCATCTATTCCGGTGTGGTTTGGGACCATGTCTGAAGCAAGCCTTATACCCCTCATGCGGCAACGTGCCCGGAGGTTCTCAAGAGCTTCCCATCCTCCGATCGCGTATGAGATGTCGTAGTCGTAAAGGGAGTATGCAGATGCTTCCGCATCGGGATTTCCGCAAAGGTTCTTTATCCTTTTTGAAGCGCTGCTTCTCTCCCATAATCCGATGAGCCAGAGTGCGGTGAATCCCCGTTCTTTTATCAGATCTAGTTCCCTGTCAGGGATCTGGTCGAGCCTTGTTATCGGCCTCTTGTACTCTTTTGAGAGCTGGTCGAGCCATACAAGCGTGCACTTTGCAAGCATCACCACCCGAGGCATCCAGTCCGAGTCGCTGCTGAATGCCTCGTACTCGTTCATGAAGCTGGTGTAGTCGGGGAGGGGGATGTCTCCGGGAGGTCCGCCGAATCCATGGTCCTTCTCCTCTTCCCTGATGTAATCCAACGAGAGTTTCAAAAGGGTTATGATGCTCTCGGGAAGAAGGTCGGTCCATTCTTCGATTATGTATCTGATCTGCTCCTCGAGTGAGTTCGGGTAGAGCCTTGCAGGTCGGGTGAGGAATGTGAATATGTCATCTTCGTCGACTATCCTGCTGTTTCTTCCCTCATCCTTTACGAATGCGGAGAGAAGACTCATCAGCGCTTTGTACCCTTCGGGGTATACCAGTCCGTCGGGGCTTACGAACGGCTTTGCCGCCTTCATAAGCGCCGGGTTGTCCCTCATGATCTGGTGTACGAAGAGGCTTCTTGCATCCTCTATGTCCCTCGCTTGACCTGTTATCTTCTCTTCGTCGAAAAGAGGGGAGGGGAACATCCTGTCGTAGAATGAAAGCGCTTCCATCATCTCTTTCGAGCTTCTTGCAGCCTGCATTCTCCTCGGGAAGTAATCCATATGCCCGTCCCTGAGGCATGAAGTGAGTACAAGCTGGTAGAGCATGTGCAATACCGCAACTGCGTGCAACTTGCCTGCGGATACGAAGTTGTTCTTTCCTTCACTTTTCAGCTTTTCATTGTATTTGTAAGATATTCTGAGAGCATCCCTGTAGAGGCTGCTCATGTCATCCAAAACGAAAACAGGAGTTTTCAAATCCAAAAATTCCCTAACGTTCTTGGATATCCTGAAATCTCTTTTTTCCATCGATTCCCCCTGAACTTATAGAGAGTTTAGCATGAATGCCTTCTTCTAGTAAGGTTAGCACGTCTTTGCCACAAGGCTTTCAAGTGCTTTTTCAGCTTCCGAAAGGAAAAGTGGCAGCCTTTTCTCCTCGTCCTTTGAGAACGGCGATATCACGAACGACCTCAGATCCCCGTACCTGGGCCTTCCTATCCCCAGTCTCAAACGGAAAAAGCCATCGCTTCCGATCCTTTCTTTTACGCTTCTAAGTCCGTTGTGTCCTCTTAGCGGCCCGCCCTTTTCGACTCTGTACGTGCCGAATCCGATTTCGCTGTCGTCATGCACCACCAGCAACTCTTCAGCTTTCAGCTTGTAAAACGAAAATGCTTCGCTTATCGCTATCCCGCTTGTATTCATGTATGAAAGCGGGGCAAGGAGAACAAGCGATCCCTTTTTCTTGAACTGGCTGTGGAACTTGATGCACTCACCTTCCCCTGACATCCGGCTGTAGAGCATCTTTCCTATGTTGTGCCTTGTCCTTTCATACTCTTTGATGTTGTTTGAGAGAAATGCGACGAGTTTGATCATGGAAATGAGTATAGCGTACATGTTAATCCCTGGTAATGTTTCTCCATCCAAATTCCATTTCCATTACCAAAATACACAAGTTGTGGTATCTTTTAAGAAGTTTTCAGGAGGCAAAGACATGGCAAAGACGCAAACTGCCTTGAAAGTCGGCAGCAACATGATATTGAAGTTGCTCGTTGGATTGCTGTTCGTATGCATTGGCATCGAAGGAATCTCGAATCCCGGATCCTCAAATGACCTATATAGGGCTATAGACGACAATACTATGGATGTCATCCTCGGTATAGTTCTCCTCGTATCGGGTCTTTTGATCGCCGTTCCATCTTTCTTGAAGGGTATAAAGCCGGCATTCACCAAGTACTCTTCCTACATAGTACTGGTCGTATGGGTGTTGGTGATAATCTTCAGCGACTTCGTGTATGGTTTCGGCAACTTCAACGGAAGCGAGATCTTCATGTGGCTTGAGACATTCATCTATCATCTTCTCATCCTTTACACGATCATCAGGATCGCAAAGTGAGGGAAAAGATACGACTGATATGTTCCGCCCGCATTTCAGCAGGCGGATTTTTTATCTCGATTTTCCAACGCCGATTTTCGGGCACGTAGATTCAATAGGGCACTTCGAGCAGTACGGGGATACGGGAAGGCACGTTGTTTGTCCGAATGACACGAAGAGTTCGTTGAGGCTTATCCAGTATTTCTCAGGAACTTTCTTCCTCAGCTCCTTCTCGCTCTCCTCGGGGCTTTTCGTACTTACTATCCCAAGCCTGTTGACTATCTGGTGGACGTGGCAATCCACGCATATCGCGCTTTTTTCGAACGCAAGGTTCAAGACAAGGGAAGCGCTCTTTATACCGACTCCGGGAAGGGCCATGAGCTCATCCATCTCGTCGGGGAGTTTTCCGTTGTAGTTTTCAACGACTATCTTCGCAATCTCCTTTAAGTTTTCCGCTTTCCGCGTGTAGAAGGCTGCCGGGTATATTGCATCCTTTATCTCTTTCTCATCGAGCTGGAGGAGGCTTTCAAAGCTGTCTGCCTTTTCAAACAACCTTCTTGATGAAGATAGCGTTACGCTGTCTTTCGTCCTCAATGAAATAATCGTCGACGCGAGGATCCTGTACGGCGACGGGTTTTCCCGTGCGATTATGGAAACGGATGGGAGTCCCTTTTTCTCGTTTTCGAGGTGTTTTTGTATCTTCTCGTATAGAAAATCGAAATAGTTGACGTTTTCTTCCATACTTCCTTTTTCCTAAAGTTGACCAAAAAAGTCAAAAGGCATATTTACTATTCCATGATAGTCATCCTCAAAAACGGGATAACCCAAAGCGAAAAGGAAAACGTAAAGTCTGTCCTCAAGGAAAAAGGCTTCATCGTCAAGGAAATAGTAGGTGAGAACGAGACTGTTCTTGGAGCTGTCGGCAGCAGCCGCATAGACCCGAGGAGCATCGAGATACTCGACGGGGTATCATCGGTAGTGCCGATCTCAAAACCTTACAAGCTCGCATCAAGGGAGCTTAAGAAGGAAGATACGATTGTTACTGTCAGGAACGTACGGATCGGTGGAAACAGCATCGCGGTAATCGCGGGGCCGTGCGCAGTTGAAAGCCAGGACCAGGTGATGCGCATTGCGGAGAAGGTACGCGAATCGGGTGCAGTCATCCTACGCGGAGGTGCGTTCAAACCCCGTACAAGCCCTTACTCGTTCCAAGGGCTTGGAATAAAGGGTCTCGAGTACCTCAAGAAGGCGGGAGAGGCGTTTGAAATGCCGATAACTTCCGAAGTCGTCTCCCCGAAGGATGTCGAAGTGATGAAGGATTACGTCGACATGTTCCAAATCGGGGCGAGGAACATGCAGAACTTCGAACTGTTGAAGGAAGTGGGGAAGACCGGAATGCCCGTGCTTCTCAAGAGGGGAATAGCCGCTACGATCGAAGAGTGGCTGATGGCAGCCGAATACGTGATGTCATCCGGAAGCGACAAGGTGGTTCTATGCGAACGGGGCATAAGAACGTACGAGAAAGCTACGAGGAATACCCTTGACTGCTCCGCAATTCCAGTCGTCCAAAAGCTTACACACCTTCCCGTGATCGGGGATCCTTCCCATGCGACGGGTATAAGGGATTTCGTATCCCCCATGGCACTTGCATTGGTTGCAGCGGGCGCGTCGGGATTGACGATCGAAGTGCACGACATGCCGGAAAAAGCGCTCTCGGACGGGCCGCAGTCACTTTATCCTGAGCAGTTTGATCGCCTGATGAGGGATATCGAAGCTCTTGCACCGGTTGTAGGAAAGACCGTGGAGAGGGTTCCGAGGATAATCCCTTCTTCGATCAAGGATGAGAGTGCTATCCATGGAAGTACGGGAAATTCACTCGTAGTTGCGTTCCAAGGCGAAAGAGGTGCGTTCAGCGAACTTGCGGCACGAAGGGGATTTTCGGAGGATGTGAAGGTACTTCCGGAGAAGGAATTCAAAGATGTGTTCAAGGCTGTCAATACCGGGGACGCAAAGTATGGCGTCGTTCCCATCGAGAACACGCTTGGCGGTACTATATACGAGAACTGCGATTTGTTGAGGGTCGAGGATAACATAGAGGTGGTCGGTGAGATAACGCTCCGGGTGATCCACAACCTCATAGTCAACAAAGGCGTGACGCTCGATCAGGTGAAGCACGTCTATTCCCATCCGCAAGGGCTTGCGCAGTGCAGGAAATTCCTTGAGCGCAAACTTCCGAATGCGATCCTCCATCCGTTCTTCGACACAGCCGGTGCCGTAAGCTACATAAAGAAAGAGGGGCTGATGGATGCAGCTGCGATCGCAGGATCCCCCGCTGCAATGTACAACGACATGGAGATATTGGAAGCGGGCATAGAGACCGATGCAAAAAACTATACGAGGTTTTTCATCATCACAAGGCGAGAGAATGCCGAAGTGTATCGCTCGAGCATAAAGGTGAACAGGGCTGCGTTCTTCTTCAGCACCCCCGATGAACCAGGTGCGCTTTTCAAAGTGCTCGATGTGCTTGAGAAGAACGAGATGAACATGAAGAAGCTCGAATCCCGTCCGATCTTGGGTAAGCCATGGGAGTATTCGTTCTTCGTGGAAGTCGAAATCGACAAGGTTGAAAACCTCAATCAGGTCATAGAAGAGATAAAGGCGCTTTCATCCTCATTCCGCCTTATAGGCACATACGCGGCGGCACACTGATGGAAAGAAGGGAATTTCCGGATGCGCTTCTATTTTCAGGGATCCTTTCCTCAATAGGATTCCCTGAAATCCTTTTTGAAGAGCTTGAGTGCGCATTCGGCCCTATCTTGTCGTTCTCTGATCCGTTTCCGTTCACTTACACCGATTACTACGACGAAGAGATGGGGGGAGCGATAGAACGTGCCTTCGTGTCGTTTGCGCTTCCTTTTTCCCCGGAGCACATGAGTGAAGTTAAAAGGCGGACGAATCTGATAGAATCCCGTTTCGCCCGGGATGGGAAGAGGAAAGTGAATATCGATCCCGGAATCGTCACCGAAGGGTCGGTCATTCTCATGACTACGAAAAACAGGGCGCACCGGATCCCGCTCTCGGATGGGATATATGCAGAGCTTACGCTCATATACCACAAGAAGGGATACGAATCATTTCCGTGGACATACAGCGACTACAAGGACGAAAGGGTTTTAAGCGAGCTTGGGAAGATGCGGAAAGCCTTGATGGACAGGAAGAGGGTTTGATGCACTTTTCCTTTCATGAGGAAATTATCAATCATCTTTCTGCTTTTACCCGTCATCTCATCATGTTCTGTTTTGGAGAATGAGAGGATAACACTCTTGATTCCGTCTTCTACGTATGTCGAGGAGCTATTTGGAAAAGACATGTACTACACGCTCTCGTATTTCGATGGCGAGGGTGTGGAAAGCAGGTTCGTGGGGTACGATGAAGAGTTCGTAACAGTCGATGTAAAGCGCGGCGCACTCTCTTTCTTTACGCTCACTCCGATAGGTACGTTCTCACCTTTGTCTACATATCATGAACCGGGGGATGATCGGGTGTTGAGGTTTGGGTACGGGGATGGGGAGTTCATATCGTTTCTGCTTGACGTTGCATCAGAACGTCCGGAACTCGTATCAATACTATCCCTTTCATACATCGAGAAAGAGCTGGAGGATATGGATGCACTCAGCCAACGCCTCTTTCTAAGCGCAGTTGAAAAGGGAAGGATAGGGAAGATCTCTGCACTTCTCTCCCCGGAATGGGATGCGGCTACCACCCTTTTGGAGAGGGGCAGGTGGTATTCCGACAAACCGGGGGTTGATGACATCGTGGTGCTCGAAACAGGAAATGAATTCACATTCACACTTCCCGAAGGGATCTATAGGTTCATCCACGAGGGAAAGGAAAAGATGTTTACTTTGATAATCGCGGAAAAAGGGGAGAGCGTAGGCAAAGTCTCCACCCTCCCCATTTGGTACTGAATGATGTATTTCAGATCTTTTCTTTGATGATGCTCGTTAAAAACGATGCAATCTTCCTGATGTCTTTTCCGCTCGTGTTGATCATCAGGTCGTAGTTTATCCTCGCACCCCACTCAAGATCGGTATAGAACGAATAATACTTCGCCCTGTGCTTGTCTATTTTCTTGATCTCCTGTGCCATCTCCTTGTCGGAGAGTTTCTCATTCTCCGGAGCCTTTTTCCTGCACCTTTCGATCTTGCTCGGCATGTCTGCGTATACGAATATCTTGAAAGGATTCATATCCTTGAGTATGTAGTCAGCGCATCGTCCGACGATGATGCAATCCGATTTCTCCGCCATCTCCTTTATGATCTTGTGCTGCTCCGAGTAGATCTCCTGGTTCTGCTTCATTATAGGATCCTGCACCGGATAAAAGCTTCGCCCGATGTGGATCGGATAAGAGATGAGGGGCTTGTGTTCGACTATCTGATGTACGTACTCCTCGGAGAGGTTTGTCCGTTCAGCGATCCCCGTGATTATTTCCTTGTCGTAGTATGCGAACCCGAGATTCTCGCTGAGCCTTCTTCCGAGCTCCCTTCCTCCGCTTCCAAACTCACGTCCGATAGTTATTATCATCACCAGATCCTCCTTTTTATTGATGTATTTTACCATCAATGAAGTTGGAAGGAAAAATAATTTGAGAATTCCATCAGTGAACGCTCTCCATCTTATCCGGACATATCGTCCGTCTTGAAGAAGGAGCTTCCAGCATCGAGTGCCGAAACTTTTCCTGCTTCTTCCATATCGGGGCACTGCTTCTTAGGGGATTTCTCCTTGTCGTCCACAGTCGGCCTCTCCACAGGCTTGACTTCCCCAGCGACCCTG
>CALXOH010000018.1 GCA_944389975.1 uncultured Spirochaetaceae bacterium
TGAGGAATACATTGAGTACTACAACAATGAAAGGATACAGATGAAACTAGGCTACCTTCCTCCATTGATTTTCAGAGAGAAGATAGCCTAAGCTTATTTCAGGTCCAGCTTTGAGGGTTCACCTCACTTACACCTGCGCTTTTTTCGCACTCAGTATTCAATTCACCTGTTGCAGAAGCCACCATACTCCTTTCATCCCACATGCCATATAGAGTGCGATCTACCCGGGGAAAAACGATGTGATAAGGACTCTTATGGACGTATCGCGAGCGGCGATCGAAAGCGGAAAACGCGACAGCGTCATCGCAATCTACGCAGAAGAGTACATGCCTCTGGAAAACAGAACTATCAGTACAAGTCCACGCTACACTTATTACCTAACAGCTATTCTGATTGCACGGAATGTATACTACAAGCAAAGGTAAAAAGTCATTTTTCATGAAATTCAGCTTTTTAAAAATCATTTTTCATGAAATTTGATTGCTAGTATTCGGATTTCAGTTTACGCTACCTGTATGCGATACATAAAAAGAATACTGGACATCAATCGTGATCTTAACAGGAAATCCCAATTCCTTTTCGGCCCCAGACAAACGGGGAAGACCTCATGGATAAGAGAAGAATTGGATGGTGTGCGTTACCGTTTCAACCTGCTTGATAAAAAACTGGTCAAGGCTTTGGAGAACGATCCGGCACTATTTGGTGGTATGCTGAAAAGGGAAGGTATCGAGAGCGGACTGGTCGTTGTCGATGAAATACAAAAACTTCCATTACTTTTGGATGAGGTTCACAATCTGATCGAAACAACAGACATCAGGTTCCTTCTGACAGGTTCCAGTGCAAGGAGACTCAGGGAGCAAGGAACAAACCTTCTTGGCGGCAGAGCTGGCAAGAAAGAGATGTTCCCCCTCGTATGGCCCGAGATCAGAGGGGATGAACCGGAACTTGATTCAATTTTCAAGACAGGGCTCCTTCCTTCAATATATCTCTCAGATGATCCAGATACAGATATCTACGATTATGTGCAACTCTTTCTAAATGAGGAAATACAAGCAGAAGGACTTGTAAGAAACCTCCCTTCATTTGAACGCTTTCTTGAAGTCGCAGCATTGGGCAACAGCGAAATACTTAACTATGAGAACATATCCAAAGATGTTGGTGTCAGCCGATCTGCCGTCATCAGCTGGTTCCAGATTCTCTATGACACCCTGATTGCCTTTGAGCTTCCCGCATACGGCAAGACCAAGAAACGCAAAGCATATGCATCATCCAAATTCTACATGTTCGATCTTGGTGTCATACGTCATCTTCTCGGATTTGAGAAGATCGAAGCAGGCAGCACTGAATACGGAAAATTCTTTGAGACGTATATTGCAATGGAAATGCGGGCATACATCGGATATAGATTGAGACCGAAAATCAACAACACACCTTTGTGTTATTGGCGTAGCCTTTCTGGATTCGAGGTCGATTTCATCCTTATGGAGAAAGTCGCCATCGAGACAAAAACGACGCGCCGACATACATCAAGGGATCTAAAGGGCCTCAAGGCACTGAAGGAAGAAGGGCTTTTCTCCCGATACATCCTTGTGTGCAATGAAGATTATGCCCAGATGACGGATGATGGCATAGAGATAGTGCCATGGCAACAGTTCCTTGAAGAGCTCTGGAATGGGAAAATCTTATAAAGAACAAAGGCCCTTGTCCATCTCTGACCAAAGGCCAAAACACATACTTATTTAAAAGAACTTACAATGCAGCAATCAAGCTTCCGGAAAATTGAGGAGCATTAAATGAATCAATGGCATCCTTTGTAAGTGAAATGTCATCATACTTGGCACTTACCAAAGTATTGTTACCACTATCACCAGGTGTAATGACTACATCTACGCTATAAGTTTCACTTCCGTCACTCCAAGTTCCGGTGAATGTTGATGTCTCGGAATTATAAGTACAAGTTACAGTCACATCATCAATTGGTATTTCAGTAGTTGCATTAGATGTCTTGTATTCTGTTGCAGCAGAAACAACCTCATCGATTATTCCGAAAAGCTTAGCTTCTGAAGTATCATAGGTTCTACCTTCAACGGTTGCATTGGTAGATGTAAGGGCACAGGATTTATCGAGATTAGCTTCGAGCATTGTCATTGTACTTCCCATGGAAACAATGATATTGCATGTCGTTCCAACGGGGACTGAAAGCGAAAAGTAACTTTCATCTGCAGACAGTTTTTCATATGTGACATCCGAAGTTCCCGTGATATGGTATGTAACAAGTCCACCAAGTGCAGTTCCATTTTCTACAGGCTTGAAACTTGCACTATATGAATAGTCATTGATACTGTCAAAATAGTCATATTTAATCGAGCCAAGCTTTATGGAATCTTCACCTACATTGAGAACGAACTCACCATCACTCGGCTTCGCGCCTTCCGCCAGGCTTTGTTCCATAAAACCATTCAAGAGAACTAGAAGGCTCTCGAAATTGCCAATATAATTGATATCAAGTACGCCCTGGCTGAGGGATTCAGAAGTCAATGGAGTGGTGTCCTCTCCTGATTCTCCAGCCGGGGTTTTTCCTTGACTGTCGCACGATGTAGATAGAGCGACAACGAATAGCGCAAAGATAAGGAAAAGTGTCCATTTTTTTTTCGTTGACATTTTTCACCTCCGTGTGAATTTGTTCAGATTATAGTTGTTGGAGGTTCATAGCGTCAAGATAACGAACACTTTTAGTTATTTTTGTTCGTTATCTCTATGCTTATTGACGATGTCTGATGCAATTTGCCTGTCCGATGGAGCAAGATCGTAATCAAGTAGTTTATCTAGCGGGACCATCTCTAGTGTCGTATGCACCGAGAGATGGAAGTTTTGATCGGGTATGTCGATCAGCCTTGACGTAAGCGTATAGTGCGTGCCTTTGTTTTCGAACTGGCATGAGGAGACTTCGCCATCTTTGACGATGATGTCGACGCCAAGTTCTTCCTTGTATTCCCGCTTGAGCGTATCCTCAACGCTCTCACCTGTACGGTTCTTTCCTCCGGGGAATTCCCACTTCATCGACAGCGCTCCACCCTCTACCCTTCGCGCAAGGAGCACTTTCCCGTCCTTTATGTATATTCCAGCAGTAGTAAGCCTTTCGTTCACTCATATGAGTATGAACGAGGGGAAAAGCAAATGCAACAACAAGAAAATCAAAATCAAGAGGCGGAAACTTTTAAGATCGAGTGAGTTCCTTGAGACAAGATATGAAAGAAGAAAGAGCGAAAGTGATGGCATAAGGTCGCCGAATACGATCATCCCCGGCCAGATCGGAAATAGAAGCTTCAAGATGGCAAGCACAAATAGAATGATCGAAAAGTTCCTTGAACTCTTCTTGTTTTCCGCAATCTTCTTCTTGTACTCCCTGAATGGAAAAAGGATCTCAAAATCCTCTGAATATGCAAGTAAAAGGAAGAATGCGGATGCAAGGACGTAGAGAAACGACGAAGTCATACCTTCCCCACCTGATCAATGAGATCGAACGCATCGTAATACCCGAATTTCCCGGACGCAAACTTTCCGGCAATCTGATGATGTATCACACCATTGAGAGCAGCATCCAATACATCCTGGTGCGCAAGGTAAAAACCAATTATGCCGGATAACACATCCCCTGAGCCGGCAACTCCCAAGCTCGGGTTCACCCCGTCATATATGTACTTCTCAACGCCGTTTGTGATCGTCACCGTCGATGCTTTCAATACGATTACGCACTCAAGTTCGGTTGCTACATCCTCTGGCTTCGCACCCTCCATACCGAGGTTTTCAAGAAGGTTTTCAAACTCGCCGACGTGTGGGGTGAGGACTGCGCTGGATTTGAACTTGTCTCCCCTTCTGATGAGTTTTATCGCATCTGCGTCAATCACTTTCCTTCCCTCGATGAAAAGGTAATCGCGAAATCCTTCGTTCCCCCATCCCGGACCGATGACGTAGGAGTCATACTTCATGTCCTTCCCGAAGTTCCGTTTCATGATGAATGGAGAAAAGAGGGATATCGGAAGAAATGATTTTTCTCCTGTAAATACGCTTACAAGCCCTGCTCCTGCGTGGAACGCAGCTTCCCCCGCCATCTTCACAGCCCCTGTAAAGTTCTCAGATCCCCCGAAGAGCGCTATATGCCCCCGCACGTTCTTATACGCAGTGCTTGGGAAACCCACTTTCTTCAGATCTTCATCCTCTAGTAGATGGACATGGCTTTCAACATCATCCTTTTCCCCAAGTAAAACTATCTTCCCGTACTTTCCTCGTCCTTTCGGATCGTAGTACTTTCCAAGCAGATGGAAGAAAGCGAAAGTCAGATCGGAATGTGCTAACGAAGATGATGAAGCAAGCGTAACTTTCATCGCGCTTTCAGGAACGGATATATCGAAAACCCTACTCCCGCTTCCATCTATCACGACTTCAGCGTCAGCACCACTTTCGTAGACCCTTGCGTTTCCATCGAGTTCGAGTATTTTCTTTGCAACATCCCCTTCAAAACCGTCTCCTATGATCAGATGAGGATGCTTCGGAGAGAGGTATGAAAGTATTTCCCTTGCAAGCGGAAGAACATCCTCTTCGCCATATCCAGTGCTGTAACCATCGACCAAGCTTTTCATCAAAATGAGGATAAGTCTTTTAAGATAAACTGACAACAAACGAAAACGGGCATTGTCCGAGGTGGGCACTTGGCTATACAATCTAGCTATCAAATACGTCCAGGGGTGGCCTTGAGGCCTGAGATCATACCCGACCTGATCTGGGTAATGCCAGCGTAGGTAAGGATAAAGCGAAAAACCCCAAAGACAGGAAAGAAAACCAAAGGAGAAAAGGAAATGAAAAAATTATTTTTCGCACTATGCGTTCTGCTACTCCCTCTTTCCATCTTTGCACAGGCAGAGAGCGAGAATGACGGAAACTCAGTGACAGTCTACGCTTACGATGTATTCACAGGCGAATGGGGAGCGGGCCCCGAGCTCATCCCGCTCTTTGAGGAAGAGACCGGAATCAAAGTAAACCTCATCACCGCAGGGGGTGCAACCGAGATGCTCTCACGCGTCATTGCAGAAGGGGAAGGGACGGAAGCTGACGTCGTACTCGGGATATCGGATGACATGGCGGATAAAGCGTATGATGCCGACATCTTCGCGCCGTACGAATCAAAATACCTCTCAGAGATCGACGACGAGTTGGAGTTCGACAAAGAGCACAGGCTTCTTCCTTTCGACTGGGGTGCATACGCATTCGTATTCGACACAGAAAGCGGAATAACGCCACCCGGGAGTCTTGGGGATCTGACAAAAAGCGAATACAAAGACAATTTGATACTCGTTGATCCGAGGACAAGCGACGTGGGCCTCGGCCTTCTGCTCTGGAGCCATGAAGTATTCGGAGACGAGTACCTTTCGTGGTGGAAGGAAGTTTCAAAGAACGCACTTACGATCGCTGACGGATGGTCGAGTGCATACGGACTCTTTACGGAGGGGGAGGCACCGATAGTACTTTCCTACACCACAAGTCCCGTATACCACGTCATGAATGAAAATTCGACACGCTACAAGGCCCTTGTATTCCCCGAGGGGCACCACGGGACCATCGAGGGGATAGGAATAAGCAAATATGCAAAGAACAGGGAAAACGCTGAAGCGTTCGTGGACTTCATTCTCTCAGAGGGGCAGGCTACGATGGCAGTCAAGAACTCGATGTATCCTGCAAACGGAAACACGGAGCTTCCCGATGCATACGAGTACGCACCACTACCTGAAAAGCTTCTAAGGACCACGGACGAAGAAATGGCGGCAAAGGATGATATGCTAGACTCGTGGGCCGAAGCGATGATCTGAGGGGACCCGGATGATAGGAGGAAAAGCAAAAATATTTTATCTGAAGCTCTCGCTTTTTGCGCTTCTATTGCTTCTTTTTCTATTCATCATCCCTCTTTCGATGACACTCTCCCGCGCGCTGACATCCGCGGGGGATGTGTTCTCATCCGCATACACATACCGCGTACTCTCATTCACCCTGTTTGAAAGCTTTCTCTCGGCTTTGATATCCGTACTCTTGTCTCTTCCTTTCGCATACTTCTGGTCCCACCACAAGTTCTTCATGCGCTCATTCGTGCTCTCGCTATCGACGCTATCCTTCACAATCCCTTCGATTCTTGTAGTGCTTGGCTTTGTAATCTTCTACGGAAGAAGCGGAGTCCTGAGCGATGTTCTGTCCCAGCTTCTCGGAAGGGAAGTGAAAGTCAAAGTGCTCTACTCGTTCTTCGCGATAATATTTGCCCATGTATACCTCAACCTCCCGGTCGCGTTCAATCTGATAGCAAACGGATGGGAGAAGATAGACCCGATCTACGAAGAGTCGTCATATTCCCTGGGAAGGGGGAAGATGAGGACTTTTATTTCGGTCACACTACCCATGCTCAAAAAAGAGATATTGTCTGCATTCATCCTGATATTCTTCTTCTGCTTCACTTCGTTTTCAATCGTACTGGTACTCGGTGGATCCCCGAAGTTCTCAACGCTCGAAGTGGAGATCTACAGGAGGGTGCACGTGTCACTTGAACTGGATGAAGCAAGCGCGTTTGCACTCTTCAATTTCCTCGTGACGCTCGTAATACTCCTCGTATCCGGGAAAATCGGGAGGATGGGGAGAGAAAAACGCATGGCAGGAGGAATGGCGAAGCTTGAAAAGCTCGAAGGAAAGAAGAAGCTTGTTGCAATTGCACTTGTTTTACTGATGCTGCTATTCATCCTTCCACCGCTCTTGTCGATTCCTTACAGGTCGCTTGTAGATAGAAACGGAGAGTTCTCCCTTTCTTCCTGGGAGAAGATATTCTCACGCTCCCAGATGAGCGTATCAATCGTAAACTCACTTCTGATCGCGCTATCCGCAGCGCTGTTCTCAGCATACTTAGGGGAAACCCTCGCGCTCTTTTCAGCGCGGACTGGATCAAGGATCGTACCGCTCTTTGCAACACTTCCGCTTGCAACGGGGAGTGCAACCCTCGGACTCGGGATGAACATAGTTCAACGAAGCCTGATGCCACAAAGCCTCGTGGCAAGCTATCTGATGGTGACATTGATGCATCTGATGATAACAATCCCGTTCTCAATCAGAACGATACTACCCGGAGCTGCTCTTCTAGGGGAGGAGAAGACTCTTTCATCGTACACCCTCGGGAAATCGTACTTCACTACGTTCGCTTCGATCGAACATCCCCTGCTCTCCTCATACAGGAGAAAAGCGTTCCTATTCGCGTTTGCTCTCTCGCTGGGGGAAGTGAATGCTACGATGACGCTGTCATCGGGCAAAGTCACCACCCTACCCGTGTTGCTATATAATCTCATTGGAAGTTATGACTACCAGGGTGCCAGCGCACTTGGCACCGTACTGCTTCTTCTGGCATTCATGGTCTTTTTCATCCTTGGCGCCGGAAGGAAGGGGAAAGCTGATGTTACTTGAAATTGATGGAATAAGAAAAAGCTACAAGGACTTTTCACTCGAGGCATCATTTTCTGTCGAAGAGGGCGAATTCATCTCGATCCTCGGGCCGTCGGGGTGTGGGAAAAGCACGCTGCTTGCCTTGATTGCCGGGCTTGAGAAACCAGATGCAGGGCGCGTGGTACTTGACGGAAAGGAAATCACCGGGATGGAGATACAGAAAAGGGGCATAGGCATAGTCTTCCAAAGCTATGCGCTCTTTGAGAACATGTCGGTCGGAAAGAACATCACGTATGCAATGGATAAGAAGAAGAGCGGGAAAGAGAAGAAGGAGGGAATGCTTGCGCTCCTGGCACTCGTAGGTCTCAAGGGATATGAGAAAAGGAACGTTTCATCCTTATCCGGAGGGGAGGCGCAGCGCGTTGCACTTGCCCGTTCCCTTGCAGCGGAACCCCGGATGCTTCTTCTCGATGAACCGCTATCTGCACTCGATGCCCCGATGCGTCGCAGGCTGAGGGGGAAGATCCGGGACATCCACGACAGACTTGGCATTACGATAATCCACGTGACTCACGACAGGGAGGAAGCGTACGCGGTAAGCGACAGGATGATCGTGATGAACGCAGGGAAGATCGAGGGGATCGGAAGAGCTGAAGAGATGTACAAACGCCCGGACACCCCGTTTCTCGCATCATTTCTGGGGGAAGGTACGTTCTTGTCCAAAAAGAGCGTTTCTGAGGGCGACGGGTACTACTTCTTCCGCCCCGAGTCGGTACTTATAAGCGAGAACGAAGGTACGGACGCGGGTTCCACGTACCTTGTACTTAAGAATGCAAAGGTCATGGGAATCGAATTCCAAGGCTCGTCTTACTCGGTGAAACTCAACTACAACGGAGAGATGGTGACCGCGCTATCGAATACAAGACCCAGAAAAGAGTATGTGAACCTGATGATAATGCGGAACTTTTTGAACATATTCTGACCCGGATGCACTTCTTGTTACGGAGGAAAGATGAGAAAGAAAGCGTTTCTTTTACTTTTTCTTTTGATAACTCTGATGCCTGTTTTCCCAAAGACAGGCTATGAAGCGACGATAAGGGGAGAAGGGATGTTCACATCTGTTTTCGCTCCGGCAGACCAAATGCGTTCAAGCCCCACGTTCGGGGTGGAACTCGACGTACTTGCACTCAAATTCGCCGAGAGGCACGTTCTATCCCTTCCTGTGTACGTCGGCTATACGTATCCGACGAGGCGAAACGGGAACGTAAGGCTCCAGGAGCACGTCGACATGGCATTGACTCTCTCATACAGGTACAAGGTCAACGACTTCTTCCACTTCAGCATCAAGGGAGGATTTGGAATCGACTACTACAGTGCGATCAAAGGAATAGTAGGAAAGGTCGTAGGAGAGTGTGCGCTTTGGTTTCTACCCACCGATTGGCTTTCTTTCACATTCCCTGCAAGGGTATCGTACGGAAGTGGCGTTTACTACCTCTCGTACGGCGTAGGGCTCTCTGTACTCATCGGAAACAAGGGGGTGGAGAATTGAAAAAGGTAATGTTGATTCTTCTCTCCGTATTCATCATACTCGCTCCTTCATGCGATTTCTTCACGCCATCGGATGACGACGGGAAGATATACCTCCTTGCATTCGGACTGGAATACAATGAGAAATTGAATAAACTCGAAAACACGGTCTTGGACATGAGGGGTGTTACAAGCGCATTCGAAGCCCTGGCAAAGAACTACGGAAAGGATTACGAGATAGTGGCATACACGGACGATGATGTGGGACTCGGGAGCACTTTCTCAATAGAGAGGATCACGACGGGTGGGATAGATCGGGAAGTCTTCTCCCCCATGGACGTCGAAAACGTCGATGACGAACTCTTGGCTGCACTTGATGCTTCGTTCTCCACAACCCCGATGGAAGGTGATATTTTCATACTCTACTATGCAGGGCACGGGGAGGACGGTACAGGGGCCCCTGTAATCTACTACGAAGAGAACGACGGGAAGATGAACTACAAGACCCTTCCGCTGAGGAAACTCATCGACTACGTACAAAGCCACAACTCAAACACGCTGATGATAATGGATTCGTGCTACAGCGGAATGGCAGTCGAGGAGGATGAGATCGGGGATTTATTGGATCCGATAACTGCGTTTGGAAACCTCTTTTCCGAAATAACGGGGAAAGAGAATGCGAAGTTCAAGGATTTCGTGATCACTGCAGCGCACTACAACCAGCTCAGCTACGACAGCGACCCTTACATCGGAAAGGATGGAAGCGACAGGCATGGAGCGTTCACTTACCAGGTGTTGAAATACCTCGGATATGACTTTGAATCTGAAAGTGGAGTGTATGGAAACAATAACAGGACGATCACAGTATCCGGGATGTATGAAAGCGCGCTGGACGGAATAAGCAGTCAGATGAAGCTGATGATGATGCCGGATGCGAGAAAAACAAGGTACGACCTGGTCTTGTTTTCCCCCAACTTCAAGAATTGATTCCATTTCAATTGCGATTGCTGTGATTGACATTATACCGCACTACAGGCATAGCCTATGAATCTCTTCAGACCGTTAACAAGGCAGAACGTCCAAGAGACATTTCATATATTAGATTTTCGCAAATGCGAATGATTCATTCATGGATTGACCACAATCACAGCATATCGTACCATTCAGATAGATGAAATCTTCGCAAATGCGAAAAATTCAACTATGGACTACAATATGGAAATGAAGAGAGCGCAGTACATAAACCACCTGATGGAACAAAGACGAAACGGATTCATAAAGGTCATTACAGGCCTGAGAAGAGTTGGCAAGTCCTACATACTCAACAAGCTCTTCTACCGCTATCTCATAAACGAAGGATTCTCCAATGACCACATAATCCAAGTGGAACTGGACAGGAGGGAAAACAAGGAACTCAGGAATCCTGACAGGCTGTACGGGCATATACTCTCCAAGATGATCGACCAAAATGAATATATAGTCCTACTCGACGAGATACAGCTTGTCCCGGAATTCCCAGATATCCTAAACTCCCTGCTCCACTATGATAATCTCGATATATACGCGACAGGCAGCAATTCCCGCTTTCTCTCCTCCGATATCGTCACCGAATTCAGAGGCAGAAGCCGCGAGATACATATACTCCCTCTCACATGGACAGAATTCCTTGAGGCATATCAAGGGGATGAAAGCAAGGCCTGGGAGGAATACTACACATACGGAGGACTTCCACAGGTAGTCCTAGCCTCCACAAGGAATGAGAAGGCCGATATACTCGACGAGCTATATCGTCTTGTGTATATCAAGGATATAGTAGAAAGGAACAATATAAAGGATCCGGAGAATCTTTCCGAGCTGATATCCGTACTGTCATCCCAGACAGGCTCCCTCACAAACACAGCAAAGCTTGCCAATACCTTCAGCAGCCTCAAGAAAGCCAAGCTAAGTGAAGGAACAATAAACCGCTACATAAGCCACCTGGAGGATGCATTTCTCATAAGCAAGGCAGAGCGGTATGACATAAAAGGAAAGAAATACATCGGAGCGCTCCGCAAGTATTACTTCGAAGATACGGGACTGAGAAATGTAAGACTCGGCTTCACCCAGACAGAGATCAACCATCTCATGGAATCCATCGTATTCAATGAACTCAGATACAGGGGATTCTCCATCAGGGTCGGAGTGATTGAGCAGAACTACACCAATGAGAAAGGAAGCAGGGCAAAAAAACAGCTTGAGATAGACTTCTATGCCACACGTCATGACAGAAGCTTTTATATACAATGCACTCTCTCTTTGAAGGATGCAGGAAAAAGACTTCAAGAGGAAAGGCCTTTCATGCTCATAAGGGATTCCTTCAGGAAAATCATCATAGTCGAAGAAAACGTGATTCCACATAACGATGAAAACGGCATATTCATCATAGGCATCAAGGACTTCTTGTCAAACAAGGACATCTTGGAATACTAAAGGGGCTGTTTCATGGGAAAATCAAGATGATGCAGAAAAACTGTTATTAGTCGATCATGCCGCCCTTGACGCGTGCAATCTCATCGCGGATCGTTGCAGCTTTCTCGAACTCAAGCTCCTTTGCATAAGCGAGCATCTCTTTCTCAAGCTCCTTGATGTACTTCCTCCTCTCTTTTTCAGATAGAAGATTGTACGCACCCTTACGGAGTTTGATCTCATCCTTTGCATCAGTGCGCTTATCCTCCTCTTCCCTTTCGATGATGTCCTCAATCGCCTTCTTTATGGTCTTCGGAGTGATGCCATGCTTTCTGTTGTACTCTTCCTGTACGCTTCTTCTGTGCTCGGTCTCTGCAATCGCTTCAGCCATCGCAGGGGAGATCTTGTCAGCATACATTATCACGCGCCCGTGCTCGTTTCGGGCAACGCGCCCTATCGTCTGGATCAAGGATGTTGCAGAACGGAGGAATCCGATCTTGTCTGCATCGAGGATCGCACAGAGTGATACCTCAGGCATATCCAAACCTTCCCGGAGGAGGTTTATCCCGACAAGCACATCGAACTTGCCTTTCCTCAGATCCCTTATTATCTCGACCCGTTCTATAGTCTCTATCTCGGAGTGGAGGTACCGGACTTTGAGGCCGAGGGAAGATAGGTAATCGGTCAGATCCTCGCTCATCTTCTTCGTCAAAGTCGTCACGAGAACCCTCTCGCCTTGTCCTATGGTCTTTCTTATCTCCCCGTACAGGTCTTCCATCTGACCTTCCGTGCTTCTCACTTCGATCGACGGATCCAAAAGCCCGGTGGGCCTTATAAGCTGTTCGACTATCTGGCTCGACTCACTCTTCTCCCTCTCCCCGGGTGTTGCCGACACGTAGATCCTGGGACCGACTTTCTCATCGAACTCACTGTATTTGAGCGGTCTGTTATCCAGGGCAGAGGGCAGTCGGAATCCGTACTCGACGAGGTTCTCCTTCCGCGATCTGTCGCCTTCGTACATCGCACCTATCTGGGGGAGGGTGACATGCGACTCATCGATGAATGTCACGAAATCGGAAGGGAAGTAATCGAGAAGCACCTGCGGCCTTTCGCCCGGGGCGCGCCCGGAAAGGGGCCTCGAGTAGTTCTCGATACCAGAGCAATAGCCAACCTCGGAGAGCATCTCCAAGTCGTACTCCACCCTTGTCTTTATCCTCTCGGCTTCAACCAGCTTTCCAAGGCTCTTGAAGTACTCCACCCTCTCTTCCTTCTCTTCGTTTATCCTCTCGATACCTTTCTTTATGAACTCCTCGGGAAGCACGAACTGCTTTGCCGGGTATAGCGTTACGGAATCTACTGACTCAAGCTTCTCCCCGCTCACCGGATCGAACCATACGATCGATGCAATCTCATCCCAGTCAAGTGAGATGCGGAACGCTGTCTCGAGGTATGCCGGATAGACTTCGATCACATCACCGCGGGAACGGAAAGTTCCACGCTCAAGTACCACGTCGTTCCTCTCATACAGCATTCGCACGAGGCGTGCAAACTCTTTCTTGTGGTCAAATGGATCTCCTACGTTGAATGTATTGACCATATCGGTGAGTGCAACGGGGTTTCCAAGTCCGTATATGCATGAAACGGTCGCAACCACTATCACATCGCGTCGCTCAAGAAGGCTGAATGACGCTTTAAGCCTCAAGCGGTCTATCTCATCGTTTATGTCCGTTTCCTTCTCTATGTACAGGTCTTTCCCGGGTACGTACGCTTCAGGCTGGTAGTAGTCGTAGGTCGATACGAAGTACTCGACTGCATTTTCCGGAAAGAACGATTTGAACTCCCTGTATAGCTGTGCAGATAGCGTTTTGTTATGAGAAAGCACCAGCGTAGGCTTTTGGATCTTCTCTATAAGCTTTGCCATCGTAAAGGTCTTTCCACTGCCGGTGACACCTTTCAATGTCTGTGCCCTGTCCCCCGCCAGATAGCCTTGGTAAAGTTTCTCTACGGCATCCCCCTGGTCTCCGGAGAGAGAAAAGGGGCTTACTACATGAAATGGTCTTGAGCGTCCAGTCTGGAAATCATAGATCGCAGGCTCCGCCAGATTCATCTCTGCCATACTACATCCCCCTCTCCCACCAGTTCGATATTCATCGTAACAATCCTTCCGTTCCTCTTTGCTTCAAGCACCACTTCATCCCCTTTCTTGTGGTAGAAAAGCGCTCTCTCCAAATCTGCCTGGCTCGATACGGCCACCCCATCGACGCTGAGTACCAGATCGCCCCCGAGGAATATTACGCTCTGTCCGTACTTCACGCGCTCATCTCCGCCTCTCAGTCCGCTCTTTTCGGCATTTCCACCTGAGAGCACTTCAGAGACAAGCAGGCCGCTTTCCCCTTTCATCTTCCCGTACTCGCGTATGTTCTCATCAAGTGGAATCAATACGGCATCGATGTATGCCCGTTCGAAAACGCCATCGGAGTACAGGGAGGGAATCATTGCCCTAAGCTTATCCACGGGAAGCGAAAAACCGATGCTGCTTGATGAGAAATTGGAGTTCACAAGTCCCACTACCCGTGCATTCCCATCCAAGAGCGCACCTCCGCTGTTTCCCGGGTACAGCGCCATATCGAGTTGGATCAAGGAGGGGATCGTCCCCCCGTTCTCCATCCTCACCGAGCGCTCCAATCCGCTTACCATGCCGGACTCGAAGCTCCAATAGTTGGAATATGGGTGTCCAAGAGAATATACAGTCTCCCCTACAAATACCTCGTCGCTTGAGAACTCGGCAAATGCAAAGTCCCCTCCCGGGACTTTCAATAGCGCGACATCGGATTTCTCATCCCTTGCGATCACATTTCCATCGAACTTTCTTCCGTCGGAAAACTCGATTACGGCACTCTTTCCAGGCACTACGTGGCTTGCAGTAAGCACAACACCGTCGGGGGAGATTACAATGCCGGCCCCGGATGTCTGGGATGTTATCTTGACAGTAAATGAAAGTGCCTTCCTATATACAAAGCGACGTTCCGTCTCATCTTTGTCATCGCCTTTGCCGATACCAAGTTCATCCTCGATGGTCGGCAAAGAGTATCCGAAAAGAGACAAGATACCCTCATCCCCCTCGCTTTCCTTGATAGCGCGTATGTATTCAAGTGCATCGGAACGTACGCGGGATCTTTCAATCCTTGAAGTAAGGGAATGAAGAATCAAAAGTATAAGAAGTATCAATATCAGAGGAAAGAGGATGAGAAATATCCTCTTTTGTTTCTTATCCATCTTTGATGAATCTAAACTTAAGAAAAGTTATCGTCAACGCCCAGGGATAGTACACATCGACGTATTCGATGACTGCTACTGGTTATTCCCCCGGAGGAATGCTGATGGCATCATCATTTGGAATCGGGAAATCATCAAAGCGATACGGTCAAATTACCCGCTCCGGATACATTAAACGCCAGAAAAGCGGAATTGAGAAGATCATCAGCGGCACCTGAATTACGAATCAAAATCAGGTGTTTGGATGGAGAAATCCGGTGTATGAAACTCAAAAACAGGTCTATTGCGAAAAGAAAACAGGGCTATGAAGACTTGTTCGATATATTCTTCACACTGACAAAACCAACGCTGAAATGATTATCGAAATCCAAAAAGTTGCGATTGACTCCCAAAAAGTTATGATTGCTCCCAAAAAGTTATGATTGCTCCTAAAAAAGTTGCGATTGACCCTGAAAATCCGGCTATTGACCCTGAAAATCCGGCTATTGAATCCCCAAATCAATCTATTGAGAACGCAATCAACAGTTTGGAAGCAAACAAAAACACAAAAAGCAAGGTATTGATACTGTTCAATGAGTTTAAGTATGAAGGTGTTTTTGGACGAAATGATATTGCTAAGTTAATTTCAATATCATATTCATCAGCAGGAGACTTGATAAGTAAATTGAAAGATTCTGGATTGATTATAGAAGTAAAAGGGCAAGGAAAAGGGAAATATTGTTTTGCCAAAAAGAAGAATTAGAAGCATTGCCTGCACTGGTCATAGCTTGTCATCTTGAGATAGTGCTGTAAGAATTATTGGCATGGACAGTGCAAAACTCAATGAGAAGGCATGGGATGAAGAGGGAAAGAGAGGGAACTACTGGACACAGATGGTAGCTTGGGATGATGTTGAGAAAGCAAAAAGAGGGGAGAAATCAATCTGGGTCACCCCGTCTCACGACATTCCACTCTCGTGGCTTGGGGAAAGCCGGGATAAAAGCGTACTTCTACTTGCCTCGGGCGGAGGGCAGCAGACTGTACTTTTGTCTGCAATGGGTTTTTCAGTGACTTCAGTAGACATTTCCGAACATCAAGTCGGGGAAGATAGGAAAGCGCTTGAGAAATACGGATTGAAAGGTAAAGTCATAAAGCGTGACGTGCGGGATTTGTCATTCCTTCCTCCATCGAGTTACGACATCGTAATCTCTCCGCACTCGCTGAACTTCATCCCCGATGTCGTGTCATTCTTCGCTGAAGTTTCACGCGTAATAAGAAAGGATGGCTTATTCATATTCGGAAGCGCAAACCCCGTCTTGTACATCTTCGATGAAAAGAAGATCGGAAAAGGGAAACTTGAAGTTAAATACACGATCCCCTACTCCGATGAAAAGAGCTTGGGAAAGAAAGAGATCAAAAAGATGATCAAAAGGAAAGACACGTTCGAGTACTCCCATACCCTTTCAGATATCATCGGGGGCGTTTTGAAAGCAGGATTCGTAATCGAAGACTTCTTCACAGACGAAAGCTTGTCAGAGGTCGTCGACTCATTCATCCACGACTCGTTCCTCGCAATCAAGGCGAAGCGTTTGTAGCATCGTATGTTTCGATGCTCTGATCCCCTTTCAGTGCAATAATCCTTACGGAAAACTTCTCAGAGAGTTCTTCCAGACCTTCGCTTCCGACTACGTATGATGCAGTGGAAAGCGCATCAGCAAGGGATGCGTCCGTACTCACTACGGTAACCGACGCCAAATCTCCTTCCACAGGGTATCCGGTCTTTGGGGATATTATGTGCGAATACCTCTTTCCGTCGTCGAATATGCTGTAGCGCTCATAGCCTCCGCTGGTTGAGACATTCCTCCCGGAAGAGACTTCGATGACATCCACATAGTCGCTCCGGTCATCCTCTGGCCTTCTTATCCCGATCCGCCAGTACTTCCCGTGTTCTCCATCCCCAAGCAGCGATATGTTCCCTCCGAGGTTCAAACTCGCCCTCTCTACTCCATTCTCCTTCAGATATTCCATAAGAAGGGATGCTATGTATCCCTTGCCTATCCCTCCGAGGTCGAGGCTCATGCCATCCTTTTGAAATCTGATCGAATGCTTCTCTTCATCCAAATCAAGGTATTCCCAACTCGATAAAGATAGCGCTCTCTCGACATCTCCACCTTCAGGAAGGCTCGTCCTGGTTCCGATCTGCCATAGATCGACCAACGGTCCGATCGCTATATCGAATGCGCCGTCAGTTTCCCGCGCGATCTCAAAACCCTTGGAAATTACATCGAAAAGCACATCCGAAAGGACAACTTCCTCCGAGTACGCCTTCTCGTTCACCATCCGTAGTTCGCTCTTCTCATCGTACCTGTCGAGTATCCCCTCGAGTTCTCTCAGATACCTGAAGAAAGGTTCGATGATCCACTCATCCTTTCGAGAGTATAGGTTGAGCGTTACTACAGTATCGAGCGCAAACTCGCTTTTTGTGATCCTTTCATTCCCTCTGCATGAAGAGAAGATCAAAAGAATCAAAAGAGTGCTAACGGCGAACCTTTTCAAGCGCTTCATCTACAGATCTTCCCTCGTCAAGCAACTTCAATAGTTCTGCAGTCGATTCGACATCAAGTTCACCACTCTCAAGTGTGATGTCAACGTATCCGTCGAGCATTGAAATGGTGCGCTCCAATACGTTTTGGTTTTCACACGCATTCCCCTTTTCCAATACCACTACGGGCTTGGGGCTGTAGAAAGTGACTCCATCGACATAGGTTGATGCAAGCGGCATCTTGGATAGGCTATCGGTCGAGAGATACATGACGCGTATATCTTTCACCCCGGAAAGGGCATGTGAAAGATCATCTGACAAGAGGCTCGATGAGGCTTTTGTGCCTTTCGCCATCACTATACCCTTGGAAAAACTTATTGAAATGCCAGTGGAAACATCCGAATCGATATCCGGAAGGGTCGACGCAAACTCCTCCACTCCAGCCTTCAGCATCCCACCGACACTGTCGCGTGCGAACGAAGAGATGAGCAAGGGACGCTTCTTCATTGAAAAAAGAGCTTTGGCAACCCAAAGTCCCGGGCCCACTGGGGACGAGGAGAACCTTCCGTCCTTTTCTTCCGAAAAGAGTAAATCGACTTCTGAAAAGATTGCAATCATGAAATGATGATAACAAAATCAAGGGTAGCTAAACACCCTTCTTCCGTCACTTTTTCCTCTGGTCTATAATTGCTTTCATGCAAATCAAGAAAGTCGACTGGATAGGAAAACCCGGAAGCGTAAGGGTGAATGCGCACTCACTTCGCTTCATCGACGAGAAAACATCGTACGCCCTATACACGATCGGGGAATGCGATTCGCTCAGGCTTGTGCGATGTGGAACGGGCATATCTTTCGCTCTTCTACATACGGACAAGGATTACATCCTCATCTCTAAAGAGGATGCTACGATATCATTTGCCGGCTCACTGACGAAAGTCGAACTCAAGTGTCCCGATGTAGTCATCGTAAAAAAGGAAGGCGGGAAAGTAACGTTTTCAACAGAAGAGGGAAAGGTGTTGGCTTCTTTTTCCTATCATGCGCTTTTCAAATCGACATCGATAGGTTTCAAAACATCAGCATCGGGCTTTGAGACGACCCTCTCGTTCTTCCAAGAAAGTTGATTGGATGGTAATATCAGGGGAAATTGGATTCAGGAGAACTCTTATGGAAGAAAGACCATTGAATTTTCTCGAGAAGATAATCGAGGATGACCTAAAGAACAACAGGGTGCCGGGGGGAAAGATCGTAACGAGGTTTCCACCTGAACCGAACGGGTATCTCCACATCGGACATATAAAAAGCATAGTAATCAACTTCGGACTGGCAGAGAAGTACGGGGGAAAGTGTCATCTCAGGCTCGATGACACAAACCCTGCAAAGGAAGAGACCGAGTACATCGATTCCATCAAGGAAGACATCAAGTGGCTTGGCTACTCCTGGGGAAATGACGAGTACTACGCATCCGACTACTATGACAAGCTCTACGAGATTGCAATCAACCTCATAAAGGAAGGGAAAGCATACGTCGACAGCCTCTCTGCAGAGGAGATGAAAGAGTACAGGGGAACGCTCACCGAAGGTGGAAAGGAAAGCCCTGACAGGAACCGCCCGATAGAAGAGAACCTCCGCCTCTTTGAAGAGATGAGGGAGGGAAAGTATCCTGAAGGGAAGTACACTCTGAGGGCGAAGATCGACATGCAGAGCCCGAACATCAACCTCCGCGATCCTGCGCTTTACAGGATCAAGTATGCCGAACACCCGAGGACTGGCAAGAAGTGGTGCATCTACCCGATGTATGACTTCACGCACCCGATAAGCGATGCGATCGAGGGGATCACGCACTCGATATGCACGCTTGAGTTCGAGGACCACAGGCCTGCATACGACTGGGCCACGAGCATCGACGGAATTGAATTCACACCCCATCAGTACGAGTTTGCAAGGCTGAATATCTCATACCTGCTGATGAGCAAGCGAAAGCTTCTCTACCTTGTGAACAACAACTTCGTAACAGGCTGGGATGATCCGAGGATGCCTACGATTTCAGGTGTAAGGCGAAGGGGTTACTCTCCTGAGTCGATGAAGGATTTCGTAACCAGAGTCGGAGTTGCAAAGGTTGAAAGCATGGTCGACTATGCCTTGATGGAGTTCTGCGTCAGGGAAGACCTGAACAAGAGGGCAAAGAGGTTGATGGCGGTACTCGATCCGGTGGAACTGGTTATCGACAACTACCCGGAAGGCAAGGTCGAATATTTCGAAGCTGTCGACAACCCGGAAGATGAGAACTCCAAGACCCACATGATACCTTTCTCGAAGCACCTTTACATCGAACGGGAGGATTTCATGGAAACCCCGGTCAAGGGCTACCACAGGCTATACATCGGGAACGAAGTAAGGCTCAAGTATGCATACTACGTAAAGGCAACGAGCGTTGAGAAAGACGAGAATGGAAAGATCACTGTAATCCATGCAACGTATGATCCGGAAAGCAGGGGAGGTACCACGCCTGACGGAAGGAAAGTCAAGGGTACGAGCCACTGGGTCGACGCATCAAGCGCACTCAAAGTCGAGGTAAGGCAGTACGACAAGCTCTTCAAGAGCGAAGTGCCCGGAGCAAAGACCGGCAACTACCTTGACGACCTCAATCCCGATTCACTGATCGTACTGAACGATGCGTACGTCGAAGAGGAAGCGAAGAACGTAAAGCTTGGAGAATACCTCCAGTTCATAAGAAACGGCTACTACATCCTCGACAAGGACACTACGGAAGACCACCTGGTGTTCAACCGCACGTGTACGCTCAAGGACAGCTGGTCGAAGGAAAAAGCCAAGATGGGCCTTTGATGATTCCATCCCCTCTCCGGAGGGGAATTTTAATCCCCAAACATTCAGTATGCTTATAGAAGAGGTACTCGATGAAAAAACTGATTCCTTTGCTTATTTTACTTTCAATGATTTGCTCATGTGCTGACACGCCCGAAAGCGGGAAAGTACCGGCTCCGGTATTCATAAATGATGCCCAAACTACACAAGAAAGAGCACTCGACATCAATGTGGATATTACCGACAGTAATAATTCGCGAAAAGAAGAAGCAAGGGTCATGTACTACACAGAGTTTCCTTTGATCTCTTCTTTCATCCCGAATGGCGCGCGAATCGGAGAAGAGATCAGATCGGATATTGCCACAGACTCCATATGCCTTTCAGTGACAAAGGTTGGAAACATAATCATATACGAAGGTCAGACCGATGACGATATATATGTTCGCATCACTTTGGATACCGAGACAAATACTTTTGATTACAAACAGGTTGCGATTGCTGATGTCACTTTAATGACCTCAGGTCCATCCACGGAAGACACTGTTACTTCCAACTTGAAATATTCATTCATTACAGAAGGAACAGATATGAAAGTTCATGAAGATGGTGGGATTGAAGGCGCTGTCAGGGCCCTATATTTCAGAAAGAATGACGAAAAAACGAATCCGGAGCGAATGATTGATGTCGAGATGCTCAAAGAAGAGATGTACTCGGACGGGAATACACATGCGATTGCAATGCTAGGGAATTACCAAATGAATGAGTCTGCAACAATCGTGAATGAGATTCCGACTTTGACCGAAATGAAAGAAATGTCTATTGATTCTTTTGAAAGTCAATTATCAAAGGCAAATCCTAATATCTGTCTCTACTTTCATAATGAGAATGGTTTTGACTCGGCAAAGCTAGAAAATGATAGTGATCCTGATGATTACACTGAGGAACTTACATTCTTGCAAACCAAAGCAAACGAGCTTTTTGGTGAAGGCAAGTGGGAGCTTTCGATACAAGAATAATTGGAACGCAACTACTATCAAAGTGGAGGAATTTGGAACGCCTCCACTTTCTCATCTCAAATGATCTTGCCCTCCCATAGATCTGAAAGGAATTCCTTCCATGGATATACAAGGAAAGTTCCATCCACCAGCCGTTTTCTCTCCTCTCGTGAGACTATGATGTATTTTTTTGCTATTCCTTCTTCAAAGAACGCAGAAAGTCCCCTGAAATCTCTTTTGACAAGAGCTTTTGCGGTTTTGAATTCTAGTGCAACTTCATCACCTATGATCGCATCCACTTCAAAACCACCAGTGCTACGCCAGAAGGAAAGCGGGTATTTCCTATCTTTTTCAGTGTAACTCAAGTATGCTCTGATCTCATTCAAAAGAAACATCTCAAAGAATATTCCGTATTCAGTCTGATTCTCCCTAGGAGGATTTAAATTCAGAATGGAACGAAGTACTCCGACATCGAAAAGGTAATACTTTGCAGTCACTATCGGTTTTCTTTTCTTTGTCTTCGTAAAAGGCGATAGTTCAAACCCCAGAAGTGTATCGGTAAGTATCTGATACCACTCTCTGATTGAAGTCTTCGATAGACCGACATCGCTGGCTATGTTCGAGAAGTTCAGAATGATGCCAGTCGACAAGGTAGCAATTTCAAGGAACTTTGAAAACGCTGGAAGATTACGAACAACCCCTTCGCTTTGGATTTCATCGTACAGATATGTATCAACGTAATCTTCAAGAACAGAATCCGGATCGTCAGATAAATATGCAGAAGGAAGAAGACCAGAGTAAAATATATGGTCCAAGGAGTAATCAATATTGCAAACTTCGGGATAGACAAAAGGGAACATGTAGCATTTGCCGGCTCTTCCCCCAAGGAGATTAACGCCGCTTCGCACAAATTTCCTTGCACTTGATCCGGTCAAAAGAAAGCGTAGCCCCTTGTTCTACTCAATCAGGCGATGGACTTCATCCAATAGATCAGGTACCTTTTGAATCTCATCAATCACGACTATCCCTTCACTCTTTTCGAGGGCCATGACTTCCTCATACAAAATCCCAGGCTCTCTCTCAGCCTGTCGTCTGATCCTTGTATTCAGCAAATCCCATCTTAAGATTACATCATCCGATAGTTCGCTGGAGATATACGACGTCTTACCAGTCGAACGAGGACCAAAAAAGAATTGACTTTTCCGCACTAATTTGGAGGCTGTATTCACTTTCCGTTTGATATACATGTTCTACCTCTAGTATCAGTGTAGCATAATAATCGCAACCAATACTTCCGATTATTATCATTTTGAATGAAGGTATATACAACTGTGTTGCTGATTGTATCACACTCGTGTATATTATTTATGGGAGCAAATCATGGAATTCTTTTCGGCAAGAGAACTGAGAACAAATACGAAATCAATATGGGACAATCTCGCAAAAGACAACGATGTCGTCATAACGAACAACGGAAAACCCTATGCACTGATGATGGGAATACCAGAGGGAAGGTTTGATGAAACTGTACGTGCGATCAGACAAGCCAAAGCGATTGCAGCGATGGAAAAGATGAGGAATAGCGCAGCAAAAAGTGGATTCATGTCGGATGAGGAAATCGAGAATGCCATAAAGGATGCGAGAAAAGAATGAACGTTGTACTTGATACAAATGTACTTGTATCGGCAATGCTCTCCCCCGGACGTAAGGCATACAGCATACTGCAAGCTGTCATCTTCGGTGACTTCCAAATCATTTACGACTACAGGATCATGGATGAATACAAAGATGTGTTGCATTACAAGAAATTCGGATTTGAAGAGAATGACATAGAAGCCGTATTGACCCCTATAAGGGAATACGGACTGAATATTGTCGCACATCCAATCAAGAATATTGCATTCACCGATGAATCTGACAGAAAGTTCTTTGAGGTCGCAAAGAGTGCTGATGCCGTACTAGTAACAGGAAACTTGAAACACTACCCCGAAGATTTTCTGGTAATGAGCGTATCAGACTTCCATGTACGTTTTATTGGATGAATCTTATGAGACAGCCCGGCATCATATGGTGAATCGTTTCCAAGCATTGCCCTCGCTTTTGAGTACGAATATTCACATTATCAAATATGTATAATCAAAGTATCGGTTCGATGACGGCCCTGAAATACACATCAAGTTCTTCAGGTTTCTCTTTCATTCCTCTATTGATCCACCAGAGAACCATCTCAACAAAACTTCCTGAGATGTGATTTATGAGAAATGCATGAGGAATGCTTTCATCATCCACGCGGTAATCCTTCATCACGCTGCTCTCCACCAGTTCGTTCATACTGTCCTTGAAATAGCGGATGAACAAATCGTTGTTGCTGCTTGAGAGGAGCGGAATGATGTTCCTGCCATCTTCCTTGAGATGTTGCAACAGATGACAGAAAACCGGCAGGGGAGCATTCTTTTCCGAGTACAATCCGTGGGTGTGCGCATAATCCGATGCGCTCTGGATGATGTGTGAAAAGAGCTTCTCGCAAAGCGCTCTCAAGAGATCATCCTTTGTCTCGAAATGCGCATAGAATGTAGTTCTGCCGACATTTGCCTCATCTATGATCTCCTGCACGGAGATCCTGCTGTAGCTCTTCTTGGTCAAAAGCTCGCTGAACGCATCGAGAATCGCTTTCCTTGTCTTTTGCTTTCTTCTATCCATCGCCCTCTTTCCATACATTTTTGCGAAAGTGTTCCATAAGGAACAAGTAAGCAACATTGACCATTGAGTTCCAATGCTTCTTGTGCATACTTGGAAAAGTAAAGATGTTTACACTTTCAAACTTATTTTATGGCGTTGGTGTTTTGCAATCAACTACGGAGGATACAGCGTGCTGAAACGTTTTTGTGATTTTCTCTCAAGGCTTCCAATGACTATCGTTGCAGGTGCCTTCCTTCTGTTGGATCTGATCCCCCACATTACGGGAAAGAGTTCGAACTTGCTGCCATTTGACCCTGCCTGGGTCACTGTTTTCATCAGTGGCATTCCACTACTCTACCTTGCTCTTTGGAGAGTCGTTCACAACAAGGGAATCAGCAAGATCTCATCGGCACTGCTTATTTCCATCGCGATGTTTGCAGCAATCGCAATCGGAGACCTTTTCGCAGCAGGCGAAGTCGTATTCATCATGGCAATCGGTGCGCTACTGGAGGAGGCAACGACAAACAGGGCGAAGAAAGGATTGAAGAATCTCATAAGCCTTGTTCCAGCGAAAGGGCGCATAATCAGAGACGGAAAAGAGGAGTTGATCGATGCAGGGAAGATCGAAAAGGGGGATGTTGTACGCATCCTCCCGGGCGAGACGATACCAGTTGATGGAGTTGTCATAAGCGGCGAGACATCGATCGACCAGGCTGTCATCACAGGGGAGTCCCTCCCTGTCGACAAGAGCGTCGGGGACAGCGTTTTCTGCGGCACGATAAACAGATTCGGGGCAGTCGATATCACCGCGACAAACGTAGGAGAAGAGAGTTCGATCAAAAAGCTTATCCGCATGGTGGAGGAGGCTGAAAAGAAACAGGCGCCGATGCAGCGTATTGCAGACAAGGCGGCAAGCTACCTGGTTCCCGTTGCACTTCTGATCGCAGTTCTATCCTACGCCTTCTCAGGCAATATCGTAACGGCAGTGACCGTGCTTGTCGTCTTCTGTCCATGCGCACTTGTACTGGCCACTCCGACAGCAATCATGGCGGCAATCGGACAGGCCACGAAACATGGTGTGATAATCAAATCAGGGGAAGCGCTTGAGAAGATGGGAAAAGTCGACACCATCGCTTTCGACAAGACAGGCACGTTGACATACGGGCGCCTTGAAGTCTCTTCTATCCTCTCATTTGACAGTGCAATCAGTGAAGATGAATTACTATCCATTGTCTCTTCCGCGGAGAAAAGGAGCGAACATCCGCTTGGAAAAGCGATCGTCGCATCAGCAGAAGCAAAGGTTGCCAAGATCGCCGAACCTACCCTTTTCAGAATGAACGCAGGAAAAGGAGTTTATGCAGAGTTTGAAGGTCACAAATTATTCTGTGGAAGCGAAAAATTCATCGAAGAAAACGGAATTGGAATCAGAGATGAAGTCAAGAATGCATTGACTCGTCTCAGAAACGAGGGGAAGGCATCGGTCATCGTGGCAGATGGGGGAAAGTGCATCGGCATCATCGCACTATCCGATGTAATCCGATCCGAAGCTGAGAAGATGATATCGGATCTGAAAGCGATGAACACCCGCGCTGTTTTGCTCACAGGCGATAATGCAAAGACGGCAGAATACTTTGCAAGACAAGTGGGTATATCGGAAGTGAATGCAGAACTCCTTCCAGAGGAAAAGGTCAATGCAATAGAAAAACTCCAAAGTGAAAACCACAAGGTATGCATGATCGGAGACGGAGTCAACGATGCACCTGCACTGAAGAGTGCCGACGTAAGCGTTGCAATGGGAAACATGGGAAGCGATATCGCAATCGATGCAGCCGACGTTGCCTTGATAAGCGACGACATATCGAAAATCCCGTACCTCAAGTGGCTTTCAAACGAGGCAGTCAAAACGATCAAGATCAGCATTACGCTTTCGATGACAATCAACTTCATCGCGATTGTATTGTCGCTGATGGAAGTGCTGACGCCCACGACTGGTGCGCTTGTGCATAACGCAGGTTCATGCTTCGTCGTCTTGATCGCAGCGTTGCTTTACGACAAGAAATACAAGGAATGAGAGTGCAATATCACAATTTTGTCATCACTTCAGAGCCCAAGCCGAGGTGATGACAAAAACATGGCAACAAACGAAATCTCAAAAGCTTGTAGACTTAATCTTTCAATGCTGTCAAAGGAATGACAAAAACGCCATCTTCACGCTGGTATGCAGCTATCGACAACCCGCATATTACGCATAGTACCTTTGGGGGAGTGAAACCCTCTTCACGCTCAAACATCGATTTGATCTTCAAGAGGTTTTCCGCAGCCTTGTCGATTTGATTAGCTCCCAGCTTGATTTCAAACGCACCCCATGACCCATCTTCCATTTCCACAACTGCATCGATCTCATTATTCCTGTAGTCTTGGTAGTGATATACTTCCCCGCCAAATGCAGATGCATATGTCAAAAGATCCCTGAGGCAAAGTGATTCGAAAAGAAAGCCGAAAGTCTTCAAGTCATCGATGAGTTTTTTCTCCGTTACCCGCAATAGCGAAGCCGGGAGCGAAGGATCAGGAAAATGCCTCTTCCCTGCTTGCTTTACGCGTATTGGAGAGCGGATCTTATCAGAGAACGGAGGAATATTTTCAGTGACATAGAGGTGATCCAGTACAGAAAGATAATCAACCACTGTATCGAGACTCATGCTCTGATGATCATTTTCCGAAATATCCTGCCATATCTTACGCGTAGTACATGTAGTGCTTTCATTTCTCGCAAGGGATCTCAAAAGCAAGCTCATCCGATGGGAATCACGATGGACTTTGTCTACCTTGAACATGTCGCTTTCCAAAAGAGCCTTTATATACTCATCTGCAACGAGGCGGCTTCCCCCCTCAGGCCATCCTCCGTTGACTATGAATCCGGCAAGACGCTCAATCCCTACATCCCCCGTCATAGATGCCTTGACCTTCCCTTCCATCAACTCTTTCAAGGAAACTTCCCCTGATGAGTCACCGGACTCAAAAAGTGACATAGGGCGCATCCTTATTCTTGCAATCCGCCCGGCCCCGCTATGTTTCGGACGCTCCTCATCATTTCTTAAAAGAGTTGCAGATCCTGTGAGAATGAACTGTCCCTTCTTCCCTCTTTTATCGATTTCGTGCCTGACTGCATCCCGGATTTTCGGGACATCCTGCCACTCGTCTATCAAACGAGGGGTATCTCCCTGGATAGCAATGTCGGGAGAGATCTCCGCAAGCATTCTGGCTTGGAAATTATTCCTGCTGTCATCAAGGTAGATTGCACTATTTGCGTGATGAGCGCTTGTCCAAGTTTTTCCAGTCCATTTCGGGCCCCGGATCCATACCCCGCAAAACGCATTCAAATATTTTTCGATCACTGGATCTATGATCCGAGGGCGATAGGATGCATTTTCCATAATTCATTCTCCTCAAATATGAAGAGTAGTTTACGAACCAATAAATGTCAAAGCAAATCCTACAAATTCAACTGTTTTGTTCCTATAGATTTAACTGATTTATTCCTATAAATTTCATGGATTTGATCCTATAGATTTACTTCAAGAAGAGGAAAAGCACCTCAGGTCATCGCTGAGGTGAGAATTGAAACTGATTGCTTTATCGATATGTGACTTCACACCCATCCGGTACACCCCAATTATCTGCAGGGGCGTTATCATTCATACTTCCAGGAAGGCTAAGTTTAGAGAGAGCGGTACATTCACTGAACGCAGACGCTCCGATCTCCTTTACACTATCGGGAATGCAGAGTTCAGTCAGATTGAAGCAGCGAGCAAATGCAGCCTCCCCGATTGATTCGAGGTAGTCTGGCAATTTGATAGTAATGAAATCACAGTTGGCGAAGGCACGTGCCCCGATTACCCTAAGATTGACTGGTAGGTCGATCTCACTAAGCGAACTCTCACGGAAAGCGCCTTCTCCGATTGTCGTTACACTATCAGGAAGAGTTACGGAGGAAAGACCATAACAGCTGCTGAAAGTAAAGTCTTCTATGGAAGAGATATTCCCTTCAATCACCACCGAAGTGAGTTTTTCACATCCACTGAAAGCTGCTGCTCCTATTTTCTCTACGCTTTGAGGTATTGTGATCTGAATCAAAGACGAACAATTTGAAAATGCATTCTCCGCTATCTCTTTCACTCCATTTTCAATAGTGACGACAGAAAGCGAATCACAATAGATGAATGCACCATCTCCTATCTTGCTGACGCTACCCGGGATTTTGACTTCAGTCAGTTTATCGCACTCAAAGAATGTGTTTGCGCCTATTTCTTCAACTCCATTTTCGATTGTTACTGTGGTAAGTCCAGAACATTGGGAGAAGGCGTTATCTCCGATCTTATTGACACTACCGGGTATTGAAACATCGGAAAGGGAACTACAAGCAGAGAATGCTCCGTCCCCTATCTCAATCAGCGTCTGAGGCAATGTTATGCTCTTCAAAGAATCTATGCCGGAAAATGCTACGGGTTCGATTGCTTCTACACCTTCGCAAAGAGTAATCTTTTCCAATGCCGAACACAAAATGAAAAGCTCATCAACTCTTTTTACGCTACCGGGGATCGTTATCTCTTCAAGTTTGGAACAACCATGAAATGCATTGACATCTATTTCAGAAATTCCATCCTGCAGTTCAATACTCGTCAAGGATGTGCAATATCTGAATGCAGAATGTCCGATCGACTCAACACTCCCGGGAACGACAACATTATTCAATGACGAACATCTCATAAAAGCTTCTTTTCCAATAGTTTTTACGCCTGATGGAATAGTAATTCCACTCAAAGCCGTACAATCTCTGAAAGCAAACTGTTCAATCGACTCAACGCCTTCGGGAATCGTAATATTTTCAAGTCCTTCGCACCCATAGAATGCCCCTTCCCATATTGTCGTTAGTCCAGCAGGGAAAACGAACTCAGATATGCTTGAACCGTCGAATGCCAGATTCAGCGTAGTGATGGTTGATGGTATTTCAATCTTCTTCAGGGCAGAACAGTTATCAAAGGCACTTTCTCCTATACTCTCAATTCCCTCTTTGAGAGTAACAGAGGAAAGTTGCGTGCACCCTGAGAATGCATATGATCCTATCGATTTTACGCTTCCGGGAATTTCAACGGATGTCAATTGAGTACAGTTGGTGAACATATTTTTCCCTAACAAACTCAACCCATCGGAAAGAATCACATTCGTCAATGCCCTACATCCATTGAACGCGAAATCGCCAATAGAAACTACGCTTCCGGGTATGGTTATCTCTGCAAGGGAAGACATCTGGAATGCTTTTGCACCTATATGCGTGACAGTGTCTGGAATGTCCATATTTACGAGAGCGTCACAAGAAGCGAATGACTCATCTCCTATAGACACCAGCCCATTGGGAAGTTCTACTTTTGTCAGAGCCTTGCAATCACTGAAAGCACTGTTGCCTATTTCCTTGATGCTTCCTGGAATCTCAATGCTGGTCAGGGCCCAACATGAGGAGAATGCACCATCCCCTATACTTGTCACGCTTTCAGGGATTGTGATTTCCTCCAGGTTTTGACAGAAGTAGAACGCATTATCTCCTATCGTAGTGACACTATCAGGAATGACCACCTTGTCCATCAAAGCTCCGTAGAACGCGTTCTCCCCGATTACCTCAACCCCATCGGGAATAACGATTTCGGATATCGAGGCATTCGTACAATCCGTGACAGTTATCTTTCCATCGATAATCTCATAGAACAATAAACCTTCAGGAGTGAATGGAAGATCCAGTTCTTCTTTACTTCCCGATTCTTCTTCGGTAAGTCCACCTGTCGACTCAGAACAGGACGCAATAAAAAGAACAACAAAAAGAATCAATGCAATGCGGAATACTCTATTCATTTCCAACCTCTACAGATGTCACACGAATTTGATATCACAGTCATCAGAAAGTCCCCACTTATCCGCCGGCACTTTTCCTTCAAAATGCTTAGGAAGCTCGATCTTCTTGAGATTGCTACAACCTGAAAACGCGAATCCTTCAATGGTCGTCAAACCGGAAGGTAGCGTAACACTCTTCATGTTCATACAGTTATAAAAGGCCATGTAGCCTATGGATTTAACTTTATCGGGGATGATGATGCTTTCAAGGGAAGTGCATCCGCTGAAAGTACAGTAACTTATCGATGTGATATTCTTGGAAAGGACAACGCTTTTCAATCCAGTGCAATCTTCAAATGTCCATCCAATCATCGTAGTGACGCTATCAGGGATAACTACATTTTCAAGAGAAGTACATTTGCTGAAAGCAGCTCCTCCGATCTCTTCAATTCCATACGGGATTGTCACATTCTTAAGGTTTTTGCATAAATCGAAAGCACGTCCACCGATGACTTCGACATCGGATGGAATTACAACCTCTTCAACCGTCAGGTATGAAGTACAATCAGTTACTGTCAGTCTGCCATCGATTTCTTCAATTACAAGCCCGGCATCGCCTGCAGGCTTCACATCAGGATTCCCCGGGTCGTCAAGGCTTTCCATAAGATCGCAGGAGACAAATGAGAACAACAACAGCAGGAGACATAAAAGGCTTGTGATCTTCTTCAACATACCACCCCTTGGGTAGATTAGAGTTTAGATATCTACCTCATTTCCAGTCTAAAATGCATTTTTTTTTCTCTCAAGGTTAAGGTAGTCATTTTGGCAAAAAAATTAAAGCCGGGGTTGCCGGCTTTTATCAGTCTTTCTTCTTTGATGACCTGAAGTCATCCATTCCATATGGCACAGGGGGTTTCCTATGGGTCTTTCTCTCTCCGAACTCCCTCTTGCCTTCGCTTCTATAATCCTCGCGATCTTCCCTGCCCCTATAAGGCTTCATCACGCTTCTCTCCCGTCTCGGGCGATCCGAGTCAAACCTTCTTTCCCTGAAAGGTCTTCTCTCCCTCGGGTACTCATCGTCATCCCTTCGCTCTCTGAACGGCCTGTGGTTCCTGTAATCCGGCAGGTCATCGTCGTGGAATCTTCTTCCCGGGTACTTCTCGTCAGTTCCGTCAAAGCGCCTTCTTTCATCCTCGTACCGGGGGCGGCGTTCCCTCCAGTCATCCCGATCGCGCCTTGGCCTCTCATCGCGGTACGAACGATCATAAGACCTTCGCTCATCCCTTTTGTCGAAAGAATCCCTCTTTTCAAACCTCGAGTGACCTGGTCGGTCGGAATTGAACCTCGGACGCTCATCGCGTTCCCTCCATTCCCTTCTCTCTTCTCTCGGCCGTCTATCCTTCCAGCCGTCTCTTCTCTGCCCTTCTTTTCTTCCACAAGAACCATTGGTTCTCTTTTCCTTCCCACTTCCGAAACTCAATCTTTCCAGTGAGAAATCGTCATCAATTCTCTTCATTATAAATTCCTTACTGTCGTATATCTTCTCCAGAAGGTAACAGCGCATCGTACTTCTTCTGGTGAAACCAATCGCCTTGACATCTTCGGTTATCTCATCGATCTTGTAAAACCGCCTCAGATCCTTCTTGTCAAACTCAAACGATGATAAGTTTTCGCTGAATATGACCCGTCCTGAATCCTTCAACAGCGCGTTGATTACCAATAGATATGCCTTGTAATCCTTCTTGACGTCGAATGTCACAGCCTTGTTGCTGTTTGAGAACGACGGGGGATCGAAGATCACGAGATCCCATTTCATTCCTTTCTCGAAACTCTCCTTCAGGAACGCATTTGCATCCTGACAGATGCACGGGTATTTCCCTTCGTCGAGAAAACCATTACGTTCGAGGTTTTCCTTCGCCCACTGGGTATACACGTTCGATAGATCCACGCTCGTGACTTCCTCAGCGCCCCCTGCTGCGGCATAAACCGAGAACGAACCGGTGTATGAAAAGAGGTTTAGCACCGATCTGTTCATCGTTGATGCCTCCACAAGCCTCCGGGTCTCCGCATGATCCAGGAAAAGCCCTGTGTCGTTGTATTTCAAAAGCTCGACTTCAAACTCATGTCCGCTTTCGCGCACAACAGTCCTCAGGCTCTCTTCCCCTTTCTCGTGCTGCTCCCTTCCTTCCCTCTTCTTGCAATGCCTGTAGATGATGTTTCCCGATTCGACGTAAAGATAACGGGATGCGATATCCTTTATCTCATCTTCATCCTCCAAACCGTCATCGGAGAAGTCGACGATACGGGCATACTTCCCGTAAAGTTCCACAGTTACGGGCAATTCATCGATATTCCTGTCGTAGACTCTGACGCACGTGGAATCCGTGGCCTTCATCATTCTATGTCCAGAGAGTGCATTCTGCTTGAGTATCTTGGCAAAATCCTTCTTCAGATAATCCTTCACAGCCCTGATGGTACATTAAAAAATGATGCTGTCCAACAGAGTAGATGAAAAAACTATCTACAAGAGTGAAAAAAGAATATGATGGATGTTGTATGGACGACATGGATGCTGCACTCTTTTTGAAAGAGAGGGAAGAAAAACTCGGAGGAAAGATAACATACCGCGCATACGCCCTCTTCTACGGCTCAAGCGGGGGTGAGAAGAGAGAGTACGGGGTATTCTTATACAGCGATGGCAATACGTTCTGTTTCGAAGACTTCGAAAGAGAACCCCAGATACTTGGAATACCGATCAAAAGAAAGAACAAGGAGCCGTATGTAAAGCTTGAACATTCATTCAAGAAAAGCGATGTAGTCGACGTTGAAAAGGTCTACCAAAGCAGCGCTCTTGACGTGATAGCCGGCTTGGCTTCCAAAGCAAAGCGCGCAAGTGGAATCGGGAAGGTGCTGAAAAAGACTGTCACCGCAGTGACACTATCCGACGGTACCGTCTACTTTTTCGAGTTGATGGACAAGAACAGGCTTGACGACATTCTCTTGTCAAAGGAGGGGTGATGAAAGCTTTCAAAGCATACGACGTACGCGGTGTATGGAAAGTCGAGTTCGATGAGGATACGGTATACAAAATCGGGTATTTCATCCCTTCCCTGCTGAAAGCTGACAAAGTGCTCGTAGGAAGGGACATGAGGCTCTCAAGCCCGGTTATCCACGACCAACTCGTGAAAGGGATTTTGGATTCGGGTGCATCGGTTATAGACATCGGGCTTTCGACAACGCCGCTAGTGTACTTCTCGAACGTGCATTACCAGGTCAAGGCATCATTGATGATCACTGCAAGCCACAACGGGAAGGAGTACAACGGGCTCAAGATCTCGGGGGAGAATGCATTCCCTATAGGATACGAGACCGGGTTGAAGGAGCTTGAAAGGCTCGTCGGGAATGGGAAAGTAGAGAAAAAACCACGCGGTGAAGTGATAGACAAACGAAGTGAAGCCAGAAGCGAGTACATCAGATATTTATCAGAGTTCATACCATCCCTCGATGGCTTCAAGATCGCAATCGATGCATCGAACGGGATGGCATCTACGATATTGAAGGATATATATGGAACGACAGGGCGGTATTACATCAACGATGAGCCGGACGGATCGTTCCCTGTGCACGATCCAAATCCCCTTGTCAGGAAAAACCTCGACGGCCTGATCAAACTGGTGAAAAAGACAGGTTCGGACGTCGGAATGATATTCGACGGGGACGCGGACCGCGTAGTCTTCGTAGATGAAAAGGGCAACCCGGTGCAGCCCGATTACATGACTGCAATCCTCTCCCTTTACTACAAGAGAAGGAACATGACGGGTAAGGTCGTCGTAGACATCAGAACGAGCAACAGCACTATAAACGCACTCAGGGAGAACGGATTTACACCTGTCTTGTGGAAAGTCGGGCACGCTTATGCCACGGAGAAGATAATCAAGGAGAATGCGATATTCGGCGGAGAGCTTGCGGGGCACTACTACCTTGCACACGAATTCTTCTCTGCAGACGGGGCAATCCTTTCCTCTCTTCTGGTGATGACCGTACTCAAGGAGAGCGGGAAAAGCCTGTCTGAACTCATCTCTTCGATCGTACGCTATTCAAACTCAGGGGAAGTGAACTTCCAAGTCGGGAACAAGGATGAAGTGATATCTCACCTTTTGGAAGAATATGGGAAGGGTGCGGATAGGATATATGACTTCGACGGCTACAGGATCGAGTATCCGACGTGGTGGTTCAACGTAAGAAAGAGCAACACCGAGCCTCTTCTGAGGATCGTAGTCGAAGCGGAGAGCGAAAGCGAGATGGAAAAACATCTGGAAGATATAAAATCGATAATTAATAATTTCGGGAGTGATAAAGCATGAAAGTTCTTCTTTTCGGAGGTGCCGGATACATAGGCACGCATGTGGCGATCTCATTTCTTGAACGAGGGGATACGGTAGGCATCTATGACAACCTCTCCTCAGGGCTCTTGGAGAACGTGCAAAAGGGAAGCAAATTCTACCTTGGCGACATAATGGACAGGGAAAAAGTCTCTGAAGTGCTCTCGGAGGGATGGGATGCGGTCGTGCACCTTGCTGCCGCAAAGGCTGCCGGAGAGTCGATGACAAACCCTGAAAAGTATTCAAGGTACAACATCACAGGATCCCTGATACTCATCACCGAGTGCATCAGGCATTCCGTGAAGAATTTCATACTCTCCTCCTCCGCCGCAACATTCGGAGAGCCCGGGTACGTACCGATAGACGAGAAGCATCCTACGAATCCCACGAACTACTACGGATACACGAAACTCCTGATAGAAGAGAACCTCAAGTGGTACTCGAAACTCAAGGGATTGAATTTCGTTGCGCTCAGGTATTTCAATGCCGCAGGGTACGACACCGAAGGAAGGATGACGGGACTCGAAAGGTCTCCGCAGAACCTCATCCCGATCGTGATGGAGGCTGCAACAGGGAAAAGGGAGAAAATAGTCATCTTCGGAGATGATTACGACACACCGGATGGAACGTGCATACGCGACTACGTACACGTTTCGGATCTTGCAAGGGCACACGTGATGGCTGCAGATTTCCTCATCAAGGAAAAGAGGAACCTCATCGTCAACCTCGGAAGCGAGAAAGGGCTTTCCGTCAAAGAGATAGTCGAAGCTTCAAGAAGGATCACAGGTGTGGATATAAGGAGCGAGATCGGGCCAAGGCGCGCGGGGGATCCTGCGAAGCTCATCGCATCATCCAAGCTGGCTGAAAAAGAGCTCGGATGGAAAGCCGAAGAAAGCGATCTTTATACGATAATCAAATCGACATGGGACGTATATAAGAGGTACAACTGATGGAGATCAAGAGGGATTACGACTTCATCGTGAGGATGAAGAAGAAGGACACGAGGAAAGCTGAAGAACTTTTTGACATCAAATACTCCCGCATTGCACGGAAATTCCATAGGGAGATCCCTGGGTACAAGGTAACTCCCCTGAGGAGCTTGGAGAACCTTTCGAACATGATCGGGCTTGGCGGGATATACGTGAAGGACGAGGCTCAAAGGCTGACGTTGAACTCATTCAAAGTCATGGGCGGGTCTTTTGCGATCTTCCGCTTGATCGAGAAAAAGCTCGGCCTTTCGGATGACCAGATGAGCTACGAGTACCTTCTGAGCCCCGAGTGCCACGAGAAAATCGAAGGGCTCGTGATCACAAGTGCAACCGACGGCAACCACGGCAAGGGTATTGCATGGGCATCACAGAAACTCGGGCTCAAGTGCGTGATCTACGTGCATAAGGAGACGTCGAAGCCGAGGATCGAAGCGATCGAGAGGTACGGCGCGAAAGTCATCGTAGTGGATGGCAACTACGACGATGCGGTCCGTAAGTGCGCAGAGGATGCAAATGAAAACGGATGGCAGATCGTCTCCGACACGTCGTGGGACGGGTATACCGAAATCCCGACCTGGATCATGCAAGGCTATACTACGATGCTCTTGGAAGCGCAGGAGCAATTCCTTGGAATCGGGCTGACAAAGCCGACACATGTATTCGTACAAGCAGGAGTCGGAGCATTGGCTGCATCTGTAATCGGATTCTATGCAGCCCTTTTCAAGGATGATCCGCCGAAGTTCATCGTAGTCGAACCGGAGAAAGCTGCATGCGTTTATGAGACGGCGAAGGCAAACGACGGGGAGATACACTCGGTGAAGGGAGACCTCGACACGATCATGGCAGGTCTTGCATGCGGAGATCCATCCCCGATTGCATGGGAAGTGCTGGACGGATGTGCAGACGTATTCATGAAAGTCCCGGACTACACTGCAGCGCGTGGAATGAGAATCCTTGCAGTCCCACTCAAGGGAGACCCGTTCGTGATATCCGGCGAGTCGGGTGCAGTCACACTCGGGGCGCTATACGCGATCATGACTGAAAAAGCTTCGGAGGGGTTGAAAAAGACGCTCGGACTCGGACCTGATTCGAATGTTTTGTTGATCAACACCGAAGGAAACACAGACCCGATACACTTCAGGCAGATAATCTGGGATGGCGTTGACAGCGTCCCCGACGCATATCTGACGAAAAAGTAAACTTGCGGCATCCCCAGGGGTGCCGTGTTTTTTCATAGTTCAACATTATCCAGAGCCTCCCCTGTCTCTGCAAAGTACGGGAAGATGTTCAACTTTCCATCTTCCTCACCTAGTTCAACGATGTACCAGTAGCCCTTGCTCTCAAGGGAAGAGTCCCTTCTATGGAACGATGAGAATGTGAATGCCTTTGACTCGTCGCTGAATACAGTTGCGATGTTTCCGATGTGATGGTGCCCTGCAAAGTACCACGATTTACCCCACTTTCCCATCAAACGAAGCATTCTTGCACGCTCTTCCTGGGATGCGAACGTGAACTGGAAAAGGCTCATGTCGAGCGAATCGGATGCAAGGGGGATGTGCGATAGGTATATCCTGTACTTTCCGTCGTCATCCGACTTGAGATGTTTTTCAACTTGATCAAGCTGGTACGGGCCGAACGTTCTGAGCGCGCTGTCGAGTTTGTAGATCGATACGTTTCCTATGCTGTAACGGGCCATCCTGGAAAACGATGAGAAAAGTTCCTTTTCCTCCTCGGTGAAAATGCCTTCCCATTCCTCGTACGAGTTGTGCTCAGTCTCATGGTTTCCAATTGTATAGATTATCGGGATATCCCTGCTCTTTAGTGATGAGCGTACGAACGAGATGAATTTCTCTTTTGAAGCTTCATCGGTTCTGTCCATCATATCCCCCAACAAAAAGACTGCATCGATTACCTTTCCGTATGAAGTGTAAAAATCGTTGAATGAATCCAAATAGTGATGAACTCCATCATCTTCGCTTTCCCTGTCGAAGTGCGCATCGGTAAGAACCAGGAAACGATAAACGCCATCTTCGCTTCTCTTCTCCAGCTTGACCGCATCTTCAAACTGATCTTCCTTCGGAAAGAGATCCGGAACATAGCCGAACTGGCATGAAAGGAAGAGAAAGAGAACAAGAACGGCAAGCAGTTTCCTCATAACTTTGATTATAAGCTAATCTGATCGGAAAAGAGGAGAGGTTCGACATCGTGAATAATCTGCATCCATACGTATAAAACTTAAATTACATTTTATGATTTATATTCTATATATTAAAATTTACTTTAAATATTTACTATTACAGGTCAAAGGAAGATTATGAAACGGATTTTCTTGTTGCAGATGAAGATCTCGTACCTATCATGCTCATACAGGTAACGGATGATCTTGCAACAAGCCGGGAACGGGAAATCAGGGGATTGCTGTCAGCCATGAAGGAATTGGGTCTCAACGAGGGTTACGTGCTCACCTATGATGATTATGAAGACATCTCGATTGATGGTTGCAGAATATATGTCAGACCTGTATATGAATTCCTGCTTTATGACAGGGTCTCTTCCAAATTCCCTCACAGCAACAACCGACAATCATTTCGATCCCTATCAGTTCCATTAATCGGACTTTAAAATAACTTCTTGCAAATCAAGTAGTTTATTTAAGATTTATTCAGCATCCTATAAAAAGTCGCATACACAACCCTAACCTCTTCTGAATTTGGGCAGCAGTTATCTCTTTTGCCCTGTAGAGACTGATGACGTAATCCCACTCCGTAGGTTTTGCAATGGGTCTTCGTCCTTTATATTTACCTTCTGCCTTTGCGATGGCAATTCCCTCTGTCTGACGCTGAAGAGTACACTCTCGTTCAAACTGTGCAAGGCCCGAGAATATAGTAAGCATCAGCTTCCCCTGTGATGTAGTTGTGCCTATATTTTCTTTCAATGAAACAAACCCAACACTCTTCTCCTGAAACTTATCAACAAGGAACAGAAGATCCTTTGTGCTACGGGCAAGACGAGAGTATGACTCAACAACGACGTCTTCATCCCTTATAAATCTCAAGCAGAACCTTAAGTCCAGGACGATTCAGATTCTTGCCCGAAACTTTTTCCTCAAAAATCTTATCAGCACCATAATTTATGCTTGCAATCAGAACACGTACTCGTAAACTGCACGAAAACTTATGCGAGATACATCAAATCTTCCGAGGTAGTCTGCTATCGAGATGTTGAAATCGAAGGAGAGTGCGTTATGCTCATCCACCATCCAGTCACCTCTCGCTCCGAATATGGGGAGTGCCTGGAAGGAGCGCCTGAAGAATGTCGATCCTGTCAGATAGATCTCAGCAGAGACCCTCTCGAATGAAAGCCCAAGTGCAAATAGCGCGGCAGGGGAGAATGCAATCGGATGAAACCGAGGTGAGTAATCTGAATAAGAGAACGAAAACTCCCCTCCGAGGCGGTAGCGCATGTATAGCGGACGATAGATGAAGAAGTCCTGGCCTATTGAAAAGCCTAGCGTCATGAAACCGCCTTCATCTTTCAGCGAATGCCAGTAATAGGAATATAGGTCGTATGCGAAAGTGTTATCCAAGGTATCTGAATATTCAAGCGAGAGCATCAGGTCCTCGAATGAGTTTTGAAAGAGCACGTCAAAATCCCCCACCCGTCCGATGACTCCGACTGAATATCCATTCCCGTGCATCACATCGTTCTCGTACGAGAGCGTGATGCCAAGGGAGTGCGGGAATACGGGAAGAGCGATGAAAATACAAAGTATCAGTGCCTTCAGTTTCCTTTCCACAGGTTCTATCCTTCGTGAATTGATGCTAACATGTTTTACAGATGAAAACCAACGGAAGCAGAATACCCTCGGCATCAGATGAGGTGCTCGTATATCAAAAGAGCGCTCGAAGATTGATCAAACTCTCTTTCTCTGAAGAGAAGTGGTTCAGAAGATACCGTTTCCTGATGATGGATTTTGCGATCGGGGAGAGAACGGAACTGGCTGAGTCGCTTTTTCACTGGAAAGATGATGTGATCATCAGAAAGGGAAAGGGTCTCACATATGCTTCGAACGACTTCACGCTCTGCTTCGTCAGAAAGGAGGATCGAAGGCGCACGCTTGCAACTGCGCCGGGAACGCTCTTTCCGGGGAACATCCAAGGGGTGAAGATGGATTTGCTGATGAGGATGGGCGAAGAGAGGGAGAACGAATTGAACGCACCCTTGTCGAAGGCAGGGTTCATGAGGCTTTCCGGAGATGACTTCGACCTTTCATCAAACGACTTCGAAGCATTCTACATCCCGATGCGTTTTGATTTCCAAAAGAGAAAAGATGAAAGTACCTTGATACTCTTTCATGGCGATGAAACGCTCTTTTTCCGAGGAGCGGGCACACGCTTCAACCTCGATGGCGATGACTCGTCTCTTGATCTGGAAGGAGCTGAGTTGACGTTTGAAGGTACGAAGTCGCACCTTGAGGGGAAAGTGCTATCGAACATCTTCTGGAAGGATGGGAAGGTAAGGCACTACGAGAGCTACATCGAAATCTCGGGGAACATCGGGGAAAGGAGGATGGAACGCACCGATGCAGTTTTGTATTCTGAAAATATTATATTGCCCCTTGGTGGCAAAATGAAATAAGCTATTGCAGTTTGAAAACTTACTTTGTATGAGGAACATATGGAAGAACTTTCTGGATTCAGGGAATTGGGGCTCTCGGAAAGAACGATCAAAGCGCTTTGGAAAAAAGGTTTTTCAGAACCGACCGAGATACAGAAACTCTGCATACCGCTTCTATTGAAGGAAAACACGGAAGTGATCGGACAGGCACAGACAGGAACCGGCAAGACCGCAGCCTTTGCACTTCCGATAATCGAAACGCTCGAAGGAAGCAGCCCGGACGTCGAGGCCCTGGTACTCTGCCCTACCCGGGAGTTGGCGATGCAAGTTGCAAATGAGATCGAGTCACTCAAGGGAGAGAAGAACATACGGATTGCCGCGATATACGGAGGCGCATCGATGCCGCTGCAGATCAAGAAGCTGAAAAGCGGACTGGACGTAGTCGTAGGCACCCCGGGAAGGATACTCGACCACCTGAGGCGGGGAACGCTCGATCTGAGCCACCTCAAATTCTCCGTACTCGACGAAGCTGACGAGATGCTCGACATGGGCTTTATAGAAGACATAGAGGGTATACTTGAGAAAACGCCAGAGGAGAAACGGATGCTGATGTTCTCGGCAACCATGCCCGAGATGGTACTCAGGATTGCAAAGAAGTTCATGCACGAGTACACGCTGGTACGCACCGAGATAAAAGACACGAGCAGCAAAAACACGCACCAGAGTTTTTATGTCGTCAAGGAAGGCGACAAGCTCGAAGCGCTCTCCAGGTTGATAGACATCCAAGAAGCGTTCTATGGCGTTGTGTTCTGCAGGACCAAAGTCCAATGCGAAGAGATTGCAGAAGCACTCTTGAAGAGAGGGTACAACGCGTCAAGCCTCCATGGAGACCTGTCCCAAAGGGAAAGGGAATCGATTCTGAAGAAGATGAAGGAGAAGTACATCTCGATCCTCGTTGCAACAGACGTTGCTGCAAGGGGTCTCGACATCAGGGAGCTCACGCATGTAATAAACTACTCAATCCCCGAAGATCCCGAAGTGTACATACACCGCGTAGGTAGAACCGGGCGCGCTGGAAAGGAAGGGAGCGCGATCACACTCGTAACACCAAGGGAGATGAGGCGCTTTTCGAGAATGATGAAGGAGACTTCATCAAAGATCGAAGAGAAGGATATACCGAGTGCGGAAGAGGTGGTTGCAGCCAAGAAAAACCACATAATCGAAAAGCTTTCGCTCATCGCATCAGGCACTCCGAATGAGAAATTCATCGATCTTGCGGCAGAGATATCGGAAGAAAGCGATCCGCTTACAGTACTTGCATCCCTTTTGGAGAATTCGTATGGCAAGATGCTCAACGAGAAAGAGTACAAGACGATCTCATCACGCTCAGGAAAAAGAAGCAAGGATGGAAAAGCGCAGGATGAGAAGAAAGGGAAAGAAGGAAGGAAAGAGCGGAAGGATGGCGGAAGGGAAAAGCTCGTACGCCTATTCATCGCACGCGGGAAGAAGGACGGCATGAGCCGCAAGCTTGTCAGGGACATCCTGGTGGAAGAGACAGGGGTGAGTGACGCCGACCTCGATGGAATTGAAGTGATGGATGACTTCTCGTTCGTCAACGCAAAGGAGAGGGCAAGCGAGAGGATACTGAGATATTACAAGAAAGTGACTCCCAAGAACCCGATCGTCGTCAGGGCGAAGGAAGATGGAAAGGCCCGGGACGAAAGAAGGGAGAGGGGAAACGATAAGAAAAGGAGGAGAAGGTAATGCTTTCGCACTATGACTACCTTGTCGTCGGTTCAGGGCTGTTCGGCTCTGTATTTGCCTCCCAGGCATCGAAAGCGGGAAAGAAAGTACTCGTACTTGAAAAGCGGAGGGGTGTGGGTGGCAACATCAGCACAGTAAAGAAGGACGGCATAACGGTCCATACCTACGGTGCCCACATATTCCACACCAGCGATGAAGAGATCTGGTCGTTTGTCACGAACCACGTGAGGATGAAGAACTTCATCAACAGCCCCATCGCCTATTACAAAGGCGAAGTGTACAACATGCCTTTCAACATGAACACGTTCTCGCGGATGTGGAACATCTCCACCCCTCTAGAGGCAAGGAAAATCATAGAAGAGCAAAGAAAAGGGATCGAAAAACCCACGAACCTTGAAGAGATGGCGATAAGCCTCGTCGGAAGGGATATCTACACCAAGCTTGTCAAGGACTACACTGAAAAGCAATGGGGACGGCCGTGCAAAGAGCTTCCACCCGAGATCATCAAGCGCCTTCCGGTACGCTTTACATACGACAACAACTACTTCAACGACAAATACCAGGGAATCCCGGAAGAGGGATATACAGCGCTTGTCGAAAAACTCCTGGAATCATCTGATGTGATCACCGGGGAAGATTACCTTGCAAATAGGTCAAAGTGGGATTCGCTTGCAGATAAAACTCTCTACACGGGATGCCTTGACGCACTCTACGGCGAAGAGGGGGCGCTCGAATACAGAAGCCTGAAGTTCGAAGAGGTGATGTACGAAGAGGAGAACAGGCAGGGCGTTGCCGTCGTGAACCACACAAGCCATGAAGTCGAGTACACGAGAAGCATCGAGCACAAGCACTTCTTAAGCGAAAGTTCACCTGTGACGTGGATAAGTTACGAATACCCGATGCCGTTCGAGAAGACAAAAGAGCCCTACTACCCTGTAAACGATGAGAAGAACCAGAAGCTTTATGCAACTTACAAGGAAAGAGCAGGAAAGGACGGGGTTCTGATCGGCGGGCGCCTGGCCGAATACAAATACTACGATATGGATAAAACGATAAGGAGCGCATTGGATCTGGCTAAGAAAGTACTTTGATAATGCATCATGCGGATAGGTTTCCAAAAGAAATGGCGACCTATCCGTTTTGGATTTCCGATGGAGGCTTGACAATCCTGAACATCTCCAAAATCCCAGACGCATTACAATTGTTTCACTTCGATAATATCGAAGGGCAAAAACAAAGTGAGAATCACAACACAACAGGGAAGAGAAGCCTTTTCGAAGTTGATTCGAGACGGAAGGTTCATCACGTTTGGCTTATTTATAATATTTAAATATTAAATCTTGAAAGATTAAATATTGTAGAATTATAATCAATGCAGGAGGTCACCATGTTCATCGGAAGGGGAGTGGAACTACAAAGACTTGAGAAGATGTACAAAAGCAACAAACTGGAGTTCGCTACGGTATATGGAAGAAGAAGAGTCGGGAAAACAACTTTGATCAACCACTTCATCAAAGGAAAGAGAAGCATATTCTTTGCTTGCCAGAAATCATCTCCGAGCGAAAACCTTGCAGAACTATCCCACCAGGTCAGTACGTTCCTCGGCTATGGCGTAACCTTTCCTTCGTTCACCGAAGCATTCCGCGCGATTGTCAGGTATGCAATCGAAGAAAGGCTGCTTTTCGTCATCGACGAGTACCCGTATCTTGCAAAAAAGGATGACAATGTAATTTCCTCGATCATCCAGAATATACTTGATCACGAAGCAAAGGAATCAAAATTATTCCTGATCCTTTCCGGTTCATCAGTTTCCTTCATGGAAGATGAAGTTCTTGGAAAGGAAAGCCCGTTGCACGGGCGCATCACAGCACAATTTTTAGTCAAACCTTTCGATTACCTCGATTCCAGTCGATTCGTTCCCTCGTACAGTTCCGCGGACAAAGCCATCGTATATGGAGTTACCGGGGGAATACCCCGCTACCTTGAACTCTTCGACGACAGCGAGAGTCTGAAGGAAAACCTTCTCTACAACATCTTTGATAGCAATTCAGTGCTTTTCAACGAGAGGGAAAACTATCTCAAGGAGGAATTCTCTGAAGTTTCAACATATAGTTCGATACTTAATGCCATTGCTAATGGCTGTACCAAAGTTACAGATATTGCATCGCGTGCAGGAATCCAGACGGGGGCACTCCCTTCATACCTCAAGAAATTGAAGGGAGTCGGAGTCATAGACAAACTCGTCCCTCTCGGGGAGAGCGAGAAGAAAGGCATATGGCGGATATGTGATCTATTCTTCAGGTTCCACTCATTCTTTGTCTCCAGAAACATCTCTACGATAGTTTCAGCTCGTATGGGTGAGTCTTTTGACAAAGTAGTCTCCCCCTTCATAAACGACTACATGGGAAAGGTTTTCGAAGAGATCTCAAAACAATACATACAGCGGTATGCCGATCTTCCCTTTCCTCTTTCCCTTGTCGGGACATGGTGGGGTGGTAGCAGAACCCTACACAAGGAAATAGAGATCGATATCGTAGCCGAATCGGCGGTAAGCAGCGATAAAATAATCGGAAGCGTGAAGTTCAGGGAACGAAAGACCGGATCAGAGGAACTTGATCTGATGCGTTCGTACTCAAGGGAAATGGGAGGCGCGGGGAATTTCCTCTACTGGTTCTTCTCCAAGTCAGGGTTTGATGAAGATTTCAAGAAACTCGCAACAGAAGACAAGAGCATCAGGCTCTACACAATCGATGACATCTATCACAAGTGAAGGTGGTCGTCATAGCGCGACGATAAAAGGCGGTGCATGAAGCCGTCTTTCTTCTTAAGCATCCTCGAACCACGGGTGATCCTGCAAAGGCTGATCTTCCTCTCCTTTGCGATGTTCCTCTGGCTCTTGCCCTTGTATAAATCATCCATCAGCTGCCAGCGAAGGATGAAATCGTTTATCTCAGCATCCGAGAAAAGATCGGCAAAAAGCTTCTCCATATCCTCTTTGGTCTCAACCGAGGCAAACACCTCGATCATATCCTTGTAGCTCTTCTTTCCCTCGGGAGTGTCTATCAAACCGGTTTTCGTTCTTTCGCCCATATGTAGAATCCTAACACACTAAAGAACAGGGCTGAAGAGAGAATAGAAAAATCTCGTGCACTTCTTGATCGGGTTCCTGACCTTGATCCGGCCGTCCACTTCCTCCGAATAGTCCAATATCTTCATCATGTCCTCTTTGACATCCTTTATTATCGAGGAGGAGAAGAACACTACAGATAGTTCGAAGTGTAAAAAGAACGACCTGTAGTCGAGGTTGGTGGTTCCGACGACTGCAACATCATCGTCAGCGATGAACATCTTGGTATGTACGAATCCCGGAAGGTACTCGAATATCCTCACGCCCGATTTTATCAACTCATCATAGTTGGCCCTGGTCACTTCAAAAACCTGCTTCTTGTCAGGGTACCTTGGAGTTACGATCCTGACATCCACACCGCTTTCGGCTGCGCTTTTCAACGCATCTATCATCGCATCATCCGGAATCAGGTACGGCGTTGTTATATACACATACCTTTTTGCGTTGTTCACGACCTGGAGGTATGCCTTCTCACCTATGCTCTCTGAGAAGAACGGGCTTGAGCCGAATGCCTGGATGACGCCGTCGCTTTCCACGTTGGAAACTGCACGGAACAATTCCTTGTCCTCTTCCGTTTCCGTAATCGCATCCCAGATCTCCAGGAACATGCTCGTCAGAGAGAACACGACATCCCCTTCCAACTTGATCGCGTTATCCTTCCAGAAGCCGAATCGGATCTCGTCGTTCATATACTCATCCGCAAGGTTCAGACCTCCCGTGTAGCACACTTTCCCGTCTATCGAGAATATCTTCCTGTGGTCACGGAAATTAAGACGCGGATTGAAGTGCCATTTCACCGGATTGAATGCAACTGCCTTTATGCCCATCTTCCCCAGGCTCTTGTAATACTTGTACGGAAGGGTATTGATCGATCCCACGTCGTCGTATATCACGCGGACATCCACCCCGGCCTTTGCCTTCTCGACGAGCACTGGAAGGATCTTCGACCAAAGCATCCCCTCCCCTATGATGAAATACTCGATGAATATGAACTTCTCCGCCCTCTCCAATTCCTTCGCAAGATCTGAGTAAAATTCATCGCCCGACTGGAAGTACGTACCCTTCGAATTGAGATATGCAGGGTTCTCCGTGAGGTTGTAGATGTATCTCGAGAGCCTCTTCATTCCATCGTCCTTGATCATATCGACCGCTTCATCGCGGTAGTCCGATTTCGAAAACCCGTGCGCAGATCGATATTTCTCAAGCTTCTTCTTCGCCATGTGCCCTATCTTCTTGTTTCCGACAAAAAGGTAGAGGACACCACCGAGTGTGGGAAAAACAGTGATTATCAAAAGCCATACGAGCTTGTATGCGGGTTCTTCCTTACGCGTCATGACTATCAATGTGACGACAAGGGATACAAGATAGAATAAGAAATAGAAGTTCTTGACGAACGCCATCCAGTAGAAGATGCGTAGTGCAAACAGTATCTCGACAAGGAACAAAACGATCGTGATGAAAAGCCGGGATGTGATGAACCTCAGAAACTTACCCATTTTCCTTCCTCAGCGAAAACTCGCATCCGCAATACTCCTGTCTGTAAAGCCCCATCTCCTTTGAAAGGCGTACGGACTTCTCAAAGCCCCCTTTCTTCTTGAAATCAATTTCCAAGAACCCCGGGTAATCCCGTCCGATCGCGAATATGACCTTCGACGGCTTGAACCTCGATACAGTCAGCGTAGTGGTGAAGTATGGAATTCCAAGCTCTTTTGCCTTCCTGCAAGTTCGTTCCAGGTTGTACCTGAAACATACCGGGCAGCGCGCACCCCCTTCCTTCTCACATTCAAGTCCTTTCACCTTCTCCCTCCATGCTTCGTGGTCATACTCGTCGACTATCACATCCAACGAATGGAGCGATGCAACCTTCTTAAGCTCCCCTTCCCTCTTGATAAACTCGCTTTCGGGATAGATGTTTGAATCCGAATAGAACAAAACAGGCTTGTAACCTTCCTCCAGAAGGCGGAGTATCGAACTCGTGGAACACGGACCACAGCATACGTGTAGAAGTACGCGCTTATCTTCTTCCATGGCTGAAAGGATAAATCAAAAAGTGAAACAAGTCATCAGAACTTGGTTCCGAATATGCATGAGACGCATAAGCCGTCGGGTTCGGAGAAAGTCTCGTATCCTATCCTCAGGCGGAACGGAATCTCGATCAGTCCGATTACAGAGAACACGCATTGCATCTCGGCGCCCGTCGAGTAATAGAAATCCCCTCCGTCGAACAGCATGTCGAAATATCCTCCGAGTTCTATGTCTTTGAATATCAGGAATTCGGCAAGGGTAGGATTCATCGGAAGCTTGTAGCCGAGTGCGAGGTTGACTATGGAGACCAGGCTTTCGCTGCTGTCGTCGCTTCCGACGCCCGGGGTGATCGCATTGGTCTCAAACCCGTCAGCGTAATAGATCGGCACACCGCTTTGTCCGTCGATCGAACCTCGGATCGTACCACCGACGTCGATGTATATGTCTATCGGGGTCAGAAACCTTGTTGAAAGCCCGCCCTGCGCGAAGTTCTTGGGCAGCACTGAAAAAGAGCTTGCAGTCATCTGATATCCGACGTTCGCGACAAGCGTACCCCATGGCACGTTGAAAGAGAATGCAAACTGGCAAGTAAGGAGGTAACGCTCCTTCTCTGCATCAGGCCTCGTGGGCCCTATGAAGTATTCAAAGCCTTCATTGAACTGGATCATGCCGATATCGGGGGATGAGAAGAGGTTGATGTCAAAACCCTGACGCACGTACACGGATGGTATGTACCAGTTCTTCTCACCTACCAGGTCGAAGTTCACCGAAGTGTCCAAAGAAAGGCGCATAAGATCCAACGGATAGTAGTTCATCAAGAACGAAACCACCGGGTATGCATCTGCCTTGCTGGTGTTTCTGGTTTCGAACGCACCTCCCAAAAGGAGCCTCACTTCCACCGGCTTGTAGCGGAAGAAGTACTCCAGTCCGAGCTCGATGTTGTCCCTCAGATAAAACGGGCGTTCGTTCTCCTGATAGCTTTTGAATCCTATGTCGATGATGTGCGACGGCACGTTCGATTCTATCCTGTCGAAGTAATAAAGGTTGTTTCGCGTCCTGACGATGTTCTCTTGATAGAGTTCCCTCACCTGATCAAAGTCCCCTCCGGAGGATTTATGCAACGCGGAAAGCTTTTCCTTCTCCCTCACCGCAGCTTCGTACCCGAGAGCCATCATCTCCTCTGCCGCCGAAAACTCCATGAACGAGTACTGCTCGACTTCGGGGCGTATCCAGATCAGGGAATCTCCGTGTTCCTTGATATCCTCTGCAGCCCGCTGCCTCTTTCCGACGTCGAATGCGCTGTTGAGTATCGTGATCGGATTGAGCAGGTTCAGATCGTCATTGTCATAGAACGCTGATGATATGACGACCGTATCGGTATATTCGTACGCTGCATCGATCGGCGCAAGTGATTTCACTCCCCCGTCAAGAAGCAAATGTCCACGGTACCTGACAGGTGGGAAATACACTGGAAGTGCAAACGATGCGATCAGGATGTCAGCGAAGTTTCCTTCACAGATCCTTATCTCACGTTTTGTCACCAAGTCATCACATACGACCATCACAGGGATTGGAAGGTCCTTCAAATCCAAATCCTCCCCGACCACGCTCTTTACGAGCGTCTTGAAAGAAGAAGGAAGAAGGATTCCGCCTGTCAGCGGGATTGTGAAATTGAAGTAGTTCGAAAGCTCTCCGACGTTCATCAGCTCCGCTATCTGCTCCGGGCGCATGCCTGCAGCATATAACAGCCCGATGATCGACCCCATGCTGTTCGAGATGATGAAATCTGGGACGATCCCCTCCTCTTCCATGTATTTGAGCACTCCGAGATGTGCCAATGCCCTGGCACTTCCTCCGGTGAGAACAAGTCCGATCGGATCGCGCTTTCCCTCAGTCCTGTCCAGTATCCTCGTTCTGAAATGCTCCTCTCCATACGTTATTGCGACATCCGCTTCGAGAAAATAGTCTTGGAAAGTCTCCTCCTCCGCTCCAAGAAGTGGAAACAGCATCAACAGAACCAGAAGTAGGGAAATCAAGCGGCGCATGGTGTAAGAATAGCGCAAAAGGGTATTGCATTCAACGCAGGAACGCTTTACCTCTTCTTACTTTTCTGTTAACATTGCAACAGCAACGCCGGCGTGGTGAAATCGGTAGACACAGTAGACTCAAAATCTGCCGGGAGCAATCCTGTATCGGTTCAAGTCCGATCGCCGGTATACTATTTTTAACAGTATCTACTTGCAATGCAAGTAGATATTTTATTTTAGAAATCATTAGTGTTACCAAAAGTGTTACAAAATTTGTTATTTTTAGGAAAATTGTGGCTATACTCTTACATATGAGGAAGCCTTATCATCTTAGAAAAATCAAAGGTCGTAACATCAGCGTCGAGTTCGATTTCGCTCCGGGCAAAAGGATATCAACAGGCACAACGGACATGTCGGAAGCCGTGCTCTTCGCCGAGAACTTTCTGAAGAAACAGGGATTGCTTTCCATCTCAGCAAAAGTCCCTACCCTCTCTGTCTTTGCAAAGGATTTCTTTATCCGCACGGATCCACAAAGCATCCAAGCACTGGACAAGCGGTACAAAAGGCAGAAAAGCGATCAGGCATACCTTAACAACCAGTCTTATCTTGAGTACTATATCCTGCCTACTTTCGGCATGTACCTCGTGGATGCCATCACGTCCAAAATGATCGAGGACTGGCTGCCATATCTCAAAAGCAAGAAAAGGCCTGACCAAGAACTGGCAGACAACTCTAAAAACAAGGTACTCAACGCCTTCCGCATCCTTATGGATGATGTCAAAAGAATGGGATACAGGCAAGATAATCCCGCATCCGAAGTGACTATGATAAACGAGCAGGGCAAAGAGAGGGAGGCTTTGCCTATCGAAATTCTCAAGGTACTCTTCCCTCCTGCACCTGAAGAACGAATAACAGTATGGGGAACCTTGATGTGGGCCACTTATTTTTCCGTTTTCTACGATACAGGATTCCGCCCAGGAGAAATTGCAAGCTTGAGAGTGTCCGATGTATATCAGACGAGACAAGGCCTTGCCGTAAGCACATCCCATTCTGTCGACTACAAGACTAGAAAGATAAAGAACCGCGTGAAGACTACAGGCAAAGGATATAGTCAAAGAGCCGGTTTACTTTACTCGGATACGGCCGAGTTACTCGTAAGGCTGGTCGAGCAGGAAAGACTACACGACGACGATTTCCTTTTCCGCACATCCACGGGACAGCTACTCCGCCCCGAAACCTCCAACAAACACTTCCAACTGACGATGAAAAGACTGGGTTTTTTCAAAGAAGGTATGGTGCAGTACTGCCTCCGACATACTTACACAACGCAACGACGAGGTGACATGCCTGATGAAATCCTTGCGATATCGATGGGCCATACGAAGCTAAGGGAAGACTATGACCATCAGAAGGCAGTCGATCTGATCCGTAGGCTTGATGCAGTCAGGGACGAATTTTTCCTCAACAGGGAAAGGATGAATCAAGCCCCGGATGTCATACCTTTCGAACTGAAGAAAGAAGGATAAGCAAAGGCCCGAGCCATAAGCCCGAGCTACCCTTTCATCCTTATCACATCTCGAATAAAGGCACTGACTGAAATTCCTTTCTTCTCAGCTTTGCGCTTCAGCTCTTCTGCTTCCTCCAAAGGAAAAGCAACGGAGATATTAACCCAAGGTTTCTTTACGCCTTTCGGTCTGCCGGCTCCGGGGCGCGCGCCACCCCGTCCGGTTGTCTTCTTTTCTTCTTCCATGCTCAGTCCTTAATCAAATTCAAAAATGAGAGAACCGTATTCAACATAATCATCACAAATAGAAACTTTTCCAATTTAGTCATTTTTCTTTACTCCTTTAAATTTCTTTGATATTTTAAAGGCAGGGGTGTTGCATCACCCCCACCTGCCGATTACCTGAAGAGGTCAATCAGCGCACAAGCCGCTTGGATGATGACTGCAATCGCTTCTGCAATCAACCAAGCGTTTTCTTTTTTCCATGGTGGTTTCATGCTTTCCTCCTTCTCTTGATTTCTGTATATAGTATAGTCTTTAATTATGATTTAGTCAATTAATTTAATTCAAATAAACATAAATAATATAAATATTTGATTTAAGTTTTAGACTATATTTCATGAAAAATTTAAAATCATTCAAAACGTATCTGAAGAAGAAAGGATTATCGCCCAACACCATCTCAACATATGTGCAGGCAGTGATCGACTATCAAAAGACATATTCGACACTGACCGAGAAAAATGTCCTAGCATGGAAGGAAAGTTTGAATAGCCGATATAAACCTGCATCAATGGCTGCAAGAATCAAAGGCATGAATGCTTATCTTGAATGCAACGGCATGACTTTACGACTTACTGGCGTAAAGCTCCCTCGCATCCATCACTTGGAAAACGTGATATCCATGTCGGACTATCACAAGCTGATCCGCAAGATGTCCGAAAACACCAGTTTGCTCACACGCAAATGGATGCTACTTTTCAAGACGATAGCTATGACAGGTATGCGAGTGTCTGAAGCCAGACAGATCAGAGTTGAACATGTGGAAGCTGGCAAGGCCCAAATCTATGCAAAAGGAGGAATATACCGCATCATCCTCTTACCCAAGCGTCTATGTAAGGAACTGCAAAAATACCTGTCGGACATCAACCAGGAAGAAGGCTATATCTTTGGGAAGACTACTGAAGAACCATATGCCATAGGAACGATAGAAGCCAAATTGCATTACTATGGGAAGAAGTTCAAGATTCCGAAGGAAGTTTGCCATCCACATTCACTGAGGCACCTTTTCGGAAAAGGTTTCATGGCATCGAAAGGTGCAGACATTACCGTTCTTGCTGATCTACTGGGACACGCATCAATCGAGACAACCCGCATCTATACAAGGCGAAGCATGGATGAACAAAGGGATGCTTTAGATAAGATCGTTACGTGGTAATGACGGGTATCTTACATTGCCCTCTGGCGTGCTGGTACTTTGGGGACGTGTATCAAGATCTTCTTCCGGCTATGCAACCGTTTCGTTTTCGCCAAGTTTCCTGTATGCACCTACCGTATTCTCAACTTGTGCTTATGCAACCAATAGTCATTCCACTGCTAGTGGAAACGGGTATGTCACATCCGTAACAACAACAGGCATGAAGGTTGGAACTATAGATAAATACTACTCTTATTGGATGGCTATAGGGCAGAAAGGATAGGCAAGAATTCAACATCCAATATTCAAGTAATAAGATGTCAAATTTACGTTTTCCCTATTGCTATCCAATAACACTGCTTAGAGCTGTCGGCCCAGTATCTTCCCAAATAAAAACCTGTTTCGGATGGGTTATATAGATTCATTCCTTCATCTTGTAAAAGACCTGCTGTAAGTGAAATAAGACCATATGTAATACAAAATAATTTAGAAAAAGGGGGATTAAAGCTAACATATTGAAGCCCGGCTTTCGAAAGAGACAAAATCCCCCACCTAAGTTGAATTTCATTGTTCAATGTGACATACCCGTCAATATATTGTAATCAAACGATTTATGATATACTTTGTCTATGCTTACAGACGAACGGAGAAAACAGATTATTTACTATTGGGATCCTGTTGAAGAATGCTATTATATCGGCAGGCAATTCGTTACTAAATCAGAAGAGATCAAAGCTCGTTGTACACAGATAACTAACTACGAGTGGAGACAACTCATAGAAAATCCAGTCGAAGGGAAACATATTGGGAATGACCCTGCAACAAATAAGCCAGCGTATATTGATGACCCCCAACCATCGACTGAGGAGCTTTTGAGACAAGAACTGTCGGAACTTAAACAATATCTTTCGGCTACCGACTACCAGGCGATCAAATGCGGGGAACTTGGTCTATCAATGGCAACGGAATATCCTGAGAGTCATGCGAAAAGAACAGAAGCGCGAGCGAGAATCAACGAAATTGAATCAACTCTATCAATAACACCACAAGTAATAATATATCCGTCGTATTGACGGGTATATCACTTTGCCAAACGGAATACTAATTGAATGGAGACAAATCAGTACTAAGCAAAATGAAGATAAGTCAGTTGAATTTATAAAGCCATTCAAATCGAATAACGTACAAGTTGTTGCTCAAGCAGGAGCAAAAACAGGAGAATCGGCCACCTATATAAATGGAATTCAGATTTATTCAATCACTAAATCGTCATTCCGTATATTTTGTGCCATGGCCGCTACTACCGTACGATATATAGCAATCGGATACTAATATCCGATCGCAAAAATTAATACAGTAGTTGCTGTTCTTCTCAAAATTATTCTAAAAGAGGATTTTGTCATATCACCTTTAGGTATCATTATCCCATTTGTGTAATCTGAGTAATGGTTAGTACCAGCATCTTGAGCAACAATTGCAAGGCAGTCATTAGGGAAAGGCTTCGCAAAATTCTTTGTACTGTCGGAGTCTTTCGCTACGAAATAAAATTCCCAGAAGAGTATCTTTTCATTAGGTAATGTAATATACCCGTCAATAGCCAACTGCAATCCAAAAATGACGCCGTCCCCATTCTATAGTATTCAAATAAAATCCAGACTTTGATACTTTGTTGGATACCGGAGGATTAGCAGCTGGACACCATTCTTGATTGGAGACATCACCTCTGCCAACGATCACGCTTGGTATCTTCTGATAAGATGGAGAGAAAGGAATCCAATGAGCCGGGCCATTTGAATAATCAGCATATCCCCAGTGAATTAGTAATCCATTAACCAATCTTGCATACCCGTCATTATCATTTATTTCCCAGTCCTCTCCTTCTACGCCTAAAGTCATCCCCATGCTATAGATATGCTTTATCATCTGTGACAAAGAGCCTATGTCATAGGTGTTGTTGGTCGCAGGCAGATTCGACTGGTTGTTCTTCCACGCTTTTCCCGACAAGTCAGAAACAGTTTGAGCCAGCTCGTTAAGAGATTGAAGGGTTTCTGCATCTGCTTGCCGCAGTAATTGAATGAGTGTATCGAGCAGTTTCGCCTGTCCGTCTTTTGAGTCTTTAACTGTTACAAGTTCGCCTGTAGTTTTCGGATAATCTGGCATTTGTATTCTCTCCTCTTTATAATGCGGCGTATGATGATGTGCCGAAAATTGTGCGATTCAGCTGTGTCTGCACATTTCCGTTCAACCCTGATAGATAGTTCAGTATTGCTGTAGTGATATCCGAAGCGGAAAACTTGCCTTCGGCATTGGAAACCAAAACACGATCGGGAGTAAGCGAAGTACCAACAATCCCTTGTGCCTCGTCCCTGAAGTCTTTCGCTTGCAGTGCATACTTTTTTGCAGAGTATTCCGTGCCGTCGACAGTACCGTCAGTCTTTGTTGCCCAGGCTTCCGCAAGCGCTGACGCGTCTTCGGCGTTACCTTTAGCGGCAATCGCATCTGTTTTGGCATTATTCGCTTGAGTTGCACTGTCGGATGCATTCTGTGCCGATTGTCCCGCATTTGTCGCTGACTCAGAGGCCGCAGTAGCACTAGTACCAGCCTTTGCCGCATAGTGCTTAGCAGAGTACTCGCCGTTTGCTACGACACTGTTCTCAGGGTCGTTGGCCCATCTTTGTGCAAGGGTTGCGCTCTCTTCTGCGTTGGTTTCCGAGGTATGCGCTTCACTCGCTTTTTGGACTGCGGTGTTGGCAAAGCCGGAGGCGTCCTGAGCAGATTTCGAGGCATTGGATGCAAGCTGTTGCATAGACTCAACCAAGGAGTCGTAGAGGTTTTGGATTGAGGTTAGGGCCGCTCCCCTGGCACCTGAATTGTTGTCTTGCCCTATCGCCGCAAGCGCCTTGTTCAAAGCTACCTGCAGAGCGCCAAGATCTTCGGATACTTTGGCATCCCAAGTCTGATTGTCGCTGGAGATCTTTTGACTAAAAGCCGATATGGCATTTTCGATCGCACTCTTGAGCTGTTCTACCGCGGCCTCTGCTGCGACAGCTCCAGCCTCGGCGTCCGTTGCGACTTTGCCGAGAGTTTGGATAAGTGTCTTTATCGCGTAGTGCTTTGCCGACTGGGGCACGCCTGATACAACACGGAAGGCAAGAAGCACATCGTCTTCCAGCGGTGTGCCCGTGTCTTCCGTACTTAACGCCTTGTCTATGTTCAGATCTGAGATATCTTGTAACGCCATGACTCAACTATGCCACAGATCGAAAAATCAGATGCGGATAGCGATGGTGTTAACCTATGTTGTTAAAACTTCATATGCACAAATCCCTCAGAATCAACATAAACTTGGTACTCTTTTATGTTGTATAGTAAATCATCCTCTGACGGAGATATAGGACAATTTAAAAACAACTTATTACCTCCTGTTACTTTATAAATTGTAAGAGCTTGATTTATGTATATGCTCTGATTTGGTACGGATACATAGTTTTTATTTTGTATATAAGGTGTCCAGGCAGTTGTTGGTTCAAAATCCTCAAACGCATTATCTCTACGTAGAACTTCAAAATATTCAGTGAGATCAATTCCGCTTCCATAAGAATCAAGAAAAGAAACTTCATAATTGGCACTTCTTCCATTATTTGCAACTTCGCAACTCGCCTTGAGAAAAACCAATTCCGGCAAGTCTGGACATCTAACACGAATTAAGTCAGATGAAAAATATTGATCTTCGTTCAACCATGTTCGGATCTCATCGACTAGTTTTTTTGCCTGATCTACACTTACTGACAAAGTCCATTGCGTTCCTGTATCTACTTCGGGAGCAGGTTCTGTTCTTATCACATCGCAATCAAAGGATCCTGAAAAATATCCTTCTGTAATTCGAGAAGCTTTTGCCTCAAGTCCATAACACTCGATTGTTCCGTTGCTCTTGATAATCGTTTGACGATTTGCGGACACTATTTCCTGATTTTCCGGGTCATACATGAACCCTGCAGCTGGAGCTGTAAGCTGTTCGTCCGGCTGTCCGAAGAAAATCCGACCCGACGCCGGATCTATCTGAAAGAGCGTCTTGTCGTCGTACATAACGACAAAAACCGGGGTGACCTTCTGCCCGTTTTGATAGTCGTAGATCCTGACAGACAAGCCCGAGCCTGCAGTTCCATTGCCGTCCCCTACCAAGAGATTGCGGAACTTGGCATAGAAGCTGAAGATATTGAAGCTCCCGAGGTTTGCACAAAAGAGATTGATGACACTTTGGATCGTCTGTGTTCCCGGTGCCTGCAGTGCATCGAAGATCGTGTCTTGGAATACATCAAAGGCAATGGATGCCGGAGTACTCCCGTCCGCAATCGCCCACTGCGTGCCCGTCCAGTAATACGGGATGCGGGCACCTGTCGCCAAGTCCGTGACAAGGATGTGATCGCCGAGAATCAACGGCCCTTCGGTCGTGGATACGGGAACCTGATCCAAGGAAGGATAAATCCCTAGGTACTCCGTCTTCTCCTGTCCTTCCTGGACTCCAGTAACGACAAAACTCTTGGTAATGCCTATATCCGCAACGGAGCATGTCACAGTTATGCTTTTGACATCCTGACGGTTTGCGGGAATTGTTATCTCTATCTCAGAATCAACGCCCGATGTGACATAAGCCCAAGTTGCCGGGGCCTGTACTTCCCAAGCGCAGGGAGCAGCCGTGTTTATCCTCCTGCAGATAGCGGAGATCTTCTGGTCGGGCCGAGTTACGCCACGCGAAGAGAGCCTGAAGGTCGTCGGGTTTATCTCAAGGGAAAAATCAGCAGAGGGAGGTCCCGAAAGGCATACATACTCCCATTTGCTTTCCTTGTAGTTCCAGAACTTCTGCCATAGATACGACTCCCCTTCCGTCGGCCGTTCGGGAACGGACGGAGACCAAACGCCTGAATTGGTGATGAATGCAATATTGTCCCATACGATCGCGATATCACCCCAAGTGATGATGTCTACGGTATCGTCGGGCTGTACGTCGTAGGACGCACCCCACTGGAAATAATACTGCGGATCGCCCCCATTCTGCCCATCCTGCAATCTTGTGATCGTGAGGCCTTTGGTAATACCTCCGGCTGTCACTTCCACCAATAGGTTCTCCCTTTCCCCCATCACAGAGATCGGAATGGATAGAGTGTCGCCTGTGCCCTGCTGCGCAACTCCCCCGAGCTTCCACAAGCACTGTGATGCGATATTTACCCGCTGGGCATGCGCGATAATCACTTGGCTTGCCGGATCCGCTTCGCCGTTTGAATTGTAGTGGAAGTATGTCTGCGATAATTCCAGGAAGAGATATCGGAATCCATTCGAGGGTTTTGTTCCCGAGTGGGAAATTCCTGTCGTGCTCTCGACGACGACAAGAGGAACGAAGTCGTACTTATATACTGGCGTTTTCCTTCCCTCGAAGGTAGTCTGCACCCCGACGCAAAGAAGCTTGTATGGCAGCCCCGAAATCTGTACAACCTCACCAACCGTTATCTCAACCTTGGATGAAGAAAGGGATATGTCCGCATTCTCCGCATATTCCTGCATGTGGTAGTTCTTGATGAAGGCCTCCGCATCCTCGGAGTCTGCTATATAGTCCGCGTCGTACTCTTCCTCCTCGCCCTCTTTCTCAATATCCTTGATTTCCTTCGAATACTTTTTCCAGTATGCACGATCGGAAAGGACTCTGTAACGCTGCACCCCGACGGAAACGTTCTCGGTGTTAGTAAAGAGTACGGTGGCCTCCGTAGGAGTGACTTCGGCATCTATCTGTATGTTGGCCGCAGTAGTCGCTCCATCCTCGACCTTGACTATCGTCGTCTCAAGCCTTGCATTCTTTGCATAGACTATGTTCTTCTCATCTTCTTCCTCGCATGTATAGTCGAGCTTCTCAGGATCCCCATCCTCCGGGTATGTCGCACCCGGTTCCAATGTCTGAGCACCACTTCCCTCTTCGTCCGGATCCCCGCTATCGTAAACGTAATAGTTGTCGTCGTACGAATACTCGGCAAGGGACAGAACCATATGTGATCTCGTACGTATCGGCTGTTGCTTTATCGTAGGTCGGGACATAAAGGAGGAAAGCAACAACTGCCGAGGCGTAACTCCGTCAACCTTCCAAGGATCCAAGATCAAAAGCTGGCCGAGTTTGACTACATAGGCAAGCCTGTTTTCGTAAAGGATTGTCTCGAGGCATTCGAATATCGACTCGCCTTCAGGTACGAAAACAATCGGGAGGGTTTTTGTCCTGATGACTCCGTCGGGGACGATGATCTTTTCCGTAAAGTCTGCCAAGACGCCCTTGTATAGATCGTCGACGTTGTCGTATACGGCCTCAAGAAGAAGATGCACAAGAGAATCACTTTCGTCTGATGGATATAGGATTTTCTTTCCCTCGAATACTACACCCCCTTCCGGTGCAAGTACATCGGAAAAAAGTGAAGCATAGGACTTGAATGAGATCTTGACGTGCACCCAGTCAGGATCGTTGGCCATATCCACTGTCGCCTTTCCGTCGCTGAAGCCCTCGAAGATAATGACATCGTCGTTTGTTATCCGCACGAGTTTATCCGTCGTATGGAAAAGTGCAGCATCCTCCAAATTCAGCGCACGTATTGTAAGGGAGACGTTGGATATGTCTGAGCTCTTCCCGCCAAGGGAAAAGCCCTCCTTTATCTTGATGCTCGTATCCACTACGCGATAGGAAATATTGGTCCACTCCTTTGCAATGCCGTCCGCTTGTAGTTCCCTGATATATACCTTCAATCCCATGATCCTATGACTCCTTCCGTCTGCAAGCTCTTGATGTTACGATACACGGCTCTGCCTACTTCTTCCGAATCAAGCCCGTAAATATCCCCGTCGATGCGAATTACTATCGTGCTCGAAGAGTACGAATCGCGCTGCATTTCCGCAGCGGCTTCCCGTGTCGTCAAAAGTGCTGCAATGTTTTCCTGTTGTGCCTGATTGAGGATGAGTTCTCCCGGGTTTACCCTTGCAAGATGCTGATCTCCAGTCGAGGGCACTCCTGGAACCTTCGGGACTATACCACCGGTTGCATACTTTGCAGCCAATCCACTGACGATGCCAGATGCAACATACGCAGCTATCGACCCTGCAGTGGCGATGCCTGCCTGTACCCAGTTCATCGATATCATCTGGGCAACGGCCTCTGCCGCAAGCTGATGGCCCAAGGACATGAGGATATCTGCAAGAGCCTCGAGTGCAGCCTTTCCCAAGGAGTGCCATGCATCCTCTCCCGACGCCGTGGCTTCCCTTTCTTCCTCCAGGCTTTTGATGTTTTCATCCAAACCCTTCTGTTTGTCCTCTGCAATCTTCAGGGCATCTTCGGCGGCCGCGATATCCGCTTCGTTTCCCAAGAGTACTGCCTCGTCGTACTCTTTCTGCTTTTCGTTTACTTCTTCAAGAGCGGCTGCCCTTTCATCTTCTTTTTCTGCTATCAGCTCATCGATTTCCGCCACCCTTTCATCGATGGTAAAAAGACTAGAAATGGAATCGGAAAAAGCAGATCCCATCGTCTGCATGAAGGATGTGGCTGAGCCTTTCGCAAATGCCTCCATGTTTGCACCGAATTGTTCCCAGCCCTCGGTATTGGAGAGCTCTGCGGAGAGATCTTTAACCTTGTCTGCCATTGCATCGAGTTCTTCGCTGGTGGCATTTCCGCTGGCGGCCATACTCTCCATTTCTTTCGTGTAGTCTCTGATTGCAGACTTGTATGCCGCGATCTTCGCGGAGTTCTCGTCGTAGTATTCACCAAGTCTTGCTTCAACTTCAGAAGATGCCGCAAGCTTTGAGTCGAGAGAGGCTCCGATGTCATCGCCCGGACTAGAAGAAGGAGTACCACCAGAACCTCCATCCGAGGCCTCCGGAACACCCCCGATCAAAGGTTTTCCCGTTGCTTTCGCCAGCTCGTTGTAAGACTCGGTCAGACTATCGATCTGTCCCTTCAGATAACTGTACCTAGCACTTCCGAGCTCAACCGTATCCAGCTCATCCATGAGCGTGGTGATGTAGTCCTCGGATGCCTCCATGTTTGCCAGCGTGATCTCGCCATACTCCATAGCCTCGACATTGCCTGCTGAGTAAGCGTTTGCAAGCCGTAAGACTTCGTTTGCCGCCTTTGCATTTGTCGCAGATAGCCCGTCTAGTACTTCGGTAAAGCCCTCGGAGTACATTTCCGCAGCTTCCTGCATGGATGCTGCCATATTCTCCTTCAGACGATCGTAGCCTCCGGAAAGTGAGTCGATACGGGCCTTCTGCTCCACGATTTCATCCGTCCATCTTTGCCAATCTGAAGCAATGTTTTCATCCAGCAACAACGAGCGACCAAGATGATCCAGTTCCTCCCGGCTTATCCCTGCCTGATTTGCAAGCCCGTCAAGCTTTAAATTCATCTCGTCAATGACATTGTTTGCCGCGGCTATGTCTGACGCATTGGATCTCATCGCCCTCTCTGCATCCGCAAGAGCCGTCCCCATCTCCGTAAGGGCTCGGATAAAGGCTTCCTGCGACTGCTCGGCCATTGCCGCCGATGTCTCGTCGGTTGCGGTCTTGGCGTTCTCCTGCGCCGTCTTGTATCGTTCCAAAGCAAGCTTGACATTACCAAGCGCTGTGTCGAGGTTCTCGGCCTCGGAAGTGTTACCGGTAAAGCTGTCTATCATGTCCGCAAGCATGCCCGCCACATCCTGTACAGTGGGTTCGAAGAAGCTACCGATGGAACGGCCCGCATTGGATAAGGAGGTTGCAAGTTTCTCGACACCAGTGGTAACAGATGCGGCCGCTGCAGCTGTAAGACCCGCTGTATCTTCCATCGCTTCGAGATTGTTCGCAAAGCGTTCTGCATTCGTACCCGCAAGCTGTAGTGCAGTCCTTCCCGCCTCAACGGAACCGAAGAGGTCTATAAGTGTCTTGTCGGTGCTCTCTGCATAGTCCTCCATCACAGTGAGAATTTCGGCAAGAGTCATGCCCGATGCGGTAAGCTCTGCGAAAGTTGTAGCACCAAGTCCAGCCGCTTCTGCCGCAAGGGCAAGGTTCTCCGCACCGACTTGTCCTTGCTTTCCAAGCTCTGACAGCAGCTGGTTCAAGCCCGTGATGGCTTGGCTTGTCTGGGTACCTGCCGCAGTGGATGTTGCAAGTGCAGCTCCGATCTGCTCAAAGGACACTCCGAAGGCTGATGCCGTAGGGATGACTTGGGCAAGCGAGGATGCAAGCTGTCCTATAGTAGTCATGCCGAGGTTCTGTGTCTGTATCATCACGCCCTGGACTCTTTCGGCTTCTTCCACAGACATCCCGTATGCGTTTATAACCGCCGCCGTTGCAGTAACCGTCTCCGATAGATCTGCAAAGCCGCCCTTTGCCGCCGCTGCGGAAGAACGAAGGAAATCCATCGCAATTCCCATGTCTTCCGTCACCGGAACGCCCGAAGACAGTGCCTCGTAAAGTGCATTACCTATCTGATCTGCAGCAATGCCTGTCTCGGAAGAGAGGGAAAGTATCCTGTCCCGGAGATTCGAGACATTGACCGAAACATCCCCAAACAGAGTCGATGCCGCACGGATGCTGTTCTCAAGCGCTGCAGTATCCTCTGCTATCTTTCTGATTCCAACACCTATAGCGGCGAGGAAAAGCCCTGCCTTGAATTTGCTTGTAAGCGATTCGATTCCCTTCAGACTGTGGGAAATCCTGCTGTTGAGGTTCTTCAAATCCCTGTCGAGCTGTGTCTGATCTATCCTGGTATCTATCCTGATGTCGCCGTCACTCATGGATCCGTACCTCCTTACAAGGACGAGAAGGCCGCCGAGATGATATCCTCGCCGCTTACGTCCGGGTCTTTCTGTACGTGCAATCTAACGGATGCCTTTGCCTCCCTCTTTTTCTTCTTCACTTCCGGGGAGTCCTTCGGGGATATCTTCATTCCCCGAATGCTCATCACATTTCCCAAGACAGTTGATTCGGGGATTCCCGTAAGGAGCGCACGGAATTCCCACCAGTGTAAAGCCTTGAGCTCTGCAAGGCTGATGCCGTATGCCTGACGGAATGCGGCGAGGATAAGCGCATGATCTTCCGAGTATGAGAGTATTTCCTCGGCACTTTTCTTGTGCGGTATCTTTACGTAACTCTCCGGTTCGGGCCAGCCCTTGAGAAAAGCAATTATCCCGTCATGGACTGCGAGGATATCCTGTTTGTTTGCATCCAAGTGCACACGGGCCGCCCCCGTCAGCATCGTATCAAGCACCCTTTCAATGCGATATCCTTCGGGCATCTCTCGCTCGTCGAGTATGGCCAAGGCTTGAAGAGCCTTGGTTGTCCTGGTATCTATCATATACGTTCTGTCTTCGACAGTGATTCTATCTTTCAAGCTGTGGGTTATAAGTGAGTAATCCATATCATGCCTCCAGCCCTTTCAGGCGTTCCTTGTAGTAGCTTGTATACGAAGCAAGCACCTCTGCTGCGATCTTTATCATGTCCCCGATCGGAATGTAATCGACGAGCTCCTCGATCTGTGCAAATTCACGTTCTCCAAAAACCTTTGAAAGTGCTTTCTTGAGTTTCTCCAGCGTTTCCCTTTCAAGCGACAGCAAGAGGACACCTGCGGCAATGTCTGTTTCCTTCGTGCCCTTTGTTTTGAGAATGATCTGTCTGAAGCCCGATTCGTAGTAATTCAAGGCATCCACGATCTCCTCGTATCCCCGGGGTTGGCACGGGGAAAAGGAAAGCATATATTCCTTCTGCTCCGTCGTAATTCTGACAGTCTTTACATGGGTCTTTACTTCCATCTCGTCTTTCCTCCCAATTTCTCCTTTTTATGTGGAAAGCCCCTGTCCCCCGAAAGGAGTGAACAGGGAACAGGGGCAAGGCTAGAATTGGAAAAGAAGGTCAAGGTGCAGAAGGCTCTGTCTCCGTGAAAGCTTTTGTTGCGGTATCAAACCAGCCTTCGACGGGATCGCCATCCGTGTATATCGTCAGACTCATCGCCTGTGTCGCGCCGCCTTCAACGCTGAAAGGCTGATCCACTCCGATTGTCGCCTCGTACTTTTTCGCAGGATATGCGGTAGTGACCTGTGTGGATGCCGCTTTCGTAAGGTACACGACAACAATCTGGGTCTTTACATCGTCCCCCGTCTTGTCGTCGAGCTCGGCAAAGTAATCGTTCGCCTCGTCTCCGACATACCTTTCGGCCGTAATTGCGAAAGTCTTCTCAAGTCCTGTCACCGAGTGCGTCGGGGATGCTGCATCGATATAGTGCTGTGTCTGTACCGTCGGGGAGTTGGACGGAGTTGCCGCCGTCACGCCCTTGCCTATCCTCGACCACTTCTCCGTTTCCTCCTGCGGCGTAGTGTTTACAAAAAGATGTATTTCCGTATTTTTCGGAACTGTAATTGTGCTCTCTGGCATAGTAATCCTCCAACTACTGGACATAGTTCAGGGTGACAGCCACCCCGTATGTCACATTTCCCTTGTCGTCTCTCGATATGATCGAAGGAGTCGAAACCGCCTCCGCCGACCTTATCACCCGTCCTGAAGGAAGTGAAAAGTCGTGCATCTGGGAAAAGATGAACGACAGCTCCTGCAGGGCCTCTATTGATTCCAGGAGGACGGCCGAAGAGCCACCCTCCGCCTTTTTGCTTAATGCAAACCGTATCGATATCCGCATCAGGCACGTGCCGTCTATATACGACCTCGTCACGCTCTCTGCCGCCACGCTTTGGATTGCAAGGGAATTTTCAGGGACTCCGATATAATCGATATACGCAACAGGAAGCCCCAATGTCTCCCTGTTTGCATTTACAAAGTCCAAGATGTCTTCCATGATCGTGGATGTCATTCCCTCATCTCCCCTTCAAGATCTTCTCCGCATCCTTCAGCCACTTCTTGAGGTTCTTCTGCTTGGATGCTTCGAACCAGTGCGAAGAAGCTAAAGGATGATGAACTTTTTTGAAAGCATAGTCGCCGTAGTAGCATCGTTTTGCATAAGGCGTGTCGTAGATCAGCATGCCGGGAATCGAGTATGTCCGTAAGACACTGGATGCGAGCATCCCCGTATCCATCGGCACGTAAGTGTCCGTGTCTGCAATGACTGCCATATCCAAAACCCTCTGCGCCAGCTCTGTCCGATCTGCGAACTTCGCAAGCAAAGCCATCGTGGAAATGTTTACATTTACAGTAATCTTCAATCCATCAGGCAAGGCGCACCTCCAGATGATGCAGATCTCCGGAAGGAGCGAACATTTGATCCACTCCCCTCACTGTCCACGTTCCGCCAAGCGGAGAGACAACCTCGTCGCCGTCTTTTATCCCAGGGAGGTTCGTATCTCCATCACATGACGAAAACCCAAATGCAAAAAAGAGCGTTGCGGAGTACTCGTAGGAACGGCCTGTTGCATCCACACGTGTAGCCCTGGACGATATCGACACCCTGATTTTCCCAAGTGCATGGGTTTTCTCTGTTACCTTGTCCTTAGAGTTTTCAGGCGCGACCTTTTCAATCCATGTTCCCGTCTGAGTCAACAACCTTTCCATCAGCGGCGTTCCTTTTTCTTTCATCCGGTTTTATCCGATCTGTCTTCCGATAGCCTGTACCTTCTTGAGGAGCAGAACGGCCAAAGGAGGAATGCGGAATCCCTCTGCCGTCACTCCTGACTCATACCCTCCGTCGCCAAAGCTTGCACTCTCCGACGTATTCCCTACAGATACGCTGTAGGATATCTTCGATCTTCCATCCTTTGAGGCTGTCTGCATGTATGCATCCGCGCCCCCGCTCTCTGCGATGTAGTCCACGGTAGAGGCAACCGCCCGCCTTATCTTGTCGGCAAACATGTCGTCATCCATGAGGTCGTATCTTGTGATTGCGTTGAAGGTATAGGAATCGATGACATCCGAAGCAATGGAAGAGATTGCGGGAAAATCGTCTTCAGACACGCCAGCTTTCGGGGATATCGTCTTGTACTCCTCATAAGTCAGGTACTGCACGTTAGACTCCTGCTCAGGCCGAAGGCACGCTATTTACGTAGATTCCCTTGTGCTTGTTCTCCGGGGAAGAAGCATCATGGAAAATCCTGTATCTCCAGTGATAAGCATCTGCAAGGATGTTCTCGGCAGGAGTGAAGATTTTGTTGTCCACGTGCTTGACGTACTGCACTGCAGCTTCCTTGTCCATCAGCATGAAGTTGATATCCTTTCCTGTAGTACTATATCCGCCATCGTCGGTGTCCAAGATAGTGATTTTCGTGTTAAAGCGATTCTTCGGAACCGTATAAACAGGAATATCATCGTACCTCGTGATTCCGTTCTGCACCGCTTCTCCTGTGACAAGTCTTCTAGATCGGACGTTGTCCTTGAGGGTCTTGTAGAAAGAGTTGGAACAGAATAACACTAGTCTATTTGCAGGAACTTCCTCATCCTTGAGCGTTGCAATGGCAGTGCCAAGTGCATCCTCCGCATTCTCGTCTGTGATGTTTTCTTCCTTTGTGTGCTCCGATTTATCGTAGTAGGTCCAAAAACGATAAGCATCAAGCTCGGGAGAGACGTGAATACGGATGTACTCCGAAGACATCATGGCAAGAATAACTCCGAGAGACTCCATATTCTCAACGACGTCGATATTGAATGCGCGTCCCCTGTCTTGCTCAAGTTTCATGTATTCCCACTCGAGGGTGATGCCACCTTTCTTTGCACCATCTCCGCGGTCGTAGTTCCTCAAGCCACCATCGAAGATGATCTTCGGTATTTTGATATACGGACTCGCATTATCCAAGACCCTTACCTTTTCCGGGGGAAGGTCCAGAACAGATGACACAGACTCCTGTTTGTAGACAAGATCGACAAGAGAAGCCAGATAACTCTGTACCTGTTCGATTGTGTTCAAACTTGGCATTTTTCTTATTTTCTCCTAGTTATTTCCCGACTTTGATTCCCGCGGCTGCAAACATTGCATCCTTGAGGGTGGTGTTATTTCCACCTTCAAAAGAGCCTCCTCCCCACATAGGGTTCGGTTTACCGCCATGGGTATTGTCGGGATTCGGATTTTCCTCCTCGAAAAGGAAAGCGTGGTCCTTCTTCACTGTCTCAAGCTGTTCCTTGAGCCCTGTAACACTTCCGTCGTCAGAAACAAGAATCTTCGCCATATCGAGAAAAGGCATCACCGCCTTGCTCTCCTTGGCCTTGGCTGTCGCCAGAGCTTTCTCAATAGCACTGGTCTTTCTCATTCCTGCGATTTCCGCTTTGTAGTCCTTGTCTTTCTGATCGAGGCTTGCTTTCAGCTGGTCTATCTGGTTTTTGTAGTCGTCGGAGAGATTGCCCTTTTCTTTCAGCTCGTCAACAAGCTTGTTCTGTGCCTCGAGCTGTTCCTTGAGCTTCTTCGCCTCGCCATTCTTCTCGTCGAACTTGTCCTTCGGTATATAGCCTTCGTAAAGGCCGCCTTTGGTAAGCTCCGCTTCAAATACCGAAACGTCCTTGATCTCATCCTTCTTCCACTTCTCCAGTAGCTCTGTAAGTCCCTTGATTGCCATATCTGTCCTCCTTGCGCTTATATGCCGGTTCGCAACGGCGAGAACGCCGGGTTATACCTCCCGGCCGGTAATTGGATAGATAACACAAAAAAGGAAAGAAAATCGGAATAGCGGCGTTGTATCGCGCTTAGATCTGCTCCCTGTCATACCTTCGGGGCAAGTCGTACTCCTTTACGAAAGCCCTGAGCTTAGCCTGAGTCCTGCGGACAAACATCGAGCTCCTCTCGTAATCGACTGTATCCCCAGTTGCTTTGGCGACGGCCTGCCTACGTTTCCAAGCTCGTATATTGCGCTCATATCCACGCTGTTTCTGCAGGTTTTCGTAGAGCTCCTCGTTTTCGCTTGCAGTGAGGTCTATGTGCCAGTCGGTCTTGCCCATTCCCTCGTAGTATGGGAAGAAATGATGCTTGCAGTTTATCCCGCAAAGCCCTGTCGCCGTCCCATATCCCGTGGCATCCGAAAGCTTCGCATACTTTCTGCTGTTGCCCGAGATGGAGTAGATCTTACCCTGCCATACCTGGTGACTTGGTCGAGCTCCCGCATGAGCTGACACCTGCACAAGATCGATGTCGTTAGAGCTGCAGTCTTCCAGCGTGTAGTTCGCAGTAGCTTGGGCGACCGCAGTGACGATGTTTCTGCGTATGCCCGCATCGAGCGAGATTTCTGTAAGCCCTCCAGTCTCTTCCGACCGATATGTCAGCTTGAGTCCCGAACCTCCGAGTGCCCTTGTAGCCTTACGTACGGCAGATGCCAAGGTATCCGAACCCTCGAAAACAGAGACATAAGCGGTGTTGATCGCATTTCTGTAGGCTCTTATCCCTGCCTCGATTGCCCCTGTATTCGTCAGATTGAGACTATCCCTGCAGGTACGGAAAATGGCCGCAACGCGAGCGGCCATTACTTTCTCGGGGATTGTGTTCAATGCGTTTCCTACTTCGCTACGTGCAAAGGCGCGGATATCTTCGACGAACTGGTTGTCTTCCCTGAAAGACTCCCGCACTATGTCCTCAACGGCTTTCTCGAGATCTTCCCTCTTCGCTTTCGACAGCCGTGCAAGTATAGTCCCAAGTCCCTTCCGTACTGCATCGATATCCGCAAGCTTTCCAATCCTCCAGGAGCTTGGATCAGGCATCTGTCCCCAATGTATGCGTTTTGCAAGATACGTGACGATTTCCGTCTCGATCTCCGCATAGATGCGCGAGAGCTCTTCTTCAAAGAATGCATAGTCTGTAAGCCTCAGCATCAGGTGCCATCTCCAGTACCGAAGTAATCGTATGTCGGAGCCTCGGCGTTGATCTGCTCGATTTCGTGCCGCGCCTCCTCCTCACTCATGCCGCGGAAATTCATCAGGTAGTCCAGCTTGCTTCTGAGTCCTTTCTCGACTTCCTGTATCGCCCTTTCCCTCTCCGTATCTTCGTCCAGCATGATGCTGTCGCCGAAGGAGATCGTGATCGCATCGTCATCCGGAAGGCGCTCCGATGTGGAGTACAGAATCTCCAGCGCCCTGATCGATGAGAGTATGTGTCTGATTGCCGGCACCAGCATCTTGTTCTGTATTCCGAGCACCGTGTTGTATGTTCGTTTCTCCTCGGTCAGTACCTGCTTTGCAGTAGCGGGCATTCCCGTGTTGTCGGTAACGTAGGCGTTCGCATCGATCTGCATGATCGAACACGCAAGAGACATCACGGCCTCCAAATGCTCCTTATAGGCAGCAAGCCTGAGCTCCGGTGCAGATACTTCGAAAAGATCCTTTCCCTGTTCCTTGCCCTGCAGTTTCTTGTAATAGTGTTTGTCGAAGGAGGAGATGTCATCGATCCATTTCCCGTCAATTTGTTTTTGGGGGATCATCGACTCGTCCAGGAAAACCCTACCTCTCCCTGCAATGCGCTCAAAGGCCATGTCGCTGAATGTTCTGTCGATCTCCTCGAGCTGATCGATTGCATTAGCAAAGATGGATATGCCTACGGGTGAACCGTCCTTGTTGTTTGCGAAAGGTGTCTTCATGTAGTGGAAAAGCGGCCGATCGAGGTTGTGGATGATTATCGGCTCGGGCGTGATTCCAGCCCATGCTGGAACCGTGGAAAGGGAGACCTCCGAGCCTAAAGTCCCTCCGTCGAAAGTGAAAGCCTTGCTTGTGATGGTGCAAGACGAGGATGACGCATCCGCGCCTTTGGAGAAAACATGGCTCTCCAGCTTGCAGTAGTGGTGATCCTTATCCGTACTTGCATAGTCGACGAAAATGGCCGACATGAGATCGTCGCCATCCCAAGCGACTGGAATCACCCGGTCCGCCGGATACCAGTCGACAAGGATGTTTTTCGTATCGATGTCGTAGTACGGCCGAGCGGAGATTGCACCAAGGGCAAGCGCCTTTTCAGTCTTCTCCTGGAGTACATCCCCCATTACTTTCCCGATGCGTGCCGTCGCTTCTTCGTCCTCGCCTATGCGGATATCGAACTCGTTGCAAGCTTTGCCCGCAATATCCTGACAGACGAGTTTTGCAAAAGATGCACTCTTGTCCCAGTCGGCATCCTTGAGCCACGGGGCGTGACCTGAATAGATGTCTCTCCAAAGCGTGATGAGTTCCGTCATCTCTCCCGGTAGGACTGGGGAAAGCCCCATCTTGCGCTTTATCTCCTCATTTCCTCCAAAACCGAATATTCCCATGATCCAACTCCTGAAATTGCCCCAAAAGCTCATGTTCCCATCCTTCCCGCAAGGGCGACTATATTGCCGAGCCCGTAGGACTTGGCCTTTACGTACACCTCAGAGTAGCAGAAGTAGCGAAGGGCATCGCATGTATGGTCGTTGATCTTCAACACTACGTCCTCCCCCGTCTTCTCGCTCTTCTCCTCATCCCACGAATACGACTGCAGCTCCCTGATGAGGTTCTTGCATCTGCTTGCAACCCTGATTTTTCCGAGGGAAAAGAGCATACCGGTAAAGCGTATGCCGTTAAGAACATCGTTGTTTGCAAGCCACAAGCGAGGGAAAACCCGGGCTTTACGAAGTGCGGTTATAAGGGAAGCAGCAGAAGGGTCGAAATATGCAGCCTTTATCGGATACTTCGAAGCCAACGCCGAAATGTCTGCGACGTACTCGTCGTCAGTCTTCTGTCGTTCCATCGCCTTGGACGACCAGTAGTATTCGTCGATGACGTCGAAAGTCCCTGTATCGGCAGAGTACCCGATGACAAGGACCGCAGTCGGGTTCGTCGTGCCGTAGTCTCCTGCAACGTAATAAGCCGAGTACCGCCAGAGATCAGGGCCGAGGTTGTCGAAAACCATTGTTTGCGGGTTAAAGGAAGAAAACACAAGCCCGGAAGCTAAACACCACTCGCCGAGTATGTAGCGCCGATAGAAAACACCTGTCCACTGCTTGTCATAGAAGGCACGCCTTTCTTCAGATAGCGCCAAGTTGTCCGATAGCTGGAAGTGTACGTGCAACAGCTGCTTCTCCTGATATTTGTCGATGAAACGAGTCTTGACGAAATGCGAAGGTCCCTCGGGGTTGCAGTTCATCCATATCTTCGCACCAGTTACTGAGAGACGGGCCAATGCCTGATTGACAAAACTCTCAGGCATGAGCGCCACCTCGTCCAAAAGCACCCCGGCAAGAGTGATGCCCTGTATCAGATCCTGCGATTTCTCATCGTTGCCACCGAAAAGGAAGAAGTTGTTGACGTGTCCGTCGCTGTTGGAGATGATGACGCGGTTGTCGTGCTTTCTCTCGATGAGCGTATATCCGAGATAGCGGACGATCAGTTTCATCGGCCCCAGTACGTTTCTCTCGAAGCTCTTTATCGTCTTTCCGCATAGTGCGAAATTCTGTCCGTTAAAAGTCTCTGTAGCCCACATCAAAAAGCCAAAGGTGAGCGCTATCGTCTTTCCACTCCTGACAGCTCCGTCTGCAATGACACCTGCACACGATGCAAGCCGCGGTGTCTTGTACCAGTACATCAAGAGGAGCTGTTTCGGCGAGAACTTCCATTCCATCTTGATGGGTTGCTGGGCGTTACTCTGCCAAGCTTTCCTTATCGCCATCAGCGCCCTCCATTGTTGCAGTGTCAGGGATATCCGCGATTGCTGAGATGTCGCTTTCTTCCAGCGCCTTGACCGCCGCCTTCATCGCCTGTGCAAATTCGCGCCTCTCTTCTCCAGAGTCCACAGGATGCGGATCGTCAGACATGCCGAGATAGTTCTTCGCGAGGAAAATCGCCGCCCCTGGATTCTTGATCGCATGTCGGAAAAGCGACCTCCTGATGGACGCTCTTCCGGAGGCAAGAAACTCCTCGGCCACGGTCTCATATGACTGCCCCTCGTAGTTTTCCCTCACCCACTTCCGGATGGTTGTACGGGAAACGTGAAAAACCGAGAGTATCTCGGCCTGCGTGCACTGGATGGAAAGGAGATCCTCAAACAGCTGCTTTGCCGTTATCGTCCTTCCTTTCGCATCCTTCATCTCTGGCAATTGTGTCTTAGCTTCAGCCATTCTTTTACGCTATCCTTTCGGCCTTGAGGCCTGTCAGTTTCTGCCAGCGCTCGATTATCACCTGACAGTATCTCGGGTCGATCTCCATCATGCGGCACTTCCTCCCGAGTTGTTCGCATGCGATCAAAGTCGAGCCACTACCGCCGAACGGGTCAAAAACAATCTCTCCTTTCCGGGAGCTGTTGTTGATAAGTCTTGAAAGAAGTGAAATCGGCTTCATAGTCGGATGCTCTTCACTTCGAGATGGTTTGTCGCAGTCGATGACCGTGCTTTGTGTCCTGTCGTCGACAAAATAATGTGGAGCTCCCTCTTTCCATCCATAAAGGCAAGGTTCATGTTTCCACTGGTAATCCTGCCGACCTAAAGTAAACGAATTCTTGTTCCAAACTAGAATCTGTCTAACTTCCAGCCCGGCATCCTGCAACGCAGAAACGAAGTTAAGAGTTTCAGATGTCGAATACCATATGTAGAAAGCCCGCCCTGCTTTGAGCCGTTCCTTCATCATACGGAAAACCGACAAGAGAAAATCTCTGAAATTGCTTTCTGTCATCTTGTCGTTCTCGATAGTTAAGGCATCCTTTGTCTTGCCTGTATACGCCACGTTGTATGGAGGATCAGTCAATATCATGTCTACAGATACCCCCCCCCAGTAGCTTTGCAATGTCGTCGATGCTCGTGCTGTCCCCGCACATCACGATGTGGTTTCCGAGGCGGTAGACCTCGCCGAGCTTCACATAGGGCTCCTCCGGGGGCGTTGTGTCGAAGTCGTCCTCTTCGACAGGCTTGAGTGTATCGCCGCCTTCCTCGTCACCTTCGAGATCGTCCAGGAATCTCGTAGAGAATCCGAAAGGCTCCATGTCGTAGTCCAGATCGAGAAGACTCTGCAGTTCGTCGAAAAGCTGATCAGCATCCCACTCGGAGAACTCATTCGTTCGGTTGTCCGCCAGTCTGTAGGCCTTCACCTGTTCCTCGGTAAGATCTGCAGCTACGACGACGGGCACTTCCTTCATCTTCAGCTTCTTCGCCGCCATCAACCTGGTATGCCCGACGATGATGACGTTATCCTTGTCCACGACTATAGGCTGCCGGAACCCAAACTCCTTGATGGATGCGGCTACCTTCTCCACCGCTTCCTTCGGAATGTTCCTCGGATTCTTTTCGTAAGGGATGATGTCCCGCACCTTCATGCTGATTATTTCCATCCAAAAACAAAGCTCCTTGTGTCTGTTTTTTTGATTGAGGGTCGCTCGTTTGCTAGAGCATTCCCGCCCTCATGATACGCAAAAAGCCCCTCCTGATTTGTTGGAAGGGCGTTGCATTTCTTTTTCTTTCGCCAATTCATGCATTGCACGCAACAGTTGTATCTTTGCTTTTGCTTTTCCTGGACTTTCTCGAAGGAGAGGGACCCGTGTAAAGATAATCGACAAACGTGGAGCCATCGGGAAGAACCTGTCCCTCCTCGATGTACCTTTTGAGCGTATCGGAACGTTTGAAACCAAACATCTGTGCACACTCCTGAATCGAGTCGAAAACGATTGTCATTCCATCACGTCCGAAAGCGATGACGGGAGTGCTTTTTGTCTTGTGCAGTTTGATCTCCTCGTCATCCCAGCCTTCCTTTGACTGCTTGCTTCTTTTACTATTCACTGTATTGCTATCCATAGAATTACATCCTCTCTTAAACTCTCCCCTTACTTCCAAATCTGGACGATAAGGTTGACAATACCGATGTAAGCCAAGATTCCGAAAGACGCCCTCGCGAACTCCTGCCAGTCATTTACGACCGCACCCTTCCAAAAGAACCAGCACGTAAAGACTCCGAAAGCAAACCCGAACACGGTGTATAGAATCTTTGATACCATCACTCCACCTCCTTTCTGAACTTTTCCATATATTCCGTCCTATCGATGAAATGTATCGGTACATCAAGCGGCTCCGGAATCTTCGCTCCATATCCTTTGTCCAGCCAGTGTTGTATGTATCTGTACATGATGAATTCAGCCTCGGAGTTTCTTGCGAATTCATAGAATCCGCCTTGGTTTCTTCCATGCTTCAGATATACAGCTCCATCTTCAAAAACCTCATAAAGCAACCATCCTTCCGGCACTTCATGCTCCATGGCAATGCCAGGATTCGTGACATACGCTCTGAACATTCCCATCCCTTTATCCGGATAGATCCTAAAGGCCTTCTTTCTGTCTTTAAGGAAATCGGCTCTTGTTGCTTTGCATTCAACCACTACAGAAGGTTCTTTAAGCCTGAATTTCTTGGATAAAGCAATGATGTCGGGAGACTCTGGAAGTGATGTCATTCCTGGTTCATATGTGATAAGCATATCGCTTCTTCCAACAAAGTATTGCCTCATTATGAATTCGGCGATAAACCATCCGACGCTTATAAGCTCCGAGTGCGTCATCACTCCACCTCCACGATGCACTTGCTGTAGTCTATCTCGCCGGTCTCGTCCTTGTACTCGGAGAGGTTTATGTATACCTCGCGTGCCCATGTTCCCAGAACGATGCTGACTTCCCAAGAGGTTCCAGTCCAATATCCTCCCTGTTCCTGATACCTTGGCTTTTCCCCTCTCCATGCGCATATGCATCTAGAATCATCCACTGTCAGATAACTGAACTTAAAAATCTTCCTCAGCTCGTGGGCTAATTCAGTCAGCGTCAACGTGTCGGGATTTCCGACAGGTACGCCGTCGACCTGATCTAAAATACGCATAGCCTCTTCCAATCCATAGGCTTCTCCCAGCGTGGTGGAACAACACGATTTCTCGTAGGCCTCCCATTTTTCTTCTGTCTTCCTGTCTATCTCTCTCTTTGCTTCCTCTAGCGTCATACTTCCTCCTTTTTTATTTGCTCGTTCATTTTGTAAAGAAAGTTGAGACAGCAATTGATCCCCGCGATTTCTAGCAAAGGGTTCTTGATCATTTCTTACGCCTCCTCGTTCCATGCGACTACATATGGATATTCCAGTGGATCGAGCAATCTCTTGCCCACTAATTCCCCGAACTCCGCGTCCTTTTCCGTCAGGATCTTCCCTCCGTGGAACCGATACTTCTTGGCCTTCTTTTTCGCCAAGGAAAGGGTCCTGCAACCCAAATATGTTCGTTTTGACATCCGATCAACCTCCCAAATACCTCACTAGCCGCGCAAGGATTGCTCACAGCGCGTCCGTTTTGCTTTCCCTAGTAATTTCACCTATTTGTTCTTCCGATGCGTTTAAAGGCCGTTTTTCATTTTCCCATCCGAGATCCCGCACCGCATCGTCGTGCAGGATCCGAAACCTTCTCTCCGCTTCCGCAAGGTCGAAATCAATCATGGCCATGTCAGATGAAATCCGGTGGTGGAATCAACTGCTCGTGGCTCCTGTCCTCCAGCAGGTTGCTTTCTTGGACAGTCTCCGTCTGATCGAAAAGATCAAGCTGTCCGTCGCTTCCCTTCTTACCTTCGACAGCATAGGCGTAGGCTTCATCCAACACCTTGTTGCACAGTTCGACCTCATCGTCGTCCAAAATGTTTCGATAATCCTCCTTGTCGTGGAGCGGCCAGCCGTCGTCGTCTTCCATATCGAAAAATCCAGCCACGTTCGGAGCAACAAGGAGAGGACTTTTGAGCTTCATCTCCGCCCTTGTTCCCGGACACGTCAGGATCGCCTTGAAGACGAAACCGTAGCCAGTCTGCGTCTCCTTCTTCTGCAGGCCGTATACATGCAGCCTTCCTGCTGGGATGTCCATCAGCTCCATGTGTTCGGCGAATGCGTGATCCAACTCAGAAAGCGCGTCGATGAAATCCTGGTGCGGAATCGTACCGGATTCCTTTGTCAGAACCTCCCTTGTCATCGTGTCGAGCATCTCAACCGTCATCAGGTGGCCTTCGTATTCGACCCTTACCGCGACTTCTGTCGTGTTTTTCTCGTCCGTTTTGGTCTCGTTCATTTCTCCTCCCTATCCGCCTGTAGCTTGTCCAATGCAAACTCGAGGCTTTCGCAGCGCTTTTTCAAAGCCTCGTTCTCCTTCTTGAGCGCATCGTCATTCCGACCTTCCCTTTGCGCCGCCACAAACCCGGGAATCAAGGAACATGCGACAACCTCTTCCGGAGACCCGTTCTGTATCAGCTCGGTGTTGTACCGTAGCATCTGCACGTCTATGCCGGCCTTTCCGAACCTCCGGAATGTATCGAGAAGGAGAGACGACATCATCACGCCGATATTGTCAGGGGACATGTTCCCCAGAATGACCAATCGGGAACATCCGGCCCCCGCAGCCACGATATATGCATGCAACTCGTCGGATCCTATCCGAAGCTCGGCAAAGCGCTCGTCGTGTCCCTTATCCCCATCAAGCAGCTCAAGGACTGTTTCCTTGACTGCCGCGAAATCAACCTTTTCCATTTTTCTTTCCTTTCCTTTCGCTCAGCACACAATGGCACTGAACGCAAATACAGTCATAAACATCCCCGAAAACACGCCGAAGATCACTCCGAGGACGAAGCACTCGGCCCTTGTCACGGGTATTTCCTTCCTTTCGCCTGTTCCTCTCATCTCGAACCACACTCCAGGGCGATGAGCCGATCCAGCAGCCATATCTCGAGGTTCTTCGACTTCAGGCTCGCCTTTATCTCGGCCTTCTCCTGAACTGCCACCTCGCGCCTTTCCATCAGCAGGTCGTAGAGCGTCTTCGTGACTATCTCCTGTCCGATTGCAGCCTCCCTGCTCATCGGCCTCATCGTTCCGATCGTGATTTTCATACCGCGTTCCTCCTTCTCCTCCTGTTCACTCCCGTCAGTTCAAGACGTATGGTCGTCATTTCCGCAATCCTTTCGGCAACCGGCTGTCCGATTCCCTTTGCCCGAAGTGCTTCGAGGGACATGTTCGAACTGAAGATCGTCGGCCGCATCGAGTTGTATCGGGCGTTGACGAGCTCGTATGTCTTCTCCCTCGTCCAGTTGTCGCTTCCGGATATCCCGAAGTTCTCCTGCCCTATGTCGTCCAGGAACAGGAACTCGACCGTCCTTATCTCGGCGAATATTGCCTCCTCGTCCTCCTTCGCATCCTTCTGCCATGTGCCGCGGATACGCTTGAGGATCTCGGCAATCGAGGAGAAGAGCACCGTATGCATGCACTCCATCAACTCGTTCGCCAGTGCCGCCAAAAGGTAGGTCTTCCCCACACCCGTCGGCCCGTAGAGATATATCCCCGTTCCCCTTTCGAGCATCTTCGAAGCGTTCTCCGAATAGTCCTGGAGCACTTCGAGCGTCCGGATAAAGGACTCCGAACGGGCATCCTCCGTCACCGTCGAGAATCTTGCATCCCCGTACCTGTCCCCCATCATCGAGCGTTTCCGTATTTCCTCGACCTTCGCCTTCTTCTCCCGGCTTATGGCTTCCTCCTGCGCCTTTCGGGCCTTCTCCTCGTCGCAGGCACATCGGCATCGGATCCACCTTTCCCTTCTTGCCCCCGGTATGGTCTGCATCCGGATCCGCCTTGCGGTTACTTCCCCGCATTTCCGGCAGTGCCACATGCCATCTTTCCCGAGCATCTCCTTCGCCAGATCGATAGAAACCGTATCGCTCAGCTTCCTGATCGTTCCTTCTGCCATCACTTCTCCTCCTTGAGCCTTCGCATGACCTCAACCGGATCCTCCGCTTCGTCGAGCCAGGAATCTTCGGCAGCACCCCTGTGTGCACCTCTGGCGGAGCTGCCCCCTGTGGCCTCGTCGCCTGTCCTGAATCCGGTGTTCTGCGTATTTCTAGCCTTACCACCGCCCCTTTCCTCCTGGATTGTCCTCTCCTTCGAGCTCCACTTGCGCGCCAGTGGCTTCCAGTCGCGGATCGGGGTGTTCCCCCGCATCCAGCCGACCGCCTCGTAGTAGTCCAGGAACTCCCGCGGATTCCCCAAGAGCCGGTTGCCCTTGAAGTAGGCGACGACCTCGCTCAGCGTCGGAGGTGTGAACGTCGCCGAAGAGCCTGCAGTGCTCTCTTCTTGGGCAAAAACAGGAATTTCGGGGTTTTCTTCTCGCGCGGTAAGGGGGGTAGTATTATTTTCTTTCTCTTTCTCTATCTCTATCTCTGTGTTACAGTTTGTTACAGCGGTGTTACATTGTAACGCTTTCGCATTTTCTCTATGCTTTCTGACCCTTGCTGCACTTGCAGATTCCGACCCTGAGAGCTCCTTGCTTTTCTCGGCGAGATAGGTCTCGTCGTCGGTCTTTACAAGCCATCCGAGGTCTAGCAAAAATCGGAGAACAAGCTCCACTGCCTCGGGCTTCTCGTCGATTGTCAGTGCCAGTTCCTTCGAAAATGTGTCCTCGAGTCCGTCGTAGTAGATGTGGTACTCGTCGTTGAGGCCCAAAAGAAGAATCTTGAGGACGATGATCGTGTATGCGTCCCCTCCCGGCAGACTGCGGAGCTTCTTGACGTATTTGTTCGTAAAGAAGTCCTGTGGAAGCTTGAGCCAGTAGTAGCGCTTGTTCTCCGCCATCAGATTCCAGCCTCCCTTTCAAGCAACTGCCTGACTTCAAGGAGATATTCCACCGGATCCACCGGCGTAGGATGTCCGAGAGCGTTCATGAGCTTGGTGTATTTCGTGTCCTTGCCCACGGCTCCCGAAAAAAGCTCCATCGCATCGACGAAGGAACAATCCCCTACTACGTCCTCAATGACTGCGCTTGCAAGAAGCTGCTCGTTCTCGATCTTCGCCCTGTCGAAACTCATGTTCCAGGCGACAATGGTCTTTGCCTTCGAGAACGCATCCTTGAGCTCGTCGTGCCACTCTGCCCAAGACATGCCGTTTTTCAGCACATCGTTCCTGAGTCCAGTCAGTTTCTCGGTTATCGGCTCGATATCGAATCCCGGGTTGAAAACAAAGCGGCTGAAGCCTCCGAACGTGTCCATGAGCGTCAGACTGATGATCCTTGCATCCGCACCCACTCCGGTTGTCTGAACCTTCAGAAACCTCGTTCCTGAATCCTCCAGAAGTTCCCTTATGCGTGCCTTTGCCTCCGCTCCCATGAGAGCCGGTCTCTCTTTCATTTTTCTGCCTCCTTTGAAGCCATCAAAGCCAGAGCATCCTGAAGTTCGCTTTCGGGAAAGGATGTGATACCCTCCCCCAGCGGATGGGAATAGCAGATGCGGGCAATCGGACAACCCGAACAGCCTCCGACCTTCTGCCTGTCGCGACAAAAAGAAAGCAGCAGATCGATCTTGCGTTCCCTTTCGATTTCCTTCCTGGTCTTGCCCCAGCTTATGACTTCCATTTGCATTCCTTTCTTCAGGCAGGACTTCAGAAGAGTCCTGCCTCCTTGTCGAGATAAGTGACACCTACGGCGAACGCGGACCATATATCCGCGCTGAAGCCGTAGAAGAACCCGGGATTCTTCTTCGTACCCTTTCCGTAGTTGCCCTCGCCCGGAGCGTATCTGTCGGCGAGCGCCCTGCGGATCGTCGCATCGTTTGCATGCGGGCTTCCGCAAATTGCGAGCTTCTCCTCCTTGCGGTAGACGAAACGGATCCTTGCACGCATCTGGGAAGCGGCAAGGTCGAACCGCCCTATCCATACGCAGGTGTCGAAAACCTCGGCCCCCACCGGCATTCCATAGGAAGCGACCATCTCGATCGCCACCGTGTAGCTGGAATCCACGAGGGATTGGATCCTGCGAAGCACGGAGAAGTTGTCCGTCTTTTCAAACTCGATCGGTTTTCTCGTTTTCTCGTCCATCACGACGTAGGCGCTTTCGAGCGTCCCGGGATCAATCGCAAGCAACATCAGAAAGCTCCGTCGTCCCATGCGGCATCGAGATCGGCAAGATCGTCCTCGTCGTCAAGTCCGTCATCGGCGGGAGTAACCGGAACCTTCTCCTCTTCCTTCACTTCCGCCTTCTTTTCGGCCGCTTTCTTGGTTTTCCTTGCTTCGGCTGTTTCCTGAGCCTTTGCCGCCGCCTGTGCTTGGTCGGAAAGGTTGATGTCGAAGAAATCCTCAGCCTTGGTCACGCCGTCGCGCATTCCCGTCCAGATGTCCTGTAGGCGTAGATACTGCGATGTCGTCAACGCCTCGAGCTTGCGCTGGAGAAAAGCCTCCAGCTGTGCCCTGTTGACTCCAAATGCCTTGAATGCTTCCTCGAGTTTTCCGATTGTCTCGGGAGTGATCTTCACTTCAGCCGCCCTTGTCTTCCTGCAGAGATCCACCGCATAGTCGATGACGTCCCCCGGGATGACCTTGAGGATGCAGGAACGGAGACGGCGTGCACCGAAGTTTGCAACTGCCTCGTAGATGTCCCTTTGTTCGGTAAGTATGGCCGTCCCCTTCTTCGTGTCCCTGACGTGCCGGACTGTGAAAATCATTTCCGCGATGTCGTTCGTCTCCATGTCGTAGGCATATGCCCTGACCTTCGTCTCCCTGTCGTTGCTCTCGATCTCCTCGAGCCCGGACTTGATGTTTCCCCATGCCCTTGCGACAGCTTCTGCGAGACGAATGCTCGGCCCGGTGATGGAAGAACCTCCCCTCGCGTACTCATAGACCGCGCTCCTTGCAAGAGTCGGACGGGAACATGCCGCCTCGATCTTCTTCAGCGACTGCTCCTCGTTCCGCGGAAACCTCTTTGCGATAATCATCTGTCCCTGCACCTGGGCAACCTCACGGCTGATTGCCGCACTGTCCTCCATACCGACGACGCTGTTCTGCATCATCGGCTGCAATGCCTGTTCCAATCCACTTGTCGATCTGTTCATTTTTCCTCCTCAGCCTTCCAGCTTCCTGAACTTGAATCCGTGTTCATTCATGTACGAGAGAAGGGCAATCCACTCCTTCTTGTCCGTGTGTTTTGCCTCGAACTTATAGATTATTTCCTTTTCTTTAGTTCCTTTTTCGGTATTTTTTTCTTTTTCTACTATTGGAGTTTCCGCAGGAAAATATTCCTTTTCGGATTTCTGATTTCTTAATGCTTCCTCCTGTTTCTCCTTTTCTATCAAGGCTTTCTCTTCCGCGATCTTCCTTGCTGTTTCCTTTGCGGCGATGTAGTCATCTTTTACTTTTATCGCCCGTTCAAGGTTCCGGTTCCTGGCATAGTCGGAAAGGAGGATCGACTGCATGTCTAGGTCGGCTTCGGCCATCGCCATGATGATGGAGCAGTCGGATTCGAACTTCTTGAGTTTCTCCGTGACTGCATCCGCAACCGTAGAGAGGGATATGCTGCGATTTAGCCACTTGTCATCAAAATCAATTCCGCCTGACTTGTCAAAAAGGGATGCGAGATTATCCGGAAGGATTCTGCCTTTCAGTTCTTCGATTATCCCGAATACCTTGCGTCTCTTGTCTTCCTTTACGCTTGCATCAAAGCTGTCGAGTTGTGCCTTGATCGGAATGCGTACATCCTCGATGACTTTCTTCAGCTCGTTTGCCTTGCCCTCGAATTTCTTCAAGGGTTCTTCGTACTTGCGTTTTACTGCGATCCTCTTCTTATCGATGTCGTCGGCCATTGCTTTCAGTTCGGCATGGATTTTCTTTGCATCCTTCTCCATGTCGAGGGTGAAGACTACGTCCCTGTAAGGCTCGACCATCTTCTCGACTTGCTTCTTCACCTTGTCAAAGTTCTCATAGAAAGTGCCGACTTCCGCATCCGCTTCGATCACTGCAATCTCTCCCGATTGGTTCTGATCGTTCATCACTGTCGGTGGTGTAGTCTTGGTCTGTACATACTTGGTGAAAAAATGCGTTGCTCCTTTTATCGTGGCTTCGGTTGCCTTGCTTACTCCAGGAGTGCTTGTCTCGTAGTAGTACACCTTCGTCCAGCGATCTGGCATATTCCCCTGGAACTCGGGGATTCCCTCGTAGGAGAACTCTGCCACGAGATAACAGAAGGTTGCATCAGTTACGTGCATCTGCACGAGCGTCTGCTCAAGGTAGTGCAAAGGAGGGAACCTTAAGTCCTGCCATTTTTCAAGATCAGCCTTGCTCTTCACTCCGACGGTCTTGATCTCCAGTACGCCACGGCTTCCGTCTTCATTCCTCGTCAACTCTCCGTCCAATGTGGCACCGAGAAAACCTTTGATGTAAAGCCTGACAGGATGATATGAAATAGTAAGCTCAGGATGCCCTTCTTCAAATGCGGCCCTGATCTCGGGCTCCCTTTCGATGCCCCTTTGTACTGCCGGGGATGAAGAGATGTCGCGGGCTTTTCCGAGTCCTGTCTTTTCCTCCCATACCTCGATCGGAGTCTTGAAAGGACTGTCGCCATTAGCGGCCGCAACGTCGCTGGCGGTAAGGTATTTCTTTCTTACTTCCAGCCAATCGGCCCTGTCCTGGCACTCGACGAAAGTCAGATCGTCCCATGCTGTCTTTTCCTGCATCATATGCTACGCTCCTATCGGAGACACGCAAGGAGGAATGGGTTATCCTTGTTCATGAGCAATTTGGTGATGCGATCATGAGCAAGGCTTTTGACATTCTGCCTTGACGGTACCTCCTTATTTGGCAGGCGGTTTTGTACCTCTTTTAGAACCCGCCTGCCTTTTCTTTTTCCGTCCTTTTGACGTAAGCCTTCGCCTGTTGGCGCAGATGTTCCAAATAAGCCTGTCTTCTCTCTTCAGGGTCCTTTGATGACCACGCGTCATACTCCGCATACGGCCATCGCGTAACGCCCGTCGGATAAGCGCTCTGTCCGAACCGAGGAAGCAGATACCTTTCGGCACCGCCCGCGCGGAGTCGGGAGATCGCTACGCTTTCCAGATATGCGATATCCTTGACCGTCACGACCTTCTTTGGATTGCCTCCGCAGTAGACGAGATACTTGAGATACTTGGCCATTTCTTCCTGTGTCTTTTCAGTTGCAACGCCTTCGAGCTCAAGCTTCATGCTGGCCTCCTCATATTCCTATTTATTTGAATATTTATATTTCTATTTGATAATATATATTTCTGTATGCCGTCTTGTAAAGATATATTTTCAAATAGCGACATATATTGCTTTTTCGGTTGTTTGGAAATACAATTCTCAAGCATGGAAGAGAAGAAAAATACAATTGAAGATTTCAAGGATTTGACTTCTGAAAAGAAAAAGGAAAGAAGACTCCAGCTTTTCTGGGACAACGTCGACATTCTCCTTGCAAAAAAGAACTGTACACTCAGGGATGTGGCAGAGAAGACCGGGTTGAAATACCAAACCATTCTTGGATGGAGAACGAACAACAGGCTTCCTGATCTCTCTGCAGCCATAGACATGGCAAAGTGTCTTGGTGTTCTTGTGGAGAACCTTACGGAACCGGGCGAATATGGCGGCATATCAGTCCAGGACTTGGTGAAAGATGCAGCCGCTTTTGTTCCCCAAGCATTACAGACTGATGATAAGTTCCTTGACACTCTCAACAGAGTAAAGGAAGCGGCAGATATGATGGATGGCATACTTTCAGACATGCGAAATTCTTCGGAATGGGTGAAAATCGGAGATACGGAATGAGTTACCATCTGAAATACCTCCGGAAGATATCCTCCAAGACATCCCTGTGCTGTACGAGGTAATCCAGCATAGCTGTTCTTTCTTCTTGCCTCTTGATCTGTTCTTCAGGGAAGGCAGAAAGAACGAAGACATCCAACAGGTAATGGATGAAGGTAAGGGAATCCCTGAAACCTTCGGCAAGTTGAATGCAGTCCTCATAAGACAAGGTATGAGTCTTCGACTTTGAAATGCGCATCAGAATCTCTGCGCTTGCATTGGAACCCTTTCCTACCTTTTCAAACATCTCAAGAAAATCTTTGAGCTCAAGCTTCATCCCCAACTTCCTTTGCCTCTTTGAGGGCGTTTCGTATCACAAGGCCAAGCCAACCCTGAAAGGTCATGCCTTTAGACTTTGCCAGAGCCTTTGCATGCTCTTTTTCATCAGGTGAAATTGATATGGTTAATTTTTGAAGGTCACTATTTAGTGTCTGCATATCTAGAATTTAGTCCCTATATAGTTACTTGTCAACAAATTTAGTAACTATTTGGAGACTTTTCCGAATAAACGATTATTCTAGAAACATGGATGCTTATAGGTTTTGGAAAAATGTTGATGCCATAAGTGATGGCGTTACCTTGGTAGCGCTAGCATCAAAGGCAAATTTGAATTATCGGACAATTAAAAACCAAAGATCCGGTAATCGAATGCCTGGAATCTCCGAAGCCTATGCCTTAGCCAAGGCTCTAGGTACATCCATCGAATTTCTATTAACCGGCAACGACACCTCTGAATTTCCACCTCGAATACTGACGATTGCAAAACGTTGTTTGGATGCTGATGAGGATGACTTGAGATTGATCGAGAAGGTTCTGAATATCAAAAAAGAAGACAGAGTTCATATTGGAAATTCCGAAGAACTGGCATAATTAAAGTTGTAATCAATTTTAGGGGTTACTTAAAATATGAGTTTTGCGTATCAATTTTGGAAGAGGATTGATGCTTTAAGAGGAAACACTTCTTTAAAGGATCTGTCTGAGAAAGTAGGCATAAAATATCAACGAATAAAAGAACAGCGATCTTCAGGGCGAATACCTAATGCTGATGATTTATTTCGCTTATCCCAAACCTTAGGCACTTCTGTAGAATATTTACTTACAGGAAAGAATCAACAAGTATATATTTGCCCCGAAGCAAAAGCCGTAAACGAAGACCCGGAGCTTCAAGCCCTTGTCCGCGCTATAATGAAGGACAGACGACTCCTTTCGGCTTTGGCCTCTGTTATAACATCAATGGAAAATACATCTGAGGGGCTGGCTTAATATATACAAATCGGCAGGAGGGTGTAATGAGAAAAATATCAATTTTTATACTCGTCATGTTTTCAGCTTTCCCCTTATTCTCTTTTAGTTGCTTTGGAATTTCCGAAGGGTTTACAAAGGATCAAATCCAAGAATCAGGAGCAAAACTAGTTCAGATTAGCAAAGACTATGGAACTTACCAAGTATGGGAATTTGAACCTACACCAATGAATAAATGGAGAGATTTTGACTATTACTATGCCTATATTGATGAAAAGATCGGAACTTTTAGAGTTATCGCATGTACTAAATTATTGGGAACAGATGACAATGCAGAAGCTGAGCAAAATCAAATTTTTTTAAAAGCTAAATGGGATTATGCTGAGAAATATGGAATCAGTAAGGAAGACGCCGCAGAAGAAACTGTTATGTTAACGATTGGAGAATATCTTGATGAGCATATTGAACTTTTAGGCTTCCTTTCAGCTGATTCTCTTTTTCTTGAAGATACACTGTATTATGGCAATCCGGATTATGTTGTGGCTGCCATATATACAGGAAAATCATATTACGACGCTGTGGATATCTATTACGCAAATCAGAAAAACGTCATTTAATATCAGACATATGAAGAAAGTTTTTGTTGTACTTATTTCCCTGCTTGCGCTTATCGTAGCTTGCGATCCTGAACAGATAGCAACTCCCCTGGAGGATAGCCGATTTAATGGTAACTTTCACCATTATGAACACTGGGAAGATGAAAACGGAATAGAAGAATCGACACGTTCCATTTTTTGGCGTTTCAATGGAACCAATAAAGCACATCGCAGAACAAGAGCCAAAGCGTATTTTCTCGGAGACGGATGGACTTTTTTGGACTATGAATACGATTATGAGATAGAAACAAAAGACAATATGTATTTCAGGTCCAAGCTATGGGATAACAGTTATGATACTTGGAGCGAATGGATTCAATACGAATTTTTAGAAGACGGTTCACTTCGATTCCATGAAAGATTAGGAGCTGAAGACTACAAGCCGTATTAATTGCAATCCTTCATCAGCTTAACGGCATCGACCACTTTCTTAATCATTCTGTTATCCCTGTCGCGTAATTTGGCAGAACTAAAAACCCACTATAATGTAGGGAAAATTCACGAATTTTGCCGTATTCCCTACTAAAAACCAACTATATTGTGGTGTTTTATACTTCAAGAAATTTATTTGTAGTGTTAGATTATTTATAGAGGCACCGCCGATAGACGGCTGATCTCACAGCTTTGAGCGAAAAGGTCGTCCAATCCTGCAAAAATCTTGGGCGGCCTTACTTTTTCCGAACAAGTATTACTAGACTGATGATTGAGATCACCAGCGACAGCAATTCAAAATCCGTCATAAGCGCCTCCTTTTTCCCAGCTGTATAGAAGGGTCAGGAAGCAACGCCTCCTGACATCCGATAACCCGAAAAACAGGAGACCAGCCGCCTACCATCAATGGCAGTGCCACGATGACTATAACATGATTCGATGCGAAAAATAATCCCCCAGGAATCACCCCGGGGGAAAGTGAGAAGAAAAAATTATGAACCTTACAGGACTATTCCAACACCGGCCCTGACACGGAATCCCTCTGTAGATACGAACTTGTCTCCGAACATCTTTTCCGCACCAAGTGATACGGCGAGGTTGCTCCAGTGGAAGCCAAGTCCGAGACCAACACCCCAAGAATTCGATGAGATGTCGTAGACAGCCTCCGGCACGATCGTCATGTTGAAACCACCGCCGAGGATGTCTGCATGATTACGCGCAAGTGCGTTGTACTCTGCAAGCAGAGCCTGATACTCGGCATAAAGTTCGTCGTACTCCGCCTTCTGCACTGTATTGGCCTCAAGAGCCGCATCGAGTTCCGCCTTGATCCTCTCGTACGTCCTATCGCCCAGTGAGTCTCTCAACGAGGCTTCTAGCCCGCTTGAGATGCCGCTCTGTGTTCCGGTTGGCAATGTCGAAGCTTTCTCTTCCTGGAAGATTTCTCCCTCCGCTGCCACTGCTTCCGACTGCCCTTCCTGAAGCGGGGGCACGACTGTTTCTTTCGCGGGCGTTGCCGATGGCCAAGCCCAAGCCGATGAGAGCGCCAGCACCGATAGCGCCAGCAATAAAACCGTTGACTTTACCCATGATCTCCTCATTTCACTGTCTCCTTGACACTGCCGTCACTAGCGGCGGCATCCTCGTCCGATGCACGGACCATCGCATCTGCTGTTGCCGCAGACACACCCTGCTCTTGCAAGTAAGCCTTGTATTCCTCGAGGAACGCCTTGTTCCTCGCTTCCACAACCGGCTTATAAGCAAAAAGGAACCACAGCCCCGAGCCAAGACCGACGCCAGCGGTCACCCCGAGGCGGATGAACATGGACGGCCACGTGACGCTCTTCGAGGCCCACAGGAAAGCCCATGTCGCCAGAAGCGTCAGGACAATCCCGATCCAGTACTGCCATGTAAGCTTCCATTTCTCACGCAGGACCTTGTACCATACATCTCCGACGGCAAGCGTGATGATCGCAAAGAACACCAAGCCCGTCACGAAATCCAAAACAGCACCCCATCCCCAAGGAAGGTTGAAAAGCCCTCCAATGAGAAGGGAACATGCCAGGACGATCGCGTTGCGTACAAGCGACGACTTGAGAATCTTACTCTTCGACATCTTCCTCCTCCTTCGCTGCATCCTCCGCAGCCTTTCTTGCTACTGCTTCCTGCTTCTTCCTTGCTACGAACTTCGCCACCCCGTGGATCGTGTCGTAGACGAAGACGGTTGTGATCGTGAGGATGAATCCCTGACCGAGACCGTAGGCGACCACGATCATGAAAATCCTGCCGGGCGTAGACATCCCCGCAGTGGCACCTATCCCGTAAAGGGAGGCAAGCACTGCCGAGACTGCATAAAGCATCGGCGCAATGAACTCGTTAGGAAACTTGGTGCCATGCTTAAGGAGATAACCAACTAGCATCAGCACAGGCAGCCATATCGCCAACCCCGGTGCGATCACATCCAAAACCAAAAAGGAAAGGATCCATTCCATTTCCCTATCCCTCCAGTACCCTTTCCACAAGAACACGCACAGCACTTGCGAGAGCTGTGCTAGCCAAGGGAAAGACAACCTTGAAGGCCATCTCGGGCCACCTCCTCGGATAACTGTTTTCTAATCCGCCGTCCGGTACCTGATGGCGATCAAGGATCTCATCAAGGAGCATGAGCTCCTTATCCTCATCCATCTCTTCCATGAGTTCTAAGAATAAGCACAAAGGCCGGGGGTGTTCGGTTTAAGGGCGGTCATTCGCAAAATGGGTTAGTGTTACCAAAATGTTACCAACAGGTAGGAATACAGCACAATGCAGGGGGCGATATATACTTATCTAGTCTTGTAAAAAGAACGATTTATATCTTTTAAAAGAGGGTGTATTCCCGATCGCCGGTATATTGGCCTCATTCCAAGCGGGATGAGGTTTTGTTTTTCCAAAGTAAAACAAATACTGCCAATAGCGACGAATCAACCTCGCCAATAATGATGGCATTTCATGCACACATAAAGATTATTTTTCTTATTATAAATAACTATGACACTTCCACATCTTGGACACTTCAGGTCACTGAGAGCAGAAAGAATATCTCCTGATTCCAAGCCTCCTGCAATCTTATCAACAACATTCGTCAGAGTACTACAGAACAAAGACTCATCTTCATCGCCATCTTCATCGTCATATTCATCGTCATATTCATCGTCATATTCTTCGTCATCGTCTTCCTCTTCGTCATATTCTTCGTCATTGTCTTCCTCTTCGTCATCTTCATCATGGGCTAGTTGGTGTATTGCACTATTTGAAGCCCATGGAGAATCCGTATCTTTCAAAATCCTTACGCCATAACTTTTTCCATTTTCACATGTTTCTGTTATGTCATTGATGAATTCATCGAAGGAAAAACCAAACTGCGAATAAAACATACTCAGCTTTTCCAAAATGGAACGTACTTCCTGTCCAACGCTACCAAAGTAATATGTCCCCTTTTTCCCAGGCACCTTACAAAGCGAATATTCTCGACTATCGCCCGCAATCTCCAATGAGATTACATACTTAGCACTTGTCCATTGGAGTATGAAATTAACTTCAGGTTTGAAATTTACAGAAACATGCATCACATCGTCCGCAGCACAAAACTCATAAGCTTCTCGCCACTCAAGATTTACGAAATCAATTTCAAAGCTATGATCAACATCATCAAAATGCCTTAGAAAATCCTTCAGATCTGATCTGGCAGAGGGAACACGGGATATAATACCATCCATCTCCTCCACCAATTCATCAACATCAAGTTTGCATTCTCTGAACAATTCAAAAACAGAGCAGTCAAATCCTACATCCAATATCACACCTTTGCTATCCCATTTAATGTCCAATTCCGTACAATAAAATATGACTCGATACGTAATCTCCTTGAATGCGGGAATATTGTATTTACATGTTGCATCCACCTCGATCGGATCTGTTCTGAAATCATCCAAATAGTTCTTAATTTCTTCTTTTGTCATCTTGACCCCCTCTTATTTTGATTATCCAACTTTTTGCATACAAAGAAATGTTTTCTTGATAAAAACTACCGATAGTATTGCAACAGACACTTCTGTGATCCAAAACGAATGCCAGACCCCATCAACCCCGATGAAACGAGATAGGAAGAAAGACAAGGGGATTATCACGAAGATATTCCTCAGAAGAGTTATGAGAAGGGATGAGAGCCCTTTTCCAAGGCCTTCGAACGCACCTGTTGCCGCGACTGAAAAGGAAGAGAAGACGAATCCTGCTGAAATTATACGTAATGCATGCGCACCCGTGGTGATCACATTCTCATCTTCTGTAAATATTCCGATCATCCATTCAGGAAAGATAAATGAAGAAAGCGTTCCCAACGCCATAACGCAAAGCGATATCAAAAGCACTGCATAGTACGTTTTTCCCATTCGATCCACCCTTCCGCCCCCGTAATTGTAACCGACGATAGGACGCATACCCTGAACCATTCCATCGACGGGAAGGTAAAGGAAAGTCTGCAATTTGTAATATATGCCGAGGATGAATATGTAGACTGCGGAAAACGATGAAAGCAGTGCATTGAGCGCGGAGATAAGGAACGATGGAAGTGCGATGTTCAAGCTTGCGGGGATTCCAACTGAATACATGCGCTTCACGATCGAATATTCGAATGTAATGTGCCTGAGGTCGATGTACACTCCGCTTTTGTCATGAAGGTACATTGCAATGTAGAAAGCAAGAACGACGACCTGCCCTATTCCGGTTGCAAGGGCTGCCCCTTCCACCCCAAGCTTGGGGAAAATGCCATAGCCGAAAATCAATATCGGATCAAGGATGATATTCACGATGCACCCCGAGGCCATGCCTATCATCGTCACTTTCATCCTTCCAGTGGCTTGGAATATCTTTTCAAATGTGATTCCGAGGACGTTTACGAAAGTGAACGAAAAAGCTACAAGCGAATACCTCCAGCCCAGGAACACGATCTCATCGGAGGTTGTGAAAAGCGCTATGAAGCGCTCTGAAAGGGACAAGGCAAGCACAGTCAGTATCAGGCTGTGTATTGCAGATAACACCAGGCCGGAAGTAGTTGCAGCACATGCCTTTTCCATTTTGCCAGCGCCTACAAAGTAGGAGATGGCGGAATTCATTCCAACGCCGAATCCGACTGCAATTGCGTTTATGAAGTTCTGTATCGGGAAGACAAGGGAGAGCGATGTCATCGCATCCTGACTCAATCTGGCGACGAAGAAACTATCTACGATGTTGTATAGCGATGTGATGAGCATCGAAAATGCCATCGGGAGGCCCATCGAGAGCACCAAGGGGAAAACAGGGGTTGTCCCCATATCCAGAACTTTTCCTTTCATATATTCCTCACTCGTGGCGAAAAGATGATGCAATCAGGAAAAGTCCACGGAAGTTTTCGTTCTTTCCATCTACCTGAAAGATCAATCGTTGTCAACAAATTATGGAATTGCATCCATCCATCTGTTAGGATTCTTCAAAAGGGGGATTATATGATACCTATACTGCTCGGTTTTATCGCGGGATTCGGAATACCTTTGCAAACGAGCGTGAATTCAAAGCTCCGGGAGAGGCTTTCATCCCCTTTCGTCGCTTCCCTTGTCTCTTTTCTAGTCGCACTTGTATTCCTGATCGCATTGCTTCTCCTTACTGGCGGCAACCTCTCTTATCCTATGGATAAACTGGTCAAGGAGCCCTTCTGGATATGGCTCGGAGGTTTATGTGGAATAATATATCTGACCGGGAACATACTGCTATTCGGAAAGCTCGGGAGCGTAGAGACTGTAGTGATGCCGGTGCTCGGGCAGATACTCATGGGACTGTTGATCGATCACTTCGGTTTGTTCTACTCCCAGGTGGTTCCTTTGGGTGCGTTGAGGCTTGCGGGGGCGCTTCTTGTCATTTCAGGTGTTGCACTCGTAGCAGTCGCAAAGAAAGGAAACAGGGATGAGACTGGAAGGAATGGAGGCGACATCTGGCTCTGGAGATTCTTCGGAATAGGAATAGGGATGCTTCTTGCAATCCAGACTGCAACAAACGGGTACCTGGGGAAGATAGTGGAATCGCCGGTGAAAGCATCGATCGTGTCGTTCGCGACAGGCAGCGTGATCATAACCGTACTTTGTACGCTCAAACGGGAATGGGGAAAAGGAAAGGGAAATAAAGGATCATACCCATTTTGGATATGGCTTGGAGGAATCCAGGGAGGAATATACAACCTTGCGAACGTATACCTTTCGAGGATAATCGGAACAGGGATGACCGTAGTGCTTCTTCTTGTGGGAACATCCACTGGAGGGCTCTTGGTCGATCACTTTGCGCTTCTCGGAACGCCCAAGAATCCGATCAACGTCAAAAAACTCTCGGGAATGGCGCTTATGGTACTTGGAGCTGCCTTGATAAAGCTCTTTTGATCGCTCAAGGTTTGCATCTTGAGCATGGAACAAATCCTTCTGCTATCAGAGTTGCCCTGTTCTTGTCAGTCAATTCCCTTGACTCCGAGTCCTCCTTTGGCGCATTCGAGCAGGAAAGAGTATGGAAATACTTCGATTCAATATTGAGTATGTACGTTGCTTCGTTGAGTGAAACTTCTTCCTTTACAGGTAGCTCTTCCCCGGATTCCCAGTTCTCTCCAGTGCGGTAGTCGATGACGATGCCAGGCTGTTTGGTGACCTACTCTCCATCCTGTCTCACATTGTAGCGAGCCTGAGGATGGAGCTTCTTCTCACTCAAGACACCTGATGGTGCCAGTATCAGTGAGCTATCCCCGCTAGCCCAGCGGTTCAGGATGTCTTTACCCTCATCCAGCAGGTTCTTTGAGCTGTTCTTGTCCCTGTCATGATGTGTACCGCAGCTCTTGCATGTCCACTCCCTATCTGACAGCTGCAAGTCATGGTTGACTGCATGACATGCGGAACATCGCTTTGAGGAGGGGAAGAACCTATCAACCTTGACAAGCACCTTTACCTGGCTGTTCAGCTTGTAGGCAAGCATGTTCCTCAGCAGCCCGTAGCCGTTGTCGTATACGCTCTTGCCGAAGTTCAGGGACTGAGACATGTGCTGAAGATTGATGTCCTCCACTACCACGGCATCGAATGATCGGGACACATTGCAGGAGAGTTTATGAAGGAAGTCATTCCTCCTTGCACTTGCTTTCTCATGCAACTTTCCGGTTTTGTGTTTCCGCTCCCAGTAATTCTTTGATCCATACTTCATCCTTGAGAGCTTCCTCTGCTCCTTCGCAATCCTCTTCTCGAGATTGCGGTACCAGTGGATGTCGTCCTGCGTGATGTCATTCTCCCCTGAGGCGGAGACGACAAGGGATGGCATCGAGTAGTCGAAGGCTTCAATCCTGTCGAACTTCTTCCTTGTCTCTATTGGCTTTATATCCACATCAAAGGTAAGAGAGATGAAGAACTTCCCGCTTGTCGTCTCCTTGACTGTCGCATGCTTCATCCTCCACTCATCCGGTATGCTACGGTGGAGTATGATGCGCACTCTTCCGAGTTTCGGCAGTTTTATATAGTTCTCTCTATCACCTTTGTGAATAATCTCAATATTGTTGTTTATCCAGTTGGTGGTGTATGAACGTTTATCCTTTCCTTTCTTCCTGAACCTGGGAGTCTTTCCTTTGGCAAAGAGTTTATTACATGCTTGATTCAGATTCAGCTGGGTGTTTATGAGTGCCATCGAATCAACTTCACAGAGGAAGGGATTCTCCTTCTTCAGATGGGCAGGTGTTGTATTGAGAAGTTTTCCTTTGTTCATCTTCTCATAGCTGATGCGTTCATCAAGGAGATGATTCCAGACGAAGCGGCAGCAGCCGAAGGTCTTCCAGATGAGGATCTTCTGTTCTTTTGTCGGTTTTACACGGAATTCCATGCACTTGGAGACGATGACGGTGGATGGCATCTCTTTCTCTTCAGTTTTTTCTTCCGTCATAATCCTCTCCCTGCGTCCTGATGTATTCCTTCAGGATCTCAAGCGGCACTCCACCTGCTGTTATCAGGCAGTAGCTCCTTGACCAGAACCGCTCGTTCCAGAGCATCTCGACGATCTCGGGGAACTGTTTCTTTATTAGACGCGATGAAGCCGCCTTGTATGCGTTTATGAACTTCGATATCTCACTGTCAGGCTCAGCCTTGAAGAGTATGTGGATATGGTCCCTGTCGTGGCCCCATTCTGAAAGAGTTATCTTGTACTTTGGTGCTATGTAGCAGAAGATGTGCTTCAGATATTCCGATATTACATCAGTGATGACTTCCATTCTGTATTTGGTGACGAGTATAAGGTGGTAGTTCAGGCTGAACACCGAATGGTTGTTCCCATCAAGCTGTGTCATTATATGGCTCTTCTCTCTGCTCATCTTATGTTAAGTATAACACAGAACACGAAATCAATAAATATCTTCTTTGATTCTAAAAGAGTTGTTTTTATACCACTGATTAACAAAAGGCCTTGGAGATGAAAGGATTTTCTACTCCAATCCTCCTTGCTGCCAGCCGGAACATCACACATCCGTCAGGACACACGATATCATTCACATGCTTGTCGGAACCGCCGACATTCCTCAAGTCCCCGCCACTTCCAATGGCTTCCATGAGAGGATAGGAAAGCATCATCGTCTTCGACGAGAATGCCATGGTCATTCTGATTCACAGAACTGCCAAGGTATAGGAATATTTATCACCAATTTCTTCACCGTTGCGGCAGAGACCTTCTGGCTTATCTCCTCTCAGATACCCTGCAACCTCGACTTCGAACTCTTATTCTCCATCCAGCCATTTCTTCATATTCCATCCTCTCGTCGTTGTTTATTTCCATCGCGCGCTCAAGCATCTTTTCCGAGATGTCGGTTGCAAGAACGCTTCTTGCACCCTTTTCTGCCATGTACTTTGCATGCCAGCCGTAGCCGCATCCTAGGTCAAGTACATCCTTTCCCCCGAGGGAGGAAAACAGCTTTTCAAGGCTCTCCCACTCCGCAGCCCCGTCAAGTCCCTTCCTGGAGCGCTCCATCAGGGCATAGGAAGAGAAGAAATCATCGTCGTCGTATCTGTTTTCCTTCATGAGATCGTAATTGATTCCCCGTCCACAGAGAGTAAGAGATTGTAGCCACCAAGGCTCTTCTTCTCATCTCCGTTCTCATCCACAAGCATGAAGTGTGGATCTGCAGAATATACGTCGATATTTGAAGTCCGATTGTTTTCAAGCTTTATCATGCTGTCGTTAGGGTAGTACCTTCCAATCTTTCCATAGCGTTCGGCCAGGTATAGCATCTCTCCGTCATTCCACTTGTCACCGGCAATTGCAACATCCAGGGTATAAGTCACCTTCTCTTCTTTCGTGATTACGAAAACGCTCGATGCATCCACGTGAAATGCGTTATCGCGGATTTCGGGTTCCTTTCCATCGTATACCCATGCGTCCTTGAAAAACTCTCCGTTATCCCTTGTAGGCTTGTCAAAGACTTCCCCGGGACCGAGCATACACGTCTTCACTTCATCGCTTGAAAACGTAACGTATGCAACGCTTATACTTTCATCGGTGTCGTTTCTGATGTAGTTCTTGTATAGGTCATCGCATCCGGAAAGCAATGGAAGCGCAATGATGGTGATAAATAATGCTGTTATTTTCAGTTTTCTTCTCATTGCCTACAAAATCCTCCGCGTGTTAGCTTAAGTGGAAAGGAGTGCACCCTTGCCGTTCATGCTTGTAACAGAAAGTTTGGAAAAAGAGAAGGATAAGTTCCTCTCCGAGATAAAGAAGAATTCATCCTACTCGTTTCCACCATCATCAGAATACCCTCTTTCAGAGCTTCATGAAAAGAAAGGGATGATGTTCTCACTTCTCATCGGAGAAAGCAGAAGCGGAGAGGAAGTTGTTCTGAAAGGCTCATCGGGGATGCGCATAATCCCCGGGTACGTCAACCCATGCTACAGTAGGAACAAGATGAGCGAAGCGCTTGAAAAGCACGACAAGCTGCTGAAGAGCGCGAACGGCGATGAGGAAAAGAAGAAAAGGGAGGCTGAGGCACTTTCTGAGATAAATTCCCTGTTTTCATTCTCTTCACTCTCTGGAGATGCATTCACACTCTCATCAATCGAGAGCGCAAAAGGCGGAAGCGGAACGTGCGCAGGTGTGAAGGTACTCAATAGTGCAATCAGGAAGGGCTACAGGATCAAGGCATTTGCAGAATTCTTCGTCGGTAAAGAGAACGAGAACTACAAGGAAGGCAAGTTCCACCCACCTTGCAACGAGAGGTGCAAAGAGATCATTGGAAAGATGCTTCTTCTCGACTACGTCTACGTCGACGAGTACATCGCAGTGGTTGAGAAACCGGCGGGACTGCTCTCCGTTCCGGGACGGGGAGAGGACAAGAAAGATTCGGTCACTGAACGCTTCCGCCTTCTTTTCCCGGATTGCCCTGTAAACCCATCGTGCCACAGGCTCGACATGGACACGTCCGGGCTGATGGTGCTTGCCCGGGACAGAAACGCACACTCGATCCTATCCTCCGACTTCGAGAAAATGAACGTGAAGAAGACGTATGAGGCACTGTTGGATGGAATGATCGAAGAGAAGGAAGGGAGCATAGACCTTCCAATGAGGCTCGATGTGGATAACAGGCCCTACCAGATCGTCGATGAAGAGAACGGGAAGAAGGCAGTGACGGAATTCAAACTCCTCGGATACGGAAAGAGGAATGGAAAACTCTACTCACGCGTTCTCTTTTCCCCGCTTACAGGGAGAACCCATCAGATAAGGGTACACGCAGCATACGGCCTGGGGCACAGCATCATTGGAGACCGCCTCTACGGGAGGCGGGATGAAGGCGAGAGGCTCTGCCTCCACGCAAAAACACTTGGGTTCACACATCCCGTGACAGGGAATGAAATGTCGTTTTCATCCCCTACTCCGTTTTGAATGAAAGAGGGTTGAAAGAGACCGGGTATGCGTATTTGATTCCCACCCGGGATGCAAACTCCTCGAGCATCGGGATGCTTTTCGTGAGGTTTTCAACGACGTGCGCATCGGTATTCCTCACGAACGTTATCTTCCTCTCCCTCGCAAGCTGCCAGAACTCGAGAAGGGGATATCCGGGGCGTGGAAACCTCGAAGGGCGCACAAGTCCGTTTCCGTTCGCTTCGATCGGGATGCCTACGTCCTCCGCTGCATCCAGAATGGCGATGGAGACAGCCTTTGCCTCGCTGTCGAAGTTCTCGTAATTGAGGAAAAAGACATCAGGATGGGCAAGAAAGTCAAAATACCCGGAAGAGATTGCCTTGATCGTGCTGTCGGCATAGCATTTGAGATCTTCCTTCGTAAGCTTGTATTTCGAAGAGAAAAGCGATTGGTACCCGCCGTCCTTTTGCAGGAAGTGGGTTCCTACTATCAGATAGTCGGTCTCTTCCTTCAACTGCTGGTAATACCCATCCATGTCGGGAAAGTAATCGCACTCCCATGACAGGCATACCTTCATCTTCCCCTCATACCTTTCCTTCTCCACAAGCACGTCACGCTCGTAGTCTTTCTTCTCCGAATAATCCATCCTCGAAGAGGACAGCCTTCCGTCCGGGAAAGGAAGGTGCTCCGAAAAACCCAATATTTCCAATCCGTTCTCAAAACCGGCGCGGGCGTACTCTTCCATCGTTCCCTTTCCATGCCCGCAGTAGAATGAATGCGTATGTAGATTGTATTTGATCATACCGAACCCTTGGCTACAATCGTAATCTTGAACGGGGGAGAGAGAAAAGAGGCCTCGTTGACAAGTTGAAGGCAAGATTATACTCTCAAAAGAGAATGGAGTCCCGCTTTCATGGGGCCTTTTTTCATGTCACTCGGACAGAGCAAGGAGTTTTAATGATGGATAATGACAAGGAGAAGCCAGTCGACATGGCTCTCATGGAAGTCAGGATCAGAGAGATCGTAAGCAAGATCAAGAACGATTCCTCTTCCGGCCCGGAAGAACTTGAGGAGATCAAGAAGATCATAAGGAAAAACGTTCCGTTCCTGATGCGCAGTGCCTTTTCGGCATACCTTGTACGCGAAGTATTGAATAGTGGATACAAGAAAAAGGAAAGGAGGGAGGAAAGGAAGACTTTCTCCAAGGAAAGGGAAAGGAGCGCAAGTCCGGAAAAGACGGAAAGCCAGGAGAAGACGGAAGAGAAGAAAGCAATTCCCGAGGGTGCGAAAACCATATACATCAACGTAGGAAAGATGAAGCACCTTTATGCCAAGAACCTCTCGATACTGATCCAGAACGAACTGGGGATCACTCGTAGCGACATCTACTCGATCCGCATCCACGACAAATATTCGTTCGTCACGATGAGCGAAGAGAATTGCGTAAAGGCAATTGAGAAACTGAACGGAAAAGAGATCAACGGCAGGGTTGCCGAAGTCACTTACTCAAATAGATGACAAGATTTTTGGCAGGGGGCCTTCTTGGCACCAGATATACCCTCACGACAATAGGCGACGGAGCATCGGTACTGATCGATGCCCCGGAGGGTATCGTAAGCGAAGTAAAAGAATTTCTGAGAGAGACCGATACCGGACTGGAAGCAATACTCCTCACGCACGGACACTTCGACCACATCGCAGGGCTCGGGGAATTGGAGAGGGAGTTCGGGCCTCTCGATGTATACCTTGACCAGAGGGACGAAGTGTTTCTTACCAGAGGGAACGAAAAGATATTCTCCCTTCCTTCGTTCTACGGGGCAAAAGAGTACTATACCGACAAGCTTTCACTCTTTTCAGGAAAGACAAAGCGCCTCGAAGGAAAACTATTTTCATTCTCAGTCATCCATACTCCGGGGCACACCCCCGGATCCGTCGTATATTACGATGAGAAGAATTCGATAGCCTACACCGGCGACACGATATTCCAAGGCGGAGGGATCGGACGGACGGACATGACCTACTCATCGTTCTCCGATGAGATTACAAGCATAAGGAATATTTTCTCGATACTTGGGGACGATGTGATGATAGTTCCCGGACACGGCAACAACAGCACGATCGGTGAAGAGCGGAAATACCACAATTAAATACGATATTTTCAAATAATACTTGAAATCTCCGTAGTTACGGTATATTATTTGCATATGATAAAACGTCTGATTGAACCATCCATCCGGCGTGCGATGGAGACGTATCCGTCTGTGACACTGTTTGGCCCCCGACAATGCGGAAAGACGACCCTTGCCCGCTCGATGTTTCCTGGATTCTCGTATGCAAATCTGGAAGAGTCCCGCACAAGAGAACTGGCCTCTTCCGACCCGAATGAATTCTTCCATGCTTATCCCGAACCGGTGATAGTCGATGAGATACAGCGTGTCCCGGAGCTTCTGAGCACTATACAATACAGGATTGACGAGAGGAAACTCAAAGGTCAGTACATCATCACGGGGAGCCGACAGATGGCTTTGAAGAGTTCTGTCGTCCAGTCGCTTGCCGGCAGGACGGCAGTCATCGACATGCTCCCGCTGTCCCTGAGGGAATTGTCTGATTCCGGCATACGGCTTGGCAAGGAAGAACAGATACTTGCAGGTGGAATGCCTTTCCTATATGACGGTGAGGGCAAGGAACCGTCAAGATATTATTCCGATTATGTCGATACTTATGTAAGCCGCGACATTGCAGACATGAGTCAGATCCATGACATGGACAGGTTCATGCGCTTTCTTCGACTTCTTGCCGGAAGGACAGGGCAGCTCGTCAATGCATCGGCCTTGGCTGGCGATGTCGGGGTATCGAGTACTACGATAGGTTCGTGGATGTCGCTGCTTGAGGCATCCCGTCTGATATATGTCCTGAAGCCATGGTACAGGTCCAGGACAAGCCAGGTGGTCAAAACGCCCAAGATCTATTTCACGGATACAGGAGTGGCATGCTTCCTGCTTGGGATAACCACTCCCGGCCAGGTCCTCCGCGATCCGCTTTATGGAAGCCTTTTCGAGAACATGGTTGTCATCGAGGCATTGAAGGCGAGATATGATTCATATGTCGCCGATGATGGTCTGTTCTTCTACAGGACCGGGAATGGCACCGAAATTGACCTGATGCTGGACAGGAGGGGCATGATGGACCTTTTCGAGATCAAGGCCGGACAGGCCGTCGATGGCTACTATCTCAGGGCGATGAGGTCTTTCATCCAGAAATACGGGGAAGCGAGAATGCATGTGGTCTTCTCAGGAGATGGCTGCGGGTATCTGGGGGCGGATTTCCTGAACTATATGGACGTCTATGGTATGTTCATGGAGACTGAGGAGCCATATCGTCTGAGTTTCACCAAATAATGTTGTAGAAAGCTCCAGTCTCCATAGGTGGTGAGAGGAATGCGGCAGGAACTACATTTGGACGACCTCGCTTGTCTCTATCTGGAAATCGGAAAGAGGACTCCATCCTCTACAGGGTGGAGATGAATTGCCGCATCCGCTTGGTATAAAGCCATATGAATGATGTAATCAGGCATGGACGACGAAGTTAGGAAAGTAAAGAACAGGACCATCAAGGAAAATTAATCAACTCTTACAAGCTGATGAACAAGGAACTCGAGCGTGCAAGAGCCCTTGCTCAGCGGAAATACCACTAAGTTTTCGATCGACAACCACCCTTTCCGAAGTGTTATAATCTTTCCATGCAGACACTGACGAAATACCTTGGAAAAGAGAAGTACCCGGGGAGGGGAATGCTTGTAGGGAGACTTGAAGACAAGAGGCTTTTCATAATCTATTTCCTGATGGGAAGGAGCAATGAAAGCCGGAACAGGGTCATCAGATCCACGGATGGCGTTGTAAAGGTCGAGAAATTCGATCTATCGATCCAAAGCGCCGATTACATCCTCTACCAGCCCGTAAAGATCGTAGGGAACGCACTTGTAGCATCAAGCGGCGATCAGATGGATGCGATAGTAAAGGCACTCGACGACTGGGATACGTTCGACTCTGCCCTGATGATGAAGGTTGCTGAGAAATCGGAGGAAGGACACAAGAGGCCACGCCTTTCATTGATAGTCAACCTTGACACGGAGGAAGTCGAGATAAGCCTCGTCAAGGAAGACGGGGATGTGAACGAAAGGTTCTTCTTCATCTACGACAAGATAAAGGCGAACAGCGCATATTTCATCTCCACGTATTCAGACGGCACGAAAGGAAAGGCATTCTCCGGAGAGCCGATGAAAGTAAGCCTCTCCGGATCCATTTCAAAGATTGCAGGCGATATCTGGTCGACATTGGACGAAGAGAACAAAGTCAGCCTATATGCCGCTGTGATCGAAAACGGCGCGATAAGGGAAGAGATAATCAAAAACAAATTGCAGGAGAAATGAGAAACGGGGGAAAACTCCCCCGTCTGATCTACCTGTTCATCCTCTCATTTTCCGATTTGCACTCGACGCAAAGAACTGCCGAAGGGATTGCCCTGAGCCTCTCTTCCGGTATCTTCCTGCCACACTGGAGGCAAATGCCGTACTTCCCGTCAGCTATGCGCTTCAAAGCGTTCTCTATAGCCTTCAGCCTCTGGGCATCCATGGCGTTCAACGCCTCCATTTTCCTGTATGACCCCTCATCCGATGCAAGATCACTGGAATCACCCCTTCCGGAAGAAAGCTGGGCCTCTTCGCGGAACGTGTCACCCTCGTTGTTGAGCTTCTTCAACAGCGCATCCCTTTCTTTGAGAAGGTGCTCTTCCATTTCTTTAGTAAAAGCATCCATCATCCGATCCCCCTTTCAGAAAATCATGTTTAAGTAACATACTATGAGAGTTGCTTAAGGTCAAGTTAATATTTCGCATTTCCCCTCATTCCCCTTTTTCCTTCTCGCTCTCTTTCAAGGATTTCACAAGGGAAAGTGTCGTCTTGAAAAGGAAATAAGTGATGAAGATGTAAGCGATGAATACCAAAAGAGCAACAAACCTCGGGCCTGTATAAGAGATTGCAAGAAGCACAAGCCCGATCGTCATGAACACAAAGAGGAAGATCAGGGAAAGCATTATCGACGTGCTGTTCTTCACTTCACAAATTCCTCTATCTCGCTTAAGAATTCATCGTACTGGTATACAGCCTTCAGATCGCTTCTCTCCCTCACGATGTTCTCAGGCGGCCTGAAGAGTATCCCCTTGTCTGCAGCATCTATCATCGAAAGGTCGTTGTAGCTGTCGCCGGAAGCGAAAGTGCGGCAGTTTATGCTTTTGAACGCTTCAACCGCCTTTCTCTTTCCATCCTCCTGGCGCATCATGATCCCCATAAGATATCCATCGCCATCGACGGAAAGAGAATTGCAAAGCATGAATGGATAGCCGAGTTTACGCAGTAGTGGTTTTGCAAACTCGACGAACGTATCGCTCAGTATTACGACCTCCCCCAGCTCGTGGGCGCGGGTAAGGAAATCAGAGGCGCCCTCAAGTGGATCGAGCGTAGCTATCACATCCTGTATATCGGATAGCTTCAGCCCGTTTTTCCTCAGGATATCCATCCTGTACTTCATCAGTTTGTGGTAATCGGGTTCATCCCGGGTGGTTCGTTTCAAATCATCGATGCCGGTTTTCTCTGCAACACCGATCCAGATTTCAGGGATTAGAACTCCTTCGAAGTCGAGGCATATTACGTTCATGCCACTCCTCCCTGCATGCTTTTCCTATTTGATGTAAGGAGCTGGAAGAGAACTATTCCCAGCACGATCAGGAAGCCTAGTAAATCACTTACCGTTCCCGGATATACCATCATCAGTCCTCCGATTGCTATCGCGATGCGTAGGACAAACGGTATTGTCCGCCAAAGAAATCCATTGAGCGCAGCTGCGATCGCAAATAGTCCGATCAATGCAGTACATATTATCTGGATCACTTCCAGTGCTCCGGAGACGTTTATCAGAAGCATCGCAGGATTGAGGGCAAACACGAAAGGCACTATGAACGCGGCGATTGCAAGCTTTGTTGCGGTAAGCCCTGTCTTCATCGAATTCGCCTTTGCTATTGCAGCTCCCGCATACGCGGCGAGTGCCACAGGTGGGGTTATGTCCGCAACTATTCCGAAGTAGAAAACGAAGAAGTGTGCTGCAAGCTTCGTCACCCCGATGCTCGGATCCATCAATATCGGCGCGCACGTTGCCGCCATTATGCAGTAGTTTGCTGTCGTAGGAACGCCCATTCCGAGGACAATGCAGCATATCATCGTCAGCAAAAGTGCGATCAACACTTCCCCTGAGGAGAGTGCGACGATTGCAGCAAGAAGCTTGGAGGCAAGCCCGGTGACTGTGATGCAACCCGAGATTATTCCGGCGATCGAACACGCGACCACTACGGTGATGGATCCCTTTGCACCCCCTTCGAGCGCATCGAAGAACCTGGTGAGCGTAAGGCGCTCGTTCTTGTTGAAAATACCTACCACAACCGCAACCCCGATGGATACCGCGGCAGAATAAGCCATCGTATAGGTATTCGATGAGACGAGGTATACAAGGACGATCAACGGGAGAAGAAGGTATATCTGCTTTAATAGTTCCTTCACCTTCGGAAGCTGTTCCTTGGGAATGCCCTTCATCCCTACCCTCTTCGCTTCAAGGTGGACTGCAATGAATATGCCTGTGAAATACAGTATTGCAGGGATTATCGCACGCATCGCAATCGAGCTGTACGGCTCGCCCGTGAACTCAGCCATCAGAAATGCAGCAGCGCCCATTATAGGCGGCATTATCTGTCCGCCAGTGGATGCGGCAGCCTCGACTGCAGCTGCAAACTCGGGTCTGTAGCCCATCTTCTTCATCATCGGGATCGTTATCGAGCCTGAACCCACGGTATTTGCCACAGATGAGCCTGATGCCATCCCTTCAAGCGCACTTGCAACTACGGCGACCTTTGCAGGACCTCCTGTAAAGCGCCCTACCGCGCAGTTTGCGAACTTGATGAAGAAGTCCGCCACCCCTGTCCGTTCGAGGAAATAACCGAAGATTATAAAGAGCACTATGTACTTCACGCATACCTGCACGGGGGATGAGAATATACCGTTCGTCGTGAAAAAGAGGGTACGTATGACCCTTTGAAGGCTCAATCCGGATGCGAACGTGTACAAAAGGAGTGCACCGGCGACGAATAGTATCGGCAAGCCAACGCACCTTCTGCATAGCTCGACGAGCGTGATTATGGCAATTAGTCCGACTGCCATGTACAAAGGGCTTTGCATGACTCTCGCCGAAAGCCTTATGACGGTCATGGCATTGATGGCATAAAAGAAGAAAGAACCGGATCCGAGTATCATCAGAACGTAGTCATACCAAGGTATGTGGTTCACCTTCTCTACACCTTTCTTCACTGGAAAGGTAAGGTATCCCATCAATACGATGAGGCCGAGGAAGATCGAATATCTTCTTTCGGGGAGCGTTGTGAGAAAGACTGCATCGACCAGTGCATAGAATGCAAAACCAACCATCAGGGCGCGCACAAGGATCCGGGGAACGCCTTCATAGATCCTGACGTTCGACTCCCTGTCGTACTTCTTCATGACAGCATTTACATCTTCCATTGTGCCGACCGAATCATCGATCTCTTCATTCATGTAATTCTTTTCCTTATCCATCAAACTCCTCTCCAACGGATAAAATACAGGGGGCTTCAAGCCCCCACTATGATCAGATCATTTTACGGGAACAGTGAACCCTTTCTCCTGGAAGTACTTTGCAGCTCCCGGATGATAAGGTATGTTCGTTATGCTCGTTGCGTACTCCAAATCGAGCTCGTTGCCCTTGTCGTGGCTCTGGGCAAGCACGTCCTTGTTCTCGAATATTGCAGAGACGATGTCGTATGCAGCGTCCTCTGAAACGCTGTCGTTTGCGATTATGACAGCTCCGACTGCAACGGTCTGGCAATCCTCATCCGTGCCGTACACATCCTTGGTAATCGTGTAAGGAGCGTAGTACGGGGAAGCATCGATCAAAGCATCGATGTGCTCCTGGTCAAAGCCGACGAGGTAGACTTTATTGGTACTTGCAAGGGTGGATACTGCCACCGTAGGTGCTCCCGAAACGATGAACGCGGCATCGATCTTTCCGTCCTGGAGCGAGTCGACGCTGTCGCCGAAGCTCTGGTATGTAGGATGGATATCACTCTCGGAAAGGCCATAGGAAGCCAGTACATCCAAAGCGTTGTAATAGACGCCGCTTCCTGCCGAGCCGATTGAAACAGTCTTTCCTTCGAGGTCTGCAATCGTCTTGATCGAAGGATCGAGGGTTACTACCTGTACCTGTTCGAGATAGAGCGCAGCTATGACTGAGAAGTCATCGACAGGCATGCCTTCGAAGAGTTTCTGACCTTCATATGCGTAGCTCATTACGTCAGTCTGTACAAACCCGAGCTGGTACTCTCCCATATCCATCATCTCGATATTGTCCTGGGAACCGTTGCTGACAACTGCAGTTACGTCTGTATCTGTCTCGGTCGAGATCTTCTGGGCCAGTACGCTTCCGAACCCATAGTACGTTCCCTGATCCCCTCCCGTGCCGAATTGCAAGGAACCGGAAGTTGCAGAGTCAGTATCGCCGCCGGCAAAAACGGGTACGAGCAAAACCAGAATGGCGAGAGCCAAAACAGCCAATCTTTTCATGTTACCTCCTCTAAGACTGTGGAATGGGTCTATTTCGGAATGCGCATATGCATAAAATGCATAATTATTTACGAAAACCAAGACTTTTCCTACGCCTTAATTGTTCTGATTTTCATCAGTATTACTATTCCTTGTCAAGGTTTGTATTTCGGGCATTTGGATATCATCGGATGTATTTTCATGCATTTTTCCATGACGGATCCTCCCCTCTTCCCTTATTTTCCCCGTGGAGAGGATGACTGCAATGCCCTTCAGGGAAGGGATGTTCGCCATGAAGATCTGCAAGGTGGAAGTGATCGGAACTGCCAGGAACATCCCTGCAAGCCCCCAGATGTACCCCCAGAATGCAAGGGAGATCAAAATGACCAGCGGGGAGATGTTGAGTTTCACCCCCTGCAGTTTCGGATCGATGATGTTGCCCATTATCATCTCTATGCTGATCATCAGCACAGCGATGTAAAGCACTGTTATCCAAGACGGCATGAACTGGATCACAGCCATTATGATCGTGCCAGCAGTGACGATGATGCTTCCGATCGTCGGTATGAAATTCAATATCGTCGCGAGAACACCCCATGCAAGTGCAAAGTCAAGGCCGGTGAGGATCGCAACTGCATAGAACAAAAAGCCGGTGATGAGGCTTATCATCAGCTTCAGGAATATGTATTTGGCAATCTGTCTGTTTATCTTCATCGAGAGCTTGGATACCCTTAGCGCCTTCTCCGGGGAAAGCACCGACATGATCTTTTCGGGGAAAGAGGACCGCTCAAGCAGAATGAAGAGAAGATAAAGGAAGACGAGCATCCAATCGGAGAAGAGGTCGATGATGCTTGAAGAGAACGATGAAAGGCTTTGGATTGCCAATGTATACCAATTGATATCCAGATAATCGATTATGCTGAATTCCGCACCATCCATTCCCAGCAATGGTGCGATGTACTGGCTGATGAGCATATCGATCTCATTGACCCGCATCGCGTAATACGGAAGCTTCGACAGGAGCATGTTCACTATCAAAAAAAGGACATAAATGAACACTGCGGATACCAAGACTACCAGGACCATCACGATCAACGTTGACAAAAGCCTCGGGATCCTCGTTCCATCAAGCCTGTTCAAGATAGGATTGAGCAACATGAAAAGGAACATTGCAATCACTATCGGAAGAAGTATCGAAGATGCCAGCTTCAGAAAAGAAATTGCAAATATCACGAGGAAGACCAGGAGGATGTTCCTGATGTGTTTCGCGTATTGTGTATTCTCATCCCCTTTTGTTTCCATACTGCGATGTTACTTTGATTGGCATGAAAATGGCAAGGATGCACTTTTCCATCCTCTTTCATTGATTATATGATTGCAACATGGATCAAAGTTATCTTGACAGGATTGAGATCGTACTGGTCGACACACAGGATGGTGCGAACATCGGAAGCGTGTGCCGTGCGATGAAGACAATGGGGATCACTCACCTTTCGCTCGTAACGGATCGGGAGTACGACGAAAACAGGGTATATACGCTCGCTCTGCACGCACGTGACGTGTATGACTCGAGGAACGTGTATAAAAGCGTCGAGGATGCGACAAAGGATAGCATATTCGTCGTCGGCGCCACGAGGCGGAGGGGAAAATTCCGCAAAGAGAGCGCGTATTCGCCAAAGCAGCTTGCTGAAAAACTCTCCCTGATGCCGGATGGTAAGGTTTCAATTCTCTTCGGACGGGAATCGGACGGGCTGAGGGATGATGAAGTCGCGCTATGCTCGGCGATCGTGACGATCCCCACGAGTCCTTTGTTCCCATCCCTTAATCTTTCCCAAGCTGTACAGATAATCTCATACGAACTCTTCCTCGGCTCGAGAAAATACCCGGACGGGATGACTGCGGTTACAAAAGAGCGGATCGACCAAGCTGTCACAACGATCTCGGACTGCCTCTCTTCGATCGGGTACTACAAGTGGGATGAAGAGAGGAAATGGGTGGAGATATTCCTTCGCGACACGCTCTCGAAAGCAGGCCTGGGGGAGAAGGAGATGAAGAGGTTTGAGAAACTCTTCATCAAAAGTTCTACTTTGAAGATCCACAAGGAGGAGTGAAAAATGGCTATGTTTGAATCATTCCTATCCCCCCTACCGAGGGTGGTTGCCCATAGGGGGGATAGCAAGTTCTACCCGGAGAACACGCTCCCTGCATTCCTATCTGCACGGGAAATCGGAGTGGACGTCATTGAAACAGACGTACACATCACAAAAGACGGGGAGATAGTGATATGGCACGATCCGACGCTCGAGAGGAACACCGATGGAAAAGGCACGATAGAAAGCCACACGCTTGAAGAGCTTAAAAAGTACGATGCGGGGTACACATTCACCCGGGATGGAGGAAAAAGTTTTCCATTCAGGGGAAAGGGAATAACATTGCAGACTTTGGATGAGGCTCTCAAAGCCCTTCCCGACGCGAGATTCAACATCGACTTGAAAAGCAAGGACGAGAGGATAGTCGATGCATTCATCGGCGTGATACGCAAAAACCACGCGGAGAAACGGATCTGCGCGGCATCTTTCCACTACAAGAACCTCAAGGCCCTGAGGAGGAAAGCCCCGGACATCATGACGAGCGTAACGACAGTGGAGGTACTTTCCCTTGTACTGAGGGAAAAGCTTTCGCTTCTGCCGAGGAGATTCAGCAGGAAGATAATATTCCAAGTGCCTGAGAAACAGGTGTTGAGGATTATAACGCCATCGTTTGTCAGGAAAATGCACGAAAGGGATGCAGTGGTGATGGTTTGGACGATCAACGACGAAGAGGACATGAAGAGGCTCTACAAGATGGGTGTTGATACCCTGATGACGGACGACCCGAGGCTTCTGGACAAAGTTGCAAGGGAAATAGGAACAAGGGAGTAGGATATGAAAAGAAGTGATGTGTACTTTACAAACATGCGCACAGGATTCCAAAACAATCTTTTGGACAAGCTCAGACGGCTTATAAAGCGCGCCGGCATGGATAAAATCGACTTTGACGGCAAATACGTAGCGATAAAAATGCACTTCGGAGAGCCGGGCAACCTCGCATTCCTACGCCCGAACTGGGCGAAGGTAGTCGGCGATGAAGTCAAGAAGTGCGGAGGAAAGCCGTTCCTGACAGACTCGAACACATTGTACGTCGGAGGAAGGAAGAACGCACTCGACCACCTCTCAGCTGCAGAGGAGAACGGGTTTTCAACAGTCTCCACGGGGATGCACGTGATCATAGCAGACGGCTTGAAGGGGACCGACGAAGCAGTAGTGAAGATCGATGGAAACTCGGTCAAAGAAGCGAAGATCGGACGGGCTATTGCAGACAGCGACATCATAATCTCCCTTTCTCATTTCAAAGGGCACGAGTCGACCGGGTTCGGAGGCGCGCTCAAGAACATCGGGATGGGCTCGGGGTCAAGGGCCGGAAAGATGGAGATGCACGCATTCGGAAAGCCGGTGGCGGATGAGGAAAAATGCATAGGATGCAGGAAATGTGCAAAAGTCTGCGCCCACTCCGCCCCTGTCTTCAACGAAAAAGGAAAGTGCCGCATTGATCACGAGAAATGCGTCGGATGCGGCAGGTGCATCGGAGTCTGTCCGAAGGATGCGATAAGGGAGGGCGAATCGAACTCGCACGAGGAATTGCAGCGAAGGATGATGGAATATGCGAAGGCTGTACTGCTTGAGAAAGAGAACTTCCACATCTCGATTGCAATCGACATATCCCCGAACTGCGACTGCCATAGCGAGAACGACCTTGCAATCGTTCCGAACATCGGCATTTTCGCGTCTTTCGATCCTGTTGCGATAGACCAGGCCGCTGCGGACATGGTCAACAAGGCTTATGCGAATGCCGGAAGCATGCTAGCAGAAAGCACTGAGCATACATCCGACCACTTCCATGACATCCACCCTGACACGAACTGGGAGGAAGGATTGGAGTACGCGGAAGAGATAGGGCTCGGCACCAGGAACTACAACCTCGTAGTCGTAGAGTGATCAAAGAACGCTCTCGATGATCGACGAGAGGACTACCATATCGCCCCGGTAGCATACTGCGCTCTGCCCCGGGGTGATTGCGTTCACTTCATCAGAGAACGAGAAAAGTATCTTTCCGTCCTCGAGGTGCCTGAGGCGTGCGCTGATGCCTTTTGAAACAGAGCGAACCTTCACCGTATATTCTTCCTTTTCCGAGAAATCCGGAAGGGACGAGTACACTACGTTTGATGCGACGAGCGCTTTACGCATGGTAAGTGCCCCCGGGCCTACCGTGACAGTGTTCGTGACGCTGTCGATCGAGATGACATAAAGGGGCTCTTTGTAGGCAATGCCCAAACCCTTCCGTTGCCCGATCGTATAGTTCCAATACCCTTTGTGCTCCCCTACCTTCCTCCCGTTGGGAAGGACGATATTCCCTTTTCTTTCCTTTTGGGAAAGAAGGAGGCGGTAGTCTCCCCCGTAGAAATCCTGGCTCTCGACCTCCCCTTTTTCATGGAAACCCAACTCCTCGTCAATTTTCCTCACTTCATCCTTCTTCAGTCCTCCGAGGGGGAAAATGGTATCCGAAAGCTGCTTTTGGGAAAGGCGCGAAAGGAAATACGACTGGTCTTTCACTTCGTCAACTCCCTTGAAAAGCCCTGTTCTATCCCCCACGGGTGAAAGCCTTGCGTAGTGCCCCGTCGCAAAATAATCAAAGTCGACCTCTTCCCTTGCCTTCTCGAGAAGATAACCGAATTTCACGAGCTCATTGCACCATATGCAAGGATTGGGCGTCCGTCCGCCCATGTATTCCCTCTTGAAATCCTCAAGCACGTTCTCCTCATACGAATGCGAACAATCTATGAAGTAGTGCGGGATATCAAGGAGGGAGGAAACCTTCAATATATTTTCGTAATCCTTCTTCTTGTCAGATGAGTAGCAGCTTCCAGGGGTTGCCGGATCGGGATAACCCGCCCCCTCCCTCCAGAGCGTCATCGTAATGCCCACGACGTCATACCCTTCCTTCTTCAAGAGGTATGCAGCTACGGATGAATCTATCCCTCCCGACATTCCGACGGCAACACGTTTTCTCATAGATCCTCCATGATGGTCCTGTAAGCTTCGTTTATCAAGCGGACCTTCTCGTTTGCGAACTTCAAGAACTCCTCGTCAAGACCCAGAGAGGAGATCGTATCGGGATGGAAACGCATCAAAAGGCGGCGGTAGGCATCCTTCACTTCCTCTTTTCCTGCGTCAGCGGGAAGTCCGAGCGTGGCATATGCTTTGACAAGCTTTTCCTTGTAATCCCCCTTTCCATCGTCATCTGCCGAGAACTTGTCAAAGTAACCCAGGAACATCTCCCTCTCCTCCTCGGAATCGGTAAAACCATCCCTGTAGTACTGGAAATCAAAAGGGGTGAGCGTCCTGACGTATCCGTCATCTCTCCGCATGACCTTGCGCTTGACTATCGTAAACGAGAAATCCTTGTCCTCGTCCGATGTCTGCATCATGTCGATGATCCTGTAGTAATCCACAAGATCAAAAAGATCATACGATCCCTCGCCGAGCATGAAGGAAAGCCGCTTGAGGTAATCTATCAACTTCAGCCTTCTTCTCTCGTCAACTTCCCCGTAAGTACGTATCCCGAGGTTGAGCGCCTCCAAATCCCCGATGTCAACTTCTTTTTCGGAAAAGCTGGAATAAAGCGCGAATTCCCCCTCCCCTCTCCTTTTGTACTCGAAGGTAAGGTTGAAATTACCTAAATCAAGATCACAAAGCCCCCTGTAGAACCCGAGCATTCCATCCTTATCCCTTGAGAACTGGAAATTGTTCACGGGGAGGATGTGTTCCAGATCCCTTTTCATCGAAGGAAGGACCTTGTAACCGGACGAGGAGAGGATCGACAGGATCTCCTCCATACCAAAGGGCGGGCACCTTCTTCCGTCGATCAGGTATTCCCCGTACTTCTTTCCTTTGGATATCGCACTCGCATGAATCGTCGCTTCCTTTATGGATATGCGGAAAAGCCTCGATGAAAGCACAGCTTCGTATACCTCTCCCCTTCCCTTTTCGCCATCAATTGCCAACGGGCGCTCGTAAAATGACGCTGCATTAAGGATCACTGGGGAGGAGGAGCGCATGAAAACATCTGTCAAATATCTTCGTATTCTCTCATCCACAACAATGGATGATAACATCAACGCAAAGTTCGTCCAACATATCGGATCTTTGTGTTAAACTACTTCCTATGGAGAAAGGGATGATGAGGGAGAATCTGACATGGCCGAAACGTATGGTGTTCGCACTTACCATATTCTCCCTTTTCTTCGGAGCCGGCAATTTGATTTTCCCTCCGTACCTTGCGTTCCAAGCGGGAGAGAATATCACAAAAGCATTCCCCGGGTTTGCAATCACTGCAATACTCTTTCCGATCCTGGGCCTTGTCTCAGTTGCAAAGGCAGAAGGGATAGACAACCTCTCGTCCCGGGTGGGAAAAACGTTCTCCTTTCTATTCACCCTCGTGGTATACCTTGCAATCGGACCGTGCCTTGCCATACCGAGGACGGCCAGCACGAGTTACGAGATGTTCGCTTCCGCAATCTCTGCGGACAACAAGGTCATCGAGGCTGTCTACAGCATCGCCTTCTTCTCCCTTGCGGCACTCTTCTCCTTGAGACCTGAAAAACTTGCAGGAAAACTGGGAAAGGTACTCTCCCCTGCACTGCTGACTTTGCTTTTGATCCTATTTCTCTCAAGTATGGCGATCTATCCCGAGGATGCCGTGATGGATATCCACCAGAACTACTCGGCAGCTCCGTTCTTCCAAGGTTTCCTTGACGGGTACCAGACGATGGATGCAGCTGCGGCACTGGTATTCGGCATGGTTGTCGTACTCAATGCAAAGACGCTCAGCGAAGGAAGAAACGTCGACCTTGTGAGGGAAGAGGCAAAATCCGGATTCATCGCGGCAATACTTCTTTTTGCAGTCTACTTTGCGCTTGTAGTCATCGGCAGGGTCTCAGGATACTACTGGAATGACGTGAGCAACGGAACGATGCTTTTGTCAAATATAACGGGCGGGGTATTCGGACAGTTCGGGAAAGTATTCATCGCAGCGATATTCATGATCGCATGTTTCAACACTTGCGTCGGCCTTCTCTCATCGTGCGCAACATACTTTGAAAAGCTCTTTCCAAAGCCAGGATATATCAAGTGGCTCATGATATTCGCCGTCTCAAGTGCATTGATTGCAAATGCAGGGCTGGATGCGATCATCAAAGCTTCGGTACCGGCACTATCGCTTCTATATCCGATAGTCCTGATATTGATCGTACTATCGCTATTCCCTTACAAAAGCGGGATGAACATCATCTACAAACTTTCGACGTTGTTCGCCTTCATCCCTTCCTTGTTACACGTCCTTTCCTCGTACTTGGAAAGCTTTGCAAAGCTCGATTCATATCTACCATTCTCCGAGTCCGGACTGGGTTGGGTAGTACCAGCTCTGATCGGGCTATCGATCGGGCTTCTTATATTCTCGATTCGCTCGATCGAAAAGAAATGAAATCACTCTTCGGTTTGAAGTTTGTAGATGCTTTTTGCACGCTCAACTACATCCGGATGCTCTTCCATATCCTTTGAAATGAGGTATGCAAGAAAACCGGAAACAGTATTTGAACAGAGCCCCTCTTTCTTCAACTCCCCTGCCCTGATGACAGAATAAAGATATTGCTCTTCATAGAATCTGACGCTTGTGACCTTGTACGGTTTGCTGCGATCTATGGAAGAAGGGCGCCCCTTTTTCTTCTGCTCTTCAGGGAAAGCCGGGAATTCACTTGAAGCTGAACTCTCATCTGATAAAACTTCAGAATCAACGATGATATCCTTATCTTTCTTTTCTTTTGCCTTCTTGGCCAACTTGTCTTTCTTCTTTCCCATCGGGGCTCTCCTTTGAAACCTATTATAGATAGTACTATAAAAGTATCTAAAAGCGAACCTTATACATGCAACTCGCATTGCAAAGACGTATGATAAAATTCGAATTGAGCGCTCCATCGCAAATGCTTGAAAACAACCTCTTGAACGATTTTAAAACTTTTTTAAAAATGCTGTTGACACTAATGTGGTAATCATGCACAATAGCCTTGCTTGTGGGAGTAGCGAAGCTGGTTATCGCGCTGGCCTGTCACGCCGGAGATCGCGGGTTCGAGCCCCGTCTCTCACGAATTCGAATAAGTCCTTACGTTGTAAGGACTTATTTCTTTTTCTATGGTCGGTTTTCTGGGTTATCCAAACCAAATCCAGACCAAATCCGAACCAATTGAGAGACGGTTTTCCGCTTTTCGCAACACTTTTTCCGCATTTTGTCACTATCTCATGGAATCCCGATGTTCTAAAACCTTTATAGGAGATGACCATGCGATACAGGAGAAAGTACACCTTATACTCTGTAAAGTACCCTAACGGGACGAAGATTTGGTATTTCCGAATTTACCTTCCAGATGGTACCAGAAGATCTAAAAGCACAGGATGCAAATCAAAAGAAAAAGCAAGAATGTATGTTGACCAACTGCTTGATGATGAGGCATTGATCAGGAAAGTATTTGAGAGCGATTTGATTATAGCGGTTGACAGCACAAACACACTCATTCAATCATCAATTCCGACTACACCAACCAATGGCATGACTTTCGAGGAATTTGCTTCCCCCTGGTGGAATTGGGATTCATGCCCCTACGTTCTTGCAAGAAGAGCTGCTGGAACAGAGAAGCATCCAGGAATCAAAAAAAGCTATGTCGAAACCAGTGAGATGTGGACTCGAAGATATCTCATACCATATTTCGGCAAGTACAAGCTATCGGACATCAGTGTCGATATGATCAACAGTTTCTGGCAGGTACTGAAAGACAAGCATGGGCTTGCCCCAAAATCGATAAACAATATCAGATCAATTTTCATCATCATGATGAAAGAAGCTGTATCGAAAGGTCTGATAGAAAGGAATCCCGTTGAAATGACAATCGCAAGAACAGTTGACAAGAAGAAACAGGAACTTCTCACCGATGAAGAGTGTGCAAGACTTTTTGATGCTGAAAGAATTCAGGATCTGTGGAACGACAGAATTGTCTATTACGTCTACAGCCTTGTAGCAGGGCTGACAGGCTTGAGAGCTGGAGAGCTGCTTGCCCTGACAATTGACGAAGTTCAACGAAACAAAATCATCGTAAAGAGAAGCTACAATGAATCTTATGGCATGAGCACGACAAAGACATCCGAGGAAAGAGTCGTCCCCATCACAGATGAGATCTATCGCTATCTCTACGTAGCTTGGCAGAGTCATCCGAATAATGAGAACGACTACATCTTTTCCTTTGATGGAAAGAAGCCGATGAATGAAGGAAGAGCAAGGGCTGCGTTCTACAAAGCCATGGAGAAAATCGGAATCTCTGAGGCAGAAAGAAAGAGACGTGGAATCACATTCCATTCCTGGAGACATAAATTCACAACGGATTGCGTCAAGTCGAACATGCATCCAGAGAAGATCATGGCACTTACTGGCCACAAGTCAGCTGAGATGCTTCTCAGGTACACCGACCTCAACGCAGAGAAGGATCTTTCTGATCAGATCCAGGAAATCCAGAAAAGCAAGAGCAGGAGGATTATCGGTATGAATGGCTGAAAACGAGTTTTCCACAGGTAGCGTTTCCCTACTACTGTAATTTCTATTTTTCTATTGTTACTACTATCACGCGCGCGCATTATGCGAGGATTGCTACTCAAAAGGTACGCTGTTTTATTCAAAAGGTACGCCAACATTACTCAAAAGGTACGCTCCTCGCTACTCAAAAGGTACGCTAATAACTTCTGTTTTCCACAGGCAGAATGTGAAAAACTCAGGATCTTGCAAAGATGGGAAACAAACTATGGATATTTATTTGACAGTATATACTTTTCAACATATATTAAAAGGAGAAGGACATGACGATTGTCAGTGAAGATGGAAGATTTGAATGGGATAGTGCCAAGGATAGGGAAAACAGACGAAAGCATCTTCTGTCGTTTGAGGAAATCCTTGACGTATTCGATGATCCAGCTTTTCTGGAGATTGATGATGAGGAACACTCCGTCTTCGAAGAAAGGTTCAGAGGCATAGGTTCCATAAGAGGAATTGTCATCATTACAACCTGCTTCGTGGAGAGGGGCGAGAGAATCAGAATCATCAATGCAAGAAGAGCTACAGCTTATGAGGAGGGAATCTACAATGAGAACTTCAAGAAGTATTTCTGATGAGAGACTGAAGGAGATTGCTTCCATCGTCCCTACAGTGGATGACGAAACGCCGGAAATCACTCCAGAACAGGCCTCAAGAGCCAGGCTTGCGCATGAGTCTCATCCTGAATGGTATCGTGTAACACCTGTCAAGCAGCAGATCTGCATCAAGATCGACAAGGATGTCCTCGATGCACTGAAAGCAGAAGGCAAAGGCTATCAGACGAGAATCAACAAGATTCTCAGAGAAGCTGTTCTGGGAGCTTGACCAATGAGCAATCAGGTAATGAACCTCAGTTCTCTCAGCATTGGGTAAAAGACTCTGCATCTGGAATCTGACCTGTGATAGAAACAGAAATGTCAGATTGGATTAATGCATAAGACATATCGGAGGAAATAACTTATGGGATACTACTGCAAGATTATACATGAAGATTTGAGCGATTATATGGTCGCTACAGCACCAGTCGGCAACATAGTGGAGCTTTATCCAAGAAGCCAAACTGAAGCCTATATTTCTTTCACGTACAATTACGCCACTATCATTGACAAGGTTCTTGCTGGAGGAATCGATGGACTTGACGGAAAGAAAGTGGATGACACAATTGATGAAATCAGAGCAGCAATTGCCAAACTTGGTGATGATACCGATCCTGATCACTTCAAGCCAACTGAAGGGAACGCAAAACGAGCGCTCCAGGGACTTGTCCTACTTGCAGTGCAGTGTCCCGGAGGCATTTGGCAGATTCACTGATTTTTTCATGGGAAAACAAGATGTCAACGCTATTCAAGTATCAACTTGTAATCTTTGATTCGTCCTTGCATAGATACATCGAGGCAACCGAAGAAACAGAAACTTTCATCCAAGCTATCTACAATGTCCTAATGAGGG
>CALXOH010000019.1 GCA_944389975.1 uncultured Spirochaetaceae bacterium
GGAAAGCATCCGCATCAAGGGAAAGGAGGTGGTTGCATAGCCATCTGCATTCGACGAAGAAGAGGAAGAGCTTACTGCGTTCTGCGTTGCCCAGGCACTTCAGATCGAGCTTGAGCTCGATGACGACGGGGCGCATGGAAGCATGGCGGAGACGAGTCTCCATGCCCTTTTCCCTGATGGTCCTGTTCTTTGCTCTTCTTGCCTCGTCGTCCATACCTAATTATATCATTCATATGGCTTTATACCAAGCGGATGCGGCAATTCATCTCCACCCTGTAGAGGATGGAGTCCTATTGCCGATTCTCAGATAGATCGATTTGAAGTGACCAAGGGAACTCTCCTGAGAAGGTTGCTGTTCAGACTCGTGAAGAACAGTGGAAGTCCGTACACGGTTGCACGATTGGTGCACATGTTGAAAAGCGAAGGTTTTTCCACCTCCGCCGATTTGATAAGCACATACATCGAAATGATCAAGAATACGAAATTCATGGAAGAAGTGGAGATACTCGGGACGGAAACCGAGAGAAAGAGAAATCCCAGAAAGCTCTACACAATCGATCATCAGATGGGAGTACTATTCCGGGAATTCGGATTCTCGGAAGGGATTGTCCTTGAGCATGCTGTTTTCTCGTCTCTACTCCGTCTGGGCATGAACATCAACTATTACCGTGACGAAAATGGATACGAAACTGATTTCGTCCTATCTGATACATCGATGACTCCAAGGGCCCTGGTTCAGGTATCACTTGGCCTAGAGGAAAACAAGAAAAGGGAGATAAGGGGATTGGAAAGTGCGATGAGTACACTTGGACTGAAGAAAGGAATAATCGTCACATTGGATGAGGAAGGGCACGAAGAGCGCTCGTCAGGGGAGATTGAAATCGTAAGGGGATGGAGGTTCCTTTTAAATCCAAAGAGATACCTCGACATATGAAAAAGGTCATTGGGGAAAACAAATCCAATGACCTTTTGGGAAATCACCAGAATGATACTTCAAGCTGCGAAGGATAGTGGGCTTGGATGTAATTGTATCCGTTGCGACCTTCATTCACATGGATCCGTGCAGACGGGCAATTGTTGAATTGATCTTCGCCGATGAAATCCACGTTTCCAGGAATCACGACATTCTCCAAGTCATGACAATTCTTGAATGCTTCATCCCAGACTATCGTGCGCTCATCGGAAGGCAGGATCTCGACACTCTTGAGATCATGCGATTCAAGAAAAGCCTGGCTCCCTATACTACCGACGGATGATGGAATGACGATATCTTTCAGTAAATATGTCGAAGCAAACGCCTTGCTTCCTATACCCTTTACTCCTTCCCCTATCTCCAGGCTTGGAATATAGCATCGATAGAAAGCTTCCTGGGGTATGCGCTCAACCGAGCCGGGAATGCAAACCCTGCTCTTGAATTCCACATATGAGAAAGCGTTCTCTCCTATGTATTCCAAAGATGATGGAAGATCATGGATCTTCACCTTTGAAGACATGACGGACACTTCTGTATCGAAAGCATGCGCTCCGACATAAGTCAGCTTGCTTCCAAGATGGAACACAGGGGATTTGATGCCACACTCGCCGAATGCCCAGTCTCCGATGTATTCAACATCGGGCAAGTTCACTCTATCCATATGCGTGTCAAGTCCGGCTTTGTAAAATGCACCGTATCCGATTATCCTGATGCTTTCAGGAATGTTGTCAACTCTTCTTCCCTGGAGTGCCTTGGGATACACTTCCTCGATTGTATCCGGAATGGAAACATTACGATCCGCGGCGATTATCGCCTCCCTGCGGTCACTTGTCATTATGAGGTTCCCATCATTGATCAGATAATCGTTTCCTTCAAAGAATATCTGATCGGGTTGCCAATGATAGAAAGTCTTGCGATCTATCGTTTCCAAGCTGGAAGGAAGCGTTACTGATGTTCCCTCAACCGTACCGTCGTCTCCCGCATAGCGACTGAATGCAAACGGCCCGATCGCTTTCGTCCCCTCGGGGATTACGAAATGGTGTTCCAATGAATTACATAGCACCAGCGTACGCGTAGCGACATTCATCAGCATGCTGCCGGCATACTTGAATGTCTCATTCCCACTTTCAATGATGATGTTGCGGAACATGTTGTCTTTTACAAAGAGGAGGGTATCCGCAGTTGCCGGGATATGAAGGTCTCGAAAGAAAACCGTAAGATCCTTTCTTTTATACTTGTGCTTTTCAAGTGAAGTGTATGGAACGAGGAATCTGAAGTTCCTGCTTTCAGCCACTTTTTTCGGCATGTCCGGGAAATTTGCCAATGGAACGCGGATTTTCTCATCCGCGTCGTAATAGTAGGCGAACTTCCCGTTCTCATTGTAAGTGTAATATATCGCATCAGAGTCGATGATGAAACGTGATTCATCCTCATCATCCAACAAATCTTCGAAGTAGAGCCTGTAAGCCTTGCCGAGTTCTTCATCAAGGTAATAGAAGTTGCCTTCCCCGTCTTCGATTATCGGAGCACCATCCAGGTGCTGGGCAACAACCTCATACTCAGCTGGTATGTCATTCGAGTCGACTTCAGAAGTACCTAATGCAAAACTCGGGGTGATCAGGATTGCAAGAAATATCAGAACCAGAATATTTTTCTTCATGCATTACCTCGTTACGATCACCTGAAAAGCTCATCGTAGACGACTTCCAAGGCCTTCTCCTTGTCCTCTTCCTTCAAGCCGAAGGTTGCAGAGACCTGGGATGCCCCGTAATTCATGAAATACGTCTTGATGTTCTCTTTCTTCAGCCTTTCGGCAGCCCTGAGGTACGAGTCGCTCTCGTACAGGTTCGTGCCTACCAATCCCATGATCGCATAACCCGAATCGACATGGATCTCATCGAGCATGAACTCATCCTTGAGGCGCTGGCACATCGCATCCAGTACGCTCTCCCCTGCGCTCTTGCTTTCGAAGAACCATACGACGCTGTCGATTCCATATAGCGAGTAGACGGGGCGTACACCGAATATGTGGAGCATCGTCAATAGTGCGTGCCTCGTCCCCTGCCCTTTGAAGAGCATCAGGCGCCTTAGTGAGAGGCGTGAAAGCCCACCTTTTACAGATACCCCCGCAAGCTTTTTCTTCTCGGAGTACGGAACGATCATCGTGCCTTTGTCCTCAGGCTTGTTCGTATTCCTGATATTGATCGGGATGTCGGTGTTCTGGATCGGAGCGATCGCTTCCTCATGGAATACCGATGCGCCGTAATCCGAGAGTTCCCGCACTTCCTTGTATGTAATCTCATCTATGACAGTACTGTCTTTTACAAGGCGCGGGTCAGCGGAGAATATACCGCTTACGTCGGTCCAGTTCTCGTATAGGTCGGCACCTACTGCGCGGGCAACCACGCTTCCCGTGATATCCGAGCCGCCGCGGGTGAAGGTTTTTATCATCCGGTCATCGCCACAGCCGTAGAACCCGGGGATCACGTAACGCTTTCTCCTATCTTCGAAAACCATCTTCAGCCTGTCGTATGTGAGCGGGTTCACTGTCCCGTCGGACTTGATGATTATCGAATCCTCTGCATCGACGAACTCCCACTTGAGGTATTGGCTGATTATGAATGCAGAGAGGTACTCGCCCCTGCTTGCAGTATAATCGGCCCCGCTTCCCGCATCGATTTTGTATCTGATGTCGTCGAGCACCAACTCGATCGGTTTCTGGTCAAGGCCCAGTTCATATGCGATCTGCAAGAACCTCTCGGCAACCTTCTTGAATACAGGCTTGGAGCTCGAGCCGTTTCTTACCAAGGCGTTGCACTTGTACAAGAGATCCGTGATCTTCTCGTCATCCTTATCCCTCTTTCCCGGGGCGGATACTACGGCGATTCGTCTGTTCGGGTTGTCTTCAAGTATCTTCTTGACTTTGATGATCTGAGAGGAGGAAGCAACGCTCGATCCTCCGAATTTGCATACTATCATACGTTTCCTCTTTCTACCTAGGATAGTAGCTGTAAAGATCAAAGGGTGTAAAGAGATGGGGATACAGGAAGGGACGTCAAAAGGTTTCGGTTTTGTAAATTATTGTAGTAACTAAAAATAAAATTACGAGACGAGAATATGTATTTTAAAGGGTGATTGTTGACATTATTTTTCCTTTTTGATATTTCCCACTTTGTGGAAAATCACGAAGCTAGAGAGAAAAACATAATGGGCTACGAGCCCATAGGCAAATTGATAATGAAGATAAGCCTGCCGATCATGGTAAGCATGCTTGTACAGGCTCTATACAATGTAGTCGACAGCATATTCGTCTCATGGGTATCCGAGGATGCCCTCACGGCGGTCACGCTCGCATTCCCGTTGCAGAACCTGATGATCGCATTTGCAATCGGTACCGCAGTAGGTGTCAATTCCCTCTTATCCCGTCGCTTGGGGGAGGAGCGTTATGAGGATGCGGAGAAAGCGGGGGCGAACGGCCTTTTCTTGTCGTTCTGCACTTGGATTCTATTTGTCGTGATAGGACTCTTCTTTGCCCGTCCGTTTCTTGGAATGTTCACAGAAGACCCGTACCTTCTCGAGTCAAGCGTACTTTATACCCGTATCTGCCTGATTCTCTCATTCGGAGTTTTCTTCGAAATCACTGCAGAGCGTATAATGCAAGCTACCGGGGATTCGTTCCATCCGATGATCACGCAGGGGGTTGGTGCGATAGCAAACATAATACTCGACCCTGTCTTCATCTTCACGTTCAATATGGGAGTTGCAGGAGCGGCGATCGCAACTGTCATCGGACAGGTGATGGCGATGATACTTGCGCTCTACTTCATGAAGAAGAACAAGTACATAAAAGTGTCGATGAAGGGCTTCAAACCCGATGGCAAGAGCATCAGGGATATATATGAAGTAGGCGTTCCGACGATCATAACGAACAGCATCGGAACTGTCATGGTCAGCGCGCTCAATGGAATACTGATCCGCTTCAGCACCACGGCAGTAAGCGTATTCGGCGTGTATTTCAAACTCCAGAGCTTCGTATTCATGCCTGTGTTCGGACTTTCGGCTGGACTTGTACCGATCGAAGGCTTCAACTACGGTGCAAGAAACAGGCATAGGATCACGGAAGCCGTGAGAAAAGGTGCAATCATCGCACTTGTGATAATGGGCGTTGGATTCCTTGTGTTCCAGCTCTTCCCCGATTTCCTCCTAGGCCTGTTCAACGCAAGCGAAGAGATGCTCCGCTACGGACGCCCTGCCTTAAGGCGTATCTCGATCTGTTTCATCCCCGCTGCGATTGCAATCGCACTGGGATCTACATTCCAGGCGGTCGGAAAGGGAATCTATACGATGATCATATCCATCTCCAGGCAGCTTGCTGCATTGGTGCCCGCTGCATACATCCTGAGTTCCATCATTGGAACTGTGGACGGAGTATGGCTTGCATTCCCTGTAGCTGAAGTCGTAGGCCTGTCGCTCTCGATATTCTTCTACCTGAGAGTCTACAGGAAGATGATCAAACCGCTTGGGGAAAAGAGCAATACCCTTTCCTAAAACCAGCACTCGTTCTCATCAAGGGGGCGGAAGAACACACGTCCCCTGTCTTTTTCACTCTTTGCCTGATGATACTTGAACATGACCTTGTCATCGACCTTTGCAACAACTTCTATCTTTCCCGATGGATGGGAAAGCGCGTATCTGAACGCTTTTGAAGGCCCGGACATCCTCCCCTTTGCCTCCTCCACCACGTCAAGTGCGCGGGAGAAAGGCACTTGGAACTGGTTTTTCACACCCTCCACGGGACGGCACTGGAATAGATAGTACGGCATCACACCTATCCCGACGAGGTTGTTCATCAACATGGAAAGCGTCTCCGGGCTGTCGTTCACGCCCTTGAGAAGCACGGTCTGGTTTCTTATCGAGCACCCCGCAGAAGAGAGCATTCTTATTGCTTTCCTTGATTCATTTGTAATCTCCTTCGGGTGGTTGAACTGAGTGAAGACCATTATGTTCTTCTTATCCACGTACTTGGAAAGTATCCCGATCAACTCTCCGTCATCCTCCGTGATCCTGTACGGAAACGAGACTGGGATGCGCGTCCCGAAACGGATGAACGAGATGTGATCAATACGGGTAAAGACATCAAGGTACTTCCCGATCATCTCATTGCTGTTCAGAAAGGCGTCGCCACCGGAGATTAGTACGTTCGTGATCTCGGGGTGCATAGCTACGTACCTGGCCATCTCGGGAAGCTTTTCCGCTATCTCTTCCGATGAAAGCCCGACAAGACGCTTACGGAAGCAGTGCCTGCAATACATTGCACATTGGTTTGTCGAAAGTATCAAGACAGTTTCCTTGTACTTGTGCTGCATTCCCTGCACGACAGTGTTCTCAGCCTCCCCTGACGTATCTTTGGCTCCCCCGGGGGAGAACTCCATCAGATCCGGCATGCACATCTTTCGTATAGGATCCTTCCTGTCGCTTTTGTCGATCAGATCGATGTAGTACTTCGGAATGGATACCGGGTACTTCTCTTCGATTCTCTTCAGCTCTTCCAACTCGCTTTCGCTGAATGCAAAATCATCTTTGAGCGATTGAACCGATTGGTAATTCTCCTTCAGCCTTCTCTGCCACGCCTTTTCCATATCCACGTTCCCCCTTTTTATTTTAATGTTAGCACATGGTGAAACCGTGGAGGAAAGCTTATTCCTTCAGCCGCTTATGCATGATCAGGTAGTATGCGGGAACAACTATGAGGTCAGCCCCGATCCATGCCAGAGGGGATGCGAAAACCGTTCCCTTGTAACCAAAGAAATCTGAAAGTACGAATGCAGCCACGCAACGCGCGACAAGTTCCACTATGCACGCGACAAACGGCCAGATTGCATTCCCCATGCTCTGTATCGTCGTACGGTAGATAAGTATGAGGCCGAGCACTGGATAAAAAGGCAACGTCACATAGAAAAACTCCCTTGCATATTGGTACACTTCCGGGCTTGCCGAAGTTACGAAAAGGGGAACTACAAAGGGAATGAAGAGAAACGTGAGGATAGCCATCAACACATCAGATCCTTCCACGATGAGAAGGGAAGCATTCACCCCTCTCCTGATTCTATCAACATTCCCCGCCCCGTGGTTCTGTGCAACATACGATGCGATTGCAGTTCCGAAAGCGTTGTTCACCAAAACCGATAGCTGATCGACTTTCGTAGCTGCCGTATACCCTGCGATTGCGAAGGTACCGAGTGCGTTCACGCTCGATTGCATCGCAAGCTGACCGATGCACATCACAGACATCTGGAAACCCATCAGGAAGCCGATGTTGAAATGCCTTCTGACGTATAGCTTCTCCGGAATGTAATAGGACCGGGGAATCCTCATCTCCTCGAATTTCCTTACAGATGAGAAGTGGCAAAGGAGGAAGGAAAGGCCCTGGCTGATTACAGTCGCCCAGGCTGCCCCCGATACGCCCATGCCGAACGGTACGATGAAAACGTAGTCCAACACGATGTTCAAGAGTGATGAAAATACAAGGTACATAAGTGGAGTACGGCTATCCCCGAGTGCGCGGAGAGTGTTGGCAACCGTGTTGTAGAACACTGTAGTCCAAGTACCCCAAAGGATTACCAAGAGGTATGAAGATGCATCACTCCTGATCTCTGAAGGAACTTTCAGAAAGTCGAGTATGAAGGGCGTCAGCAGAACCGATGCGACAGTGATGACTATCGAGAATACAAAGGAAAGGAAATATGCAGTTGCGATGCTTTTCTTGACGCCATAACCATCCTTTTTCCCGTAATACTGCCCCAAAAGGATCGAAAACCCGGTAGTAGAACCCTGGATGAAGCAAAGGATGAAGTAGACGAATATGGTCGTGCTGCCGACAGCCGCCAGCGCATCCTCCCCTATCGTACGTCCGACTATGATCGAATCTGCAAGAGTATAGAAGAGCTGGAACAAGTTTCCGCCGATTGCGGGAAGAGAGAACTTGAAAAGTACCTTCAAAGGGCTACCTACAGTTAAATCCTTGGTCATATATCCTATCCTATGGTTTTCCGGAAAGAATATAGTGAAACGAACGCTGAGTAGCAATAGCAAAAGACACAAGATAGGACTTTGAAAAGCAGAATGTCCCTGAAGAAAATCTCCAAGGACAAAATGTACTCAAAAGAAGCAATATGGAAAAGAACCTATCTGCTTCCGTTCTTGATGAGATAGTTGCCCCATCCCCCTTCCTTGATTATCTCTTGGACGAAAGGAGGAAACGGCTCTGCCTTGAATGTCATACCAAGCATATGATCAGTAATTTCCCCGGTGGAGAAATCTACTTCGACATCATCACCGGCCTGAATCTTACCGCTTGCTTCCTTGCACTCAAGTATAGGCAGTCCCATATTGATCGAATTTCGATAGAATATCCTTGCGAATGTCGTAGCAATGACGCAGCTCACCCCACTCTCCTTGATGGCAATAGGGGCCTGCTCCCTGCAAGATCCGCATCCGAAATTAGTTCCTGCAACGATAATATCACCAGGAGTAACTTTCTTGACAAAATCCTTGTCTATATCCTCCATGCAATGCGAAGCAAGTTCCTTTCCATCGCTTGTATTTAGATAGCGCGCGGGAATTATTACATCGGTATCTACATTGTCGCCATATCTGAATACATTTCCGTTTCCATTCATCTTTCATTCCTCCTCATGCAATGCTTGCAGGATCCGTTATCTTTCCCGTTATCGCACACGCCGCGGCAACTATGGGACTGGCTAGATAGATTTCACTCTTGATATGGCCCATTCGACCCACGAAATTCCTGTTTGTCGTACTGACACATCTTTCTCCTTCTGCAAGAATCCCCATGTATCCGCCAAGGCATGGTCCGCAAGTTGGAGGACTTATCACACACCCTGAATCCAGGAAGATATCAATCAGACCCTCTTTCAAGGCTTCCTTGTAGATCTTCGGAGTTGCCGGAATGATGATGCACCTGATGCCTTTTGCAATGTGATATCCCTTGAGGATTCTCGCGGCATTCCTCAAGTCGCTTATCCGACCGTTGGTACATGAACCGATCACGACCTGATCGATACGTATGCCCTGGCAATCCTTCATGATGTGCGTATTTCCTGGAAGATGCGGGAAACTGATCGTATTCTCCAAATCTGCCAAATCAATATCATACACCTTCTCATAACAGGCATCAGGATCGCTTGAATATATCTTTGGTTCTCTTGCACCTGCCTTCTCCAGATATTCCAAGGTTTTCTCGTCAACGGGGAAAATGCCGTTCTTTCCTCCCGCTTCTATAGCCATGTTCGAGATTGTAAAGCGATCATCCATTGTAAGGGATGAAACTCCATCGCCTTGATACTCCATCGTCTTGTATAGAGCGCCATCCACCCCGATCATTCCAATGATATGGAGAATAAGATCCTTGCCTGTTATGAACTCCTTCATCTTTCCATGCAGATTGAATTTTATCGCCGAAGGAACCTTGAACCAAGCTTTTCCCGTTGCCATTCCAGCCCCTATATCATGATATTTGCAAAAATAATGGATCTGAAATTTTCTCCGTGCAAAAAAGCTAATGAGTAGATAGAAGAAGAGAGCGGTATCTCTTAAGATTTGTAATCGCCAAAAAACAAGTCAAGGAGAACCGCTCATGAAGGAAGATAGCACTTTCCTGCTCAGCGAATCCACAGGCTGGATTGTAGACTGGGCACATCCTGCGTTCGAGATATGTAAAGATGATTGCAGAGGCAGCGCATACGGTAAGATCACCTACACGGTCACAAAGGATCCCGGGCATGACTGGAAAGCTGCGCTCGGGGATGGACAGTGGTACAAGCACTCGAACGAGGTGACTGTCCTCAAGCATATGAGCGCGGGAGTGACGATGGTCTGTCTTGAAGTACATTACGAGAGCTATGTGAACCGGCACGGGCGGAAGAGGCGGACTGATGCCATGCCATTCAGGAACGGGCAGAACGGCTATACGAACCATTTCAAGGACAACATAGCATTCTTCATGTCCGGCTATGGAATGACACACTCGCGCTGCGCATCGATATGCCATACGACACCGGCGATCGTGAAGGATGTCAACAAGGCGAGGCTGAAGTCCCTGGCCGGCGATATGAGGCCGAAGCATTACAGCAGATGTTTGGCAGTTGATGAATTCCTAATCGAGCACGGCCACAGATACTGCACCATAGTAATTGATGCCGATACAGGGGAACTTCTCTATCTGGAGAAAGGAAAGAAGAAGGAACAGCTGATGCACTTCTTCAAATGGGCTGGAGATGACTTCATGTCACATGTCGAGGCCATCAGCATGGATATGAACACGAATTATTCTCAGGCTGTGAAGGATTTATATCCTTCGATCTCTATAGTCTACGATACATTCCACATCATCAAATGGTACAACGACCAGGTTGTTGACAGCCTTAGGAGGAAGGAAGGCAAGAGACTGAAGAAACTCGTTGGCGAGCTCGTTGCAGATGGCAAGTGTGATGAAGCGGCGATCGTTGAACAAGAACGTCGTCTTCTCTTCGGCGCTCGCTTCCTCCTCCTTGCAAACAACAGGACCCTTGAGGCTAAGGACAGGCTGAACAGGCGGCTCAATGCCGGAGCAAAGGACTGTGCCAGAAAGGATGGAAGGAACCCTGATGAGGTTGGCCACAGACGAATTGACAATGCCGATTCCAGGGCTGCGATACTCAAGTTCGAACGAGAAGCTCCAGAATGCAGTGAAGGCACGAGAGGAGCTCTCTGACATCCTTTCCAGCAGCAATCCTGATCTCATGAGAAAGAAGCTGGAAGACTGGGCGAAGATATATTCTTCAGTGGGAATCTCTCAGCTCACGAAGTTCACGAAGACGGTGGTCAACAGGATGGATGGTATAATTTCAAGGGCCACGTTCCGCATCAGCAACGGGAAGATAGAGGGTGTGAACAGCTTCATAAAGGCCCTCAGGCGAAGCGCCTTCGGCTACCAGGACTTTGATTATTTCGCATATCTCATCTGGGAGCAGACCCATAAGGATTCTCTGTATGGCAAGCCGTCATCTGAAAGTCTCAGGCGATCTTATTCAAGGAAAACATTGTACAACCAGAAGCGTTTGAAACAGACTGTCTTCAAACTCTCTGATGACAGTAATAAGGAGGCCGTATGACATCCAGATTACACGCCAAAAGATTTAGATCCATCTTTTTCATATTTCCTCCTTTTGAAAAAGTCCGTATTAGTTTTCCAAACCTATCTTCTTTCTGAATGCTTTCGTATTTGCAGCAAACTCCTCGTTTGCCTTCTTCAACGCCGCAATCACCTCGTCCATGCTCTTACCTGCACACTGGCGGGCCGCGCCTATGGTGGTATCACATTCGTTCCTGTCCATGTAGGAGGCGGCTTCGACGATGTGTTCCTGATCCTCCGGCGGAATCACAATAAAGCCGTGCTTGTCAGCGTGAATCAAATCACCGGGGTTGATCGTGCATCCGAATGCCTTTACAGGAACGTTCCATTCGACGGGGACCGAATATGCATGGCCCACGCAAAGCCTTCGGGCGATCGCCTTGAATCCGGCGTTCGTCATCTCATCCAGGTCCCTGATCGCGCCGTCCGTGATCGTTCCGACGCACCCGAGCGCCTTATGCATGTTCGAACACACCTCCCCCCAGAACGAACCTATGATGTGATCCGGGGAATCAAGGTCCTGAAGGACTACGATCTTCGGACCAGGAATGGAAGCAACATACTCACGGTACTTGTTCCATGTCGCCTGGGAGTCCTTGAAGTGTTCCTTCCTGCTTGGCTCGAAGGTAAGGGTCACAGCATAGCCTATCATGCTTCCCATCTGGGGCATGAAATCATGCGTTTCATCCCTGTTCGACCTCACTTCCAACCTGTCTTTCGTCGTACACGCCTCCCATGCGTTGTAGATCGTGGGAGTGTTCCATCTTTTGAGAGCCAATAGATCTGCATACGAAAGCATTTTCCAAATCTCCTTTATTCAAGGGTAAGGCGGAAAAATGAGTAGCTCAAGGAAAATTTTACTAAATATTAGCTAAATCGTAACAGATTTTACTAAACACATATTTGAAGTCAACAAAAACAACCATATGCTCAAGGTTCACGCGGCACTGAAATACTCTGCCTCTCGACAAGCGGCCCATACATGTAACGCTTCTCTCCCACCTGGGGATTCTTTCCCTCCATCCGGGAGACCAGCAAATCGACTGCTGCACGCCCCATCGCGATCTTGGGAACGCTCAAGGACGAAAGCTGTGGCTCAAGTAGGGAACTCATCGGCAAATCGTCAAACCCAACGACCGATACATCCCCCGGGATTGAGTACCCTCTGTTGAGAAGAGCCTTCACAGCCCCGAATGCGATGACATCATTGGACGTAAGGATGGCCGTCGGCAACTGACTTTTATCCTTTCCGCTTAAAAACATCAGCGTATCTTCATAAGCGGCATTGAGCGTACTATGCACGTTTACCACCTCGCTCTTGAAGGAATGTTCCTCCATGGTCTTCAAATAGGCTTCATGGCGGTCATCGAAGTTCTTGCAGCTTGTAGCGGAGAACATCGTTATCCTCTCATGTCCCAATCCGATGAGCCTGTAGAGCGCAGACCTGATCATCCCTACGTTATCCATTGTCACGAAATTCTCTTCCACTTCATCAAAACATGCATCCAGGAACACGTGGGGAATGGGCAAAGTTGAAAAACGCATTACATCTTCCAGATCAAGTTCCGTGGAAAGTATTATGCACCCTGAAATATTCGAATTCCTGCTCAGATCGGAAAAAAGGGAATCGAATGAATTGAGATCCGAAGTGGTCACTTCCACTACATAACCGTGGACTTTGGCTTCATCGACTATGCCGCAGATGTAATCGGCAAGAAAGTCATTATGCCTTTCGTTCACGATGTTGCCATGCTTACGCAAACGGAAAAACCTTATCGTTCCATGCTTTTCCGCCTGTTTCTTGGCACTTGCCTTCGGAGTTATGCCATTCTCCGAAAGCAAGGAAAGAATCCTGGCACGCGTTTCCTGGCTCACCCCGTTCTTGTTGTTCAACACGATCGATACGGTCGAGACTGAAACACCTGCCAGTTCTGCTATCTTCTTACTCGTCAGTTTAGCCAACGCGACTCCATCATTTCCATTTTGCCTTCCAGGCATCAAGCTTCGCAAGGAAAGCCTGCTCCTCTTCCTTCGTCAGGTCAAGGTGCGGTGCCCTCATATGACCATATGGAAGCCCGTTATGTGCCATAGCGGATTTGAAGTATGCCATATTCGCCCCGGAAAGGGAGATCTCACATAGTTCGTTTGCCTCTTCCTGAGCTTTCCTTGCCCCTTCGATATCCCCTTTGTTCCAGCACTCGAATACCTTGACGAACGGCTCCGGGCCACAGTTCGAGCACCCCGTCACAGTTCCCACGCATCCCATTGCAAGGGCAGGAAGGAACAGCCTGTCGGGGCCTACGACCACATCGAAATTCCCATTGTTGCACAGCAGGTAGTTCTTCACCCTGATGAAATCGGCGTAGCTGTATTTGACACCGACGACATTTTTCGTTCTCTTGACGATCCTGTCGATCACTTCAGGTTTGATGTCATTGGCCGCGCATTGGGGAATACAATATACATATACGGGGAAATCCTCGGGCAGGCTGTTTGCGACCTGGACGTAGAACTCCTCCATCTCCCTGTCGTTGACGGCAAAGAACTGCGGGGTGACCACGCCGACGCCTGCTGCCTTTATTGAAACGGCATGCCTGGCAAGCTCGATCGTTTCCTTGGTAGTCATCGCTCCTACATGGATAAACACGGGAACACGACCCGCAGCCTGGTTCACGACCGTTTCCGCAACCAGCTTTCTCTCCTCTGCCGTCATCTTGAGCATCTCTCCAGTCGTTCCACATGGATAAAGACAATTCACACCCTTCCCGATCAGGTATTCCGTATATGCCTTCAAAGTCTCCACATCTATCCTGTCATCCTTTGTAAAAGGCGTGACCATAGCTGTAATCACACCGAACATCTTCTGCATGGTAAAACCTCCTATTCCAAGCCAAAGATCATCTTTTCCAGTATACACTGGCTTTTTGCAATTGACTTACTAAATTTTACTAAATTTTCAGAGCGCCAAATCATCATTCCCATCGATTTACCCAGGCCTTTGGCTGTCCGCCTTTGAGAACAGCATTCACATCCCTGGCAGTCGACAAACTTACTTTCTCATAAGATTCCCTGGTCTCCGCTCCGGTATGTGGTGTACAGATCACATTACCCGCGCTGAATATCGGATCGTCCTTCGACAGCGGTTCTGTTTCAAATGCATCAAGCCCCGCACCTTTCAACCAACCCGATTTGAGAACTTCAACGAGGGCGGTCATATCCACGAGTCCACCTCTTGCCGTATTTATGAAATACGATCCCTTCTTCATGCGATGAAACATCTTCCCGTCGAACAAATGATGATTTTCCCTGGTGGCGGGGATATGGAGACTCAGAAAATCGCTGTTTTCGACAACCTCGTCAAAAGTCGTCAGACGCACCCCCAACTCCTTTGCAAGGTCCTCCCTCGGATAAAGATCATATGCGATGACATTCATATCAAAGGCCTTGAGCTTTCTGGCAACAAGCCTTGCAACCGCGCCGAAGCCCAGAAGCCCTACAGTCTTCCCCGAAAGTTCATCCCCGATGGATCGCTTCCAGCCACCTTCCTTCATATCCAAGAAAAGCGGAGATATCTCCCGCGCGAGATCTATCATGAATCCCACGGCGAGTTCGGCAACTGCATTTGAATTACATCCGGGTGCATTTATGACGTACACCCCGTGCTTTTTTGCAGCTTCCAAATCGATGTTGTCCACGCCAACTCCGAATTTGGCAACGGCTTTAAGGCGTTTCGTGCATGAGAATACGGACTCGGTGTATTTATCCATGCCTATTATCGCGGCATCAATTCCGGGAAGAAGTTCCTTCAGTTCGCTTTCCGTATACGAAGGAAATGAACGGGATGGATCGAATATCACTTCGTGTCCTTCCGAAATCAGATAGTCATATGCGCTCTTGCATAAATCATCGTAATGCGATGCAGAAACAAGTATGCGTCCCATTTGGCTTCACTCCCTGAAGGCTTCCTTCAGCCTTCCCACGTCTTCCTTTATGGAAGTCCATACATCTTCATCCTTCACCAGCCAGGATGGCTTGGTGTAGAAGTTTTCAATCACACACCATCCCTGATAACCCTTTTCCCTCAAGACTGACACCATTTCATCGAATCCCGTTTCCCCGTCTCCATAATGAAGACAACCTTGGGATTTGAGCTTTCCTTCCTTGAAGTGGATTTCCGCGATATCGGAAATATCCAATTCCCTTATTTCCTCCGGAGGGTATGCAGAAGCAAAATATTGCGTATTCTGGGTGTCGTAATAGATCTTCAGCTTCTTCGAACCGACATATTCGAACAGTTCCTTGTATTTTTGAGGCGTAAGAACTGATTCGATAGCAATATCGACCGGGGAGTTCTCAAAGTACGGCAATACCTTGGAAAGCATCCTCGCCATGTTCTCATAGTCATCTTCCGTGTGTATGAACCCACTCCAACAACATGGAAACATCACCAGGGGGATACCCATCTCCTCGCAGATATCCTTGCTTTTTAGAATTGCATATACGGACATCTCCCCTTCATGGGTCCCGAGCCTGTTGACAAAACCTCCAAGTCTGGAAAATCCATTGCACCCCATCGATGGAATGGCCATACCTGTTTCCCTTGCAGCATCCAAATACGATTTCCGGATCTTCTTGTCAGAAAGAGGAAAGCTATGTTCCCAACTGCTCCAGTCATCTATCTGGATCCCATCGAGTCCGAGCTCCTTTGCCAATGGAAACATCGAGGGGCCTTTGATCGGAAGCGACCACTCGCATATTGCAACCCTGACGTTCTTCATGACAAGCCTCCATTCTGAAGTGAATTGTTCAACGCACAAACCAATTCCCGGTAACCAGCATCGGAAAGAGGTGTCCAGCCAACCCTGTCCATGGTAAAGAACGCACCCCATTCCACCTTGTCCTTGTATTTGGGGACAAGGTGGATATGAAGATGGTCGGATTTATCTCCGAAGACAAAATAATTTATCTTGTCCGGATTGAACACTTCGTTGATCGCTTTTGCAGCCGAGTACACATCATCCATGAACGCTCTGTATTCGTCTCTTGAGAGGCTTGAGAGCTTGCGGATGTGATCCTTGTATGCCAAAAGCATCCGCCCCGGAAGGGTTTGATCCTTCATCAGATAAAGCATCCCGGAGCGCATCTTGCAGACAGGAAGCATTACAGCATCCCTTAGTTCTGATCCCCCGCAGAATTTGCATTCCACCATATCAAGCCTCTTTCACCTGCTTTTCCCTTCTCTTTTTCAATATGATCGGCATGACCAACGGATAGATGAGGGAAATGAACGCAATAATAAGAAGGACAAGGGAGATCGGACGGGTGAAGAACACGCTGAAGTCCCCATCATAGATCACATACGCACGACGGAAATTGTTCTCGATCGTCTTTCCCAAGATCATACCAAGGATGATTGGGGGAACGGAGAAGCCAAGCTTCAGAAGCACATATCCCGCGATTCCGGCAACAAACATGACAACGATGTCACCAAATGTATGGTTGAGCGCATAAGTTCCGACAATACAGAACAAGAATACGATCGGGGTCATGATCCACTTCGGGACATCTGCAATCTTTGCAAAAAGACGCACGCCGGCATATCCGATGAGACCCATGAAAAGATTGGCAAGGAATAGTCCGATTATTATCGTATAAACACTCTCCGTCTGCTCTACGAACAGAAGCGGTCCGGGGGTGATTCCAACCATCATCAGGGCCCCGAGCATGATTGCAGTTGCACTATCCCCGGGAATTCCAAGCGTCAGGAGAGGAACAAGAGCGCCACCTGTAACGGCATTGTTTCCAGCTTCCGGAGCCGCAATACCCTCGGGAGTACCTTTTCCAAACTCCTCCGGATGCTTCGACCATCTCTTTGCTTCGTTGTAAGCAACCCAGGATGCGATATCACCGCCGGTTCCGGGGATGATGCCGATTACAATACCTATTATTGAAGAACGGATATACGTGGGGAAGCATACCTTCATATCCTCCTTCGATGGGAAGACTCCCTTGATCTTCTGCTGGGAGGTCCTCTCATGCTTCAAGTTCTTGTTGTATTCCTCAATGCTTATCAAACCTTGGGAGAAGGCAAAGAGCCCGATCAGTACCGGAACGAAGTTTATTCCACCCAAAAGGAATACAGAACCTCCGGTGAACCTAGGCAGGCCATTGATCGCATCCATTCCGATCTCTGCCAGGAACAGTCCGAGAAGAGCACCAAGGATTCCTTTGAGTACATTCTCAGTGGAAGATACGCTTGTTACGATGCTAAGTCCGAAAATACCAAGTGCGAAATACTCCGTGGGCCCGAACTTGAGTGCGAATTTCGAAAGAAGCGGCGCGGTGAAAAGAAGTGCAACAGCAGAAAGGAGACCTCCTATCAGAGAAGATGTCGTAGAGAGGCTGATCGCCCTTCCCGCTTCGCCCCTGAGTGCCATCGGATGCCCGTCAAGACATGTTGCGGCACTGTTTGCAGTTCCCGGGGTGTTTATCAAAATAGCGGTTATCGATCCTCCGTAGACCGCACCACAGTAGATTCCCAAAAGCATCAATATGCTTCCGACTCCTCCGATCCTGATTGCAAATGGAAGCATGATGGAGAGACCCATGACTGAAGAAAGCCCGGGCATGGCGCCGACGAGAATGCCGAAGAATGCTCCTCCGAATGTCAAAAAGAGATTAAATGGAGTAAACAGGTTAGAAACTACAGTGAAAAATATGTCCATTTATGTTCCTCCTCAAATAATCCTTCCGCGTGGAAGATACATCTGCAAACCGATCGTGAATATGACGTAGATGACCAAGGTAAGTAATATCGCGGAAACGACCAGGACAAGCGGTCGTCTTTCCTCCATGATGAATATCACGGCAGCCGTAAACCAAAGTGAAGTCAATATAAAACCGAAGAAGTACATGCTTATGCCCGCAAGTATGATTGCAAGGAACATCCACAAGACCCTTTGTGTTCCGACGGAACCAAAATTAAATATCACTTCTCCTTTCTTGTAAGTGCTTCTCTTGAGAAAGGTATTTACCGCCAGCGCCGCCGCTACGACGAACATTACAACTGCAATTATTCGGGGAAAGAAGGCGGAACCCGGCGTTCCATTGTAGAATTTTTCAACATTCCGCGTGACGTAGAAGATCACAAGCCCGAAACAAAAGGCAACAGCGGAGATGATGTAATCGAATTTCTTCATATATCATCCTTTTGAAAAAGGGAGGCCTCAGCAAACACATTGCCACCAAGACCTCCCTGTCAGAAAAGAGGGAAATCCCTTAAATCAAATTGAGGTTTGTAAGTATTTCCTTGTACAGTTCGATCTGATCCGCACAGAACTGCTGGGCTTCTTCAGTCGTCATAACCGTATTGACCATCGAAAGGCTGGCAAGCTTCTCCTGGAACATCTCAGACTGGGATGCTTCCCCGAGTACGCCTTCAAGATATTCACACTTGGCGGGATCCGTACCTTTGTATGCGCTTACGAATACCCAACCGACGAACTCGAAATCGATATCCGGATAGGTTTCCTTGATCGTCGGGATATCAGGCCAAGCGGACATTCTCTCGTTTGCGACACAAGCGATAGCCTTCAATCCACCAGCCTCAAGCTGTCCCTTTGCAGGAGAAAGCTGGGTGAACGTTCCATCAATGTGCCCGCCGACAGCAGCCGTCACACAGTCTGCCGATCCATCATAGGAGACAAGGCGGTATTCGATGTCAAAGAAATCCGCGATTGCCGCAGCACAGAGGTTTGGAGCAGCTCCAACTCCAGAGTCTCCAATAATCACTTCGCCGGGATGAGCCTTGCAATATTCGACGAACTCTTCCATCGTATCATACGGGGCATCAGCTCTTACGACGAGCGTATACGGATCGAATATCGAGCATCCGAGAGGAATAAAATCAAGCGGCGACATCTCAGTCCTGCCCATCACGTAGTTGATTGCAAGGTCAACATTGATACAACCCAGGGTGTAACCATCGGTTGGAGCAGTAGCTACCTTTGTCAGGCCGATGAGGCCTGCTCCTCCGGTGACGTTTTCAACGGCAAACGTCGCACCTTCTGAAGAATCCAAAAGCCCGCGGACAGAAAGGTCTGTCGGACCGCCGGCAGAAAACTGCACGACCACGCTGATGTTCCTGTTCGGATACGTTTCATCGGATTGGCCACCGGCGAATACCATCATCATGCCGATGACAAGAACCAAGCAAAGAGTCAAAACCTTTTTCATTTCTCACCTACCTTTTGTTTTTCTATCAGGACTTAGCCAGGAATCCACCATCAACTGCAATGGTGAAGCCATTTACGTAATCAGAAGCATCGGATGCCAGGAATATTGCAGCACCTGCCAGATCATCCGGCTTTCCCCATCTGGTCATAGGGATACGAGGAGCTGTCTCAGCCATGCGATGTGGCTCGGATCTCATTGCAGCCGTCATATCCGTCTCGATATACCCGGGAGCTATGGCATTGATATGAATGCCGTACTGGGCCCATTCGTTGCACATATGCATCGTGATCATTCGAACCGCGGCCTTGCTTGCCGTATAAGGAATAACCTTGATGCCTCCCTGATAGGAAGTCATTGAACCGATGTTTATTATCTTTCCACCACCACCCTGCTTTATAAATTGTCTTGCAGCCTTCTGACAAAGGAAGAAAAGAGCGGTAAGATTGACATCCAAAACATCCTGCCAATCCTTTCTTTCGATATCGATGGCCATTACACGCCTTGTGATACCTGCGGCATTCACCAGGATATCGATCTTTCCAAAGGCCTCCACCGCCTTGGCGATGATCATGTCATCCGCGCCCGGATCCGCAACGCTCGCCTGTATTGTCACGTACCGGCGTCCCATCTCCTCAACTTTCTTCTTGGTTTCGGAATGATCGGAACGCCCTACCCCTACGATGTCTGCACCAGCAGAAGCCAAGCCGAGAGCTATGCCTTGTCCAATGCCCCTCGTGGAACCTGTGACGATAGCCACTTTTCCGGCAAGGCTGAATTTCTCATATGCTGTCATATCTCCTCCTTTTTTACCGATTAAACAACAAATGAAAGCAATTTGATAAAACGTTTTCTCAATCTTTAGAATAAATCAGATTCTTCAGCTGTCAAGAATTTAATCGCAAAAAAGATAGCCCCAATATCGATATAGTTGGTTACAATCCGTTCAAATGCACTTAATTTCACATTTAATTATTTATATGAACGTTAATAACTGATGAATACATTTTATTCATACAATGATTGGACTATTCCTTGGATTGGCAACAAGAATTGTTATCTTGCGAGAAAAAATGATTGCAGAAATCAGCTTATATGAGAAATCGTTTTCTTATAATGCCCAAACTTTTCCTATTCCAACAAGGTTCATCAATCGAGAACCTTCACCGTTTCATTCAAATTCAATCTGGCTGGAAGCAGAATAGAATCATCATCAAGATGATTGTTCAGCGCGTCGCTTATCATCATGATCAGGATCTTCGAAACACGCTCGTGTTCATCCCCTATGTACGACAGCCTGGGAGAGACAAGCTCGCCTTGGGCAAAGTCACCGGAAGAGATGATGGATAGCTCATCGGGTATGGTTATTCCCCTGTTGCGGCAATAGATGAATATGCCTGTTGCGATTACGGCACTGCCGGTGAGGATCGCGGATGGCGGGTTGCTTCTCAAAAGAAGTTTCTCAGATATCATTATCCCGTAGTCTTCCGTAAAGGAACCGAAGTGAATGCTTATGTTTCCAATCATGTCAGGATTAGCTTCAAGGAAGACATTCATGCCTTTCGCCCTATCCATGTTTGAGGAAACTTCCTTGGGCCCTGTAACTATGGCTATCCGCCTGTGGCCGGCACGCTTGAAATATTCCAACGCCTTTACCGTACCATCACACTTATCCGCCATCACGGAAGGAATCTTTCTGGAAAGAGGATGCCTGTCTACAAAAATTATCTTTATCCCATGCTCATACAATTGGTTGAGATACTCTTCATTACGACCGGTTGAGGATATGACCAGGACATCCACCTGGCGGGCAACCATATCCATTATGGCACGCATCTCGGTCTTCGGATCGTCATATGAATTTATGAAGAGGATAAGAAGCTTACCCAGGAACTCTTTTTCTATGGTCTTTATCATCTTTTCATAAAACGGTGTGGAAAAATCAGGAATTATGAATCCGATTGACTGAGTGGTATGCTTCTTCATCGTACGGGCGGCAAAATTCGGCCTGTAGGCAAGTTCCTGCACCGCAACATTGACCTTGTCCCTCAATACCTTGTCCACATTCTCAGCCCCGTTCAGTACCCTTGATACGGTCGATATCGATACGCCCGCCCTCTTTGCCACATCTTTTATCGTCGTCATGCCATAATCCTAAATTCAGCAAGGTATTATGTAAATAAAGAAAGAGAAGGGAGTAAAAAATCGAGGCAGGGGAAAATGGCTTTTAAGGAGTAGCCCCTGCCTCAATTAAGCTCAAACCTAGTTAGGTAAAGAGGGAGTAATATGTTAGTTTAAGCTAACTAAATACTAGCCGATATAATTCCTTTTTTCAATCCCCTTTTAATGAATTTTAAAAGAATTACAAAATCCTGACAAACCAAATGTAAAGTTCACTAAACCTAATGATTCCGATCCTACCCTTGGCGATACAGATGTTCAATGATCGCAAAAAAACGCGTTCATTCGCCCAGTCTTTCCGGATTTTCTTTCAAAGACTTCCTTTCATCAAAAGAATTAAGCTCAATATTCTTTCACTTGCATAATAATTCACTTTTCATACGCAACTTTTTTAACATATACTTTCCACAAGACGGAGGAAACAACGTGAAAAAACTGTTTGCAATTCTCATTGTCGGCATCATCAGCATGTCGCTTTTTGCTGCCGGAGACACGGATCAGACCGGCGATCAGTCTCTAGCGAACGTCCAGGAAAAAGGAACGTTCGTGCTTGGCCTCGATGACTCGTTCCCCCCGATGGGGTACAGGGATGAGAGCGGAGAGATAGTCGGATTTGACATCGACCTGGCTCGCGAAGTTGCAAAGCGCCTCGGGGTCGAGCTTGTTCCGCAGCCGATCGACTGGAGCGCAAAGGAACAGGAACTCGCAACCGGAAACATAGATTGCATCTGGAATGGCTTCACAGTCACCCCTGAGCGCGAGGAGATGATGACATTCAGCGCGCCATATGTAAACAACGCACAGGTGGTAGTTGTCAAAGGATCATCGAGTGTCCAGTCCATCGAGGATCTTGCAGGGGCAACGATCGGGGTTCAGGCTGGGTCAAGCGGACAGGTTGCGATCGAAGACAACCCGGATTTCAGCGCATCGATCGGAGAAGTGATCGAATTCAAGGATTACCTTACCGCTCTGATGGATCTTGAGGCAGGCGGAGTTGATGCAGTTGTAATGGACGTCATCGTTGCAAACGACAACATCTCCCGCTCCGGAAAGGATTTCAAGATCCTCCCTGGAAGCCTGGCGGATGAAGAGTATGCAATCGGATTCAGGAAAGGTGACCTTGCACTTTGCGAAGCCGTGGACAGCGCCCTTTTGGGAATGGCTGAGGATGGCACTCTTGCAGAGATCTCCACGGCATGGTTCGGCCAGGATATCACAACGATAGGAAAGTAATGTAATGAGCGGATTACTCGTACAGATGCTGGAAGGGACCGTAACAAGTCTCAAAGTCTTTTTCCTCACACTGCTCTTCTCTCTCCCTTTGGGTTTTGTAGTCGCAAAGGGGAAGATGACGAGAGTCACGATAATCAGGTGGATAACAGACCTCTACATCCAGATCATGCGCGGCACTCCGCTCATCCTGCAACTTATATTCGTATACTTCGCCCCGTTCTACGTGTTCGGGGTGTCGTATGACAGGTTCACTGCGTGCATAATCGCATTCGTGCTCAATTACAGCGCATACTTTGCAGAGATATATCGATCGGGATTGCAAGCTATAGACCAAGGGCAGTACGAAGCTGCAAAAGTGCTTGGATTCACAAAAGCATATACATTCTTCCACATAGTTCTTCCCCAGGTGATAAAGAACATATTCCCGTCCCTTGGAAATGAAGTCATAAACCTCGTAAAGGATACGGCCCTTGCCCAGACGATCGGGGTAGCCGAACTATTCAGGGTTGCCCAGACTTCTGCATCCAGGCAATTCTCGACATTCCCCATATTCGTTGCCGGAATATTCTATTTCATCATGAACTACATCGTCTCCCGTGCATTCGCCATCGGAGAGAAGAAAATGAACTACTACAGGTGATAGCATGGGAAAGATGATCGAACTGGAGAATTTGTCAAAATCATTCGGGGAACTTGAAGTACTGAAATCCATTTCAGTCTCCCTCGAGGAAGGGAACGTCCTCTCGATAATTGGCCCTTCGGGAAGTGGAAAATCTACGATGCTGAGGATCATCACGCAGCTGGAGAAAGCTGATGACGGCACTCTCACGATAGACGGCTCCACCCTATTTGAAAGCATCGACGGAAAAGCCCGGTACGTCGATTTGGTCGAGCAAAGAAACATACTTTTGAAAACAGGCCTTGTCTTCCAGCAGTTCAACCTCTTCCCGCATTTCTCAGTCCTGAGGAACATCACGGAAGCACAGATGGCGGTTCTTAAAAGACCCAGGGAAGAAGCTGAAGAGATTGCGATGTCGCTACTGAAGAAGATGGATCTTGCAGACAGGGCCAGGAGCTACCCGTTCCAGCTCTCCGGTGGACAGAAACAGCGCGTTTCGATTGCACGTGCACTGGCGCTCAATCCCAAAGTACTCTTCTTCGACGAACCTACCAGCGCACTGGACCCGGAACTCACACGCGAAATATTGAAAGTGATCAGAGAGCTTGCAGAGGAGAAGATGACGATGGTTGTCGTCACGCATGAGATGAACTTTGCAAAGGCAACTTCCGATTACGCGATCTTCATGGATGGCGGTGTGATCGTAGAGGAAGGGGAACCGAACGAACTTTTTGGAAACCCGAAGATGGAGAGAACTAAGAAGTTCATCAGAAGCTTCTCCGAATAGCCAATTTGACTAATGAAATACAGCAAACTTGACTAATAAAAGTTGTAATTTATTATAATTAAAGCTTCCAATTGGAAAATGGATTTGATGCGATCGACAGTACAACATAGCGAATTACATGGCCATAGCGGACTCTCCGCCATGGCATATTGAATCAAAATGCTTCTGAGAGAATGCGTAGCACGTCATCCCTGTCGGCTGCACGGGGATTGACGATCAGAGCACCATCATTTATCGCTCTGTTTGCAATCTTCTGGAAATCTTCCTTCTTCACTCCAGCTTCGGAAAGGGTCTTTCTCACAGGTGCCATAGTCCGTATCTGATCCACGAAGGCAGATAACACTTCGATCGCTTTCTCCGCCCTGTTCTCATTTGGCGTTGATGCATACACATCACCCGCGATGTAGAGAAGTATATCAGAATACTCTTCACGTGCCTCGTTGACGTTGTACTTCATCGAAGGAACCAAAAGGATGCTCATCGCTTCCCCGTGGGGAACGCCCGAAACTGCCCCGACGCTATGTCCGATCGCGTGTACTATCCCAACCATGCTGTTTGAGAAAGATGCACCGGCGATGTATGCGGCATTCGCCATCGCCAAACGTGCTTTCTTGTTGTGTGGTTCTTTGATGGCAATCGGGAGGTATTCGATTATAAGGCGCATGGCAGCAATCGCATATGCCTGGCTTACAGGGTTCCTCTGCATCGATGAATACGCTTCGATTGCATGCGTGAGGGCATCAAGCCCGGTGATTGCCGTAATCCGGGGAGGCATGCTCTCAAGCATCCTTGTATCAAGTACTGCGACATCGGGAAGTAGATAAGATGAGATGAATTCAAGTTTGACTTCCTTCTCCTCATCCTTTATAACTGCAACTCCAGTTGCTTCAGAACCTGTGCCGCTTGTAGTGGGAATTACGGTAAAAGGAACATTCATACCCCTTGGGAGAACTTCGGCTCCCGCATACTTCAATATATCCTTTCCGCCCTGGCTTATTAGCATTCTGAGGCCCTTTGCAGTGTCGATAACACTTCCACCCCCGAGTGCGATTATCCCGTCGGCGTTGGCCTTCCTATAGAGGCTTGCGATCTCGTTGACTTTCAATATGGAACTGTCGAGCGGAATGTCGGTAAACACCCCGGATACCTTCAACCCTGACTTGGAGAAGATATCAAGAAGAGTTTTGACACTTCCAACCTTCTCCAGTCCCTTGTCGGACAGGAGGAACGGACGGGAAGAACCAAGGAGAGACATCTCCTCGGTGATGTTTTCCAAAGCGTAATCGCCGGCAAGAAGCTTAGCTGAGTTTACGAACTCAAAGTAGGAAGGAATATACATGCTCATACCCCGATAAATACTTTTCTATAGATCGTAAGGGTGCTCTTTTCCTTGTACGGAACCGACCTGAGGATCCTTTTCGTCATTATGCGAGGGAAAAGATATGCCTCGGCGATGTCGATCATCCTGACTAGTCCCATCGTAACTCCGATGTCGCCCTTGAGCGTGAAGCGATGTTCGGCGTATGCACGTGCAACTCCCATCTGCCCGGTAAGTACCTTGAATGCCGCGTCTATCCCTTTGAAGGTTATCAAGACATCGTAGTCGTCTCTCTTACCGATGCGCTTGAGTCTCCCATTCACCTTCGCCATTCTGATCTCCCCTTCGCTCGGGTTGATCCTGAGGGCTACTGTAAAACCTTCAGGGAGGGCTTCAAACTCATTTCTTACCCTGCTGTCGTGTTGTGAAAGAACCCTGAGAGCTCTGTAAAGTACCAAAAGAACTATATTTGATATTGCTTTCTTGACTGTTTTGATCATACAGCCCTTTTATTACACTTATTTAGTATAATGTCAATTATGACATAATAGCGATATATGTATTTGTGACATACTCTCCATCCTGTCACACATTGTAGCGAGCCTGAGGATGGAGCTTCTTCTCACTCAAGACACCTGATGGTGCCAGTATCAGTGAGCTATCCCCGCTAGCCCAGCGGTTCAGGATGTCTTTACCCTCATCCAGCAGGTTTTTACAACTGTTCTTGTCCCT
>CALXOH010000020.1 GCA_944389975.1 uncultured Spirochaetaceae bacterium
GCTCACATCTTCAGATTCCTTTCGAAACCTTGTATCCCAAGGTTCGTTTCTTCATGACCTTTTGTCAATGATTCAATGCAGGAAATCTTCCTTTATTGCTTCCTCTTGACTTACGGGCTCAAATAAAACCTCCTATTCTCCCTTTTCGGTGTGAATGCAGAACTCTTGATAGACCACGCATGGGGATACGAGAGCTGTACGATGAAAGACATCAAGGAGTATGAAAGCAAAGAGAGAAGCATCTCCTCAGGGCAGGTTCTTGAAAGACCTTACTCCTTCAGCGAGGGGTTGGTCACGGCAAAGGAGATGGCTGACGACCTTGCCATTGAGTTGACGTCGAAAGGTTTCGTCACAGACCAGATCGTACTTCACGTAGGCTACGATAACAAGAACATCACCGACAGCGGGAGGGCGCTACACGTGGATGGCGTGAAGATCGACCACTACGGGCGTCCCGTTCCGAAGGGAGTGAATGGAAGGATATCGTTTCCGAATACATCATCGCCTCATGTGATCAGGAAAAGCGTCGAGAAGTTATATGAGGCAATCGTATCTGAAGAGCTTCTCGTGAGAAGGGTTACGATCACAGCATGCCACATTTCAAAGTGCACAGGATACAGGCAACCGGATCTATTCGAGAATGACGATGGAGGAAAGGAAAAGGAGATGAGCGTGTTACGCGCGGCAATTTCCATAAAAGAGAAGTTCGGGAAGAACGCGATACTGAAGGGAATGAACTACGAAAAGGGTGCGACAGCTATAAAACGGCACCATCAGATCGGAGGTCATAGGGCTTGAAATACGATGACATCATCTACATCGAAAAACCGGAAATAAAGCACGAAAGGATGCCTGAAAAGGCGCGGGCCGTGCAGTTTGCGCCGTTTGCAGCCCTCTCTGGATATTCAGAAGCGATCGGGAACGTGGGAGTGCTATGCGAGGAAACGGCATCGAGATATACATTCCAGTGTACCTGGGATGGTGATGCATAGCTGTTTTTCAAAAACTCCATTTTATTTACCAAAACATTACATCAAAGTGCTTAATATCTTCACATCCTCCTGATATCTTTCCTGTTGTGAAAGGAAAGGCACAGGAAGGCAAAGCCTATCTGAAGTGCCGTACAAAGAACATCCGGAAGCGGCAATGCACAAGGTATCCGCGGCGGAGGCGCTCTTGTATCGGGAAAAGCCCATCTGACGGTATGACAGTCGCCATCGAAGGCAGGACGTACTCAGAAACCAGAGGTGCTCCCATACAAGAATTTTAAAAACGAGTAAACCCTCCTTAGTCCCTGCTCTCTTGGCATGACGCCTCGAAGAGACGGGATTTTTTCTTCTCAAAGCCGTAGAATTGAATTATGTTTGAAGTCATAGCGCGCAGGGTATTCACACTTCCATACATTTTCCTCGATTCATCTTTCATCGTCCTCTTGATGTTGCTTCTGATATGGAAGCGGAGGTTCCTGACGTTGTCTGTCGGCATCGCAATGGGATTGGTGTACTTTCTGGTCGACTACGGGATCTTCCACCTCTTGCTCGGCACGAGGCACATAGAAGGGGCAGGCATGTTCGAAACGCTTCTTTGGATGTCGCTCAGTTATGGCTTCACCAACTTCACCTGGATCTGGCTCTGGATGAGGAAGGATGAATACCTATTCGAATGGTCGCTCCTGATCACGCTCTGGTGGTTCTCATGCCCCCTGATCGCATCAGCATTCAGCCAAGGCGAAGAGCAAATTCTTATAGAGCGCACGACAGGACCGTACCACTACGCCATGGCGATCATACTTTTCACCGGCTACCTGCTTCTCGTGATCTGGAATATGAAAAAGGAAAACAAAGAGGAAAGAATCGACATCCCATGGCTTCTTGCAATCGGAATACTCGTACAATTCTCGTGGGAAGCGGGACTCCTTGTCGGAGGAATAAGAAGCCAGGGTTTCTCCCTTATGGAGAGCATCCGTACTTTGGTGACCAATTCCCTTCTTGAGACAAACCTTGGAATGCCCTACGCCTACTTTATATTCATCGCGGTCACAAGGAATGTGAACGAAGATTTCAGAAAAAGAAAGAACGCTCTTTCATTCATCGGAAGAGTGAAGGAGAACAACAGGGAAAAGGGCACGGGAATATCGTCAGATCGAGATTATTGAATCGATATCAAAGAGTTCTTGATCCTCTTCCTCATGCGAAACGACTACTATGCGGCTTGACGGGAACGTATCGAGTATGAGGCGGGAGACACTCTCCTTCATGCCTTCATCAAGGCCTCTGAGCGGTTCGTCGAGAAAAAGGACATCAGATGGAAGAAGCAATATGCGTGCAATTGCGAGACGACGGCGCATCCCCCCGGAAAGTTCATGGCACTTCCTCATCTCCTCCCCGGCAAGGCCTACCTTGGAAAGGACATCCAACGCTCTATCTCTCTCGCTTGTAACCATCATCAGGTTCGAAAGAACGGAGATCTTCATGGAAAGCCTGTCTTCCTGAAAAAGAACCAAAGGGGAACGGGGTTTCCCGCTGTACGTTCCTTCGTAATCGTCATCAAGAAGCGAAAGCATCCGCAAAAGCGTTGTTTTCCCGGATCCTGACGGCCCTTTGATCAAAGTGCGTCTGCCGTATACCCAGAATATTCTATCTTCAAACACGACCTTCTCTCCGAAGGCTTTCCTCTTAACCTCTAGTTTCACTTCAAAATCCTTCCGGAGATCGCCCCAGCAAGTACGAGAAAACACCTCTCCAAGAGAAATGAGAGCGCAATTATCATAATAGTCCATGCAAAGAGTTCGGGTGTCTCCAAGTATACTTTTGCTTCGTAGAGCCTCTCCCCGATCGATCCCGATGGCAAGGATATCACCTCGGCAGCTATTCCGCTTTTGAATGAAAGTCCCACCGAAAGCGAAAGCGCGCTTTCAAAGTACGGTATTACAGAAGGTAGGTATACATACCGTGCCTTCCTGATCGCACTCACGTGGTACGATGACGCTGCCTCCAACAAGTCATCATCGGTCTCATCAAGCCCTTTCAAGATGTTCTCATGGACTATAGGGAAGACCATCAGAAAGGAAATCACCACGGAGAGGTTCCTGCTTTCAATCCACACCAGAAGAAGAATGACTATGGAAGCAACCGGCGTTGCCCTTATGATCCTGGTGATTGAAGCTGACAACGCCCTGAAAGTCTTATTCACATAAGAAAGAAAGGAAGACAGGAAAGCGCACAAGAAGGCAAGGAGAAGGCCGGAGATGATCTTGAAAAGGGTGATGGATATCGAAATGTACGTACTTTCATCCGCCAGAAGAGGGATGAACGCACGTGCGACATCAATTGGAGTCGGGAGAAGAAGAACTTCCCCCACTACTTTCCCAAGTACAGTCCAGAGAAGAAGCCAGAAGATGATCGAAAAGATCGTATTTGGAAGATCAGATCTGGTAGAAGTCATCGCCGGGGACGGCCCCTCCTATGCTCTTCGGATCGATGGAATAAAGCACCTCAAGGTACGATGAGAGCTCATCTTTCATCTCATCCCCTGAAATCATGACTATGTGTGACCCGGGTATCGCCTTCTCCCCTACAGCCGCACTTATTATTCCGTAGCGCTCCATGATCATTGCCGCTTCATTTATTTCGCTGTTCACCCTTTCAACGGAGTTTCCATACGCAGTCAGAAACGAAGGAAGAAGGTTCTCATCTTTTAAAAGCTTTTCATCGTTTGCTATCGTCACCCCAGTTATAACGGATTTCCCGGTCAGAAGCCTCCACTCCTCGTTCAGATCGACCAATAAAGATAGTGCAGGATCTTTTTCAAGCACTGCAGACAAGAACGGCTCGGGAAGAAGCGCCACAGCCTCATCATCTTCAGCGAGTGCCAGTACACACTCCGTGTGTTCGCTCTTCCACTCGACAAAAACATCCTTTCCGATCTCCATTCCGTTTGCTTTCAAAAGGTAGCAAAGTACGTATTCGGGAGTCGCACCCTTTCCCGCTGAGTATATCGTCTTTCCCACAAGATCTTTCAAAGAAGAGATCGTGCAGTCTTTCCCCGCGATGTAAAGCACCCCGAGAGTGTTGATGGCAACAGCGCTCACATCCCCTTTCGTACGGTTGTACAACACCGATGCAAGATTCAAGGGAACGGAAGCGAACGTAAAGTCGCCTCTAACTATCCTCGGGATCGCCATATCAGGGGATGCTTCGATCGAGAAGTCATACTCATACCCGTCGACGCTCTTTTCCCCGGCTTTGTCCATCAGGAAAGCCATACCCATCGCAGTCGGCCCCTTTAAAAGAATGACATCGACGTTCTCAGAGAAAACAGGAAGAAGTACAAAGAATACCAAGAGAAGTGAAAGGATTTTCTTCATACCCGGAATTATAGTGAAGTGTCCTATGATGAGAAAGGCCCTGACGAAATTGCCAGGGCCTATGGGAAGGAAGAGAGGAATCACATCTGGATTCCATCCACTATGAACTTCAGCAAGAAGAGGATCGTAAGGATCACGGTTGCAATCGATATGTCCTCGAATTCCTTCTTCGCCGCCTTGATCAATACGTACGCAATTACTCCGAACATTATTCCATCGGAGATCGAATACGCGCAGAGCATCATCAATATCGTAAGGAACGCGGGAATTCCCTCGCTCGGGTCTTCGAATTCCATGTTCTTTATCGATCCCATCATGAAGAAGCCGACCAGTACGAGTGCCGGTGTGGTTGCCGCAGAAGGAACCGAAAGAAGAAGCGGAGAGAGGAAAAGGGATAGGAAGAAAAGGATTCCCGTGGTAAGTGCAGTCAATCCAGTCCTGCCCCCTTCGACAACTCCGGTTGAGCTTTCGACGAATGTGGTTACAGTTGATGTTCCGAGGATTGCACCTACCGTGGTGCCTACAGCGTCAGCAAAGAGAGCTTCCTTGCAGTGAGGAATCGATCCATCCTTCTGTATCATGTCCGCTTTGGTCGCACAGCCTATCAAGGTACCGACTGTATCGAACATATCCACAAACAGGAATGTGAAGCAGACGATTATGAAATCCACGGGGTGTGCAGCAACCTCTGCAAAACTGAACTTCCAGAACGTGGGCTCCAAAGATGGCGGAAGCCAAGAACCACCGTGGAATGTCGTTATCTTCATAGGAATGCCGATGATCGTTGTGATGACTATTCCCCAAAGGAGCGCGCCCTTGACGTTGTATGCAAGCAGAATCGAAGTGATAACCAATCCGATGAGTGCAAGAAGCGCAGGGCCGGAAGTCACGTCGCCGAGCTCGACCAATGTGGCCCCATCGACTATTATCCCTGCATTCTGCAAGCCGATGAACGCTATGAAGAACCCTATTCCTACGCTTATGGCACTCTTGAGATTCCTGGGTATGCTGTTTACTATCGCTTCACGAACGTTGCAAAGGGTAAGGGCAATGAAGATGATACCCTCGATGAACACCGCAGTGATTGCAAACTGCCATGAATATCCCATTATGCCGCATACAGTGACTGCAAGAAATGCATTAAGTCCCATTCCCGGTGCCAGTGCAAACGGCAGGTTCGCAACGAAAGCCATCACGAGCGTTGCGATTCCTGCAGATATGGCAGTCGCGGAAAAAACAGCCCCTGTATCCATCTTTGCCCCTGAAAGGATCATGGGGTTTACGATAAGGATATAAGCCATTGCCAGGAATGTCGTCACGCCGGCAACTATTTCGGTCTTGACCGTAGTTCCGTGTTCTTTCAATTTGAAGATTTTCTCCATAGCAAACTCCTTTTCAATCAAATTGTACCAGCATTCCAATATTTCGTGTGTGAAAATGATTTTCCACAAAAATCCGGGAGAAAGCCTTAGAATCAATATGGAGGCTTCAGATGGAAAGGAAAAAAGCTGAGGAAATCATAGACATATTGAACGGGAAAGGGAAAGCGGATCTTGTTGTGAAAAACGCAAAAGTCGTCGATGTATACAATAAAGAAGTGTTCGAATCCCCGGTTGCCGTGAAAGACGGCTTGATCATCGGCTTCTCATCTTCCATTGAAGCACAGGAGGAGTTCGATGCCGAAGGGAAATACCTCATTCCCGGCCTTATCGATGCGCATTGCCATATCGAAAGCTCGCACCTCACGCCGCCAGGGTACTCGGATGCGGTGGTACCGAACGGGGTCACCACGGTGATAGCCGATCCGCATGAGATAGCAAACGTATCAGGCCTTGACGGAATCGACTACATGCTTGAGGCATCAGCGGGCCTTCCATTGTCGGTCTTCATAATGTTCCCGTCGTGCGTTCCCGCAACTCCGTTTGAACACTCGGGGGCGACACTTACATCGGAAAGCGTCGGGAAATATATGGAAAACGAAAGAATAAAGGGACTCGGGGAGATGATGAATTACCCGGGTGTGGTCTCCGGGGATGATGAAGTATTAAAGAAGCTTGAGAAGGCATGGAAAGCCGGGAAGATAATAGACGGACACGCACCCGATCTCACGGGAAGAGATCTCGACCTGTATACATTCGCAGGGTGTATGACAGAGCACGAATGCTCAAGGCCCGAAGAACTCAGGGAGAAGGTACAAAAGGGAATGTACGTGATGCTCCGCGAAGGCACCAGCTGCAAGAACGTTCTGCCGCTGCTTCCGGGGGTGGATGAAAGAAATTCCGGACGGATATTGTTCGCAACAGACGACAGACAGCCTACCACGATACTATCCGAGGGGGCGGTCGACTACGGAGTCTCGCTTGCAATCAGAAACGGCCTTGACCCCCTATACGCCGTTTCGATGGCTACGCTGAACGCAGCAGAGTGCTACGGACTTTCCGACAGAGGAGCGATATCCCCGGGGAAAAGGGCCGACTTCTTCCTTTCAAAGACCCTGTCGGAAGGGCTTGATGCCGACGAAGTATTCGTTTCGGGAAAACTAGTGGCAAAAGGTGGAAAGATCCTTGAAAAAGGGGGGACCGACGCATCCGATGAGAAAGTGAAAGGCTCCTTGAATATAAAAAACCTTACACTCGGCAGCTTCAGACTCCCGCTTGGTACGGGTAAAGCGAAAGTGATCGGGATAATCCCCGGTGGTGTCGTGACGGAGCTTTTGGAAGAGGATGTCGGAAGGGACTCTGACGGACTATGGCAATACGAGGAAGACAGGGACATACTCAAGCTTGCCGTAATCGAAAGGCACAAGGGAACGGGAAACATCGGAGTTGGACTCATAAAGGGTTACGGTTTGAAGGAAGGTGCGGTTGCGACAACGATCTCCCACGATTCGCACAACGTCATCGTAGTCGGGAAAACAGATGAAGACATGCTTCTCGCAGTAAATGCGCTGGAAGATGCGGGAGGGGGGATTGCGATCGTAAGAAACGGCAAGGTGCTTTCAGTCCAGAAGCTCGAGATCGGAGGGTTGATGACCAAGAGAAGCCTTGACGAAGTTGCAAAAGAGATCAGCAAGATGACAAGAATCGCCCACGATGAACTTGGAGTGTCAGAAAAGATCGATCCGTTCATGACCCTTTCATTCATGGCCCTACCCGTGATTCCGCGCCTCAAGCTTACAGATTCGGGATTATTCGACGTTGCGAAGTTCGAATTCGTTCCGATAGAGTCGTGAAAACATAGATTTCCCATTGAATTAACCTCAACTTAACTTCTTTTAGTCACATTTGATGTAAAATTTAAGTTAAACTTTTCTTTGTCTATTGGACAGGAAAAGGAGGCAATATGAAAATCGGTATTCTCACAAGCGGCGGGGACTGCCCGGGATTGAATGCTGTAATCAGGGGTTTTGCAAAATATGTCTACAACCAGATTCCGAAAGCTGAGATAATCGGCATCTCCGACGGATACGGCGGACTTATAAACGGGGAAGCGCATACACTCAAGGAATCCGATTTCTCCGGCATATTGAATGTCGGGGGGACAATACTCGGAACATCGAGGCAGCCGTACAAGCTGATGACACAGGAAGACCAGAACGGCCAAAGCAAGCTTGATCTGATGAAGAAGAATTACAAGAAGCTCGGACTTGATCTCTTGGTAACGCTCGGAGGGGCGGGAACGCACAAGACCGCAGCACTCCTGTCCCAGAACGGATGCAACGTCATAGGACTGCCAAAGACGATCGACAACGACATCTGGGGCACCGATGTAACGTTCGGTTTCCATACAGCCGTCGATATCGATACGGAGTGCATAGACCGCATACACACGACAGCAGCAAGCCACGGGCGCACGATGCTTGTCGAGATAATGGGAAACAAGGTCGGCTGGCTGACGCTTTATGCAGGAATTGCAGGGGGCGCGGACATAATACTTCTTCCCGAATTCCCGTTCGATCCTGATGATGTCGTAAAAACAGTCAGAAAGAGGATCGACAACGGAAAAGCATTCAACATCATCGCAATCGCAGAGGGTGCGATCACCAAAGCCGAAAGCAAAATGAAGAAGCAGGAGAAGCTCGAGAAGAGAGGCGGGGATGTGACGCTCACTTCAGCACTTGCAAGGTACATCGAGAAAGAGGCGGGGGTAGAGACCCGTACCGTCGTACCAGGGCACCTTCAGAGGGGTGGAAATCCGAGTCCTTACGACAGGCTCCTTTCGACCGAGATGGGTTCGTTTGCGGGAAAGCTCGTAGAGGAAGGCAAGTTCGGTACTACAGTCGCGGTCGTAAACAATAAAATAACGTCCAACTATCTTATTGACATTGCGGGAAAGACGAAGTATATCCCGAAGGATCATCAGATGATTGGAGTTGCAAGAAGCATCGGAATCTCCTTTGGAGACGGGGAGAAATACGAGAAAAACTGATACAAGACAATCTCAAGGAGTACATGGTGAAACTACGGGAAAACGCACGACAGTTCATGAACGGAGCATACATCAACAGGGAATATTCCTGGCTTGAATTCGATCGAAGGGTACTCGACCAGGCAAGAGACAAGGACAATCCCCTATTGGAAAAATGCAAATTCCTTTCGATATTCAAATCAAACCTCGACGAATTCACGATGGTGCGCCTGGGCTCCTTGCGGAACATTGAGAAATCCAATCCGAAGGACAGGGATGACAAGACTGAGATGACTGCATCCGAGCAGATCGATGGAATCCTCTCGCTGTACCCTGCCCTTTACAAAGAGGCTGATGAAGTGTTCATCAGCCTCAACAAGGAACTTTACAAGCATGGTGTTGATTTCCTGAAGCCCGATGAGATGAGCGAAAAGCAGAGGACGCAGGCGAAGCAATACTTCGACGAATTCATCCTCCCGATGGTCTCCCCTCTCGTATTGGACGCAAAACATCCACTGATAAGGTTCTGGAACCTCCGGACATACATGGTCCTTCTACTGGAGAGGGAGGGAAGCATGCTATTCGGAGTTGCATCGATGGCAAACTCCGTCGAGCGCCTCTTCATGATCCAAGGGAAGAAGAAACACCTCGTGACTGCGGAGGACCTTTTGTTTGCATTCGGCGACGAGGCATTCCCCGGGTACAGGATCCTGGACAAAGCCCTGATGAGAATAACGCGCAATGCCGATTTCGATGCCAACATGGAAGACGCGGACATGGAGTACAACTTCGATTTCTCGAAGTTCATCAAGACAAAGGTCGAAGAGAGGACGAACCTCGAATGCATCCGCGTGGAGATGAACAGGGAGAGCGAACAGATAAGGTCGTACATCTCGAAACAGATCGGGGTAAGGAAAGCGAACTTCTTCATAAGCAAAACCTATTTCGACTACAAATTCCTGTTCAAGATCGGAAAGTACTTCTCGGAAAAGGATGCGAGGAACCTCAAGTTCCCGGACTTCAAAGGGCATATCAGCGACAGACTCAAGAGCTCTGATCTGATAAGCGAAGTCGAGAAGAAGGATATATTCCTCTCCTATCCGTACGACAGCATAGACACGCTCATCAGGTTGCTGAACCAATGCGCGGTCGATGAGAGCGTTACGAGCATAAAGATCACGATATACCGTCTTGCAGACCACTCGAAGATCGTCGATGCGCTTATCAAAGCGGCAGAGAACGGGAAGGAAGTGATTGCCGTAATGGAACTTTGCGCGCGCTTTGATGAAGAGAACAACCTCTACTACGCCGATATGCTCAGGGAGGCCGGTTGCACCGTCTTCTACGGGATCGAGAACTACAAGGTGCACTCGAAGATCATCTCGATCGTCAGGGAGAAAGACAAGAAGGTGAAGTACATAACGCACCTCGGAACCGGAAACTACAACGAATCGACGAGCAAGCAGTACACGGACCTTAACATCATCACTGCAAACGAGGAGATCGGGCGCGACGGCGTCGAGTTCTTCCGAAACATCGCGGTAAGGAACGTAGACTACGAATACAGGAAACTACTGATCGCCCCACACACTCTCAAAAGCGGCTTGATAAAAGAGATCGAGAAGGAAATCGCGAAAGGCCCGGAAGGGGTTATAAAAGCGAAATTCAACAGCCTCACCGACAAAGCTTTCATAGACAAGTTCATAGAAGCAAGCCAGAAAGGCGTGAAGATATCGTTGGTGGTAAGGGGCATTTGTTGCATGCTTCCGAAGGTCCCGGGCCTCACCGACAACATAAGCGTGATAAGCATCGTCGGAAGATTTTTGGAGCACTCGAGGATATACGCGTTCGGAAAGGGTGACGACCAGAGGGTGTACATCTCATCTGCCGATCTGATGACAAGAAACGTAAACAGGAGAATCGAGATCGCAACCCCTGTGCTCGACAAGGAAGTGAAGGAAAAGGTTCTGGCCCTGCTGGACCTCATACTCTTGGACAACGTCAAAGGAAGAAGCCTGGGAAGCGACGGCTCATACTCGAAGATCAAAGGGGGAGAGAAGAAAATCAACAGTCAGGAGATATGCCTGGCTCGTTCCCAGATCTGACTTCGTCATCGGGGAAGGACACATAGCTGTTCTTCCCTTTTCTTATCTCGTCAGCCAAGGCTTGGATCAAAGAGATAAAATCCTCTTTCCTTCCAAGTGTGCATTCCCAAATGACGATCACACGCCATCCGGATGCAATAAGAGAGGCGATATTCCTTTCATCCCTTTCCTTGTTCTTCTCGATCTTCTCCTTCCAGAATTCGCTTTGTGGCATTACAAAGTGCCTGCACCCTTCGTGGCCGTGCCAGAAGCAGCCGTTGACGAATATGACGGCATGGTATTTCGGGAGTACTATATCGGGACGCCCGGGGTATCTTTTGTCGTTCTTACGGAACCTGAAACCCAGCGAGAAGAGGCTTTTTCTGACAAGAACCTCCCCTCTTGTATCCTTTCCATGGATTTTAGACATCACATATGAGCGCTCTTCCGGCGTAAACACATCCATGGGGAAATACTATCCTGGAAAAGGAGAACCGGGAAGATTACTCCTCCCGGCCAGATTGATTCAAATCAATTCAGGATCACACTTACGTCCTTATTTCCCTGTTGAACGGTTTTCCAAGCGATGCGGGCGCTGATTTCTGATCGCGCGACGAGAATGCAAGAACGACGATTACAAGTATGTATGGAAGCATTACCGCAAACTCATACGGGAACGATATCCCGAGTCCCTGCACTACAGACTGGAATGTCTGGGCAAGCGAGAAAAGAAGCGCTCCGAGCATTATCTTGTACGGATTCCAGTGCCCGAAATAAACGAGGGCGACTGCTATGAATCCCCTTCCGCTTATAAGTTCGTCCGAGAACATCTTCGCCTGGCAAAGCGAGAGGTATGCCCCTGCAATCCCTGCAAGTGCACCGCCTACAAGAAGGGATTCGTAACGGGTGAGCGTCACGTTTATACCCATGCTGTCCGCAGCCCTAGGATGGGTTCCTACAGCCCTGACGCGTAGTCCCCAACTTGTCTTGAAGAGGATGAAGTTAGAAAGAAGAACGAACAAGAACGCAAGGTAGACGACTATGTTGTGCGAGAAGAATATCTTGCCGAGGACCGGTATTTTCGAAAGAACGGGAATCGGAAACGACGGAACGCCCGGCACCGACTGGGTTCCCCCGACGAAGTATCTGAAAAGCGTCCCCGCAACCCCCACTCCGAACATCTGCATGCCTATTCCGGCAATGCCTTGGGGTGCACGGAACGTGATTACTACGAGACCGAAAAGAAGGCCGAGAAGCGCCCCGATTACGCCGGCAAGCAGGAAGCCCAGTGCATTATACACCATCGGTACAGCACCGCCGTGTCCGACCAAAAATGGCACGAGCATTCCGGAGAAGGCGCCCATCGCCATCACCCCTTCGCATCCGAGGTTGAATATCCCCGCCCTCTGATTGAACATCTCACCGAGGGATGCAAGAAGAAGGGCAACCGAGAATGGAATGCACATCGAAAGTACGTTTACAACCAAATCCATATTACGCCTCCTTCCTCTTCTTGAAGCTTTGGTATTTCCTCCAAAGCCTGTCTTGGAAATACTTGTCCGAAAGGACCATCTGGCTTGTTACGATGACAAGGATGATCACGCCTTGCATCACATCGACGATATTCGCAGGAACGCCGACCTGCCGCGGGCAGAGCGTCGAGCCGTAGATCATTAGGCCGAAGAAGAACGATGCGGGAAGGATCCCGAGCGGATGCAATCCTCCGAAGAGTGCGACGACCACCGCGGAAAACCCGTAGTTGTTCGTTATTCCCTCGATCGCGCGCCTATGCACCCCGGCAATCTCGATACCCCCGGCAAGCCCTGCGAAAGCCCCGGATATCACCATCGATGCAACCACGAACAAAGGAACGTTTATTCCTCCGTAGCGCGCAGCCCTGGCTCCAGACCCGGATGCCCTCATCTTGTAGCCCACAGTCGTCTTCCACAAAAGGATGTAGATCAGGACTGCAAGCACTACGGCTATCACAATCCCATAATGGAGACGCCCCGAGATACGCGAAAGCCATACGTTCTCAGTAAGGCGCATCGACTGCGGAGTTCCTCCTCCGCTCATCTTCTCAGCAGGGTCCATCATCACAACCCTGAGGCAGAACGTATAGAACTGTGCCGCTATGTAGTTGAGCATGACTGTGCTTAGGAGTTCGGAGACGTTGAGCTTTGCCTTGAGGATTCCCGGGATGAACCCCCATATGCCTCCGGAGAGCGCTGCCATAAGCAATGCAAACGGAAGCAGGACCGGGCGTGGCACGTCCGGAAGCGCAAGGGCCGTTGCGGTAAAGGCAAGTATGCCCATCGCCATCTGCCCCTCCGCCCCGATGTTGATTATACCCGAGCGGTATGCAACCGATACACCTATTGCAGTTATTGCAAGCGGTATCGCCCTGATCAGGATCTCGGTAATATGGAGGCTCCTGGTCAAAGGCATTATGCATATCGTATAGAACGTCTTCAGGATGGGAGCATCGAGCACCACGAGAATAACCGAGCTGATGAAAATGACAGCAAGGATGCTTACCGCGATTATCCCCAACTTATACGCTATCTTGAAACCTTTACTCATCTTCCTTGACTCCCGCCATCAGAATACCAAGCCGTGCACGAGTCGCGTCTTTTTTCTCAAGCACCTTCTGTATCCTTCCTTTGTAGATGACTGCAATCCTGTCCGAGAGGTTTATTATCTCGTCAAGCTCTTCGCTTATCAGGAGGATGCCGACACCTTCCTTTCTCTTCTTGAGAAGTTCCTTGTGGATGAATTCCACCGCACCTAGGTCGAGCCCCCTTGTAGGATAGACTGCAGTAATGAACTTCGCACCCCGCGAAAGCTCACGGGCAAGTATCAACTTCTGGATGTTTCCACCCGAGAGCGATCCCGATTGGGTGTTTATCCCGGCACTGCGTATGTCGAACTCTATCTGCAATCTCTCAGCGTTCTCGTTGACCTTTTCTTTCTTCAAGAAGCTCTTGTTGCTGAAAGGCTTCTGGTCGACATCCTTCAAGATGAGGTTCTCCCTTATCGCAAACGGAGGCACGATCCCCTCGATGTTGCGCTCTTCCGGGATATACCCCATCCCCTGTTCAATGACAGAGCGGGGCTTCTTATTCCCGATCTCGCATCCGAAGAGTGCAATCTCCCCTTTCTCGATCTTCCTCAGTCCGTTTATCGCCTCGGCAAGTTCCTTCTGCCCGTTTCCGGAAACCCCGGCAAGACCTACGATTTCGCCTGAGCGTACAGAAAGATCCAAGCCGTCAAGCGCGTAGTTTCCCCTGTCTCCTCTGACGCATAGATCTTTTATCTCAAGAACGACATCGCCATGGGATGCTTCATCGTTGTTCTCAGGAAGCTTCACTTCGTGCCCCGTCATCTTCGATGCAATCTCACTCGGGGAATAATCATCGGTATTGCCGTTGAATACGACTTTGCCGTGGCGTAGTATCGTGACCTTGTTCGAAAGCGCCTTCACTTCCTGAAGCTTATGACTGATGAATATTATCGAAAGCTCATCGGTCATCTTCTTCAGAAGCACAATCAACTCATCAGTCTCCTGCGGAGTGAGGGCACTGGTTGGTTCATCGAGTATTAGAAAGCGTGCGCCCAATGAGAGTGTTTTAACAAGCTCCACTTTCTGCTGTTCGCCGACTGAAAGCTGCCAGATATATGCATCGGGATTGACTGCAAGCCCGTACTTTTCTGAAATCTCCATGATCCTTGAACGGACCATATTCAAATCGAGGATACCTTTTTTCCAAGCCTTCTTGTAACCAAGCGCGACGTTTTCAGTGACAGTCATGTTCGGCACCAGCATGTACTCCTGATGCACCATGCCAAGCCCTGCGTTGAACGCATCTTCCGGTCCACGGAACCTTACTTCCTCACCGTTTATGAGTATGCGCCCCTCATCCTGCTGGTATATCCCCATCAGAATATTCATCAACGTCGTCTTTCCCGCACCGTTCTCACCAACGAGGGCCAGAACCTCCCCCTCGCCTACTTCGATCGTTATGTCATCCGATGCGAGTACCCCCGGGAACCTCTTCGTGATGTGTTCCATCCTGAGGCTTCGTATTTTATCATCCATATTTTTTCCCTGAAGATAAATCAAGGGGAGTCGCCTCCCCTTTTCAAATCGCTTAGAGCGTGTTGTAATCTACTTCGGACCAGTTCGAGAGAACCCCTGCAGCACTCGTGAAGTTGCTCATCGCCTCACTTACCTTGTCCTTTACTTCCTGGGGAACCTTGTCTGCAAGTAGTTCATTGTACTCGAAGATGAACCCTCCGTTGTTGAAGTTCATCGGAATGCATTCGCCGCCCTTCACGCCGGCATCAAGCTTGCTGATTATGTCAATGATGACTGCAGCGTAGTTGTATGAGGAAGCAGCAATGCACTTCGCCTTGCCTTCCTCTGTCGTAAGCTGCGCAAGATCCTGACCTACCCAGAACGCATCCGGGCTTTCAGCAGTTGCACGAAGCGCACCGATTGCCTGCTGGGAGGAACCTGTAAGCATATCCGCACCGCTCTCGATCTGACTTGTTGCAACTTCACCTGCCTTCACGAAGTCAGAGAATGAACCCGTATGAGCAACGAGGATCTTAGCATCCGGATTGACGCTCTGTACTCCAAGCACATAACCACGGTTGTACCTTGCTGAGTCCCCTCCGTCCACAGGACCTACGAGGCCTACGATATTGTTCTTCGTAAGCATGCCGGCGATGATGCCGGAAAGATATCCGGTCTCTTCGGATTCAGGCATGTATGTGAATACGTTCTCAGGCCCGATCTCACTTGAAGTTCCGAACGCAAACGATACGTCGGGATACTCCTCTGCCAGTTCGAGAATGACGTTCTTGTACTGCGCTCCGTGCCCGATTATCAGATCATAGCCGTCTGCAACGTACTGCCTTGCGATCGATCCGGCATCAACGACTGCCATCTTCTCGACATAGCTGTACTCGATTTTCCCCGGCAAAGCCTCCTGGGCAGCGAGTATGCCGTCATGCATCGACTGGCACCATCCCTTGTCATCAATCGTGTTTTCGATAATGAGTGCGACCTTTACTGCATCAGACGATCCATCTCCCGTAGCTTCACTTGCACCGCCTGCAAATAGTGAAACAGCCATCAGAAGAACCAAAAGCATAGAAGAAATCCGCTTCATACATCTACTCCTTCAGCCAAACATTACCAAAAAGATGGCTTTGTAAAAATAGAATTACATGGACTTTAAGAAAATGCAACAAAACGCAACAACCCGATTTTCCTATCTACCTGATCATCCCATAAGAGGGAGATTACCCTCTTCAATCTTGTAATTACCTCCGATCAGAAGTGCCTTGGAATCCTTCCCGTGTCCTATTTCGCTTGTAACTGCAACAGGAACACGTACGTTGAAATCCCTCTTCAAGAGGATTTCTTCCACCTTCTCTCCATCCTTTTCCAGTTCCAGGAACGTTCCAAGCAGAATTCCCCTTACCTTCCCGAATATCCCCGCTTCATCCAATTGGGAAAAGTATGTCACGATCTTTTCCTTCTTCCCGCTCATTGCTTCCAGAAAGAGTATCTTCCCATCCGTATCAGGAAAATATTCCGTTCCCATCAGTTTCAGCAGGCACCTTACATTTCCCCCGACTATAGTGCCATCCATGTATTCGCCTTGAACGAAACGATGATGGAAAGTGAAAAGTGAATTCTCATCTGAGAAAAACTCCTTCTTCCGCTTTTCAGAGAGCGCAATGTTTCTGATTTGCATCAGAACGCTTTTCTTCCCAGTCGTCTTAAAAATCGCATTGATCACCGTAGTCAGGTCGCTGTAGCCGTAGAACATGGCATTTGACGATGCAATTGATTCAAAGTCGAGGAACTTCAAGCATTCGTTCGCGATATCCCCGCCCGATATGTCATAAATTCTCTTTACGCTTTTATCACGGAAGAACGAATTCACTTCATCAGCCTTTGCCTTTCCCCCGGTTTCTTCATACACGCTTCTTCCTATCGTCACATGCTCACCCTTCCTTTCCAAGAAAGGAACAAGGGAATCAAGAAAAGAAAGATCCTTCACTGGATCAGAGAGTGCAACCAATGCTACTTCCACATCATCCTCCCCTTTTTATGGTAGCATGCAGAAAACAACATCGAAAGGAATGCAAAACTCATTGTTCGTCTCCTCCTTACGGATTATATTTTCCCATATGGCCGATAAAATCATCGTGCGTGGCGCGAAAGTACACAACCTGAAGAACATAGATGTGGATATCCCGTTGGGTAAGATAGTATCGATTGCAGGAGTATCAGGATCGGGCAAATCATCGCTTGCACTGGGCATTCTCTATGCAGAAGGCTCAAGACGATACCTCGAATCACTCTCGACTTACACACGGCGGCGGATGACCCAGGCAGAGAGGGCCTGGGTTGACGAAGTCTTGTACATCCCCGCTTCCCTTGCGCTCAGGCAAAGGCCCGGGGTACCCAACATCAGAAGTACGTTCGGAACAAGCAGCGAACTGAACAACTCACTCCGCCTCATGTTTTCCAGGCTGGCAAGCCACCGTTGCCCGAACGGACATTACCACGAACCGTCGCTGGATGTCGCTGCGGAAAAAGAACTCATATGCCCGGTATGCGGCGTTCACTTCCATCCACCGGGAGCTGAAGACCTTGCGTTCAACAGCCGTGGTGCGTGCAAATGCTGCGACGGCACGGGCACTGTGAGGAAAGTGAACAGGTCATCGTTGATCGCTGATGAGACGCTTTCGATCGAAGAAGGCGCAGTCCTTCCATGGAAAAGCCTCATGTGGTCCCTGATGGTGGATGTCTGCAGGGCGATGGGAGTAAGAACGGACATCCCGTTCAAGGACCTTACGGAGAAAGAGAAGGAGATCGTCTACGACGGACCTGCGGAGAAGAAACACATACTCTACAGGGCAAAAAACTCATCTGATGTCGCCGAACTCGATTTCACATACTTCAGCGCTGTAAGAACCGTTGAGAACGCACTTTCGAAAGTGAAGGATGAAAGCGGAATGAAGAGGGTCGGGAGATTCCTCATCGAAGAGCCATGCCCCGAGTGCCACGGCTCGAGACTCTCAAAGGATGCACTCTACCCGAGAATCGGGGGAATGAGTCTTGCAGATGTGACTGCGATGACCCTTTCGGATGCAATCTCGTGGGTAAGGGCGATGCCGTCAACACTCCCTGATGAGATGAAAAGGATGGGAGAGAACATAGCCGAGTCGTTCCTTGACAATGCAAAAAGGCTCATTGACCTAGGACTGGGATACCTCACGCTCGACAGGGCATCATCTACGCTCTCCACGGGGGAAAGGCAGAGAGTGCAACTTGCACGTGCAGTGAGAAACAGGACCACAGGGGTGTTATACGTACTCGACGAACCCTCGATCGGACTTCATCCGGAGAACATGATCGGATTGACAGGGGTGATGAAAGACCTGGTCGGAGACGGGAACTCGGTGATACTCGTCGACCATGACACAAAAGTCCTGGGCGCAAGCGACTATATGATCGAAATGGGGCCGCTTGCAGGAAAGGAGGGAGGAAAAGTAATAGCGTCGGGAACGCTTGATGAGATCAAGGGAAACCCGGACTCGAAGATCGCACCATTCCTAAAAGACGATACCTGGAGGATCTACAGGAAAAGGGCAAAGTTCGAAGAACTATTCGAGAACGGGAGCATCAACTTGAAAACCGACATGATCCACACGGTCCATCCCCTTGAAGTCGCTTTTCCCAAAGGGCGCATGACGGTCGTCACAGGCGTCTCCGGATCAGGGAAAACCACGCTCGTACTTGAAAGCCTTGCACCTGCACTTGATGCATTTTCAAAAGGTGAGAAGCCTCCATTCCCTGTGAAGGAAATAAATGCGGAAGGAATCAAGCACGTGAAGTTGATAGATGCAAGCCCCATCGGGGTGAACATCCGTTCCACTGTCGCAACATACATAGGGGTGCACGATGAGATGAGAAAGCTTTTCTCCCGACTTTCCCTTTCAAAGGAGAAAGGCTACAAGGCTGGTGATTTCTCGTACAATACCGGGAAACTAAGATGTCCGACGTGCGATGGATGCGGAACAATAAGCCTTGACATCCAATTCCTTCCAGATGTCGAAATCCCATGCCCTGACTGCCGCGGATCAAGATACGGCAAGGATATTTTGGATGTGAAATACGAAGGGAATGACAAGAACGCGTATTCATTGAACGAATTGATGGACATGGATGTGAATTCAGCACTCCGAGTCCTTTCAAGGGAGAAGACGATCGCAAACAGGCTCCAAAGACTCAAGGACCTCGGACTTGGATACCTCACCCTCGGCGAAGGTACCCCCGGACTTTCGGGAGGGGAAGCACAGCGCCTGAAGCTTGCAAGCGAACTCGGACAGAACCAAAGCGATTCGGTATTCATATTCGACGAACCGACGATAGGACTTCACCCGCTTGATGTCGAGAACCTCCTCTCAGTCTTCCAGACCCTCCTCGACCAAGGGGCCACGATAGTCGTGATCGAACACGACCTGGATGTGATCAGGAACGCCGACTACGTGATCGACATGGGGCCGGGAGGTGGAGTTGAGGGCGGAAGGATAATCGCAACGGGAACTCCTGAGGCAATCAAAAGGAATGCAGAAAGCATTACAGGAAAATTCCTATGACAGGATTAGAATCATAAAAGATGGCATCATGAATGATAGCATCTTTATTGATTGTAATTTATCAATTCCGGAATTAGAATCAGAGACATGGGTAAAAAAAGTTTCATTGGCCGAAAAAACGAAAGTGCCTATCTGAAGAATGCAATCGAAAAAAGAAACAAGGGAATACTTGTCTATGGCCCGCGCCAAGTCGGAAAGACGGCTTTGATAATAGATGTACTGGAAAACCAGATGCAAACCAAGTACATCTATTACGAGTGTGTGAAGGGATCTTTTCAATACAATGTCGAACTCTTTGCGAAAACATGTGCCGAAGCAACCGGATTGGAATACATTGCAAGAATGAGAGACATCTTCGACATATTCGATGTCCTCAATGAGAGTACATCTGGAAAACATATCATCGTAGTGATCGATGAATACCCATACATGCGTTCATCCCTTTCCAAGGACACTCTGGACTCATACATGCAACGCATAATCGACACATCCCGGAACCTGTCAATCATATTCTCCGGTTCATGGATGAGCGTCATGAAAGAAATGTTGGAGTATGACAGCCCGCTTTTCAACCGCATCACGGCAACTCTTGAGGTCAGACCGTTCAATTACCTTGAATCAGCATTGTTCTATCCGAATCTTCCAACAAGGGACAAAATCGCATTTTATTCGGTCTTCGGGGGATACCCGTTCGCACTCTCGATGCTCGATCCGAAAGAAACTTTGGAAGAGAACATCGCAAGATTATTGGTGAGAGAAGGCAGTCCGGTACGCATCACACTTGAGAACATACTCGTCAGGGAGGTACTGAAATCCGATTTCCCTGAGGAAATCCTGGTGCGAATAGGCAACGGAAAACTCAAATACAACGAGATCAAGGACATGATGTCGGAAGATGTGTCAGGCACTCTCGACAGGATGCTCAAAAGATTGGTTGCCATGGGGATCGTGACAAAGACAAGCCCGATAAACCGAAAGGATGACAAGAAGAAAATGTTCTATGAGATCAGTGACAATCTTCTTCGTTTCTTCAACACCTATATCAAAAAGAATAATTCACTGATAAGGCGGGTCCCTGAAGATGTATTCGTCAAAGAACTCATCAATCCATCGCTTGATACATATATTTCACGAAGGTTCGAAAACCTTTGCAATGAATATTTCCAACTCGTCTCCCCCATCGACGTCGTGGACATCGGAACATATTGGTACGACGACAAGAGGAAGAGGACGAACGGGGAATTCGACTCTGCCTTGAAGTTAAGGAATGGAACGTACATGGTTTTTGAAGCAAAGTATCTGAAGAACAAAATGGATATGACGCTTTATGAAAAAGAGAAAAGGAAAATCCTTGAAGTGAAAGGCCTTCAGGTTTCAGGCATGGGATTCATCTCATCCTCGGGTTTTTCCTTCGATACGAAAAACCTCCCCGACCGGTTCATAAGCGGGGAGGAGCTGTATTCCATCCAGAACCCGTAAGCATCAGCGCTTGTCTCGTTCGTAAGGTATGCCAAGGAATGCAGGGCTCGAACTCTTTCCAGCAGAAAGCAGAAGAACGATTACCGCAATCAGGTAAGGAAGCATCGAGAAAGCCTGCGACGGAAGCGGAATTCCCATTGTCTGAAGTGAGAACTGGAGAGATTCGGCAAACCCGATGAGCATTGCCGAGAGCAATATGAACACGGGGTTGTGCCTTCCGAGGATCACGACTACAAGTGCGATATACCCCTTTCCGGAAACTATATCCTCTTGGAAATAGCCAAGCTGGGCGAGCGTTATGTATGCACCCCCGAGGCCTCCGAATACGCCGTTGATGATGCAAGAGACATACCTCGTCGCATTCACGCCAAGCCCTGCGCTGTCTGCCGCCCGTGGGTTTTCGCCGACCGCAGTGAGCCTTACGCCCCACTCCGTCTTATAAAAGACTACGAAGAAGACGATTATCGCAAGGTACAGGATGTATATGAGTATGTTCTGGGAGAAGAATACCGGCCCAAGCACAGGTATTTTCGACAATACAGGAAGTGTAATCGGATTGAGGCTTGCAACGCTCGGAAGTTTCGTGTTCTGTCCGAACACGAGCAAAAACAAAAAGCTGGTGAGCCCCAATGTAAAGAAATTGAGCGCAAGCCCTACTATCGTCTGGTTCGCTTTCACCTTTATGCACATGAACGCATGGATCATGGAGATCAAGATGCCTCCGAGTGCACCTGAAATTATTCCGACGAAAAGGCTTCCGGAGAAATACGCTGCGATAAAGCCGAAGAAAGCTCCGGAGAGCATTATACCCTCCTCCCCGATGTTCAATATCCCTGCTTTCTCTGCATAAGCCACACCCAATGCAGCCAGGGAAAGGGGCGCAGCCTGACGAAGGGATGAAGCCAGGAAAGATGCTATGATATCCATTAATTCAGCCATTGTTATCCCCCTTTGAGAGAGCTTTCACCAGTACCGGACGCAAAAGGATCAACAGAACGACTAGTCCGAGTATTATGTTCGATATCGCTGTCGGAACCCCGGATGAACGTTGCATGCCCTGGGAACCGACCTGGATTACTGCAATGATGATCGATGCAAGTATTATCCCGAATGGATTGTTGCCTCCCAGGAGGGATGCGACTATTGCAAGATATCCGTAGCCCGGGGACATCCCCTCGAGGAGGCGGTGCTGAAGACCCGCTATCTCGGAAAATCCTGCAAGACCGGCAAATCCTCCGGAAAGGAGCGATGAGAGGACCAAGCTCAACGAGACGTTTATTCCTGCACAGCTTGCAGCCCTCCTGTTTGATCCGACTGCCCTGATTTTGAACCCTGCCCACGTACGCCATACAAACACGTACATGAAAATAGCGGAAAGAACGGCCAGTATGAGTCCTGCGTGCAGTCTTGTGCCGGGAATGATCTTGAAAAGCCACATACCCTCGGGCATGTAGGAAGAGACCGGAAAGTAGGCGTCGGGAGCCTTCAATACGGTTTGAAGGAGAATCCCGACTATTCCTGTTGCGATGTAATTGAACATCAACGTGTTTATAACTTCGCTTATCCCGAACTTCGCTTTAAGCACGCCCGGGATCGCCGCCCATATCCCTCCGAATAAGAAAGAGAGGACAATTCCGAGGATTATCAATAAAAAGCCGGGAAGGAACGGACAATACATTCCAAGGACGGTTGCAGCCACAGCCCCCATGTAGAACTGTCCCTCGGCACCGATATTGGTAAACCCGCTGTAGAACCCCGCTGCGACGCTAAGTCCGCAAAGGGTGAGCGGTATCGCTTTTACAAACACTTCCGAAATCGAATACGCACTACCGAACGCTCCTTTGAAGAAACCCGATATGGAAGACGAAAGCGAATCGCCTGCCACCCCGATGAAGACAAGGGAAAGCAATATCGTTAGAAAGAGAACAATCAAAGATGCTGCAAGAGATGCTTCCTTTCTTTTCACATTACCTCCTTTCCGGCCATCATGAGGCCGATCCTTGTCATATCGACATCGCTGTTGTTCCTGACTATACCCATGATCCTTCCTGAATGGATGACTGCAACCTCGTCACTGATTGAAAATATCTCCTCCAAGTCAGCGGAGATGAGAAGGACTGCACATCCCTTGTCCCTTTCTGAAAGGAGCAGGGAGCGCACGAATTCAGATGCACCTATATCCAGCCCCCGGGTAGGCTGGAACGCGATCACAAGGCGTACCGAGTCGTGTATTTCGCGTGCGATGATAAGTTTCTGCTGGTTTCCTCCCGAAAGAAGTCGCACAGGGATCCCAGATGAATGCGTCTTGATCGAAAATTCGCTTATGGCATGCTCTGTGGCACTCTTCAGTGCACTCTTATCTATAAATCCATGATGAAGAAAACCCGATCGCTCTGATCGAAGAAGCATGTTCTCCTCAAGGTTCATGTCCATCACGAGGCCATCCCTATGCCTGTCATCGGATATGTACCCGATCCCCATGTTCTTCCTCTCCTCGATCGAAAGCTGATCTATCCTGTTCCCGTCAAGATAGATGCTTCCCCCTCCAAGTTTTCTAATTCCGAGGATCACCTCCGCAAGCTGTTTCTGTCCGTTTCCGTCAACCCCCGCTATTCCGAGTATCTCTCCTTCGTTTATTTTTATGCAGAGGTTGTCGAGAACCTTCTTACCCTTCTCCTCAAGGGATACTCCATCAATGTTGAGAAGAACATTCCCGCCGGTACGTTCCTCGCGCTTGAGAGTGCTGAGATCCCTTCCGATCATGTACTGGGAAAGTTTCTCTTCATCCAAATCTCCTATGCTCTTGGAACATACGACTTTCCCGTCCCTGAGGACTGTTACTTCATTTGCGATCCTCATGACTTCGGGGATCCTGTGTGTGATGATTATTATCGCTTTCCCATCTTCCCTGAGCCTTTCAAGGACAGCAAAGAAGTCATCGGTCTCGCTCGGGGTAAGCACTGCAGTAGGCTCATCAAGTATCAACAAATCGACATCGCGGTAGAGCAGTTTCATTATCTCCACTCTTTGCTGCTCTCCGACAGACATCTCCAGGATCCTCTTCCCCGGATCCACGGGAAGGCCGTAGCGCGTACTTATCTCAGATATCTTCGAATCGAGGGATGCCCTGTCTGTAAATGGATACCCCTTCGTCTTGAGACCAAGTGTTATGTTTTCTGATGCACTGAGCTTGTTCACAAGGGTGAAATGCTGGTGAACCATGCCTATCTTCCGATCGATTGCATCCTTCGGGGACTTGATCGCCAAAGGCTCTCCTTTCCATATGATTTCCCCCGAATCCGCCTGATACAAACCGTAAAGGATGTTCATCAACGTCGTCTTTCCTGCACCGTTTTCTCCGAGGAGGGCGTGTATCTCCCCTTCCATTACCCTCAGATAGACATCATCATTAGCTTTCTTGCCAAAAAACGACTTGTCGATATGATTCATTTCGAGAATAACTTTCTGCATCATTCTTCCTTGAAGTGATTAAAGCCTGGAGAAGGAATCCCCAGGCTGAATTTTGATGTAAAACGAATTATTTCGTTGGAGAAGAGATCACCGGAACCACCAGCGAGCCGTCGATGATATCTTCGATCGTATCTGAGATCTTTTCCTTCAACTGAGCGGGGATCACATCCTCCAACGCATGGTATGGAGCGATCTCGACCACCTTCTTATCCATTCCGAGGTTGTACACACCACCTGTGAACGTTCCATCCAGGATCGAGGAAACTGCAGTGATCATGACCTGATCCATATTGTAGATCGTGGAGGTGAGTACGTACTCGGGTGCGATCGAGTTCTGGTCGTACGAGTTGCCCATGCAATACACACCGCGCTCTGCACATGCGATCAACGCTCCGTTTCCTGCTTGGTTTGCAACCTGGTAGACGACATCGGCGCCGTGGTTGATCATCGTCATCGCAGCTTCGTAGCCAAGGTTTGTATCGGTGAAGGAGTTGATGTAGATCGAAAGCACCTGGATATCCGGATTGATGCTCTTTGCAGCGATCTTGAAAGCTTCGATCTCCTTGGTGATTGAAGGCTGCTCGAAGCCTCCGATGACACCAACGATCCCGCTTTCAGACATTCCAGCAGCCATCAGTCCCATGACGTACGCACCCTGTTCGCATGCCATTACGTAGCTTGCTGCATTCTCAGAGTACGAATTGGATTCGGTTGCGATGAAATACTTGTTCGGGAATTCATGGGAGACGGCAGCTGCAGGCTCCCCGTACTGATACCCGTGTCCGATTATGATGTCATACCCCTCTGCTGCGAGTTGCCTGTACGCAGCTTCGGAATCCGCTATGGACACGTTCTCCATGATCGTAGTCGAAAGACCGAACTTTTCAGCTGTCGCCTCAAGCCCTGCAACAGCCACAGCGTTCCATCCCTGGTCGTTTGCCGGACCGGAGAGGATAAGAGCCATCGAATCGATCGAATCGCTTCCCCCGTCTGTACTGCCACCAGCAAAAGCGAAAGCAAATGTCGTCACGAGGACGAGAAGAAGTACAAGTGCCTTTTTCATGTTCATCTCCTGATTATTAAGTTTCAAACAAGATTGTGGAAAGCTTCGCATGGAATGCGGAGGACATCGGTACAAACCTTCTCCCCCTCCATCCTCAGCTTCCTCTCATCAACTCCGAGAAGCAAACCGTCCTTGTAGACTACCTTTCCATTTATCATCGTCATGTAGACAGGGCCCGTCACACCTACTCTGGCGATCAAATTCTTCGGATCATGCTCCGTTCCCGTAAGTTCCAAAGCCTCTCCATCGATCATGAAAAGGTCTGCGCCCTTGTCTTTCTCCAAACTTCCAAGATCGGTGCGCCCAAGCGTCTTCGCTCCATTTACGGTTGCAATCTTCAGCATGTCGTACGATGACGGAGCACCCGAACGTTCCTTACTGAAATAGCACTGGAGAACGTATGAAAGGCGTAACGCATCCAAGAGGTTCGAGCTATCGTTGGTTGCAGAGCCGTCGACACCGAGGCTTACGTTGACATTCCTTTCCAACAGTTTCTTGATCGGAAGGATCGGAAAACCTCCGAGAACTGCAGGGGCCGGACAGTGCGATACCCCGGTACCCGCTTTAGCCATCCTTTCAAACTCAGGAACGCTCAATTCCCAGCAGTGCGCATACCATACGTCAGGGCCTTGAAATCCGATCTCCTCACACCAATCGAGTGTTCTCTTGCCGTAACGTGCAAGCATCACATCGTTCTCCCCCTCTCCGAGGTGGGTGTGCATGAAAACCTTCTTGTCCCTGGCAAGCTTTACAGACTCGACGAACGTCTCCTTGTACGAATTCATCGGTTGGCATGGGGAGATGACGATTTGGGACATCGAATACGGAGACGGATCGTGATATGTATCGATAAGCCTCTCGCAATCTGAAAGGAACTCATCAGTAGTCTCCCTCATCGCTTCGGGGATTGTACTTCCCTCTTCCCTCGGGAGGGTGTTGGCACCACGCCCCGCATGGTATCTTATTCCGAGCATACGGGCCGCTTCCATCTGCCTGTCCACCGGGGATTTCCCGGTCTTGTCCGTATAGCAATACTGATGGTCGAATGCAGTGGTGCACCCATGCTTGATCAGATCGGCAAACGCAGTAAGGGACGAATAATAGATCACATCGGAATCCACGCGCTGGAATATCCTGTAGATCTTGTCGAGCCACTCGGGTACCGTCATGTTCGGATAATCGATCGTCTTGAGGTTTCGAACGAATGTCTGGAAGAAATGGTGATGCGTATTCACAAGCCCCGGGTAAACGAACTTTCCACGGGCATCGATGACCTCATCCACTCCCTCTGTCGGAATTCCCTGTCCTATCTTCTCGATACGTTTTCCATCGATCAGGATGTCAGCATCGAAAAACACGTTGTCAGAGCCGTCGCACGTCACTATGGCCTTGGCGCCTTGGATCAAGATCTTCTTATCCATGAAGCCCTCCCCGGTACGATGAGATGATTAAACTATATTCGAAAATTGCTAAAACGCATAGTTCCTTGCCTCAAGAATCAGTTTTGACCCTCAAAGTACTGCCTCCAAGTCTGCTTTTCTCGACTATTATCTGCTTTCCTATGTTCTCCTTGAGTTCTGCCACATGAGAAATTACACCGACCAGGCGCCCCTTCTCCGCAAGGTGAGAAAGTGTCGATACCGCCGAACGGAGAGAGTCCTCATCAAGCGTTCCAAAACCTTCGTCGACGAACATCGTCTCAATCTTCACCGCACCTGCACTCGCCTGTATCTCCTCGGAAAGCCCCAAGGCAAGGGCGAGGGATGCTTTGAACGTCTCACCCCCGGAAAGAGTCGACACGGGTCGCGTCTTGCATGTGAAATGATCCATCACATCGATATCAAGTCCCATCTTCCTACTCATATTGCGCACTCTTCCGCTACGTTCCATCTCATACTGGCCGTCGGTCATCGACAGCAACTTTCCGTTTGCACGCCTCAAGATCCGGTCAAGGTATCTTGTCTGGACATATGTCTCCAGAGAGATCTTGTTTCCCCCGCTGAGCGTGCCGTTTGCGATATCCGAAAGCTCTTGGAGCATTGCCCACTTTTCCCTCAATGCACTCTCTTTTCCTTCGTTCTCCTGATATCTTTCAAGTGCATCTTTTATATTGCCGAGAGCCCTGATGCACTCTGAGTGCCTCGCATCAAGTTCCTTTTCGCGCTCCTCAAGCGCTTTCTCCTCTTTTCTAAGCTTCCCGATATCGTACTCGGGAATTGCATCCATGTGCACTTTGATCTCCTTGATGCTTCCCTCAAGTGCCGCTTTCTCCTTCTCCATTCTATTTAAACTCGAAGAGAGGGAATCGATCGTACTCTCCAAACGTTTATTCTCCTCTTCAAGTTCTGAACGTCTTCTTTCAGCATCCTCCCGGGTTTCGAAAGGAAGTTCCTTCAAAAGCTTCCCCATCTCCTCTTCCTTCATCCCGATTTCTTTTGAAAGTATGCCGACCGAAGTATCCGATGCATGCTTTCTTTCCTTGAGTTCCTCTATGCTTTTCTGAAGTTCTCCGATCTTCCTTTGAAGTTCTCCTGCCCTCGCCTTTCCTTTCTTCAAAGCTGCAATCAAAGCATCTGATGAGTTTTTCTCATTCCCCAGCTTTTCGTATGCCTCTTGGAAAGCCTCAAGCTCTATTTCCAAATCCGAAGCTTTTGCGCTTGTCTCTTTTTCAAGTTTTCCATAAATAGTCTCCAAGTGCAGGATCGTAGCTTTCTGAGAACTTTCCGCAATTTCCAACTCAGATTTCTCTTTCAAGAGTAGTGAAAGCTTCTTCTCAAGTTCTTCTTCCCTCTTCAAAAGGTCATCGCGCTCAGTCGCATCCGCCTTCGCTTTTTCCAGCCGCACCCCGAGAATACCGATCACTTCATCAATACCCTTGCCCTGGAATTCCCCGGGAAGTACGCTTTTATACTTTGATTCATCCGTTCTGAGCATTTCAATCGATGCAGAGATGCGCTCTTTTCGCTTCATTTTGGATTGAAGTTCATCGGAAGCTTTCCTCTCTTCCCCGGCAGCCTTCTCAAGATCCTCCCTTGTGTACTCCTTCCCACTTGATGAAGCAGGGGAAGGGTGATGCAAAGAACCGCATACAGGGCACGGCTTACCTTCCTCAAGCTCCTTTGCAAGCGAATAGGCGCCGCTGAGGTAGTATGATGTGATGATTTCTGAATGTGCATTCCTTTTCTCATTCAAGAGCCTGAGTGCACGTTCGATCTCACTTTGTGCCAGCTTTTCTTCCTTTTGTTTTTCTTCAAGCGAAGAGAGCACTTTCTCCAATTCAAGTGCGTTTCCAAGGTGGGTTTCAAGTGACAGGACTTCAAGGTGTGCATTTTCAAGGGCCTCAGCTCTCTTCATGGCATCTTCCCTCTCCTCTTCCCCTTTTCTCCTCTCTTTCTCCTTCTCTTCGATGGATTTTACGATCAACGATAATTTTGCATTTGCCTTCTCGATACTCTTTCCCACCTCTTCGTACTCTCCGATCGACTTTCCAAGTCCATCGAATGCGGAAAGACGCTCCTTGAGCTTGTAATTGCACTCGTTTGCACTATCAAGTTCCTCATCGATTCGGGAAAGATCCCCGTACTCTTTTTCAGCACTCTCAAGTTCAAGGGTCTCGTCATTGATTACTTCAAGAGCTGTATCGGCTTCCTTTCTCTTTTCATCAAGCGTTCTTCTCTTCTCGTCGATTGCCGCAAGGATGTTCTCAACTTCATCGTACTTTGCACGGGCCTTTCCAAGTTCCGAAAGCTCAAGAAGAAGCATGTTCTTCCGTTTTTGCATGAGAGGAATGCTTGATGCTTCAGCTTCCGCTTTACGAAGCTTTTCCAAAGTTTCCTCGTACTCAGCGTTCTTCACGGCAAGGTTTACCCTCAAGTTCTCCCTTTCTTGCCATTTGGTTATGAATGATGCGTTCTCCGCTTTCTTTCCCCTGCATGCGTTCAACTCATCAAGAGTGAGTTCGTATGCCTTTTCGCTCTCGCTTTTGATTGCTTCCAGAAGCTCTTTCGTCTCCGGTAGGAGGATATCTGAATTCTTCAGACGCTCAAGGGGTTCGTACAACGCCGAATCCTCATCTACGCTGACGCTTCTTACGATCGTATGCTGGGCAACACCGATCGCACTATATTCCTCCTTTGCATCCTTTGCCTTTGAAGAAAGAAGGTCCTGCAACATACCATAGCGCTCTGTATTGAAGATCTTTTTGAATAACTCCCGCTTCTCATCGGTTTTCGAAACAAGGAAATTGCTGAACTTCCCTTGGGCCAGCATCACGATTTGCGCAAACTGACCTCCCGTCATGCCGACGATCTCTACGACCTTCCTATTCACCTGTTCGCTTTTTGTGTATACGTTCCCGTCGGGCATCAGAAGCTCTACAGCCGATGATTCAACGATATAACCATCCCCACGCTTCTTCGGCCGCTTTTGGGAAGGGATGCGCTTTATCGTATACACCTTTCCCTTCTCGGAGAAGACAAGTTCGACCGATGTCTTGACATCATCAGATGCCCACTGACACCTCATCGCTTGGGCATCGCGCATCTCCTCCGCGGTCGTCACCCCGAAAAGAGCATACGAAAGGGCATCGAAAAGCGTCGTCTTGCCCGCTCCGGTTGCCCCGGAAACAAGGTAAAGCCCTTCGTCTCCGAAAAGAGAGAAATCTATTACAATCTTTCCTTTGAATGGACCGAATGCAACAATCGTAAGTTTCAACGGCCTCATACATCTCCTCCCCAGATTTCCTTGATCGCATCTTCAAGTACATCCAACTGGCTTTTTCCAATCTTCTTTCTCGCAATCATCTCAAAGAGTTCCCCGAAATACTCTCCCGGCGTCCTTTCATTCTCATCGTCTCCGACAAATACGATGTCGGATGTAGTTCTGGTACGGGCATTGTCGTACACCATCGATAACAGGCGCGGGAACTTGCCCATGAGAGAAGGAAGGGCATCGGGGACATCCGTTTCATCTGTGAGGACGACAGCCACGTAGTCATCCGAACTTCCACCCGAAACGATCGATGAAAAACTTCCCCTCAGCACGACTACATCATGGATGCTTTCGAGCTTTATCTCCTCCATCTCCAGTTCGCCGTCATCTAAGATCTTACCGTAAAGTGCAAATTTCTCTTTCGCATCATCGATCGAGTATTTGAGCATCGACCCCGGGTACCTGATGTTTGCACATCCAACCGGCTGACACCTATGGATATGCCCCAAAGCCACGTAATCGAAATCTGAAAAGAGCGATGAGGGGACGGGGGACTCCCCTCCGATGATCGAATCTTCACTACCTGACGATAAGGCACCAAGCACAGCCTGGTGTGCAACAAGCACGTTGATTTTGTCTTTGTCCAGTGGCGCTGAATCCAAGACAACCCTCAGCGCATCTGATGTGGATTCGATCGGGCTATCCGGGAAATAGCGTCTGACATCGCATGTGCAGATATATGGAAGCAAGTAGATGTCTACGTTCCCGATCGAACGCTTTTCCAGTTTTCCCGAGAACTTCCCGACTATGTGAAGCCCTGATCCATCTACGATGTTGCTCAGAAACGAAAGTTTTTCCCCCGGATCGTGATTGCCTCCGATCACGAACACTTCGCTCCCCGTTGCCTGCAGCTTGACCAAGAAGTCATTCAAGAGCGCTATCGCATCCTCGGAAGGATTTGTCCTGTCGTATACATCCCCTGCGATGAGAACGGCATCGGGCTTACGCTTTCGTACGATATCCACGATCTTTTCTAGGACATACTTCTGGTCCTCATGCAAGTCGTATCCATTTAGTTTCTTTCCAATGTGGAGATCGGATATGTGAATGAAACTGAAAGTATCCATATCAATAAAATAGGACATCTTTCAGGATATGAACAAAAAACATGCAATCCAATTCAGAACAACCGGCATCCCCCTATTGCATACAGCGGGCATATCTTCACCTTGTCAATCTCTGAGAAGTTCTCAAAAGATGTCCGGATGCCATAATTTGAAGTTCCTTTCTCCAAAAACGACCACAAGCTCTTCATTCCCCCTTGCGTTCTTGCTTTCACTTCGATTGGAATGATAGATGAACCTTTTTGGATCACGTAATCCACTTCAGCCGTACCCCGATTACTTCCGTCTATATCCCTTGTCCAGAAAAACAATTCAGGCTTCACCCGGGCATCGAATGATTTGATCAACTCCAACCCTGCCGATAGTTCGCAGACATTCCCGATATTGAGTTTTCTGAAATCCGTTTCAATCGTGAATTCCGATACGTCAAGAGCTGATGCATTGAGATACACCCCTGTATCGACGAACAATGGTTTCATACGTTTCAAGTTTATTGAAGCAGATATAGGTAATGTTGAGCATGAAGATGCATATACCGGGTATATCAACCCGGCATTAACAAATATTTCCAAACCCTTCGTTATCGTCTTTGAATCGAGACCGGGAATCGAGTTCTTGTTGAAAGAGATCTGTTCCCCTACCCTGGAAAGAATGAAACGGAGGATTATGCGTAATGTTTCCGCATCCACTCCGGTTTTCCCGTATTTTCCGAAATCATCGAACAAGGTATCAATGATATCCTGTTGCACCATGCGAGCCTGCAACATGCTTTTTGTCTCAGCAAAGCGGCTGACGGCCTCGGGCATTCCTCCGACGACCAAAAAAACCTTGTAAAGATACAAAAGCCTGTCATGGGCCGTATTTGACAATGGAGATGAGAAAGATGCATCTTCCAAGGTTTTCAGCAGAATGTGCTCATCCAACGCTGTCAAAAATTCCCTGAACGACAACGGCTTCATATATAGGCTGGAAATTCTTCCGACTCCAAATGATGCAATATGCTTCAAAGCAAATTCCAACAGGGACCCGGCTCCTATGACATGAAGCCCCGGCCGCTCCTCGTAAAAATACCTTAATGCAGTTATTGCTTCTGGTGATGCCTGCAATTCATCAAGGAACAAGAGCGTTTCGCCGTCAATTATTGGAACTCCGACAAGTTCCTCAAGTTCTGCGATTATACGTCCGATGTCAATATTCCCCGAAAAGATCCGGGCAGCAGAAGGTTGTTTCTCAAAATTTATCTCAGCAAAATACCGGAACGTAGATCCAAGCATCCTTACGGAAGAAGTCTTGCCGCACTGCCGAACCCCCCTTACAAGAATTGGTTTCCTATACTTTTCTTCCTTCCATTTCTCTAGATCTTTATCAATATTTCTTTTCACATACATGACATCGTTCCTTCTTATCATTTGATTGTGAACCAATAATAGATCAAGATCATATATATTGCTAACTAATAATTACCTTAAAATTAGTAATTTGTAAATAAATAATTGATAAGAAACCAGTAAATTGCAAAGAAATAATCGACTTGAATAAAAGTTACAATGCACTTGAATGCGGATATGCTCATAGACACGGCAAACGCATATGTAAACGAAAAAGTAGAGGGAAGAGGCAGTAGAAATCCGGAATCATGAGAGCGGATATTTTCCTCGTACCCAAGCGTTGACCCTACTTCTGCTTTGCAACGTAATATATGATTCCGAACGCATCTGCAATAACCCATCCGATCGGAATAGACCACCAGATGCCGTCGACGCCGAGTGCGGGAATGGAAGAAAGGGCATATGCCAGAACCACGCGAAGGCCGAGTGAAATGATCGTCAGCACGACAGACATCCCGGGCCTTTCTATCGCCCTGTACAGGCCATAGAGCAGAAAAAGAATTCCGATGAGCGCGTAGAACGCACCCTCTATGCGAAGATAGCGTACCCCCTCCTCGATCACAAGGGAGGCTGATGACGGATCATCGATGAAGAGCCCGACAAGCGGGGATGCAAAAATGCATACCACGAGGGAAAGCACGATTCCGAAAGCTGAAGAGACTATGAAAGCTGTCTTTATACCCTTTCTGATGCGTTCTTTTTCCTTGGCGCCATGGTTTTGTGCGATGAATATCGAAAACGCATTGCCGAAATCCTGCACGGGAAGGTATGCAAATGCATCGATCTTCACTCCAGCTGCAAAAGAGGCCATGACAACAGGACCGAAGCTGTTAACCCTGCCTTGTACTGCAAGAATACCCAAATTCATGATCGATTGCTGAAGGCACGTCAGGGAAGAAAAACTTGCAATCTCATGCATAGCATCCCTTCTAAGGCGGACCGAGCGATCAAATCCCAACAAATCGGGGAATTTCCTCCTTGCATATATCGCAATGCCTATTCCGGAGAGGTACTGTGCGATTATGGTAGCCCAAGCAGCTCCTGAAACGCCCCAATCAAGCCCTGCGACAAACCAGATGTCAAGAGTGATATTGAGAACTGCGGAGAATGCCAGGAAAAGCATCGGGACCAAGGAATTCCCCAGTGCACGCAAAAGGGATGCAAAGAAGTTGTATAGGAATGTAGCAACGAGCCCCAGAAAGATAACCAAAAGGTATTCCCTCATGAGAGAAACAAGTTCCACAGGTATCTGAAGCGCCCGGATTATCCAATCAATCGATATAAATACAAGCACATTGAGAATTGCAGTCACCACGCCGAGGATGACGAAAGATGCGATTATGCTCTCCTTCAACCCCATCTCGTCCTTCTTCCCGAAATACATCGAGAAGACAGTGCCGCTTCCCATCGCAAGCCCGAGGATTATCGAAGTAAGGAACGTCATCAAGGAGAATGCAGATCCCACTGCCGCAAGTGCATTGGTACCGAGGAAACGACCTACTATCAGAGTGTCTGCGATATTGTAGCACTGCTGGAGAAGATCCCCGAGGATCATCGGAAAGGCAAAACGAAGCATAGTGCTCATCACAGGCCCTTTCGTAAGATCATTACCTCGCATGCTCATATCCCCTATTCTTCCGAATCGTAAGTTATAACTTACTTTTCGTAAGTATTGTATGGTCTAAAGATTCTATTGTCAATTTTTCAAGAATACTTTGTAATTATTAGTGAAGGATAATTGCATGTTTCTCGACGGACTTGATGAAATCGACCAGAAGATAGTCACCATGCTGATACAAAATGCCCGTGCGTCGTATTCAGAGCTGGGGGAAAACGCTGGTATATCACGGGTGGCGGCCAGGTCAAGGGTGCAGGCGCTGGAGGAGAAAGGCATCATCGAAGAGTATACTACGGTGATCAACCCGCAGAAAATCAGTGGAGCTGTATCGTGCTACTTCGAAATCGAGACCGAACCGGATACGCTATCGTCAGTCATAGAAAGGTTGAACGAGAATGAGATCGTCACCCAGATTTACAGGGTAACAGGGAAAAGCAAGATACATGTGCATGCAGTTGCATCATCATCAGACGAGATGGAGAACCTGATGACATCCGTAATAGACAAGCTCCCGGGGGTGATCTCGTGCTCTACAAACATCATCCTTTCAAGGATAAAAGACATCAAAGGACTCAGACTCTGATACCGGAACCATCCCCTTTCCTGTATAACGCGGCGTCACATTCCCGTGCAGTTTGAAAAACCGGATGAAAGACGACACATCTGAATATCCAAGTTCATCCGCAAGTTCCGAGATGCCAACTCAGGATCTTCTTCCAGTCAGCAGAAACCCGAGGCCCGCAAGTTCCCCGCTTTTCTGATACTCTGCAAACAAACGTTTGATTTCAGGAGTGACATATGATTTCCATTCTTCTTCATCAGAAAACTTCTTTAAGCGTTCCATGTAAATTTCAAAAGTACGATAACGTGCATTATGATGTATTGTGACTTCACCCATACTGAAAACAAATGTCTTGGCGATGACAGCCATGATGGAATCAGGATAGGAAGTGCCATTCACGAAATCCAGGAAAACGGCCATCATACCTTTCACCCCGGAAGAAAAAGGTGCTTCGTATATAATCTTGGTGTTCTTCGGACTTCCGGATATGACATAACGGCATCATCCCCGAATGCCCCGCGTCTCACCCCAGGGTTCGCCTCGACAATCTTCTACTGCAAACCAAGGATTCTGTCCACTGACAGCAGCTCATGGTTCTGGACTGCATCCAGCAGTACATCGACGACTTCATCATAATATGACCTGACCTTCGTGACAGGAAATGGAATGCCAAGCCTCTTTGACACAGAGGAATAGATGTCCATCTCTGACAAACTGATCCCCAATGGCAAAAAGTGAATCGGCCATTGCCTCTGCATACCCATCAACCTCACCACGGATTGTACTCATGGCACCATCAAGGAAACCACGGACTTCGCCGAACTTCTTGCTAAAGGGCATGACGATGGATGCACCAACCCGGATCGGACCAATCAGGGTATCAATGCTTATCATGCAATCCTCCACACTTATAAAAATTATTTACAGGTTTTATGCTTTCTCTTTTCACCTATCAAATATTTTGATAAGTTTAAAGATGTCAAGGAGGCCATGCTATGAGAAAACCAGCAATAGAAAGACCATTTTATCTGGAGAAGCTGAAAAGCTATACTGGTAACGACATCATCCGTGTCATCACAGGAGTGAGACGTTGCGGAAAGTCATCCCTGCTACTCATCTACAAGGCATGGTTGGAAGAACAATATGGAGAAGGCAGTGTCATCTATCTGAGCTTCGATGGACCTGACTTCATACTAGACAAGAGTCTCAAGGCAATGAGTGAGGCTATAAAAAAAGCACTGACCAAAACCACACGTTTCATGCTCCTTGATGAGGTGCAACTGATGGAAGGCTGGGAAAGTGTCGTTAATGCCTATTACAGTACGGGACAATACGAGATCACAATCACCGGATCGAATGCGAAGATGCTCTCAAGCGAGCTCGCAACGCTGCTGACCGGCCGATACATGGAAATCGAGATGTTTCCCCTATCCTTCCATGAATACAGCCAGTTCAAATCACAGCAAGGCACCGGACAAGATAAGCTGTTCGAAGAATATGTGATGTATGGAGGATTCCCGATAACCGCTTTGCTTGATGAACCGATGCAGAAGACTGACATGCTGAAATCCATACTCGACAGCATACTCTTCAATGATGTCAGACCGAAGATAGGCAGTGATGCGAACAATGAGACACTTTCAAGACTGGTAGCTTTTCTCAACGACTCAGTTGGCTTCCCTGTCTCAAGAAACAACCTGATGCACAGGATCAAATCAGCAGGATATAAGATGTACACGGATTTAATAAGCAGATACATGGATGCATTCGGCTCCTCTTTCCTGTATTACAACGCGGAATTCCATACTGTGAAAGGCGGAGAGAGATTCGGACAGACCGATAAGTACTATCCTGTGGATACCGGTTTTATCTATCTTACGAAAGGCAATATGAGTGAAAACTACGGATCACTCCTTGAGAACGTTGTTTTTCTGGAACTGAAAAGAAGAGGTATGAAAGTCATCGTCGGCAGAAACAACGACAGATCTGAAGTGGATTTCATAGCTGCCAAAGGTGCTGAAAAGACATACATACAGGTTTCGGCAACATTGGTTGATAAGAACACCAGACGACGAGAATTCCAAGCTCTGGAAAGTATAGCTGACAATTTTCCGAAGCTTATACTCTCACTGGATAAACATGACTTCTCACGCGACGGCATACGAAACATCTACCTTCCTGACTTCCTGATGAGTTAGGAAATCAGAAAAACAACCCCAAATGTGCAACTATTTTTATCAACTGTATTATTTCCAAACATTATTAGTTGCACAATTTGGAGTCATATCAGTGGCTATCTGAATTTTAATTATGTATATTACAAATAATTATTTGAACATATTACTCCCACTCGATCGTACCGACCGGCTTCGGCGTCATATCATAGCAAACCCTATTGACGCCTTTGACTTCCTTCAGGATCCTATCCGTGATATGCGATAGCAATGCAAACGGGATGTCTTCGACCGTAGCAGTCATTGCATCCTTCGTATTGACGGCTCTGATGATCACCGGGTATTCGAAAGATCTCTTTCCATCGCGGATTCCCGTGGAACGGAAATCAGGGACGATCGTGAAATACTGCCATACCTTACCTTCAAGTCCGTTCTTGGCAAACTCTTCGCGTAGGATCGCATCCGATTCGCGTACGCACTCAAGCCTGTCGCGCGTGATCGCACCAAGACATCTGACACCCAATCCCGGGCCGGGGAACGGCTGGCGGTAAACCATGCCATCAGGAAGGCCCAATGCCTTTCCAACAACCCTAACCTCATCCTTGAAGAGGAATTTAAGCGGTTCTACAAGTTCGAACTTCAAATCCTCTGGGAGTCCTCCGACGTTGTGGTGGGCCTTGACTCCGTTACTTTCAATGATATCCGGATAGATCGTGCCCTGCGCAAGGAACGATATTCCGTCGAGTTTTCTTGCCTCTTCCTCAAAAACCCTTATGAACTCCGCTCCGATGATCTTCCTCTTCTCTTCAGGATCAACTACTCCGGCAAGCTTGTCCAGGAACCTGTCGACAGCATCAACGTATACGAGGTTTGCATTCATTTCGTTCTTGAATACCTGAACAACCTGCTCCGGCTCACCTTTTCTGAGCAACCCGTGGTTTACGTGGACACATACGAGGTTCTTGCCGATCGCCTTTATCAAGAGGGCTGCAACGACAGATGAATCAACTCCGCCGGAAAGGGCAAGAAGAACCTTTCCATCGCCTACCTCTTTCCTTACCTTCTCAACTTCACTATTAATGAACTTCCCTGCAAGTTCCAAAGTAGTGATTCTTTCCATATCCTGCGGCCTTACATTCTTTTCGTAATCCATAAGAACTCCTTACACCATGATTATATACACGACGGGAAGAATGCGGGCAATTCATTTTACTTCATTCCATGGATCCAAAAATGCTTTTGCAATGCCAAATAGCGATCGAATGGAAAATGCGTGCAGGAAACGTGATTTATTCTATTTTAGATATCTTATTCCGATAATGTTCTACAAACAAGAACAACAAGTTTGGAAGAAGATCACAGCTCTTTGACATCGTTCATCTACAATCATCTCAAGATGAACGACGGGAAGCCGAACGCACTGAAAATCACATTCATCGATCTTTTCCCTTGATAGGCATCGCAATGCTTGGTTCGGCAGGCATGATTTTACTAAACTTATCTTTTCCATAGTTCGCCTGTTTGGATCGAATGTTGGAGAATTGACAAGAGAATGCAAATCCCGGTGTACGTGGATCCGGGAAACCGGCATCCTATTATTGTCGATGCGGAGAAAGCGTTCTGTTGATGAGAAGTCAAGGCTTTCACTTTTCAAGCATGATCTTCAGGATCTCTTGATCAGTCTCCTTCATCCCTTCACGCCCTACCCTGCCGAAGCTCTCGATAGTCGTCTCGATATCTTTCCCCACGAGTCCTTCGCCGTCCTTGAAGCAGTTGCCTTCCTTCGTCATCTCATAGCTTAGTATCGCAGCCTCAAGTGCTGATGATATCTTTGCTGCACAACTTGCCTTCGCCCCGTCGCACACTATTCCGCCTACGTTCGCAAGAGAGTCCGTGATCGTCTGGCTTATCTCCTCGTCGCTCCCGCCAAGGAGAAAACATATTCCGGCTGCCGCTCCTGTTGCTGCATTCACAGCCCCGCAGAACGCAGATAACGGCCCTATGTAACGCTTCTGATGTATCGCGATCAGATTCGACAACACAAGAGCCCTTACGAGTTCCTCGTGGCTTTTACCGTACTCTTTTGCGTACTCGATCACTGGGAGCGATACGGTAAGCCCTTGATTGCCCGACCCGGAGTTGATGATCACGGGAAGAGAACAGCCCGACATCCTTGCATCCGATCCGGCTGATGCCATTGCACGTGCCCTTATCCGCACATCCGATGCATCGTAATGGGTCAGGAGCGTACGCCCCACGGAAACCCCGTACTTCCTCGAAAGCCCCTCTTTCGCTATCGCACTGTTGTATTTTATCTGCCTATCGATTACAAACGAGACATCATCGAGTTTTACGTTCTTCGCGTAATCGATGATCTTCGACACCGACAGCTCACTTCCATCCGTACTCTCTACGCTCTCATTGACTGCACACGAAGTCTTCTTATCCTTGAGCACAACGCCATTTTTCTCAAGATGGGTTATGTTCGTATGTTCTCCAGAGACTATGCACTTTGCACTCTGATCCCTTCCCCTGCCTTCTATCTCTATGTAAAGGGATGGAACTTCAGTCACAAGGCCCACCGATACAAAACCATTTGCGATCAAATCCTTTGCTTTTTCAATCTGATCCGGAGTTATCTTGGAAAGAACTTCAAGAACCAAGTCCTCCCTACCCCCGATCACACCAAGGGTTGCAGCAACTTCTATACCCTTCAACCCGCCTGAGTTCGGCACGGTCACAGCCTTCACGTTCTTTATGATGTTCCCACTGGTTCTCACTGCGATGTGGTCGGGAATGAAGCCAAGCGTAGATCTCATCACGCTTGCTGAATATGCAATTGCAATCGGCTCGGTACATCCGAGAGCGCTCTCCAGTTCTTCTTCCAATATCCTGGTGAAAGTATCGTAATAGGATTTGCTCATGAAAAGATATTAACATGAGATCTGACAAAATGGGAAAGAAAGGGTATTGAGGCATTCGATTAGATCGATTTTTATCGATAATTTTATATTCTGAAAGATTTTATTGCATGCTCTTTCCTCCTCTGTTAACCTTGGTTTTGAAGGAGGAGTAGCAACATGATGGAATTCTACGACACAAACGCATCTTTATTCATCGAATCCTGGCTTACTGCGGATATGAAAGAGGAGTACGGGACTTTCGAAAATCTGATAAAAGAAGGTGCGAAGATACTCGACGGCGGCTGCGGAAGCGGAAGGGACAGCCTGTATTTCCTCCAGAAAGGATATGACGTTACAGCGTTCGACCCATCCGACGAAATGATCAAATACGCAAGCCAGTTCACCGGGATAAAGATCGGAAAGGCACGCTGGGAAGAGCTTGATGATGACGGAAAATACGATGCAGTATGGGCATCGGCATCCCTCTACCACGTATCAAGAAAGGATATGAGCGATGTTTTTGACAGGATTGCAAGGGCACTGAAGAAGAATGGAATACTTTTTGCATCCTACAGGGACCGCCCGGATGACTTCTCGGAAAACGGACGAAGCTTCACTTCTTTTGATCGAAAGACGTTCGAGAAGTTCGTAAAAGAGAACGGCAAGTTCGACATCCTCGAGATCAAGGAGAGAAAAGACTCCAGAAAAGGCAAAGAGGATGAGATGTGGCTTTTTGCCTACCTACGGAAAAAGGACTAGCATAAGAGTCGTCAGAACAAGGCTGATGATGATCGAGATTATCATCGGCCTTCTGAAATACGATGAGAGGAACGCTGCGACAACTCCGACAAGGCCTGCATACCAAGAGGATGAGAAGTCGGTGAGCGAAAGCGGGAATATCAAGCATCCCAGAGCCGCGATAGGCAGCAACAGCATGCACTTCCGTATAGTCTTCGGAAGGGAATCAAGCGTTCGTACGAAAAGCGGCAATATGCGTGGGACAAGGGTCACCGCCGAGCATACAGCGATCATCAGATATACGTTCATACGCCGAAGACCTCCTCGTCAGTATATATAAAGCACGCAAAGGCTGTCGCAAGCAGCATCGAGAGAAGAAACGAGAACCCGGTGGGTATTCCAACAAGGAGGATGAATACCGAATTGGAAAGCCCCGAGACGAGAAGAACAAGAAGCGCTTTTGCATTGCGCCTCACCTCCCCTCCCAGAAGGGATGCGAACATCGCATATACAGTGATCACAGAAGCTTTCTGAACGACGGGAGGGAGGAAATTCCCGGCGACAAATCCTATGAAGGTACCGGAAACCCACCCTGAGTAAGCGGTGAATATCAAGCCCATCATGTATGGAAATGGCAACATCTTCCCTTTGAGGGAACTGACTGCGAAATTCTCATCGGTCACGCCGAATCCGATCAGAATGCGCTTTACTACGCTCTTTTTATCGATGAGGTGCGGGTAAAGGCTCGCCGACATGAATATATACCGGCTGTTGATGAAGAAAACAGAAAGTGCGATCTCGAATAGAAATGATCCTGCGTTGTATAAATTCATCATCAAGAACTGACCGCTTCCCGCGTAATTCGTGAGGCTGATCAACACTCCTTGGACAAGCGTCAATCCGCTGGTGCGCGTCAAAAGCCCGAATGCCAGTGCGGTAGTGAAATACCCGAGGAATATCGGAAAGCCATCTTTCATTCCATCTTTTGCACAAAGAGTACTCTCTTGCATCAAAACAATCCCTTTTCCATGGAGATTCTTCCAAAAATGAGAGTGCTTTGCAATCGAGTAAATGAGATTTTCATCAAATTCGCATTCCCCGGCAACGGCAAAGAGCACTTGGAATGCCTTTGATTTCCTTCTAACATTCATCTCATGAACCTTTTGAGCGTAAGCGGACTTGGAAAGAGCATGAGGGGAAAGCCCCTCTTTTCAAACATAACATTCGGCCTCGAAGATGGTGAGAAAGTCGGAATTGTCGGAAGAAACGGATCGGGAAAGAGTACGCTTCTGAAAGTACTTGCATCCCGGACGGCACAGGACGAAGGGGAGTATGCGTACAACGGAAGGGTACGCCTCTCATACCTCGAGCAGAACGTGCACTACCAAAAGGATGCGACCATCAAAAGCTACCTTTTTGAAGAGAACTCTCCCGAAGCTGAAGTGATGAGGGAGTACGAGAAGACGAAATCCCTTGAAATGCTTGAGAGGATGAACAAGGACGACTTATGGAGGATTGAAAGGAACTACTCGGGTCTTTTGAAGGAGTTTTCGGTGACAAAGGATCCTGATACGAGGATGGACAGCCTCTCAGGGGGAGAGGAGAAGAAGGTTGCGATTGCACGTACGCTTGCATTCGACGCGAATCTCCTGTTCCTCGACGAGCCTACGAACCACCTCGACATCAGGACCATCGAGATACTCGAGAAGAAACTGCAGGAGACAAAGAGTGCGATAATCATCGTCACGCACGACAGGCACATACTCAATACGGTTGCAAATACGATATTCGAACTGGACTCAGCATCGTTCTACCGTCACAAAGGCACATTCGAGTCGTACCTCGAAAACAGGGAGGAAAGGCGTAGGATGGACGAAAGGGAGAGGGAGCGGAGGGAGAACATACTGAGGCGGGAACTTGAATGGCTCAAGCGCGGGCCGAAAGCAAGGACCGGAAAGGACAAGGGAAGGAAAGAGAGGATAGAAAACCTTCTTGAGGAACAGAAAAGCTTTTCCCCGGCCAAAGGAAATGAAACTTTCCAAAGCTCATCAAGAAGGCTTGGAAAGAAGATACTCGAACTTAAAGGCGTTTCGAAAGGTTACGGTGGAAAGAAGCTGTTTTCCCAGTTCTCGTTCTCCTTCCAGAAGGGAATGAAGATCGGACTTGTAGGCGACAACGGATCGGGTAAATCGACGCTGATGGATCTGATTGCGGGCATTGTCATCCCTGACGAAGGCGAAGTTGAACGCGGAGAGAACACGCACATCTCATATTTCGATCAGAAAGGGAGGAGACTGAAGGAAAACGAAGCGATACTCCCATTCATGAAGGAACTGGGGGAGAACGTCAGATACGGCGGGAAAGTCTACGGCATCGAACGTTTTCTGGAACTTTTCTCGTTTCCATCCTCAATGTTCTTCACCCCGATAGGCATGCTCTCAGGTGGTGAGAGAAGACGACTGGAGCTGATCTATTCGATCGTGCAGAACCCGAACATGCTTATACTCGACGAACCGACGAACGATCTGGATCTCGAGACGATGGAGAACCTCGAGGATTACATAACGTCATTTGACGGAGTTGCGCTGATTACATCGCACGACAGAACGTTCCTGGACATCACGGTCGACACGCTTCTTGTCATCGAAGAAGGAAAGATAACCCAATTCCCCGGATCCTACTCGCGCTGGAAGGAAAAGCGGGATGAAGAGAAAAAGAGCGCCGAAGTAAAGAAAGACGAAACAAGAAGTGAAACAGAAAGGCCCCGGAGGGAAGCAAAGAAAGGGCTGACTTTCCGCGAAGAAAGGGAGAAAAAGGAGCTTGAAGGGAAAATTTCAGAGATCGAGGGGGAAGTCAAGGAGCTTGAAGCGTATTTTTCAAGCGGAGAGTACAAGGAGATCGAGAAGAAAAGCAAGGAGTACGAAGAGAAAAAAGCACTTCTTGGAAATCTCGAGGAGCGCTACTTGGAACTACTTGAAAAAGAGATATGATCAGGACTCGGAAAGCGCTTTCAACACGCACCCGTCGACGTAAGGTATCCCCTTCTTCTCCAGGTACGATCTGATCTCGTCACCCCCCGCCCCGGGCTGGATCACAACGCCTGAAAGTACAAACGGGCACGAAGACAAGAGTTCCAACCCCCTTTTGGGATTGACTACGAGGTCGAGGATGTGAAAGCCTTCGGGCACTTTGGAAATCTCCGGGTTGCTCTTGTTCACTTCATATACATGGTACCCGTTCTCCAACAGCGCTTTCTTGATGTGGTACGCGTACTTCTCCGGGTTCCCGGTATCCCCGGCAACTATGATGTTCTTCTCTTTGAGTGCATCGTTTACAGTCATATGGAAAATATAGCTACAGCACGAGGAAATTGTCCAGCAGGAACTCTTGTACAATCCATGGGAGATGGTATTTCATAAGAAAGGAATGAACGAAAGAAAAAGAAGCGAAAACATATCTGGAAAAAGAAAGCTTTGGACTCTCTTCAAATCATGTTTCATCATCAGCGCATGCACGTTCGGCGGCGGAATGGTGATCATATCGATGCTCCAGAAGAAGTTCGTGGAAGAACTCAAATGGATAAGCGAGGATGAGGTGATGGACATGGTTGCGATCGCAGAGTCATCCCCCGGGGTCATGGCCGTAAACACTTCGATAATAATCGGGTACAAGATCGCAGGAGTAAAGGGGGCACTCCTTACAGTATTGGGAACGATACTTCCGCCGATGGTGATACTCTCCGTCATATCACTCTTCTACGTCCAGTTCAGGAGCAACAGGATTGTTGCACTGGTTTTGAAAGGCATGCAGGCGGGAGTTGCCGCAGTGATGATAAACGTGACGATCACGATGTGTCTGAACGTACTGAAGGACAAAAGGCTCTCAAGCATGCTGATGCTCGTGGCGGCGGCTGTAGCTGCAGTAGTGTTCAAAGTCGACATAATCGTGTTGATCATCATATCCGGGATAATCGGAGGATTGTTGAACATCAGGAAGGAGGAGAGCGCATGATTCTTCCAAGCCTTGCAAAAACATTTTTTCTGATAGGGCTGTTCAGCTTCGGCGGCGGTTACGGCTCGATGGAACTGATCAGGAGCAAAGTGGTGACTGAAAACAGCTGGATGACCAATGCAGAGTTTACAGACATAATATCGATTGCCGAAATGACGCCTGGGCCGCTGGGGATAAACATCGCATCGTTTGTAGGAACGCGTACCGGAGGGATTCCCGGAACGCTATGTGCCACGATTTCGTACGTACTCCCCGCCGTGATCGTAGTGGGCATCCTCTCTAAAGTTTATTTCAAATACAGGAACCTCAACGGAGTGCAAGGTGTGTTGAAAGGGCTGAGGCCTGCAGTTGCGGCGATGGTTCTTGCAGCTGCGATAACGCTGACTGCGACAGCGTGGTGGGGAGGGGTTTCCAACATCGCAAAGGAAAGCACGAACTACGTTGCGATCCCGATATCGATCGTGATGTTGATACTCCTCAGAAAGAAATTGATAGCCCCCATCCCCGCTATACTCTCAAGCGGGATCATAGGGGCCCTGTTATATTTTCTCCTGGGAGTCGAGGCGTGAATCACCTCTTGTGCCTTCCCTTCAGGACAGTTGAGACATCGTCCAGAGAAAACCCTTTCTCCACCAGAAGCACAAGGTAGTGGTACATCAGGTCGGCAGCCTCACCCAAAAACAGTTCGGGGTTGTCGTCCTTTGCTTCTATCACGACTTCCGTGGCCTCTTCCCCTACTTTCTGAGCGATCCTGTTGATCCCTCTGGAAAAGAGCTTATTCGTGTAAGAGCCCTCCTGCGGGTGCTCCTTTCTATCGCGGATGACAGACTCAAGGTATGAAAGAAAGCCTGTTGCATCCTCTTTCCCCGGATCGTCATCCTCCATATAGAGCGTCTTTCCGATCCCGGACGGGACTACCTTCACAAGAACGCTTTTCCCGTCGCTTGACTCGAGAGACTCCCTGATCGAAAGCTTTCCCAGGTCCGGCACCGAAAGCGCGATCACGCCCTCTTTACGGGCATCATCAAGCTCAGCCCTCTCCATCTCGAGGACACCGACAGCCTTCAATGTAATTGCATCCTGAATCAGGACAATGACATCTTTTTCCATTTTCTTTCCTCCTATCTGACGCTGATACCTTCATCCCGAAGGTATGATTTGAGTTCCTGTATTCCGATCTCCCCGTAGTGGAATACAGAAGCGGCAAGGGCTGCGTCTGCCATTCCCTCGGTAAACACTTTTTTGAAATCCTCTTTCTTCCCCGCGCCCCCTGATGCGATCACAGGAATCGAGAGAGACGTGGAAAGAAGCTTTGTAATTCCATTGTCAAAGCCATCTTTGGTCCCATCCTTCTCCATCGAGGTAAGAAGGATCTCTCCTGCTCCCATCTTCTCACCTTGGAGCGCCCACGAAAGTACATCAATGCCCGTTTTCGTCCTACCTCCGTCAACCATGACTTCATAGAGCGATGGAAGCGAAGGGTTTCTCCGCGCATCGATTGCAAGAACGACGCACTGGCTTCCGAAGCGGGATGACAAGGATGCGATCAGTTCGGGAGAACGCACGGCAGATGAGTTTATCGATATCTTGTCAGCACCTGCATCGAGTATCCTCTTCACGTCATCCTCGGTTTTTATCCCGCCTCCGACAGTGAAAGGGATTGAAAGGACCCGGGATGCCTCCCTGACGAGGGAAACCATCGTCTTACGGGCTTCCACCGTTGCCGTTATATCCAAAAACACAAGTTCGTCAGCACCTTCGTCTGAATAACGCGATGCCATCTCGATCACCGATCCCGCGTCGCGGAGGGATGTGAAGTTCACACCCTTCACAGTCCGTCCATCCTTCACGTCAAGACATGGGATTATACGTTTTGCAAGCATTCAGCCTCCTTCATCTCTTTGATCGTGATTCTCCCTTCGTAGTAAGCTTTGCCGACGATCACGCCGCCCAGTCCTGCGGCAGTAAGGTCAACAAGGTCCTTGAAAGATGAAACACCCCCTGATGCGATCAGGAAAACATCGGGAACCGATGACAATATCTTCTTGTAAAGATCCGTCGAAGGTCCTGAAAGCATTCCATCCCTTGCTATATCCGTCACTGTCGCATACCTGAGTCCCGACTCGACATACCCTTTGATGAATGGAATGCCTTCGATCCTGCTCTTTTCCCTCCATCCGGATAGCGCTACATATCCTTCGCTGAGATCTGCAGAGAGTATTATGCTTCCCGGCATCTTTCTCGCCCAAGAAAGGATATCTTCCCTCTTTTCCACGGCAAGTGAGCCGATGTTCACTTTCTTTGCGCCAGCGTTCAGGAATGAGATGTAATCATCCTCGCTCCTCACTCCTCCACCTGCATCCACTGAAAGGGATGTCGATCTGGCGATTTTCTCGATCACCCGAAGGTTGCATCCTCTTTTGAACGCCCGGTCCAGATCGACTACGTGGAGGTGCTCCAACCCCCCGTCCTCGAAAGCTTTTGCAACCTCCACGGGGTCATCCGAATAGCTCTTGACGCTCCCGATCTCCCCTTTCTCAAGACGCACGATCTTTCCGTCTATGATGTCTATTGCAGGAAATACGATCATAGTTCGATGAACCTCCTCAGTATCCCGAGCCCCACGCCTGCGCTCTTTTCGGGGTGGAATTGCACTCCGTAAAAGTTTTCTTTCTCCAATGCAGATGAAAAACAAAGCCCGTCGTACCTTGTACTTGCACTCGTATTCTCCGAATAGGGCACGTAATACGAATGTACGAAGTAAACGTACTCTTCATCAGAAGTCGGAGCAAAAAGCCTTCCTGATGTGTTTTCAAGTGTGTTCCACCCGACGTGCGGGATCTTGTATCCCCTGTCCTTCGGAAAGAGCTTCACCCTCTCTGGAAATATGCCAAGGCAAGGGACATCCCCCTCCTCAGAGAACGAACACATCAGTTGCATTCCGAGGCATATCCCGAGGAACGGACGCTTGAGGGATCTTATGACATCCTTCAGCCCGGATTTCTCCAAATCAGCCATAGCACTCGACGCCTCCCCGACTCCGGGAAAGATCACGTGGCTTGCCCTTTCTATCTCATCCTTATCTGCAGTAAGGCGGGCATCCGCTCCGATTTTGAAAAGCGCGTTCATTATCGAAGTGACGTTACCCGCGCCGTATCTTATAACAGCTATCACAATACCCCCTTTGTGCTTTGCACCCTGTCATCCCCGGGGATTCTCTTCACTGCCTTTCTCATGGCACGTGCAAATGCCTTGAAAAGAGCCTCGGCTGTGTGGTGGCTGTCACCACCCTTTCTTGCGCTCAAGTAAAGATTGCACCTGGCGGCAGATGAGAACGATCGGAAGAAATGTCTCACGAGCTCGGTCGGGAAAGACCCGATGTACGGGAATGTGAACTCCACGTCGAATATGAACTCGGGACGGGAAGAGAAATCTATGGCGCAAGTTGCAACGGTGTCATCCATCATCAGCACTTCAAAGCCGTATCGCTCGATCCCTCTTTTATCCCCCAGCGCAGTAAGAACTGCACTACCCAATGCGAGCGCAACATCCTCGACAGTGTGATGGAAATCCACATCCAGATCCCCTTTCACCTCACCTTTTGCATCAAAGCGGGAATGCCTTACAACTTGGTCAAGCATATGGTCGAAGAACGGGATTTTCGTCTCGATCCGCCCTTCCCCCGTGCCGTCGATGTCGATTGACAAGCTTATTTCGGTCTCCTTCGTGTTCCTATTTATCTCAGCACACCTATGCTTCATGCTCTCATCCGAGAGAAGGTATGATGCGATATCGAGCCACGAAGAGGTACGCAGCACTATCGTATCCTCAAGATCCTTTGGAACCTCCCCCTCAGGCCCGTTCAAAAGGAAACCGCGGCAGTTCATGTTCCTTGCAAGTTCCATGTCGGTGAACCTGTCCCCGATTACGAATGACTTCGACATGTCGTACTCATCCGAGCGATAGCCGTCTATCATCCCTGTGGATGGTTTTCGCATCGGAGAGTTGTCCTCGGGAAGGGAGAAATCTATGTTCACGTCATCAAATATGATTCCCTCGCCGCCGAGTGTTTCGAAGATCCTCGTTGCAGGCCCTATGTAATCTTCGTACGGGAATGCGGGGGTACCCACCCCGTCCTGGTTTGATACCATCACAAACAGGTAATCGCTTCTTCTCCTTATCTCTCGCAGAGCCTCGAATACATGCGGTATGTACTCGATCTTCTCAAAACTGTCCACCTGGGTCTCCTTGACGATCACACCATCACGATCGATGAACAAAACTTTCTTCCTCTCAGTAATCTTTCCACTCACAAAGCGCCTCCTTGAGCCTATCCATCTCAGATTCAGAACCGATCGTTATCCTGAGCGTATTCTCCAAAAGAGGCTCTGATGACCTGTTCCTGACTACTATACCTTTTGAAAGGAGATATTCATAAAGCGCTGATGCATCAAGAGTACGCACGAGTACGAAATTCGCACTTGACGGGAACACCTTTCTGACATACGGAAGCTTGGAGAGAAAAGACGAAAGGTCTTTCCTTCTTTCCCGCACCTCCCCGATCCTCTTATCGACACTCTTTTTCCCGTCGAGTGCCTTCATACCTGCAAGAAGCGAAGGATAAGAGACGTTGTAAGGTGGTTTGACCTTTGAAAAGACTTTCTGGATCTCCCCGGATGCGATCAAAATGCCGAGGCGCGCACCTGCAGCTCCATATGCCTTTGAAAACGTACGGAGAACGCATACCCGCGGGTTTCCAGCGATCAAAGAGAATGCGCTCTCGAAATCCTCTGCAAAATCCGCGTACGCTTCATCCACGACGGTAATCCCTTCGTTTTCGTCCGCTATTTTCTTAACTTCTGAAAGCGGATAGACCCGCCCCGTCGGATTGTTCGGGGAACATATGAATACGATCTTCGGCTTTTCCTTCTTGACCATGTCGATCACACTTTCGACATCCAAATCCAAAGAAGGAAGCAAAGGAACGTCCACAACGCCCACACCGGAAGTATTTGCAAAGACCGAATAAGTACCGTAAGTCGGACGCTCGATCATGATCTTGTCCTTTTCAGGGCGGCAGAAGATCCTGATCAGAATGTCAATGATCTCGTCAGAGCCGTTCCCGATTCCCGTCATCTGATATGGAAAGCCCATCACTTCCTCGATTTTCCGCCTCAGAAGGGACGCGGAAGGATCGGGGTATCTGTTCACACCCTCGTCAAAGCCCTCCCAGCTCTCATTCGCATCAAGGAACACATCCGCATTTCCAGAGAACTCATTCCTTGCGGAGCTGTACGGTACGAGGTTCCTGATCCATGGGTTCATAAGTTCTTCAATCATTTTCCAACCCTCACCGAAACTGCATACGCATGCGCATCAAGCCCCTCTTTACGTGCCATCGTGGTTATCGTATCCGAAAGGCTTTCAAGACCGGCTTTTGTGATCTTCTGCACAGTCATCTTCTTTATAAACGAATCCAGGGAAACACCCGCTGAGGAACGTGCCCATCCGGATGTGGGAAGGGTATGGTTCGTGCCCGATGCATAATCCCCGGCGGACTCCGGAGTGTAACGTCCGAGGAACACGGAACCTGCGTTCTCAACCTTTTCAAGTACCGTTTCGGGGTCCTTCGTGGAGATTATGAGGTGCTCCGGAGCATATTCGTTTATGATGTGAGCCATCTCTTCCTCGGAAGAGACGAAGAACGCATGGGAGTGTGAAAGCGACGGAAGGATATACTCGTGCCTGCCGATCCTCCCCAGCTCCTCTTCGATTGCACTCTCGACTTCAGCGTGTATCGCTTCCGCTTTCCTCTTGTCTTCCGCCATTATCAAGAGGATCACCTGGCTGTCTTTCCCGTGCTCCGCCTGGGACAAGAGGTCGGCTGCCGCAAAGGATACATCGGAGGTGGAGTCGATCGCAACCAATACCTCCGAAGGCCCTGCAAGCATGTCGATTGCACATGTCGTGGAGACAAGCTTCTTCGCTTCAGTCACGAACCTGTTCCCCGGTCCGAATATCTTGTCGCACTTCGGAACGCTTCTTGTACCGTACGCAAGGGCTGCTATCGCATGTGCGCCCCCGGCTTTCAATACTTTCGTCACCCCTGAAATCTTTGCTGCGTACAAAATCTCAGGCGCGACCTTCCCGCCCTTTGCGGGAGTGGCGAGTATTATCTCCCTGCACCCCGCGATCGAAGCGGGGATTGCAAGCATCAGCACCGTCGAAAAGAGTGGCGCGCTTCCCCCGGGAACGTATAGGCCGACTTTGTTTATGGGAACGTTTTTCCTCCAGCAGACAACCCCTTCCGTTACCTCTACCTTTCCTTCGTCGATCATCTGGGCCGAGTGGAAACGCGTTATATTTTCCTTCGCCTCCCCAAGTGCACGCTTCAACTCTGGAGAGACAAGCTTCGAAGCCTCTTCGAACTCCTCTTCCGTGGCATATAGCGACTCCAGATCGCTTCCATCGAAAACACGGGCATATTCCTTTACCGCATCATCCCCACACTCTCTGACAGCGGAAAGTATTTCGCTTACCCGTAAGGAGAGTGATGCATCCTCATCCATCGGGCGAGTCAGGTATTTCACATCAAAATCATCAAGTCTTATATACATTCTCACTCCGTCATCTTTTCGATGTTCATCACCAGGATTCCCTCGGCTCCGAGTGCCTTCAACTTTTCAAATACGCCCCAGAACCTCTCTTCGTCGACCACAGTCTGCACTGATACCCACGAAGAATCCAGAAGCGGGGTTACAGTCGGACTCTTCATGCTTCCGATGATCGAAGAGACTTCGGACAGCTTCTCCTTCGGAAGGTTGAAAAGTATGTATTTCTTCTTACGGGCAAGCATGACCGCATCGATCCTTTCCAAAAGCCTTCCAAGGATCTTCCTCTTTTCCCCAGGCATGTTCTTTGATGCGACCATCACTGCAGATGAGGAGTATATGCACTCGGCTTCCTCCAGCCCGTTCATCTTCAGCGTAGTACCCGTGGATACCAGATCTGCAATCGCATCGGCAATCCCTACATCGACAGTTATCTCAACCGATCCGGATACGACTACAAGCTCGGCGTTCACCCCGCGCTCCGAGAGTATCTTTGAAAGTATGTTCGGATAGGAAGTTGCAATCCTTTTCCCTTCAAGCGACTCAAGCCCCTTGTACTCGAAGCCTTTTGGGACTGCAATCGAAAGGCGGCACGATGCGAACTTCAGATTCCTGACCACGTCAAGCTCGATCTGACTCTCATCAAGTTCGTTCCTTCCCACGATCCCGATGTCGGCAACCCCGTCGTACACGTACTGGGGTATGTCGTCATCCCTGACGAAAAGGAAATCCAAGGGAAATGACGGTGAGGATGCTTTCAACACCCTCGAATCCTGATAGAAGTCGATTCCACAGGATCTGATCATCTCAAGGCTCTTCTCCGAAAGCCTTCCGCTCTTCTGGACGGCAATGCCGAGACGGTTTTCCATACTCTCCTCCTGAGCTTGGGTTATAAAAAAAGACCTCCGCCAATCGGAGGCCCAATATCAATAAAGAACCCATCATGGCTTATCATGATTCAGATAGGCAATGATGATGTCCGTTCATTCTTTCCATATGCCAACATTAACGCAAGAGGTATGCAAAGTCAATTGTTTCAAATCCCCTTATCTGATAATGTCAGTTTATGCATAAGTCAATAATCACCGTAGTAGGCAAAGACCAGGTCGGAATAATAGCGAAGGTATGCACGTACCTTGCAGAGAACGACATCAACATCCTCGACATATCCCAGACGATAGTCGGAGGGTACTTCAACATGATGATGATCGCAGACACGAACGGTTCAAAGAAAGAGTATGCGAAACTCTCCAAGGAACTGGAGGAACTGGGACGGGGAATCGGCGTAGTGATCAAGCTCCAAAGGGAAGAGATCTTCCAGTCAATGCAAAGGATCTGAATATGATAAGCATCGGAGAAGTTATAGAGACCAACAGCATGATCGAGAAGGAGAACCTCGATGTGCGGACGATCACTCTCGGCATCAGCCTCCTCGATTCGATCTCTGACGATCTTGAAAAAACGTGCCGGAACATCTACCAGAAGATCACGAAGACTGCGGAGAACCTGATCAAAATCGGAGAAGAGATCGAAACGGAATACGCAATCCCCATAATCAACAAACGTATCTCAGTAACCCCGATAGCAATAGTCGCAAGCCCGTCAGCCCGCTCGATCGATGACTATGTAAAGATTGCAAAGACACTTGACGATGCCGCAAAAGCGGTGGGAGTGAACTTCCTCGGGGGTTTCAGCGCACTGCCCGCGAAAGGGACTACGAGAAGCGAAAAACTCTTGATGGAATCGCTTCCATACGCGCTCTCCGAAAGCGACAACGTATGCGCATCGATAAACCTCGCATCAACAAAAACCGGGATAAACATGGATGCAGTCGCCCTGATGGGAAAGATCATAAAGGAGACGGCATACCAGACGAGGGACAAGGAGAGCATAGGATGTGCAAAGCTTGTCGTGTTTGCAAACGCACCCGATGACAACCCGTTCATGGCCGGTGCATTCCACGGGGTTACGGAAGCAGACAGCGTGATCAACGTAGGGGTAAGCGGCCCCGGAGTCATCAAGAAAGCGCTTGAAAGCGCACGAGACGCGGACTTCCGAACCCTTTGTGAAGTGATAAAAAAGACTGCATTCAAGATCACTAGAGTCGGACAACTTGTGGCACGTGAGGCATCCGAGAAGCTCGGTATACCATTCGGTATCGTCGACCTCTCCCTTGCCCCCACTCCCGCGATAGGCGACAGCATTGCAGAGATAGTGGAGGAGATGGGACTGGAAAAGGTTGGCGCCCCTGGCACGACGTGCGCAATCGCACTTTTGAACGACAACGTCAAGAAAGGCGGCATAATGGCATCTTCCTCGGTTGGCGGATTAAGCGGCGCATTCATACCGGTCAGTGAAGACCACGGGATGATTGATGCAGTCGAGAAAGGCGCGCTATCGATCGAAAAACTTGAAGCGATGACATCGGTGTGCTCCGTCGGACTCGATATGATCGCAATTCCGGGTGACACAAGTGCCGAGACGATATCCGGGATAATTGCAGACGAGATGGCCATAGGGGTCGTAAATCAGAAGACGACTGCGGCAAGACTCATTCCCGCATATGGAAAGAAGGAAGGGGAAAGCGTCGAATTCGGAGGACTATTGGGAAGCGCTCCTGTGATGAGCGTAAGCAAGTACTCCTCATCAGCATTCATCAACCGCGGGGGAAGAATCCCCGCGCCTATCCACAGTTTCAAGAATTGAAGAGCACATCGGGGGCTGGACAACAGCCCCCGATGCTCCAACTCTCGTGAAGCATAGCCATGTGAAACAAAAAAACCGGCATCACTGCCGGTGCATAACGGGAATCATTACAGACAACTTTAATAAATGGGAATCTTGTCTGTTTGTAGGCTTCAATAAATAAATCCAGAGGAGGAAGCCATAAAAAATAGCAGGGGTAGGACTCGAACCTACGGCCTCCGGGTTATGAGCCCGACGAGCTGCCAACTGCTCTACCCTGCGTCGTCTACTAGGTGAGTATAGTAATTTATTTCATTACATGTCAATACTAAAAATACACAAATCTAAAATATTTCACTCCTCATCGAAAAGCCACTCTGAAATATCCTCATCCGCCATCGATCCGAGGTACGGGCCCAAGTCCTCCCTCTCCCCGTTTCCGTAAAGGATGATGTGTGCCTGGAGCGTGTACCCCTTCACCCCGTGTTCCTTCTGCAGTGTGCGTAACGGTATCCCGGATGCACTAGAGATGAGACGCAAGTCCACCTCCTCGATGCTTGCAGTGTGTATAACCTTGCCGCCGCGTAGAAGCGAAGATGAATACAAGATCCGCACCATCGCATCATCGCCGAGCGTCTCTGGCATCTTTTGCTCCAGCACCTCCAGATCGGGAAAACCGGGAAGAGCGCTTACTCCCCTCACCCCGCTCTTCGGATCCGGAAGCGTCGGATAATCCCTCAGACCCAATTCAGTTGCATTCTCAAAATCTATTATCATAGCCTCTCCAAGATGTTCTCGATCGATACGTTCTCAAGTCCCTTTATCCCCTTCTCTTCCAATTCGAGTGCTACAGCCTCACCCATCGTCCAGACACCGTGCTCCTCGCTCTTGTCATTTCCATAGAGGAGGTGGACGACATCCATGAGGAATATCTGGTCAAGAGGTTTTGCAGGCACGAACGAAGTGCGCTGCGTATTCGTAGCAAGGATCAGACCGCCGTCCTCAAAGCAGTTGATATACCCGAAGAGCCTGTTGTTCGGAATGGCGAGCTTACGTGTAAGTTCCCTCTCTCCGATCGCACCTTCACCCCGCTTGTACTTGTCCGTGATGAGCAACAGAAGGTTTATTCCCTCCGTCAGTTGGTTCATCGGAGACTCGGGACGTCCTTTCGTCTGCCCCGTTTCAGGTCTGAACTGATGCACGTACGCGATCTCTGCAGAGACCATCAGTATGTACCACACGATGTAAAGGTAGAGGAGAAAGAGAAAAAGAGATGCAAGGGAACCGTAGAAAAGCGAATAGCTTACCGACTTCGTCATTATCGCATTGAATATCGCAGTCGCAATGTATATGCTCACGCACCCGGTGCTTGCCCCTAGGGATGCACTGCTTTTGCGTATCTTCGCATTCGGAACGAAAAACAGGAGTAGAAAGATCAAAAACCAGACGACAGCGAATGTGAAAGCAGTATGCAATACCGGATTTCCCCGCTCACTCTCCCCTTCGCTTGCAATGAATGCAAGGATCGACGAGATACGGGATGTCAGACTCATCATGATGACCAGCAGGAATGCAGATACCACGAGCACCGTCAGGAACGTCATCAACCTCTTGAGGGTTCCAACCTGCGGACGGGTACGGAATATCTGGTTGAAAAGAATGTATATCTTGTTGATGAGGAATATGCTCGTGAAGAGGAAAGAGACCAATCCTGCAAGCCCCAGGCTTATCGCATTCGTTCCAAGGTTCGAAAAGAGCTCGAGAAGATTGAGCGCATTCTCCTCTCCGAATATCGAGATCAGGAAATCCTCCAGAAGGGCCATGAACGAACCCAGCACGCCGAAGATCGACAAGAACGCGAACAGGAAGGTGAAGCCCGGGATTATCGCGACAAGCGTGGAGTACACCATGCCCGATGCCATCAGACTGACGTTGTCACGCGAAAGGCGTACAAACGAAGTGAGGATGATATGAAAATAACCGATCCACCACTGTTTGAAACGCGCGAAAAACGAATCAGCCTTTCCTATCAAATCATTCATCCACCACCCCTTCAAGAAATGAAAGTATGTCCGAATAGACCTCTTCCTTTCCTATCTCGTTCAATATTTCGTGCCGTGCTCCATGATAGAGCTTGCTCGAAACTTTATCCATATGCTTCGAATAAAGAGATACGAACTTTCCGAACCCCCTGCCCTTTCCACCGACCGGGTCCTCCGATCCGGATAGGAAAAGAATCGGCATGTCGCACCTCGTACCATCGATCACCCTTTTCGAGTTCGCCGTGGCGGAGAGCGTTATCAAATCGTTGTAGAATGACGACGTGCAAACAAAACCGCACTCAGGATCCTCTTCGTACTTTCTCCTGACTTCCTCATCCCTGCTTATCCACGAGCTTTTCCCCTCGTCAAAGCCTTTGATGTACGAAGAGAATGCAAGCTTGTCCATAAGAGTGTCCACGTGGTCATCTCCGAATAAAAGCGCATCGAAGGATGAGACGAGGTGGCCGAAGAAGCCCAAGAGCCCCCGTTTCCCCCCGCTTCCGATCACAACGGCGGCATCGAATAGTTCCGGCCGCTTTGAGAGTGCAATGCGCGTTATGAACGAACCCATCGAATGCCCGATCACGATGTGTTTGACGCCCGGGAACATCCTCTTCATCTCTTCGTCGAAGAAGATCGAGTCATCGACTACCAGTTTCGAACCATTCTTCTTTGCAAAATACCCATATTTTCCGTTTGCATTGAGGCCATGCCCCCTGTGGTCCTGGATCCAGACCACATAGCCATGGCAGGCAAGAAACGATGCAAACTCATCGTACCTCTCACCATGCTCTGCCATTCCATGGTTTATGTGTACGCTTCCCCTTACGTTCCCACTATCCCAGATGCGGTATTTCATCGCACGTCCATCGGGAAGTACAATTTCATCTATCCTCATATGATAATGTTAGCAAGGAGAATGGGATGGGAAAAGGTAAGATGCTTGTATTTTCCGATGTGCATGGGGACTCCGATGGCTTGAAAACGCTTTTGTCATGGGGAAAAGGTGAAATGTACGACATCGCGCTGAACCTCGGAGACCTGGAACCGGATGCGGAAATGGAGACCCTTTCATACAACATCGTATCGGTGAAGGGCAACATGGATAGATACCACTATTTCACGCTCATGCCTGATCCGCCCGGGAAAAGAAAACTGACCTTCGATGGGAAAACCGTGTTTTTGATACACGACGGGAGAGCATTCCCATACGACGCACCGTTTCTAAAGCCCGGCGACATATACATCTCGGGGCACACGCACGTTCCGGAACTTTCCAAGACCGAATCGGGAATATTCAAACTCAACCCCGGGTCGCTATCAAGACCAAGAAGCAAAAAGTACGGAAAGACATTCATCTCCATAGAGGATGGGAAAGCTCTGCTTCTCTCATTTCCCGCTTTTTCCATTCTTGAGGAACTTCCTCTCGAGCCTTGAGCGTACCCTTTTGTACTCTCCACGGAGTGCAGGAAGCGATACCCGTTCGTACGAAGGCGGGGTCGGGGAGAACGAGAAGAATGTCGGGATCTCGTTCTCTTCGTCTTCAAAGAGCGAAAGAAGGTGGATGCCCCTCTTTTTGAATTCCTTACCGTTCCTTCCATAAAAAGAGATATGGGAGAGCGCGAACTCAAGAAGTGAAGGCACTTTGTAGAAGAAGGAAGGGATCCGGGAGAGGAAAAGAACATACGAGACCATCAGAGGAAGCCCCTTTTCCACCAAAGCATACCCGTACACCCTCTCATAGAGCGCCAAAAGAGCGACTGAACGGGCATTCCTGACCGGTGCCTTCAGAAAAAGAGAGTAGTAAGGCCTCATAGTCTCACCAAGGGAAGAAAAGAGAGCTTGCTCCTTGTTACCCCTTATGTCCACGTCCGGCTGTATCCCGCCTATCAAATACATTCCATGCGGGAATTCCCTCTTTCTCTCAAAAAGTTCATTGATGGATGAGAAAGCTTCATCGAACCCTTTGACGCCAAGGGCCGAGAGGGCTGCACCCGTATCACGTACAGAAAGTCCGGTTTCGAACGCAATCGCCTTCAGCCTCATCACTTTCTCGGGATCGAATATGTCAAGAAGGGCTCCGAAAGAGAGTACCGCATCGAGGTCGGGAAGAAGCATTCCGTCCTTGCTTACCATCCTGCACGGCAGTGGGCATGAGAAGCACGAAGAGAAATACGCGCCGTACTTCTCCTGCAAAAGCGAACTGGAAAGAAATACCGTACGCGGATCTGACGAGTGCATGAACGACGGGGATGGAAGGGAAAACGATGAATTGATGTAGTCAACAATGCACGACGAGCCTACCTTCCTCAGCCTTTTTGATATCGCATTGCCAAGTAAGAGCGATACGTATTTTCGATCGACCTTCCTCTCGCTTTTGATCTCCTTCGCTTTGAATACGATGCCTTTGAGGTTCTTCTCTCCGAACGCTTTCCCAAACCCGGCATATCCGATCTCGTTCTTCTCAAGGTATAGCGCGCTCTGATCGATCTTCCGGTCCGCCGCCCTTCCTGTGGACAAGACCAGATCCCCTTTTTCCGAATAGAGGGAAGAAAACTCCTCGGAGCTGAGCTCCCCTTCTGCGATATCCACGATTCTCACGCCGCCATCGGAAAACTCGATGTAACACCGCCTCCCGCTTATTCCCTTGATCTGCAGGAGAGCCACCCCGTAGAGCCTCAGGTAGTGCCCGAGCATCCCCGAGGAGAAGCCGAAGAAAGGCTTTTTTCTGTACACGCTTGGAAAGAGGAATGCAAAGGATGCTCCGCCATGGAAGGAGAGCGCTTCAGATGGAGTATATGCAAAGACAACAGGATCGCCCGGTGAGTCGGAAAACCCTGCCACAAGCTCGACGGGACTTGCTTCGTCCACTACGTTTTCCGTTATCTCCCGTTTTTCCAAATCGACAGAAAGAACAAGCATGAATCCATTATAGGAAAACGAAAAGAGATGGGGCAAGCGTATCGAAGGAAAGTCATGTATCATAAGAAGAGTGCAAATGGAGGCGATGGATGGAAAATACGACTATAAAGATGCAGGGAAAGGGGATGAGGGTACCGCTCTACTCGAAGGTTTCAGATCTTTTTCCAACGGAAAAGAACAAAGGGTATGAAGGGAATCCTGTAGTCGGAGTTCTCTTGAACGGGGTGCTTTCCCCGCTTTCGGAAAGGATCGAGGGAGAGAGCACTGTCGAGGAAGTGCGGCTCTTCTCCACTTTGGGAAGAAGGGTGTACAGACGTACGCTCACGCTCCTCCTGTTCTACGCATCATCCATAGTATATCCGGCACGTGCACTACGGATTGCACACAGTCTTGGCGACGGATACTACTTCCAGTACGAGGACGGGGAGAGCCTTGACGTGGGGAAACTGGAGAAGGTGATGAGACATGCAGTCTCCGAATCGATGAAGATCGAAAGCATATACCTCACGCACGAAAAAGCGCTCGATTACCTCTCGAAAAGCAACTCGAAGGAAACGATCGAACTATTGATGACGCTCAATGACGAGAACTACAGGTTCCTCAAGATCGGGTCGTACATGCAGCTCTACACCGAGCCTGTGCTTGAAGACGTCTCATTACTGACGCTATGGGAACTCAGAAGCTACTCATCAGGGATGCTTCTGCGCTATCCACAGTCCCGTTCGATAAAAACCATAAACAAGTTCGCCGACAATCCCCTTCTCTTCTCGGTTTTCGAAGAGACCAGGAGGGACGAAAAGAGGATCGGGATAAACAGCCTCGGCGCGCTCAACCACAAACAGAGCGAAGGAGAGATCGAGGAAGCAGTGCTGATGATGGAGACGCTGCAAAGGAAGAAGATAATGGAGATCGCGGAAAAAGCGATCAAAAAAGAGGAGGTGAAGGTCATATTCATAGCAGGTCCGTCATCCTCAGGAAAAACGACGTTTTCCCTGAAACTCTCCGAGAATCTGAAGGTCCTGGGGAAAAAGCCCGTGAAGATAAGCATAGACGACTACTACAAACCCAGATGCGAAGTACCCAGGGATGAAAACGGGGATTACGATTTCGAAGCGCTCGATGCACTGGAGCTTGATCTATTCAGAAGCCAGATTGATGCGCTGACCCGTGGAAACGGGGTGCACATCCCCTCATTCTCGTTCAAGAGCCAGAAAAGAACGTTCCAAGAGAAAGAGACTGTGATGGACGAAGACACCGTTTTGGTCATAGAGGGAATACACGGCCTCAATCCGAAGCTAATTCCCTCCCTTGACGGGAAATACATATTCAGAATCTACATATCTGCGCTCACGAGCTTGAATCTCGATTCCTCGACGAGGATATCTACGACGGACAACAGGATCATCCGGAGGATGGTGAGGGACAACAGGACCCGTGGCATAGGGGCATTGGAGACCATCTCGAGGTGGCCGAGCGTTGAAAGGGGTGAAAAGGACAACATCTTCCCGTACCAGAACAACGCGGATGTGATGATGAACAGCGCACTTGACTACGAACTGGGTGTTCTTGCGCCGATGGCGATGCCTCTTCTAAGAAGCGTCGACAAGAAGGAAGAGGAGGCATATGCAGTTGCCCGTAGACTACTTGCATTCCTCTCGTTCTTTTATCCGATAAACGGAATACACGTCCCCTCGGATTCCCTATTGAGGGAATTCATAGGCGGTTCGATATACCAAGCTATCTGAAATGCTCTTCGAGTATTCCTTCGTCGATGAGTATGTCGGGATTTCTTGCAAGGAGGTTCATCAGGCGGAGTGCAGGCCCCGATGGCGTATTCGCCCCGCTCTCCCAGGCCTCTACTGTCTTGGGAGAGACTGAGAGTACTGATGCAAAAACTGCAGTTGAGAGAAAAAGGGATGTACGGAGACGATGAACATCTCCAGAATCCATCGCTTTGACTTCGCGGACACTGAGGAATTTGTTGTCTTTCCTCAGCCTCCCCTTCTTCTTCGGATATAATGCGTCCCTTACCGCTTCCTTGTATATCGATACCATCAACCTTTACCGTGGATGTGAAGCATCTCGGAGAGAGTCTCCTTGATCCTCTCCCTGCACTTGCCGCAGCCCGTGCCACATCCGGTGAGAGCAACCAGATCCTCAAACGTCTTCGCTTTGTCATCCTTGACGAGGTTCTCGATCATCTGGTCAGTCACACCCTTGCATTCACAGATTATCTTTGCACTCTGCTTCTTGTACGGGTTATCCAGTCCATTCTTCTCCAAATAGTCGTCGATGGCGGCCCTGAGCGCCTTGTCGCCCAGTACGGAACAATGGAATTTGTGTTCGGGAAGCCCTCCGAGCTTGTCAGTTATATCGCTTGGTGAGATCTTATACGCCTCCTCGAGGCTCATTCCCTTGACCATCTCGCTCATCATGCTTGTACTGGCGATCGCACTTGCACACCCGTATGTAAGCCACCTGATATCAGCAACCTTCCCGTCGGATACCTTTATGCCCACCCTCATCTGATCGCCGCAGGCGAGGGAACCGACTTCACCGACCCCGTCTGCCTTGAAATCCTCGTCCTCTTTCCAAAGGTTCCTCGGATTCATGAAGTGATCCTTTACGGTATCCGTATATACCCATTTTGCCATGAAGCTTTCCATATTCTCAAATCCTCCTCGTGCTCATCGCCCTTATCCTGCTGATGATCGGCGGAAGCTTTTCAAGCACGTATTTTACGTCATCTTCGTCATTATAGCGCCCGAGGGAGAACCTGATCGAGCCATGGGCAAGCTCCACATCCAATCCGGATGCAAGAAGAACGTAACTCGGCTCGAGCGATCCGGATGCACATGCACTTCCCGTGGAGACCTCTATACCCTCCAAGTCGAGGTATAGGAGTATCGACTCTCCCTCTGCCCCGGGGAACGAGACGTTGAGCGTTCCCGGAAGTTCCTTCTCATACTCGTCACTGCCGTTGAAGACGACGTCAGGGATACTTTCTGCAATCCCTTCCTTGAGCATCGTCCTCAAACCCCAGAGGTATTTCCTCTCATCATCAACGCTCTTTCTTGCAAGCTCCGCAGCCTTTCCAAGTCCTGCGATCGCCTGGGTATTGTACGTGCCTGCCCTGAGTCCTTCCTCCTGGTGTCCGCCATGGAGAAACGGCATGCGGGGAACGCCCGTTCTGATGTAGATGGCACCCACCCCTTTCGGTCCGTAGAACTTGTGCGCAGAAAGCGTAAGGTAATCGACATCGAGGTCATTCACGTCGACGGGGATCTTTCCTATCGCCTGGGTTGCATCCGCGTGAACGTACGATCCATACCTCCGCGCGATCGCTGAAGCTTCCTTCACCGGTTCTATCGCACCCGATTCGTTGTTGCCGACCATCACGGAAAGGAGCGCTACATCATCACCCATCATCTTTTCAAGCGCATCAAGATCAAGGCGTCCCGAACTGTCCACGGGAACAGTCTCCACCTTGTACCCTTTCCCGATCATGTATTTCGCACTCTCTATCGACGCAGGATGCTCGACGGAAGACAGGAGGATCCTGTTTCTTTTGCCGCCTTCGTCGATCAGATCGCGGAATGTATTGAATACTGTGTTGTTTCCTTCGGTCGCACCCGAGTTGAAGAATATCTCGTCCGGCTTTGCACCCAGAAGAACTGCAACCTCCCCCCGCGCCCACTCGATCGCTTCCCTGGCGTTACGCCCCAGAGAGTGCATGCTCGATCCGTTCCCGTAGAGATCTTCAGTCTCTTTCAGTATTTGTTTGACTTCATCTGCCATCCTCGTGGTGGCGTTGTTATCCATATATACGATTCTAGATTCCATAGAAAAACCTCAATGTACCCAACAGAAAGTTAGCCTTGTTGAATCAATTCGTCAACTGAACGCACTTCCATCCTCGATCACCATCTCCAGTTCGCACCTGAACCTGATGTGATGCCTCTTCGCCCAAAGCACGTAAGCGCACGTAGGGGGAAGATATCGGGAGAAGGACGCACGGAAGATATTCACCTTCCTACACCTTTTGTTCTTCTTGAAGCGTTCGTTGTAACACGAGCAAGTGTTGTCGGATGAAAGGTACGTGCACCTCGTGGATAGGATTATGAGAAAGCCGTCCTTCACGACCTTCTCCATGCAGCATAGCCCGCATCGGGAACAAATATCCTCCCACCACTTCACTTCATCGCCTTCCTGAGTTTCTCATACGCGTCATCCGATGTCCTTGGTAGAATCGGAACGAGAGAGACTGATGCATAAGACAAATCAACCGCCTCGGTGTCGTTCATCACACATCCGTAGTGTTCCACCATTCTGTCAAGTCCGACGAGCTTGAGGTACTCCTTCTCCCCATCCTTACGGATTTCAACTTTGTCTATGTACTCCACTTTGCCCGGTATCGTCACAACTCCCTTCCCGTTGAACGAGAGGGGAACGTTTATGTTCAAAAAGTGTTCGTCATCGAGTACGGATAGGAATGAATCGATGTTTTCGCACAAATAACGCGCTGCCTCCTCATACCCGTCGAGTTCGGAAGAGATCGCGATTCCCTTGACTCCAGAGACGACAGCCTCACGGGCAGCCCCGCACGTTCCGGAGTAGATTATATCAAGGGCGATGTTGTAGCCGCGGTTTATCCCGGAGACGACCAGATCGGGCTTTTCCGGAAGAAAGTACGTCGACCTGATGGCATGCACGACTGCATCTGCAGGGGTTCCGGATATCGAATACCTCCCGTTGCCGTGCTTGCATACCTCAAGTTCCCTGCCGAGGGAGAAAGAATGGCTGAAACCGCTTCGTTCCCCGGAAGGAGCGACTATGAACACATCATCGCCGCGTTTTTCGAATATCCTGGCAAGAGCTTCAAGCCCGGGCTTTCCATACCCGTCGTCGTTGACCAACAAAACCTTCATAGAAAGAATCTACCACATAGCCAAACGAATGGAAAAGCTAAATGATTATCCCTTCATCCCCGGATATTATCCTCAGACCCGAGAAGGGATAGAAATGCCTTATCATCGCATGGAAGTCGAATATGTGCTCGTACTCCTTCAACTTCTCGAACATCTCTTGTATCCCGACGTTGCCGACGACCAATATCTTACCCAGAACGCCGATCGACACCATCGCGGAAGCTTTCACGTTCTCCTGTTCGTCGGCTCTCTTGCAAAGCCATTCAAGTTCGGGACAGAAGAATCCCAACGTCTCTGAAAGAGCTATATGCCTTTCGCTCAATATGTGTGCAAAGAGATTGGTATCCCCTTCTTCGAGGGCGAGTTTAGCATCCTTCGCCCTTTTTGATTCCTCGAGTGCGAACGTCGCGAACCTTATGACCTCCTCACCGAGTTCCCTTGAGTGGTACTTTATCTCCTTTACGCTCAAATCCCTCATCTTCTCGCTTGAAGAGAGCAAAGGCCCGAGTTTTTGAAGAGCCCCCGCAAGCCCTACCTTGATTCCGATGTACTCGCTTCCGAAGATCGCGAATGGAACTCCGCTGTCAAGGAGGAAAAGCCCCCCTTTTTCCGCCGAGCCGTCGAACGGATTTTCAACGAACGAATATCCCCCGCTCTCCTCGTCATAGAAAAGGAAATGATCTTTCTTCATGGAGAAAAGGGCCACTATATCCCTGAGTTTCGGAGGTTCGTGAGAGACTGAGGAGACGCCTTTGTACGCAATGCGTATCATCTCACCCTTGTCCAAGCCGAGAGCGAGCATCGAATTGAGAGCGAATACCATCCCCGAGATTATCGAAGATACCCCGTTGTCATAGTTCGTATTCGCATTCTCCCCCGTGATGCTCACATCAAGTCCCGGGAGCGGATATCCCTCCTTCAGAATCATCTGTACAGCCACTTTGACAGCACTCAGCCACTTGCCATCCCGCTGCACCTTTATCCCGGATATCTGGAATTTCCTCCTCTCCTGCATCGTATAGTTCTGAACGCGTACAGTCCGCCCTTCCCCTTTGGATATCGCAATCCTGAGGCCATGGCTGCTCGTGCACATGAGGCTGTAGCCTTTGACATGCTCCGAGAAGGAACCGAAGAGCGTGACCAATCCGGGTACGTCCACGACTACCTCGGGCTCTATTCCGTATTCTTCCTTATGATGACTTAATACCCTATACATCCCTTGCTTTCCACTTGAAGTTTAGAATATTGTCCCAAAAGAGTTGGAAAGATACAAGAAAAAAGAAAAATAAAAGGGCCCGGAATGATCCGATGCCCCTCTTTGACAAACACTATCGACCTCAGTCTTTCTTGCCATACCTCTTGTTGAAGCGTTCCACCCTTCCCGTGGTATCTACAAGCTTCTGCGTTCCGGTAAAGAACGGATGGCATGCTGAACAGATTTCAACAGTAAGGTTCTTTGCCGTCGTTTTTGTCTTGATCACGTTGCCACAAGAGCAGCGGACTTCCTGCAACTGATAATCCGGATGAATACCCTTCTTCATATCCTTTCCTCCAATATATAAACCATCTGACACTTACAGATGGCAATCGTCTTCTTAAGAGAGCACCTTCTGTGGAATGTTCATGCTCTCAAGGAACTCCTTATTATTCTTACTCTTAGACATCTTGTCAATGAGTGAGACCGACATATCCATGTCGTCGAGGTTTCCAAACGCACTTCTGAGAAGGAATACGCGGGTCCTCTCCCCTTCCGAAAGCAAGAGGTCATCACGCCTTGTGCCGCTCTTCTTGATGTTGATTGCAGGGAATTTCCTGTTGTCAGCCATCTTCCTGTCCAAGACGATCTCGTTGTTTCCGGTTCCCTTGAACTCTTCGAATATTACTTCGTCCATCCTCGATCCGGTCTCTATGAGGGCAGTGCTTATGATCGTAAGCGAACCGCCTTCCTCGATGTTCCTTGCAGCTCCGAAGAACCTCTTGGGCTTATGGAGGGCATTTGAATCGACGCCACCGGAGAGGATCTTGCCTGACGCAGGCACCGTCTGGTTGTATGCTCTTGCAAGACGGGTTATGGAATCGAGGAGGATGACCACGTCCTTCTTGTACTCCACTTTGCGCTTTGCAATCTCGATGACCATCTCCGCAACCTGCACGTGGTGTGTCGCTTGTTCATCGAACGTGGAAGCAACCACCTCCCCTGCAGTGTTCCTCCTCATGTCGGTAACCTCTTCAGGACGTTCGTCGACGAGAAGCACCATCAGGTACACGTCCGGATGATTGTGCGTGATTGCGTTTGCTATCTTCTGCATGAGCACGGTCTTACCAGTCCTCGGCGGGGCTACGATAAGCGAGCGCTGTCCCTTTCCGATCGGGCAGAATAGATCGACAACGCGCGTATTTATATCGCTCTTGTCATCCTCTCCGATCACTTCAAGGTGAAGTTTCTCATTGGGGAATACCGGGGTAAGGGAATCGAACGGAGCACGAAGCTTCGCCATTCTCGGATCCTCGTCATTCACGAGGAACACTTTGATCAACGCAGCAGCCTTCTCCCCTTCCCTCGGAGCCCTTATCTGTCCGTAGATCTGGTCTCCTGTCTTTATTCCAGTCGCTTTGATTATTCCAACGGAGACGTATACATCCTCCCCTCCGGGAAGATAGTTGTTTACCGAATACCTCAGGTATCCGAAACTTCCGTCTTGCACGATATCGAGTATTCCGACTACGAGCAACGCACCTCCCGACAAGGAATGCATACGGCATATCCTGTGTATCAGTTCGGTACGTTTTGAATCGATTATTATATCTTCCGAGATTCCACGTTCCCTTGCGATATCCCTAAGTTCGTCTATGCTCTTGGTTGCCAGTTCGGACAGGAAAAGCTTTGGCGCATCGGGGTGTTCGTCAAGGTTCACTTCCGGAACGATCTCCTCCCTGACCTTGCCCTTCATCTTCCCCTTCTTCTGGAAGCGCTCGAACTTCGGCCTCTTCTGGAAGACTTCCCTGTCTTCCTTTGCTTCCTCTTCCTTCTTCTCCTCCTGGGGACTTTCTGAACTCTCGTTCTTTTCATCCGTACCAGCGGGCTCTTCGGAAGGCTCTGCATTCTCTACGGGAAGCACCTCCGTTACTTCATTGCTTTCAAAGGGCGCACCGTCAGCTTTCACTTCCTCTTCGACCACCTCTTCCGGTGTTCTGATCTCTTCTTCCTCGACAGGCTGGCTCTTCACCTTTACACCTGTTCTTCTTCTCTTGACGACAGGTTTCCTTTTCGCTCCAGTGTTTCCTGTTGCCGCTTCTTCCGCACCTTTGCGGGGACGACCTCGTTTTTTCCTAACCGGAGGATCTAGTAATTCCTCTTCTTTTGTCATGTCGTCTGACATCAATTACTCCCAATAAAATAGATTTGGCTATAAATATGTTTGATTAAACTTGAATCAAGGTCTGATTTTGCAGATTAATTCAGATGTAACAACTGAGACTATAAGGCGAGAAGTGGAATCTGTCAACTTCACCCGATGTGACCGAAGTGATTTTCATCCATTCCATTGCCGGCAAACCCTCGTATCGTATGCTGAATTCAAAACCCGTGACGATATCCAATACCGATGGGTAAAATATCGATAGAAAGGATGCCGCAAGCGGCATTTCCCTGAAATTTATAGCTGATAAACAGCCGCAACTTTCTCAGGGTTCTGTGGCTGTTACCTTTTTAAAGCAGTTATGATGATTATCCCGACGACCGTCAATACGATCATCAAGAGTTCGTAATCGCTCATAGAGAACACCCCCTTTTCCAACATATGCCGGCCCGAACGGCTATGTGATCGGGAGGCTTGTACTCCTCCCGTAGGAGGAACAACACCGCTTGCCGTGCTCCAGGCACCCAGACTATGCAATGTCAAAAACCTTCTCCA
>CALXOH010000021.1 GCA_944389975.1 uncultured Spirochaetaceae bacterium
CAGGAATGATGGATCTTGCACTCTTGCTCTTGAAAACAAGGCGGAGGCATATGTCTGCCAATCCTGTGGACATGTATTTGCCGATTATAAGATCAGATGATCATTGCCGCCTTCATCCGGCAGGACAAGCCTTGTCGGTTTTATGGCGGCTAACTTTATAAATTCTTACTATATAACTAGTAAAAGCGTATACATGTGCGTATACACCAAGATTCAGGGATTTTGACTAAAATCACTGAAAATACAATTCTCTATGCCATTTTATATGCTCAAAATGACCACAAAATAAAATAACTCCCTACACTGTAAGGAGTTAACAAAGTGGAGATGATCGGAATCGAACCGACTACCTATTGAATGCCATTCAATCGCTCTAGCCAAGTGAGCTACATCCCCGATGCATCGTACTTTACTAAAATCACATGATCTTTTCAAGTACGAGGATTGTCCCAAGGCTATCGCCTTGGAACGATAGTTCAAATACCCATGGAGAACTCGTCTGTGACAACTTCCTCCGAAGTGGTTTCTTCTTCCACTGGAGCTGTCATGCCAAAGAACGGAGTAAGCCATACATCCTGGCTTGCCGACGGATCCTCAAGGAACTTGGGCAATGAGAAAAGAACCATATTTTGATTGACAGGTACGGTTACATCGACTGAGATGACTTCATCCTCCCAGTCATCGTTCGTATAAGTAATCTCGATCGTATGCTTTTGACCGACTACGATCGCCTGGTCCCTCATCCTGGGGTACATCTCAAGCCCGGGCTGTCCGTCAACGCTGACTTCAGCCCAATCGAGTGCGCGTATCCCATCCTCAGTCCTGTTATTGTCAATCAGTATCGTATGTTGCTTTCCGATGTGGTACATCACTACGGCAAGTACGATCAGGAGGACTACAAAACCTATTCTAATAAACAGCTGACGCGATAGCTTCATATCAGGCCTCCTCCATCAGTGCAAGCTTTGCCGCACGGCGCTTTCTCATCTCGTACAGCACGAGTGCAAGTGTGATGACTGCGTAACTGACGAATACGCGGAAGTACTCACCCAGCTGGGCCTGTCCGATCAGGTTCTTTCCGACAAGCGGTGCTATTACGAACATCAAGTGGAAAAGGATTATTCCCAAGAAGACGTTGCGTATATTCGCCTTGTCGACCGATGCACCTCCTACCAGAAGGGCTGCAATACTGAACGTGCCGATCTGCGAATGGCTGTTGTATGTATTCAGCGTTCCGATGTTCTGAAGGTATATGATCATTCCATAGCCTGCAAATACTGTCGAAAGGACTATCGAAAGGATCCTTGTCTTCTCGACTTTGATACCTGCATCGCGGGCGATCTCGTTGTTCTGCCCTACCGCCCTCATGTCCTGTCCGAGCTTGGTCCTCTTGAACCAGAGGAAGAAAACGCAGAAGATCGCGATCACGATAAACGTTGCGATAGGTATCTGCACTCCTCCTATCCTGAGATCGATCAGGGTATCGAGGCTTTTGCGCATTCCGATGAGGTTCACCGTGTTCCTGACTCCGTATCCACGTGGAAGTATCAGGCTCTGGCTTGCAATTGGAATTATAGAACCCATCAGATAGAGCACGAAGAACTGATACACTCCGTTCATGAAGAATCCGATGATGTAACTTGTGACCATCTCGCGTCCCCTGGCCCTGTTGAGTATCTCACCGCAGAGATAGCCGAGGATTATCGAAATCGGCGTGCTTATGATCGCGGCAAGCACCATGCCCGGGATTCCGACGACATTCCAGTCGCACGCGTAAATCAATCCGATCTGTCCGGCCATCGCACCGAGCGTCATACCGAAGTTCATTCCCATTCCTGCCATGACAGGTATGAGCAGGGACAAGACGAGGAACGAGTTACGGCTGATCCTCGTGATGACCTCTGATATCAGATAAGACGGGGAATACCCGGAGATAGGTATGCTTACGGCACAAATGACAACGAAGATGATCGTTACGACGTTGTTTACCAAAAGTTCCTTCAAGTCAAACTTCTTCATCTTGTCGCCTCCTGCTTTCTTGTAAGTGCATAGAGGATCATACCGTTGGAAACGATGATCCTGATTACCTCGGATACGTCCGTCTGGATCAATCCGTTCATTACGCTAGGCGTCATTGTAAGAATTCCCTGGAAAAGGAAAGTTCCTATTACGACATTGGTAATCGATGCCTTGTTTACAGAAGCTCCTCCAAGAAGGATTGCAGAGACGGCCGGCAAAGCCATGTAGAACGGGCTCATGTAAAGCTGGATGAATCCGAATGACTGCTGGTATACGATGATACCTACCGCGCCGAGCCATGTGGACATGACGACGGAAAGCGTACGCATCTTGTCGACGCTTACCCCGGATGCGGTTGCAAACACAGGGTTTGATCCGACTGCAGTCATCGCAGTTCCGGTTTTTGTCTTCAAAAATCCCCACACGAGGAACGCAAGAAGAGCAAAGAAAAGGAACATTCCGAACGGTATCTTCAAATGCCCGATCTCCAAAGAGAGGAAATTCATCAAGATACCAGAGTATGCACCTTCAAGGCTTATCGTGGTCCTCAGGCCCTCTCCTGAGAATCCCCATACCATCGACGGATTGTCGTACGGGAGGAGAAGCCACATCATGCACATGAACGCAACCGACGAGAAACCGACGTAGGTTGCAATCATCATCTCTCCACCTTTTACTTTGTTCAGCAGAACACCATATCCGTAGCCGAGAATGACTGCAAACGGGGTTGAGAATACGATTGCCATCAGGAAAGAGGCCATGCCTGTGAATTCAAACTCAAGGGAGAGGGTTGCCCCCAGAAGTCCGGAGATGATTCCCAATGGCAGTCCGAAGTTCAGGCCACAGCCTGAGTGGATCATCGGAACCATGGCCAATACGAGTACAGCGTTCATTCCGAATCTGTTGAACGTATCGCTAAGGCCCGTAAAGAAATTCAATCCTGCAAATGGTGCGATGATGAACAAAAGAAGCAGGAACAAAGCGATTATTAGACGTGGAAGTCCGAATGACTTCACAAGTCCCTGGATCTTCGTCTTTAACATCGCAGAATCCAAAGAAGCCGTATCAAGACCCATCAGTTTGCCTCCTTGTTGACTTTGCTGACCATGAGCATGCCGAACTCGGTGCTGTCACTGGTTGCAGGAAGTATGTCAGCTACCCTTCCGTCCTGGATTATCGCAATCCTGTCGCATATGCTCCTGAGTTCCTCGAGCTCACTTGAGACCATGACGATGGTGACCTTGTGCTCTTCGTTGTACCTTCTAAGAGCACTCAGAACCAACGCCTTGGCGCCGATGTCGATACCCCTTGTCGGTTCGCTGACGAACAGAAGCCTCGGGGAGAGCGCGAATGCCTTGGCAAGACAAACCTTCTGCTGATTTCCCCCGGAAAGCTCCTTGGCCTTCTGCCTGGTGCTCGTGCACTTGATCTCCAACAGGTCCACGTATTCTTTGGTGACTTTCTCGATCGCTCGTTGATCGCGGAACTTCATCGGTCCGATCTTCTTCAGGAAATCTTCCTTTATCTGCATTGCAGCAAAGGCAACGTTCCATTCAAGCGACTCATCGAGCAAAAGCCCTACTCCACGCCTGTCCTCGGAGACGAACGCCATGCCCTCGTCAAGCGGCATGCGGGGAGCATTGAGGGTGACTTTCTTTCCGTCGAACTCGACGTTTCCCATCGCATTGTAAAGGCCCATGATGCCGTTGGGTATTCCGATCTTGCCTTGTCCTGCCAGTCCGCCGATCCCGAATATCTCACCTTCCTTGACGGAGAAAGATACATCCCGGACCATTTCGCCTGGCATGATGACCTTCAAATGCTCAACTTTCAGGATATCCTTATCCGAGCGCACCTCGACCTTGCGTTCGACGCGCTCGGTGGATACAGATCGACCTACCATCCATGACGCGATATCGGATACGTTTGCGCTCTTTGCAGGAACTTTCTTTATTATAAGGCCGTCGCGCATGACCATTACCGTATCACATGCGCTCGTGATCTCATGAAGTCTATGTGAAATAAATATGATGGCAATGCCAGCTTCGCTGAGCATGTGCATTGCAGAAAGAAGCGTCTCAGCCTCCTTCTCCGAGAGAACTGCAGTCGGCTCGTCCAATACGAGAAGCCTCAACGAGGATGCACCTTCATCCCTCTTGTCATCTTCCTTGCTCAGTTCCCTGGCGATCTCGGTAAATTGCTTGTATCCTACGGGCAGATCCTGGATCCGTTTCCCGGCATCCAATTCGATTCCAAGCTTGCTGATTGCCTTCAGCGCACGCCTTTGCATCTCTGCTCTGTCGACTGTGTTGAGCCTTTTTCCGAAAAGCTCGCTCATTACACTGTACTTCTCTGGTTCGCGATTGAGGAGAATGTTCTCGGCAACCGTGAATTCCGGCAAGAGGGAAAATTCCTGATGGACCATGCCTATACCGGCCCTTAGCGCATCTTCAGGCGATTTGAAGAGAACTTTCTTGCCGTCGATCAGGACGTCTCCCCCGTACCCTCCGGTCTGCAATATTTCTTCCATACCGAAGAGGATCTTCATCAATGTGGACTTGCCCGCACCATTCTCGCCAACCAAGCCGAGGATCTCTCCCCTGTGCAGTGTGAAATTGATGTCGTTGAGAACTTGGTTTCCGAAGAAGTCCTTGCTGATGCCCTTCATCTCAAGAAGGGGGATTTCTGTCTTTTCCATTCTTTTTCCTGTTTTTAGATTTTGAATAATGAAGGGAGGCACCGCCTCCCCCAAAGCATATATCCTAAAAGGATGTTTACTTTACTGTATAGTACTTCTCAGGAATCTCGACGTCAGTAACACCCATGTAGCCCTTGCCCATGACATATGTATCCTGATAGACGAGGATGAAGTTCCTGACTACGACGCCAGTGTTGACGTTCGTGTAGTATGCTCCGTTCCAGTGGGCACCCGGTGTGAACTTGTTGTAAGCCTTCATGACATCCTTGATGCTCGTAACTTCGCTTTCACCGTTGATTACGTTGATTGCATGCTGGCCAAGTCCTGCGCTGGTCGTGTAACCATAGCTGTAAGCCCAAGTTCCGAAGCGTCCTGCACCGCCCTTGTCTACGATTGCCTGCTCGACTTTTGCAAGAATTGCAGGGAAGTCACCCGCTTCTTCGGAAAGGTCGATTCCAAGAGCTCCAGGATAGCCCATGAGAGGTGACGGGAGGTCAGCTTCGATGAAGTATCCACCATACTCGAGAAGCTGGCGGAGAAGAGGTTCGGTGTGTGCATCGTTCGTGCAGAAGAATGCAGTGTCCGTACCGTACTGCTCGATCCAGCTTGGAACCTGCTCGAGGATGTACTGCTGTGCGCCTGCAACGCCGACATCGCTTGTCGGGTCCGGAGCTGTCTGCTCTACGAGAGTCATTCCGAACTCCTCACATGCCGCCTTCATGATTGCAAGACGACGTGACATCGTCTCGTATGAGAGGTGACGTGGGAATGAGATATGCACGAATGTCTTGCATCCGAGGTCGTGTGCCGTCTTGATGATGAGATAGCCACGGGATACGAAGTCATTGTTACATGTAAGGTCTGCAACGGAAGAGATTACGCCCGGATCCTCGTGGGATTCGCCACAGAATGTAAGGATGTCAGGCCTTCTCTCCTTGATCCTTCTGAAACCTTCCGTCGTTCCGGGAACGCCCTGGTTTACGATGACAGCCTTCATGTCCGGATCATCTGCAAGACCTGCGATGACGCTGATCGTCGTCTCCTGCTCTTCCATGAAGTTGTCAGGATATGTAAGGTGCTGGATCATGCCTCCGTCTTCGACAGATCCGTATTCAGCGATGAGTGCCTCAGCTCCCCTGAGGTCGTCCTCGCTCTGGCTGACAGTTCCTGTGACGATACCGATGTGGAAAGGTGCATCGGCGGCAAGACCCGTCATTACCAAGGAAAGGGCTAGCAAAGCAACTAGAATCTTTCTCATATTTCCTCCTTGAAAAGTGGAAAGTCAAACTTCCCTAATGTAACGATTTTATCATCAAAAAATTTAAATTTTCTACTACAAATTCGCAATTCACTGGATTTTTATACAGCTCGTATGCAAATATAGATGGGCAATCGGAAATAGTATTTTTATATCTCTCTAGTGTACCTATAAATACATCGAATAAAAAGTGAACGTTTGGTATTTTTGCGTGCAGGTGATCGGTTTAGAGTGCAAAACTGACCCCGATGTGAAATAATCTGAAGTAAAGGAAAAACAATAAAGGAGCGTTCTTTAGTGAAGAAGATTCTATTTGTAGCAAGCGAGGCGGTGCCGTTTGTAAAGACGGGAGGCCTTGCAGACGTAGTCGGAAGTCTTCCAAAGGCATTTGACAAGAAGAAATACGACGTAAGGGTGGTCATCCCGAATTACCATGCGATCAGGGAAGAGTTCCGCAACCAGATGAAAACGCTCTACTACTTCCAGATGGACAACAGGATATATGTAGGGGTCAAGGAACTTGTTTACGATGGAATCACGTTCTATTTCATCGATAACGAGCAATATTTCAGCGGGATCGTGCCGTACTACGACATGTTCCAAGACCTTGAGAGGTTCGCATACTTCTCCAAGGCAGTACTCTCCGCCCTTCCCCTGATAGGGTTCAGGCCTGATATAATCCATGCCCACGACTGGCAGGCATCATTGGTGCCTGTCTATCTGAACACGGTGTTCCAAGGCGATCCGTTCTTCCGCGGGATACGAACCGTTTTCACGATCCACAACATCAGGTTCCAAGGAACTTGGGATGTCGGTCACATCCAATGGGTCTCGGCACTTCCATGGGAGTGCTTCCAGCCGGGGCTTCTGGTATCGCCATACCAGGACACGAGCATACCGAGGAACAGTTGGAATTGTTCGATGATGCGTGGAGGCATCGTCTACTCGGATTATGTGACTACAGTCAGCCGAAGCTATGCAAACGAGATCCAGACTCCGGCTTTCGGAGACGGACTTGACGACATACTCAAGTGGAGAAGCGAACGACTCTGGGGAATAGTAAACGGAATAGATTACAAGATCTGGGACCCGGGGAAGGACAAGAAGATTGCACAAAACTACTCCGAAAAAACGCTTGAAGAGGGCAAGAGGAAGAACAAGATGGCGCTTCAGCGCCTGGTCGGGCTTGATGAGAACCCCGATGTGTTCACAATCGGAATAGTATCGCGCCTCACGGACCAGAAGGGGCTTGACCTCGTGAACATCATAATGGACGAGCTCTCGTCAAGGTACGTGAATGTGATAATCCTCGGGACAGGTGCAAAGTGCTATGAGGATTCGTTCAGGTACTTCCAAGGGAAATATCCTGACAAGGTAAGGGCCATGATAATGTACTCCGATGACCTTGCCCATCAGATATATGCAGGATGTGATGCGCTCCTGGTGCCTTCCGCGTTCGAGCCCTGCGGACTTACCCAGCTTATATCCCAGCGTTATGGAACGGTTCCGATCGTGCATGCAATAGGCGGACTGAAGGATACGGTCGAGCCGTACAACCAGTTCGAGGAAACCGGAACAGGGTTCTCGTTCGACGAGTACTCCGCATGGGCTTTGATGGACAGGATCAACCACGCAACCTGGCTTTACTACGACAAAAAGGAGAGCTGGGACAACCTCCGGAAGAGGGGGATGGAGAAGGACTGGTCGTGGAAGACCTCCTCAAAGATATACGAAGACCTCTATTCGAGGATGTGAAGTGTGGCCGGAAGGCCACATTTTCTTTCACTTTCCTTCCCTTTTCCTCTCTTCATCCATTGCTTTGAGCTCGGGCATCACCGTGTGTCTCATGCATGAGTATGCGATCGTGCCTCCCACTATGTTGCTTATGGGTTCTGCGAGCATCACCCCGTATATCCCGACAAAATAAGGAAGGATTACAGTAAGGGGAACGACTATGATGACCTTTCTGAAGAGCGAGAAGAATACAGCTTGCTTTGCTTTTCCCAATGCGACGAACGTCTGTTGACCTGATGTCTGGAATGCCATGAATATAAAGCCGAAGAAATAGATCCTGAGGCTTGGAACCGCTGCTTCTATCATGGCTTCATCCTGCGTGAACAGCATCGAGACCCAGTGTGGTGCGATGAATACGACGATCCACACCACAAACGATACTATGAAACAGAAAAGGAGGGTCAGATCGCTTGCCTTACGCGTTCTCTCCCCGTTCCGCGCTCCGTAGTTGAAGCTCATTACCGGGCTTGAACCCGCCCCGATTCCATTCACCGGCGTGGAGAAGACTTCCCTGACAGAGTTGAGTATCGTCATCACTCCGACGTATATGTCGCCGCCCCATATGAACGCGCACTTGTTGCAGACAAGCTGCACGACCGAGTTGGTCGCACCCATGGTGAAACCGCTTGTGCCGAGTCCCACTATCTGAAGGCACCTCTTTCTCTCCAAGACCATGTCCTTGACGTTGAGTTTCAACTCAACCTGTCCGCCGGAGAGGAAGCTGACGACGAATATCATCGAGACCAGCTGGCTTATGACCGTAGCGATCGCAGCTCCCTTGACTCCCATGTGGAAGACGAAGATCAGCAACGGATCGAGTATGATGTTCAAAACAGCGCCCAAGAGAACCGTGATCATCCCAACAGATGCAAACCCCTGGCTGTTGATGAACGCGTTCATGCTGAGCGTCAACAGCACGGGGATCGAGCCCAGCGCGTATATCAAAAGGTAATCGCGGGCATACGGGTATGTGATGTCGCTTGCGCCGAATGCATATAGGATCGGTTCGTGGAAGATCTCGACGATCGCCATGAGAACAAAGCCGGTGAGGGCTGCAAGGAGAAACGAATTACCCATCACCTTGGACGCTTCCTCCATGTCTCCCCTGCCCCGGGCCATGGCACATAGCGGTGCTCCTCCATTGAAGCCGAATAGACGGGCAAACGCACTGATGAGGGAGATTATCGGGAAGCAGAGTCCCAGGCCGGTGAGTGCGACGCTCCCTTCGCCCGGTATATGCCCGATATAGATCCTGTCGACCATGCTGTAAAGCAGATTGACAAGCTCTGCCAATATCATGGGAATGCTCGTTCGGAGTATGCACGACGTCACACTGCCCGACGAATAGTCTATCTGATGAACTTTCAAGAAAACGCTCCCCTTTTTTGCAAAAGAAATTATATACCAAATTTGTTTTCATTAGTCAGCTTGGATGGAAAAATTTATTTTGTAAGTTGATAATCATATCCATGCATATATGGATTTGTAGCGACAACGAAGAAAAAGGGAAGAAAGTCATCAGCATCCTTGAAAGCTCCGGCATCGGATACGAAACGGCACGAATCGAGGATGTGCCTTCATCATCGAATGCAATACTCATAGGAGACAAAAACCTCGTTTCCAGCGCACTTGGAAAGAATATTTCGTTTCTTTTTCTATCAAGTTGGGTGGATTTCGGAGAAATCGGAAACGATGCCCTGCCCATCGATGTGCTCTCGGAAATCGGGGGAAGTGCGCGCACATACGGAAAAGACGGCGTATTCGAATACCCATCCGTATCCCTTGTCGTGGACAAAGTGCTTTACGAAAGCGGCTCGGAGATCATTTCGTTTGAAAAGAAAGGGGAAGCGATCGGATTTGATTTGAAGAACGGAGGGCGGATCGGGTGCAGGATCTCAGGAGACCTTCCTCCCGTCATGTACGAAAAGGAGATCGCTTCGTTCATCGGTGCACTCTACGAAGAAGAGAGTCCGATGCATACACTTTCAGAACATTTGAAAGCCGAAAGGATCGCGCAAATGATTGAAAACGCCCCCGACGGGACGAAAGTATTTCTCGATGAAAACGCAGCAAGCCAGGCATACGACCCGTCAAACGGAATAGTATTCGAGTGGATGGGTCGCGCCGAAGGAATTGCAGACGAACAATAATAGGCTTTGCAATTCTTTCTGATTTCAAATAATATGCAAAGAAAAAACACGATATGAGGGGTGCGTATGTCTTCATCATCCATACAGATGCTGATCTCGATGGTGCTTTACATCTCCATCGTCATCTTCATCGGCGTGTACTTTGCAAAACGCGCTAACGAGAGCAGCGAGAATTATTACCTGGGCGGACGTTCGCTCGGACCATGGGTCACTGCGTTCAGTGCAGAAGCCTCCGACATGAGCGGTTACCTTCTGATGGGCGTCCCCGGACTGGCGTATTGGACAGGACTTGCAGATGCGTTCTGGACTGCAATCGGACTCGCGATCGGAACGTATGTAAACTGGCTTATAGTGGCAAAGAGGCTCAGAAAATATTCGCATGTCGCGGGAAACTCGATAACGATCCCGGACTTCTTCAGCAACCGGTTCCATGAGAAGAAGAAGTTGATAATGGGAATAAGCTCGATATTCATTCTCGTATTCTTCACGGTCTACGCAGCAAGTTGCTTTGTCACATGCGGGAAGCTCTTTTCGAACATGTTTGGATTTGATTACCACCTCATGATGGTCGTCGGTGCCCTTTTTGTAGTCGTATACACCTTTCTTGGCGGTTTTCTCGCTGAAAGTGCAAGTGACTTCATGCAGGCTATAATAATGATTTTCGCACTGATCGTAACACTTGTCGTGGGAACATTGGCGACAGGGGGAATCGGCGTGGTACTGGATAATCTGAAGAACATTCCCGGGTTTCTGGAATTCTTCCAAGTTGCGGTTCCTGCCACGAACGAACTTGGTGAGCAGATGGTTGAAAACGGCGCTCCATTGTTCCTCGAAGCAGGCAAATACAGCATTCTCCAGGCCGCTTCAATGCTAGCCTGGGGCCTCGGATACTTCGGAATGCCGCAGGTCCTTTTACGCTTCATGGCAATAAGGAAAAGCGACGAACTTACAAAAAGCAGGAGGATTGCAACCATCTGGGTCGTCATATCCCTATTTGCCGCAGTTGCAATCGGAATGATGGGAAGGGCATTCGCCCCGACAGGGCTGAATACCGCATCAAGTGCGGAGAACATCTTCAGCCTCATTGCAAGTACGCTCATGCACCCGCTTATTGCGGGAATAGTCATGGCAGGCATCCTTGCCGCGACGATAAGCTCCTCTGACTCCTACCTTCTGATTGCAGCATCCGCTTTTTCAAAGAACCTTTACCAAGGGATATTCAAGAAGGATGCGAGCGACAACAGCGTGATGAAGATGAGCAGGGGCACCCTGATAATCATCTCGATCATCGGAGCGTTGATCGCACTGGATGAAAACAGCGTGATATTCTCAATCGTAAGCTTTGCGTGGGCGGGCTTCGGAGCGACTTTCGGTCCTTTGATGCTCTTCTCCCTCTTCTGGAAGAGAACCACGAGGGAAGGTGCGATAGCTGGAATGATCGCAGGAGGTGCGATGGTGTTCATCTGGTACTTCCTCATAAAGCCACTCGGCGGAGTTTTCGGAATATACGAACTGCTCCCCTCCTTCCTCTTTTCCGCGCTGGTCATCGTGATCGTATCGTTGATGACGAAAGAGCCCGACGAAGAGATACAGAAAGAGTTCGAGGAAGCAAAATACTTCGAATGTTGATCTCTTCAATGTTATAATTTGAGCGCACTGGACATCCGGTGCGCTTTTCTTTCATTTTTTCGAAGAGAACAGGAACATGCCGGATAGCGCTGTAAGCGGGGTTACGAGTATTATTCCGAATGCCCCTGCAAGCGTCTGCAGAATCTCAGCTGCGATCGCTTTGCTGGTGAATATGTTCGCAATAGGGGTCGCCTGAGCCATGTAGACCATCATCAGCGTCAGATAGCTTCCCATGTATGCAAGTAGCAGAGTGGTTATCTGAGTCCCCACTCCGGCCTTTCCAACTTCCATCCCGGACTTGAAAAGACTTCTTGAATCGGCATCGGGAGCGTGTTCCCTCACCTCCCACATCGCAGCGGAGACATCGACCGAGAGATCCATGATCGCACCCCCTGCTGAGAGAACGGCAACCCCCGAGAAGAGCGAAGTGAGATCAAGATCCATGAAACCGCTGTATAGAAGCGACTCGCTCATTTCGAGAACCGAGCCGTGGATTTTCAGATACCAGGTCATGAAAAGCGATATGAGTACCGAAAGCGCCACTGCGGCAAGCGAACCGGATATCGCAGCCAGCGTGCGTTTGTTCAATCCCGAGACAAGAGGAATCGTAACGAATACGAGGATGAACAAAGTCCCGACGCACACCAATAGCGGATAATACCCCCTCAGTACGGAAGGAATGAGGAATTTCCAGATCAAAAGGAATGCAAAGACAAAGGAAAGAAGCATCCTCAATCCCCTGAGGCCGCTGAAAGCGACGAGTGTGACGACGAATACCAAGACGAGGATGACTTCTTTGCCAAGTCTGTAGTAATCGATCATGTTTGCAAAGATCGGGTTGTCCTCTGCATCACGCTCGACCAAAACCCATGCGATATCCCCTTCTTGGAATACCTTGTCATCCTTCAAGCTTCCTGCAAGAAGGTTCACTGCATCCATCTCATGCCCTTTGTGCTCCCCTGAGAGAATCCTGATGTGGCACTTCTGATCGCCCGTACGGAACAATCCCGTCTGGATGATCGTGCTGTCGTCGGTTGAGAGCACAAGAGCCTTGGCACCCGACGCATTGAAATATATTGCACGCTCAAACCCTGTCGGGATGACGACCAGGATTACGGATGCGATGATGAAAAATGCGATATATGCGATGTTTTTTCTAAGTTGTAGATTCATATCAAACGAGAAAAACGGGGAGGCCGAAGTCTCCCCGCGTATTGCAACCCCAGGTTGTCACCTTGCGTTGGTAAGATCCATGAGCTTGAGTGCAACTTCAGTGTTGTCGTAAGCTCCTACGAAGAGCTCAGCACCTTCTCCGAAGGCATACACAGGTACAGGAAGACCGGTGTGCGCATAGCTTGTCCAGCCGATGCCAGCCTTGTTGTTGATGATGTGTGTGAGCGTTACACTGATCGGGCTGTAGCCGCCGTAGAGAAGGGATTCCTCGTAGCCGTCGACGTTGCCTGACTTGTCATCTTCATAAGCCTTCTGAAGCTTTGCATACTCGTAATCGTTTAGCACGAGAGCTTCGTCAACTGCGCTCTCTCCGGGTGCGACGAGTCCGAAGTACTCTTCAACCATTGCCATCATGTCATCGAAAGTGAACTCTCCATCCGCCTTTGCTTCAGCAACGAGTGAATCGAACTTTACGTATGAGCACTTCTGGTTCTTGAGGATGTCGAATGCCGTGTTGTAGCCTGTTGCCGCATAACCGATCGTCATACCACCGGTCTCGTGGTCTCCTGTTACTACGATGAGAGTCTCAGTCGGGTGCTGCTTTGCAAAGTTCACAGCAACTTCGATCGCTTCGTCGAAAGCAAGGGTATCGCCGATGTTCGCTACTGCATCGTTTGCGTGGCCTGCCCAGTCGATCTTGCCACTCTCAACCATCATGAAGAAGCCGGTCTCGTTGTAGAGGACATCAATTCCCTTCTTTACGAAATCCTTGAGCTTGAGGGAATCAGCAGATGCATCGATTGCATAAGGCATTGCGCCGTCGTCCTGCAAAACCGGGCTGTACGCATATACCTTTCCGCTCTCTCCATTGAGGCTGAGGATCGTATCCCTGTCGTTCGTTACGAGGTAGCCCTTGTCAGCAAGAACTTCGTAGATGGACTTGTCGCCATCATTTGCCTTGTTAACAGAACCGCCGGCGAAGTACTCGAAACCGGAGTCAGCCATCTGAAGTCCGATGTCGTAGTAGTCGTTTCTGGAAGCGATGTGCGCATAGTATGCCGCAGGAGTTGCGTGGTTGATCGTAACTGTGGAAACGATACCGATCTTCCAACCCTTGTCGTGGAGCATCTCTGCGATCGTTACTCCCGGAGTCATCCTGTCAACCCCCATGCCGATTACTCCGCTGTGGGTCTTGTATCCGGAGGAAAGGGAAGTTGCCGTAGACGCCGAATCCGGGCAGAAGGATGTCGAATCCTGCGTATACTGCAGACCGACAACCGGGAACTGGGTGAATGTAAGCTCATCCAGCTCGATGAGTCCAGGTTCGTTGATTCCATTAAAAACCTGGGCGGAGTTGGTCTGAGGCGAGCTCATTCCGTCTCCAATGAACATGAATACATACTTTGGAGATGCATCACTCGTGTAGTCGGTGATGACACTCTCTGTCTGGTAAGCACCGTTTGCAAAGACTGTCGCCATTGCAAGTACGAGAACCATCAATATGGATGTGAATTTTCTCATTCAAGTCTCCCTCTATATTAAGGCTTGTCGATATCAGCCTATCGGAAGGAGGTGATTGGCTCTATCAAAGAGCAATAAATCCTGTGTAAAGATTTCATTAACTCGCTGGAGGCATTACAACCATCAATAATTCAAGGTAAGATTTTCCCATGGACCGATGCGAATGCCTCATTTACCTCAAGGGGAAGGAAAAGACTCCGGATATAGAAAATATGCAGCAGACGGAAGACGGGAGATTCTTCTCTGTCAAATTCAAGAACAGTCCGACAACCTTTACCAAAAAATTAAGTGAGAAAGCTCCGTCCTCTATAGGGCGGAGATGAATCGCTACAAATGTATTCTCATACGGGATGCTTCTATGAGACAATGAATCATGACAGTAGAAGCCCGTACGCTGAAGAACGAAGCAATCAGGAATACTCTCAAAGCAACAAGAGAGAAACACTCCTTGATGCGGCCTATTGTCATTGAGCTCAAGCTCGATCTGAAATGCCTTAATAAGGAAGAAAGACATGCTCTGGAAATGTATTTCGTCGAGGGGAAATGGCTGAAGAACTATCTTCTAGCCCTTCCGGATGAGGAATTCAGATCATTCGATACACGTACCCGTGATATCTATTCCTTTGATAAGGACAAGAACAAGGTGCCAAGGCATCTTGAATTGCCTGCAAAGCTGATTCAGTCCGTATATCAGCGGATCAAGCAGGATATGAAATCGCTTGCTGCCAAGCGGAAGAAGACAGGAAAGAAGAACGGGAAACTGAAGTTCGTGTCCGATTATACGACGTTCGATCTCAATCAGTATGACAACACGCATTGGATATGCTACGGCTCTGACGGGGATAAGAACGGCAGGTATAAGAATACTATCCATATCGCAGGTATCAAGCGTCCTATCCGTACATTCGGGATGGAGCAGATTCCTGCAGGTTCTGAGCCTGCGAACGCGAAACTCATCAGGAAACCGTCCGGCATCTATGTCCATCTGACATGCTATCTTCCCGCTACAAGTCCGGTAGTATCTGAAGATGAAAAAGATGACGTGGATAGGCTTCTTGAGGCAATCGGGACGGATCTAGGCATCAAGACAACAATAACGACTTCCGACGGAAGGAAGTATGACATATCAATCCGAGAAACGGAGTGCTTGAAGGGCCTTCAGAGGAAGCTCGCCCGTCAGATAAAGGGCTCCAAGGGCTGGCATGCCACACGGGAACTCATCCGGAGGGAGTATGAGAAGATAACGAATCGCAGGAAAGACAAGGCGAACAAGGTGTTCCATGATATTGCAGAAGGCCAGGAGGTGCTCGTCATACAGGATGATAATATCCAGGGATGGCAGAAAGGTCGCTTCGGCAAGCAGGTGCAGAATTCATGTCTGGGGACACTGAAATCGAAATTCAAGGCAGATCCAAGAACAGTCGTGATAAGCAGATGGTTTCCTTCTACCGCTGTATGTCCGATATGCGGGCATAAGCATGAAGGGATGACGCTCGGAGTCGGGGAATTCGTCTGTCCGGTCTGTGGGTACACAGAAGAGCGCGATACTAAAGGTGCAATAACAACGCTCCTTGCTGGAGAGATCGAGTATTACAGCACGCATACGGGACGCATGCGTACTCCGGTGGAGCTGACGTCAGACTTCCAGTGCTTCTATGAGGCTTGGAAGCAGTCGGCGCTGAAACCGGAAGCCCCATCTTCTTCTGGCATAATTAGCCAGTAAGATGGGGTAGTTCACGATGGCCAACTTGTCATAATGACAAAGGAACAAACACAAAACCCATCATTATCTTTGTTCTTGGCTGTAGAAGGAAACCATAGCAGGGATCACACGAACCTCAGACAGGATGAAATAATCAAAAATGAAGTACTTCCAACGTTGAAGACGGAAGAAAAAGACATAGGGATAATCACCCCGTATAAGAATAATGTCTCAAAGCTGAAGGAAATGTTGGATCCGGACATAACGATTTCCACAATCCACAATTTCCAAGGGCGGGAGTTGGATACGATAATATTTGCCACCTCGGATGATACAGTCACCGATTTCTCTGATGATAGTGCGTTGGTCAACGACCTTCAGGACAAGCCTGAAGGCTTGGACGTGAGCGTTTTGCCCATAGGCTCCGTCTCCGGTTTACCTGTGGCACCCCATCCATACGGCTGATTGACTGCAGCCTGCCCGGATTGC
>CALXOH010000022.1 GCA_944389975.1 uncultured Spirochaetaceae bacterium
TACTCACCCGTCCGCCGCTTCCGTCCCCGCCGAAGCAGGGCCATTCGCTCGACTTGCATGCTTAAGACGCGCCGCCAGCGTTCGTTCTGAGCCAGGATCAAACTCTCCGTCATGGCTTCCCCGTGCCAAAGCACGGGGATCATTTCCTCTTCAGTTCTCTCCGGCATCCCTCACGAACCGGCTCGACTTTCTATCTCTCCGTGTTCTTCGGAATTGACCAAGGAAGCCTCGCACCGCTTCCTTTTCCTTCATCCCTTTCCCTTCGCTTTTCCTTTCAAAAATCCACGCCGCTTCCCGCGGCGCTTGAACACATTACCCCCTTTCTTCCCTACTTGTCAACTAAATTCATAAAAAATTTTCAGAATTTTGAACTTTTTCCCATTTCATATCGTTCAAAATCCGATTGAATTCATTATACAGTCTCAAAATAGATAGAAACTTAATTATAGAAAATCTTTTTCACACCCCGGCAAGGTAGGAAAGGGTGAAGGCAGATACCGCTATATCTATCTTCTTCCTCTGGATCTCTATCTCGTTTTGAAGCATTTCGATCTCCTTTGTGTAAAGATCCATCTCGGAGCTGTAGCCTTCATCGACTTTCCTCCGGATATCCTGATACTCGCTTTCGAGCAATGCAGATTTACTCAAGAGGTAATCGAGCCGGGAGTATGATACGCTCATGGCCCTGTACCCTTTTTCAACAGTCTCCTCTATAGTCCTTACCGCACTCTCCTTATCCAAAAGCGCGCTCTCTTTCTGACTCTCAGCGCGCTTTACGTCATTGAGTATCTTTCCGCCATCCCAGAGCGTTGTATTAAGAGCAAGTGCAACGTTCACCCCGAACTCGTTCTCGTTCATCCAGTTCTTCTCGACAAACGGGAAGCGCTGCCCGCCGTAAGTCAGTGAGACTTGCAATGCAACGTCCGGAACGCCATACATCCCCGAGAGCCTCAGATCCTTGAGTTTGTCTGCAACGGAGATTGCACCGTCGAGCATCCTCATCGTGCTTCTCGAAGGGGAGAGCGCCATCGACAACAGCTCCGCCTCCCCCACTTCGTATATACTTTTGAACCTCTCTTCATCAGGGATATACGAGATGTTGTCTGCAGAAGGGATTGAAACGCCCGTAAGCGAATGAATCGATGAGAGGATGTTCTCAACGTTTGTCTCCACATCCTTTATGGAAAATTCAATCTCCTCGCTCTCCATCTTCCTCGAGAGGTATTCAAGCTCCGTACTCATGCCGCTCTCGTATCCCTTCCCGGCCATCTGAAGAAGAATCGAGGAAATCTCGTCCATCCTATAAAGGTTCTCCTCTATGTTCTTAAGGTAATATAGCGAAGCAAGGTACCCTTCAAGTTCGACTGAAAGCGATTCTTCCTTGTCTTTCCTTTCGAGTTTCCTCAGGGAAAGTACGTTGTCGAGCATGATGTACGCGTTCGTGATCTTTCCCCCGGTGAGAATCGGTTGTGTAAAGGAAAGTGAGAACATATAGAGGTCGTTCTCCATGTCGTCAAAGAGCTTTATGGGCATCGTGGGAAATCCGGGGACGTAATCCTTGATGTCTATCGTAAAGTCATCGAGGATCGGGTTTGTCATGTACATGCCCATCAGCGATAGTTTGATGCTGGGAGTGTATGCACCGATCGCCTCTGCCCTGTCCAATTCCGCCCCGTATATGACCTGGTCCTGCTTTCTCAAGTCAACATTCCCATAGCTCAGGCTTGATCTGAGGTCGTCAAAGCTGTATACACCCTCATCATCCGTTGAAGAAGCATTGAGGGAAAGCGCGAGAAGCAGAACAAAAATGACGGAAAGTGTTCTTCTCATCTTCTTCTCCGATCAGGGTTCTGACACAGGAACCAGCTCTATAGTCCCTGCGTAGTCCATGCCGTCGCTTGTGATCTTCACGTTCTCGACAAGCTCTCCAAGCTGGTAGCCATCGTGGTAGCAAAGGATGTAGACGCTACGCCTATCCCCGTCCGGTCCGAAAAGCGGGGAAGACGTCTCCCAGAGGACATTTACAAATGAAAAGGATCCGTCTGCCGAAGTGACAGCTTTTGAATCTGCATCGGGATTGAATTCCGATCGGCTATCTATCCCGGATAAGCGCTCCTTCTCGCTTTCGAACTTCGCTTTGTCGAAAAAGAGCGCAACTTCTGCATCTGCCAGTCCGACTCCGTTTTCATCGATGACATTTCCCCTGAGCGAACCTGTGAATACCGAGTCACAAGATGTGAGCAGTGCGAGAGCGAAAAACAATACGCAAAAACATGAAAGAGCTTTCCTATGCATTCAAATATCCCTCCAGTGTTACTTTTCTTTTGTACTTCCTCTTCATCCTTCCCCGCTCAGACAGATAATAAAGGGAAGGTATGATAAACAGTGTGATGAAGGTGCTTGTCGTCAGACCGCCCATGATCACCTGGCCGAGCGGTGCGTATACCTCCGCGCCCTCTCCTGTTGCAAATGCCATCGGGATGACCCCGAGGATCGTGGTAAGACTGCTCATAAGAATCGGGCGAAGGCGGGAGACAACGCCGTCGATGATGTTCTTCCTGAGCATATCATGCTCCTCGGAAACAGGAAGAAGTCCGAATGTCGAATCACCCTCCTCGACTGAAATACCCATATCTGCAAGCTTTTTCCGACGACCTTCCTCCATAAGCTGGTTTATGTAGTCGATCATTATGATTCCGTTGTTTACGAGCATTCCGACAAGGGAGACGATGCCGAGTATCGAGACCATGTTCATCGTAGAACGGAAAAGCGCAAGCGAAAGCGATACGCCGATTGCGCAAAAAGGAATCGTAAGCATGATCAATATCGGGTGCTTGAAGCGCTCGAATACTATGACCATGACCATGTATACCAGGAATACTGCGATTACGGATGCGTTTACTATAGGCCCGAGTGAATCTTCCAACAGTTCGTCAATTCCGCCTACCCTTGTAGTCACGGTCGGTGGAAGAGGATTCTCTTCAAGGTATTTGTCCACGCGGGAGACCAGACCCGTCGTACTTTCGCTTGTAAGTTGGGCCGAAATCGTGATCGTATTTGATCTATCGATGTGGTTGATTTGCGAAAGGACGTTCTCATAGCGCATGTCGACAAGCGATGATAGGGAAACCAAGCTAGGAAGCCTCGTCTTGATCTTCAACTCGTTCAACAGAGAATCACTGAGGACCTTCTCCCCTACGTCGCTTTCAAGCCGGATCGTATAATAGTTTCCATCCCCGTTGTGGAAATTCCCCACGTCCATTCCGTTGAATAGAATCGAAGTCGTGAGCCCCGCCTCCGCTCCGGTGAGGCCCAGGGATGTGAGGTAGTCGTAGCTCAAATCCAACACTGCGATGTTCGAGTCGTAGTTCGAGTTGATCGAAGTGGAGATCACCTCCTTGTCGTTCTTCAGAAAATCCTCGAGCCTGAGCGCCTCCTCGTAAAGCTCCCGCTGGTCGCTTCCGACGAGGGTAAGTCCGTAGCCGCCACCCCCTGATATGAATCCCACGAGGTAGTCGAATCCTCCGTTGACAACAGACAGGTTCACGTCGGGTATGGCTTTTGTTATCTCCTCCTGCAAAAGCCTTATTATGTCGTGTATATCCCTATCCCTTTCCTTTACCGGCACCAGGATTGCGTGGATGCTTCCCTTGTTCTTTGCATTCGATACATCCAGGATGGCAGAGCCCCGCCCTGAGAACGTTACGTACGTCTTGAGTTCAGGAACATTTCCGATCATTATTCCTTCGATCTTCTCCATCGCCTCAGTCGTCTCTTCAAGCGAATAGTCGTATGGGAAATCAGCGTTTATGTAAAAGTCGTTGTTGTCGGTGGAAGGGATGAATGCAAACCCGACCTGGCTCATCGCGTAGGCCGAGAAGAAGAGCAGCAGGATTGCACCCGTGATCACAAATGGTGCGTGGTTGAGCGTCAACCCCACGAGGTATCTGTATCCCTTCTCGAGTTTGTTCACGCCCTTTACTATGAAGCTCTCCTTCGCGAACTTCCTCTCGTTGCCGTTCTTCAAGAAAAGCTTTGAGAAGAACGGTATGAATATGATTGCCACGAAAAGGGAGGAGAAGATCGCAAGCATGAATGTAAGTGTCACAGGATAGAGTATCATTCCAACCAGTCCCGAAAGGAGTGCTAGTGGGATGAATACGACTACGGTCGTGAGGTTCGATCCTATGACCGACTTGTCGACGATACCCGCTCCAGTGAGTATCGATGCGTTCAGCGAATATTTGTAGCTTCCGTCCTCAGAGCGCATCTGATAGTAGCGGTATATCTGGTCCAGGACGACTATCGAAGCATCGACTATCGCACCGAGTGCGACTACAAGCCCGGATATACTCATCATGTTCACAGACAGTCCGAAGAGCTTCATGCCTATGAAAGTAAAGAATATCGAAAGCGGGATCGACATTCCGATGATGAAGGTCGCCTTTCCGTCGTTGAGGAACAAAAAGATTACAAGGATTGCAATTATGACGCCCATCACGCCAGACTCGATTACAGTCGAAAGTGAACTGTTGATCACCTGCGAATCATCGCTGACTGTCTCAAATACAAGCGTTCCACCGCTTCTTATGTTCTCTTTTTCACAGACATCCTTTATCTGGTTTATGACATCGAGGATGTTGCCGCTTCTTCTGCTTGCAACCTCCACGAGAATAACATCATCCCCGTGGCTTCTGACATGGTAGTCAGGGCGGAAATAACCGATCGAAACGTCCGCAACATCGCCGAGCCTGATGATCTGGTTTCCGCTTCCGCTTCCCACCGGGAGGTTCCTTATCTCTTCTATGTCGCTGTAGTTTCCGTCAAAGCGTACGTCGCTCACCCTCCCTTGGAACATCGACGATCCAAGTGGCATCGAGATGTTGTTTGCAGAAAGCACTTGATAGACATCCAGAACGTTCACCCCCCTTGCGGAAAGCTCCGATGTGTCGAGTACTATCTTCAGTTCCGGTTCCGCACTACCCGTGATCGTTACGGTCGAAACGCTCGGAATCCTCGTCAGCTGCGGCTTCAGTTCCTCCTCGACGTACCTTGAAAGCCTCTCGTAGTCATCCCCTCCCCTTACTGTGAATGAGTACACGGGGAGCATGTCGGCACCTCCGACCATCGCAGTCGGCTCTCCCAACAGCCCGTCCGGAAGCCTCTCGGAAAGCGACCTGATCCTGTTCCGCACTTCATTGAGCATCTCGTACGGGTCAACCCCGTCTGCAAACGAAATCATCGTTATGCCCACACCGTTCGAAGCCTGGCTTGTCATGCTCTTGTAGTTCTGAAGGGTTACGAAGTCATCCTCCATGACATCTACAACGCTCTCTTCGACATCTTCGCTGCTTGCCCCGGGATATATCGAGATGACGTATATCTGCGGAGTGCTTATCTCCCCCATGTAGTCTATGTTCATGTCGCCAAGGGAGACCATGCCGAAGACTGCCAATGCAATGAGGCACATGCCGATTATGACCGTGTGCTTGACAGAAAAACTTGATATGTTCAATTCTCCCCTCCGACTACATTCACTTTCCCGCCATCGAACACCTGGCTTTCACCCTTGGTGACAAAAAGGTATTCTTCGTACTCATCCCCGATCTGGACGTAATCATCCGTTTCGAAGAGCACCTCGGGTACGATGTAATGTACTACGCCGTCAAGGTAGTGATATAGCCCGCCTTCATGATTCAGCAACCTTCTTTCAACGGTCAGCACGTCTTTCCTCTCGCCCCACTCAAGGTGGACGCGTACGTACATTCCCGGTATGAACGGAACACCCTCGGAAAGGCGGATACGCATCTTGAAGTCCTTGCTGGTCGGATCGACAACCGATGCAATCGACACGAGTTCCGCATCAAACCCATCCCCTCCGTCTGCAGCTGTAACTTTGATTGACAGATCATCCTTGTTCGGGAAAACTTCGCCGAAATACCGTTCAGGGATGTCTACATCGACGACCAGGGATGAAAGGTCTGCAACAACTGCTATCGGGGAAGTGCTCGTTCCGATCGAGCCCACCCCTCCGTTTTTTGAAATGATCGTGCCTGATATAGGGGTTGTGACGTCAGCGTACGAAAGCTGCAATGATGCAAGCTCCAACTGCGCTTTTGCAGCATCTGCCTGGGCCTTCAGGGTATCGTATTCCTGCCTCGGAACCGCGCCTGATTCGTAAAGGCTTTCTACGCGTTCGAATGAACTTGAAAGCGCGAGGTACTGCGCTTCAGCCTGCATCAGCTGAAGTTCGTACGGCCTCTTGTCCAAAGTACATATCACATCATCCTTTTCAAGTTCGTCCCCTACTTCATGTGGAAAGGAAAGCACCGTTCCGCTTACGAAAGGAACTATCGGGGCCATCTTCTCGGGAGCTACGTAACCGAAGAAGTCGACAGTGCGTGACAGGGTTCTTCTCTCCGGATGACTCACCTCCACGGCAGGAGGCGGTGCCTGGTATGTGACTTCACTGCGAGAGGAAAAATATAGATGCGAAATCAGAGTCGCCAAGGCAACGACGATAAACAACAACAGATATCGTAAAACAGCTTTCGTCCCTTTTTTCATAGGAAAAAAGATAACCTCAACTTGAAATAAATCAAATGAACGAAATTGCGCAAAACGTACAAAATCCGACAATAGTTTGATATTTTATCCATAAACACACACAAATTACATAATTCTAAAAAATCGAAGAAGGAAAGATAAGGAATGAATGGAAATGACGGGCAATGAAAAAATGTAGTGTAAATTATATAAATTATATATTATATCAATATTTATTACTATCAAGTTTAGTTCATTTCGATATTGTTTATAGGTTCTTTCTATATTTTCTGCATAATTATACATTCTTTTGCATTTCTCTTCATTTCATGTTGACAAAAACATCGTTGTTGCGGCATTACTTTGGTATGAACTTCACATCACTTTACAATGCACTTCTACTAGGGATCTGACCGAGGTCAGACTCTTTGTCGTGCACTTCGGGACTCAAATAACGTTGAGTCCTTTTTTTATGACCTTAAGGAGGTATGTATGGGTGAGAAAGTCTTTGTATTCGACACCACGCTCCGCGACGGGGAGCAGGCGCCCGGATACAGCATGAACCTTGAAGAGAAGCTGAAGATGGCGAGGCAGATCGAAGCTTTGGGCGTAGACATCATCGAAGCGGGATTTGCAATCTCAAGCCCCGGGGATTTCGAAAGCGTCAGAAGCATTGCATCGATCGTAAGGAACGCAACGGTCTGTTCGCTTGCGCGTTCCTTGAAAAAGGACATAGATGCAGCTTACGAAGCTGTGAAAGTCGCAGTGTCTCCCAGATTGCACGTGTTTCTTGCAACGAGCGACATACACCTTGAATACAAGCTCAAGCTCTCAAGGGACGAAGCGTTTGAACGAATGGATCAGATGGTCCGTTACGCTAGTTCGCTCTGTCCGGATGTAGAGTTCAGCTTGGAGGATGCCACCAGGACTGACAGGGAATACATGCTCAGAATTGTCGAGGGGGCTATCAAGGCGGGGGCGCATACCATAAATCTTCCCGATACTGTCGGCTACTCCACCCCAGGGGAGATCTATGACATGGTGCGCTACGTCAAGGAGCACGTTCCACTGACTGACAAGGCAGTATTGAGCATGCATTGCCACAATGATTTGGGAATGGCCGTCTCAAACACCCTATCCGGGCTTGAAGCCGGCGCACGCCAGTTTGAATGCGCGATCTCCGGAATCGGAGAGAGGGCCGGAAATGCAGCACTTGAAGAGGTCGTGATGGCATTGAAGACCAGGAAGGACAAGTACGGCCTTGAGACAGGAATCAATACAAAGGAGATTGCTCGATCATCGCACCTCCTTTCCTCGATAACAGGGGTGAAGATCAATCCATCGAAGGCTATTGTCGGACAGAATGCATTTGCCCACGAGTCGGGAATCCATCAGCACGGCGTGATGGCCAAGAGGGAGACATACGAGATCATGACTCCCGAAGATGTCGGAGTTACAAAGACGAACCTCATACTCGGAAAGCATTCGGGGATACACGCTTTTTCAAGGAAACTCGAGGAGCTCGGGTATTACGACATACCAGATGAGGAGATCAAGAACCTCTTTTCTTCCTTCAAGGCTCTCTCAGACAGGAAAAAGCACATCATGGACAACGATATAATCGCTCTTCTTGACAGTCAGAGAAGCGTAGTCAAGGAAGGGTGGTCGCTAAAGGATTACGTCGTCAACAGCGGTAACGGGATTACCAGTACCGCGTGCATCACCCTTGAAAAGGACGGGAAGAAAGTACAAGGCGTTGCAATCGGCACGGGACCGATATACGCATCGTTCAGGTGCATCGAGAAGATCATCAAGCACCCGTTCAGCCTTTTGGACTACCAGCTTGATGCAGTCACCGAGCACCGCGATGCGCAGGGACAGGCGACGGTGAAGGTGTCGGACGGGAAAGGAACCTACAGGGGGCGAGGCCTTTCGACCGACGTGATCGAAGCATCCCTACTTGCATTGCTTCAGGCGGTAAACAGGATGCTTTATGAGAAACACGGCGAAGCCGAGGACGATGAATTCGGACTTGATGAGGGAGATATGCTTGTCGGACACACGGACAAGGAGGAATGAAAATGAAGATGACGATGACTGAAAAGATTCTTGCACACGCTGCAGGAAAGGATTTCGTGAAGCCGGGTGAACTGATCATGGCAGACGTTTCGCTTGTGCTCGGAAACGACATCACGAGCTTTGTCGCAATCAGGGAATGGCCGAAGTTCGGGAAGGAAAAAGTGTTCGACAAGGACAGGATCGTACTGACCCCCGACCACTTCACTCCGAACAAGGACATAAAAGCAGCCATCCAGTGCAAGTGCATGAGGGAGTTCGCGAAGAAGGAAGGAATAACCAATTATTTCGAAGTCGGAAGGGTTGGAATAGAACATGCATTGCTTCCAGAGAAAGGGCTTGTTACAGCAGGGGATGTCGTAGTCGGAGCTGACAGCCATACGTGCACGTACGGAGCGCTTGGAGCGTTCTCTACTGGAATCGGATCTACAGACATGGCGGCTGCGATGGCCACGGGGAAGCTTTGGTTCAAGGTTCCATCCTCGATCAAATTCATCCTCCATGGAAAATTCAGGCCGTACGTATCCGGCAAGGACCTCATTCTCTATATAATCGGGAAAATCGGAGTTGACGGCGCTTTGTACAAAGCGATGGAATACACCGGCGACGGGGTTTCTTCCCTCTCGATGGACGACAGGTTCACCATTGCAAACATGGCAATCGAAGCGGGTGCGAAGAACGGAATATTCCCCGTCGACGAGAAAACTCTCGATTACATCGAAAAGCACGGGGCGAAGGAACCGGTTGTTTACACAAGTGACGAAGGTGCCGTGTACGATGAAGTTTATGAGATCAACCTCGAAGATGTTCCTTCGATCGTTGCATACCCCCACATTCCTGAGAACACGCATGATGCAAAGGAGGGAAAGGATATAAAGATCGACCAGGTCGTCATCGGAAGCTGCACGAACGGCAGGATTTCAGACCTCGAGATCGCAGCAAAGGTGATGGAGGGAAAGACTGTACATCCTGATGTACGCGTCATTGTGATACCGGCAACCCAGAAGATCTACAAGGAAGCGATGGAAAGAGGTTATCTATCCACTTTCATCGATGCAGGGTGCGTCGTATCAACGCCAACCTGCGGGCCATGCCTCGGCGGGCACATGGGAATCCTTGCAAAAGGTGAAAGGTGTGTTTCGACTACAAACAGGAACTTCATAGGTAGAATGGGAGACAAGGAGTCTGAAGTGTATCTTGCAAGCCCCGCAACTGCAGCTGCAAGCGCAATCACCGGATATATCACGGATCCGGGAACATTCATGGAGGGAGAGAAGAGATGAAAGCGAAGGGAAAAGTATTCAAATACGGAGACAACATCGACACCGATGTGATCATTGCGGCAAGGTACCTGGACTCAAATGATCCGGATGAATTGAAGAAGCACTGCATGGCTGAAATCGACCCGGATTTCCCGGACAAAGTCCAAAAAGGTGATTTGATCGTCGCAGGCGACAACTTCGGATGCGGCTCATCCCGCGAACACGCGCCTATAGCGATCAAGGCATCGGGGATAAGCGTCGTGATCGCACCAAGCTTTGCGCGGATCTTCTACCGCAACGCGATAAACATCGGATTGCCCATACTCGAGTGCAGGGAAGCAAGCGAAAAGATAAACGCAGGGGATGAAGTCGAAGTTGATTTCGACACCGGAGTCATAAGGAACATGTCAAAGAAAGAGGAGTACAATGCGATGCCATTCCCTCCGTTCATCCAGGAACTGATGAAGAAAGGCGGACTTGCTGAGTTCGTAAAGGCAGGTGGATTCAATTGAAATACAACATTGCTCTTGTAAAAGGAGACGGAATCGGACCGGACATCGTATCAGAAGCAGTGAAGGTACTTGAGAAGACCGGAGGAAAGTTCTCACACGATTTCGTATTCACTGAAACGCTTGCAGGAGGAGCTGCAATAGATGAATTCGGCATTCCCCTGCCTGAAGATACAGTGAATACATGCCTGTCCTCCGACGCAGTGCTCCTTGGCGCTGTCGGCGGACCCAGGTGGGACAACATCGAAAGCGCAAGGAGACCTGAAAAGGCGCTTTTGGGCCTCAGGTCGAAACTCGGGCTCTTTACGAACCTCCGCCCTGCCCTTATCTACCCGGAATTAAGCGACGCATGCCCTTTGAAAAACCGGGCAATCCCAAACGGCCTCGATATTCTGGTGGTGCGCGAACTTACCGGGGGAATATACTTCGGTAAACGTGGAAGGACTGAAGACGGTGCATACGACACGATGAGTTACTCGAAAGCTGAGATCGAAAGGGTTGTCAGGAAGGCGTTTGAATTTGCACGCATGAGGAGAAGGAGACTCCACTCGGTGGACAAAGCAAACGTACTCGAGACATCAAGGCTCTGGAGGGAGGTTGTAGCTGAAGTTTCAAAGGATTTTCCCGATGTCGAAGTTGAAAACCTCTACGTCGACAACGCTGCAATGCAACTTGTCGTCAACCCATCCCAATTCGACGTAATAGTCACTGAGAACATGTTCGGCGACATACTCTCCGATGAGGCAAGCATGATCACCGGTTCGATCGGGATGCTCGGCTCAGCATCGATGGGCATCGGTTCATTCGGAATGTACGAACCGATCCACGGCTCTGCGCCCGACATTGCAGGAAAGGATATCGCGAACCCGATTGCGACGATCCTATCTGCATCGATGATGCTCCGCTACTCTTTTGATCTTCAGAAAGAAGCTGACGCGATCGAAAATGCAGTCAAGAGCGCCATCCACGATGGTTACAGAACCAAAGACATCTATACGGAAGGCACCAAACTGGTTGGTACGAAAGCAATGGGAGAAGCCATCAGATCTTATATCTGAAAAATATCAAATTGCTATAAAGACATAGGGATTCATATTTGAATCCCTATTTTTATACCTATACATTAGTATAGTATTCATATCAATATTGTATTTTAATCAATATATATTATATAGGTATAAGCTAATATTTCTATCAAATCATTATTAAAATATGGTCCATATTTCACGCATTTGATCTAATACTAGCAATCTTTCAGCTACTTTATAAAATACTATATTTATGCATATCTAAAGTTCTACTTTAAGAATGTATAATACATAGAGAGGAAAACCATACAGAGGCCATTGTATAGAAAAATTACAGATGAACCAAAACGATTGGCATCGACGTATAAGGTTCTTACCATTCCAGGACCAAGACAGGCTGGGAAGTCCACTATCGCAAAAAGTATTTTTGCCGAATAATGAGCGAGAAAGCTCAATCCTCTGCAGGATGGAGATGAATCGCTATGGATGTATTTTTATGCGGGATGTTTCCATGAGACAACGAACTGTGACGGTAGAAGCCCGTACGCTGAAGAACGAAGCAATCAAGAATACGCTCAAGGCAACAAAGAGAAACACTCCTTGATGCGGCCTATTGTCATTGAGCTCAAGCTCGATCTGAAATGCCTTAATAAAGGAAAAAGACATGCTATCAAGATGTATTTCGTCGAGGTGAAAATGGCTGAAGAACTATCTTCTGGCGCAATTAGCCGATAAGGTTGGGTGGTGCACTTCTATAGAGACAACAATGGATTCGAAGTTGACCTGATCTTGGAGAAAGGCCATAAGGAACTTGAACTATTCGAAATTAAATCGGCGTATACAATATCAAAGGACTTCAAAAGAAACATGGAAAGATTTGAAAGTCTTCATCCAGGATACGACATATTTCTGAAATTATCGGGTTATATATGAACATTGACGCGGACAAGGCAACAGCATATCGAAGATTGTCAGCCGGATCAGTGGAATACCCAAAGGGAAAATACCTTCCGACATGAAAAGGCTGTCACTCAAGTAGATGCACCTGGAAGATAACGAAATTCTCTCTTCAGACTCACATTGTGAAAGACAGGATGAAGAATTGGACTCGTCATGTACACAAATTAGAAAACTTAGGTAGGTTGCTGATTTGAAAAAGCATCAAAATCAGTTGAAAACTACTTATATACTGTGAAATTTTCAATTAGTTTAGATATTGTTTAAATTAAAAAATACTATAATTTCATTTATATAATTTGTATTTAATATGTAATTTTACATATATAAAAATAGCTTTTATATATAAATTAATTGTAGGTTATCTATCTTTTTTCATATGAATTACAGATTCATTTCAATTATTATATCATTCATTCCAGATATCTTTTCTAAATCAATTCTGTTTGTCCACAGTGTAAGGAATTAACAAAAGCTGAAAGAATCAGTTACTTGGTTTTATTGACAGAATATCGGAATTTGTAAAAAATATGAGTCATGGATATATATCAAGAAAAGCTTGATGAGCAAAGAAAATACTTCCTTACGGGAGAAACGAGAAACATCAGGCATAGGAAAAACAATCTCAAAAGACTGTATGAAGCGATAAAAGAGAACGAAGATATGATTCTCCAAGCCCTTGCAGAGGATCTGGGGAAATCCAGGACCGAAGGGTATGCCACTGAGGTGGGAATTGTACTGAATGAACTAAGGAATGCAATCAGGAACGTATCAAAGTGGGCACGCAAAAAAAGCGTTCCGACTGCGCTTTTGCATTTCCCGTCAAGGTCGTACGTCATCAAGGAGCCGATTGGATCTGTGTTGATCATGTCGCCGTGGAACTACCCGTTCCAGCTTACGATGGTGCCCTTCATAGGCGCACTTGCCGCGGGTTGCACGGTCATCGTCAAACCTTCGCGATACAGCCAGGCGACGTCGAAGGCCATGAAGCATATAATCAATGATTATTTCCCGGAAAAGGAATGCTTTCTCTTTGAAGGCGGAAGGGAAGTGAATACCGCACTACTTGACCTGAAGTGGGATTACATATTCTTCACTGGAAGCCCGAGCGTCGGAAAGATCGTGCTTTCAAAGGCTGCGGAGAACCTTACACCCGTAACCCTTGAGCTTGGAGGGAAAAGCCCTGTGATCATCACAGAGCATTCTGACGAGGTGCTTGCTGCAAAGCGCTTGATCTATGGAAAGTTTCTAAACCTCGGACAGACGTGCGTCGCTCCCGACTACATACTTATTCATAAATCGAAGACGAAGAGGTTCCTTTCAGAAGTCGAGAAAGGAATAAAGAAAGCGTTCGGCGAAGATCCGATCTCTTCCCCGGACTACGGCAAGATCATCAACAGGCACCACTATGAAAGGCTTATGGGCTTGATAAAAGGTTCTCCTGTCTATTACGGGGGGAAACGCGATGATGAGAAACTCAAGATCGCTCCGACGATCCTATTCCCGGTCTGCGTGGATGAGCCGGTGATGCAGGAAGAGATATTCGGACCGGTGATGCCCGTCATCGAATACGAGGATCTTGATGAAGCGATCAAATTCATCAACGACCGTCCCCACCCGCTTGCACTCTACATCTTCTCGGACAGGAAAAGCGAGATCGAGAAGGTGCATGGGCTCACGCTCTTCGGCGGAGGGTGCATCAATGACGCGATCATGCACATCGTAAGCCACAACCTCCCGTTCGGAGGAGTTGGCAACAGTGGAATGGGATCTTACCATGGGAAGAGGAGTTTTGATACGTTCACTCACGAAAAAGGTATTTTGAAACACTACAAGTGGCCCGACATAACGCTTCGCAATCCACCCTACAAGGGAAAGGACAAGATCATAAGACTGATGCTTCACTAAGAGGAGAGAAAGATGAAAAGAATTATTGCATTGCTTTTGGCCTTTTCGATGATCCTACCTGCTTTCTGTGCGTTCGATCCGGCGAAAAGCGACGAACTGTTTTACCAGAAAGAGGATTTCGCTGCAGACTACCAGTACCTGGAAGAGTCACTGGCCCAAGCTGCCGATGATGAAGAGAAATCAGAGATTCTCTGGAGGCTTTCGAGAAACGTTCTCACGCAAGGCGACCAACTTGACAAGAAAGACAAGGACGGAAGGTTTGCAAAGTATGAAGAGGCGGAGAGGCTTGCAAACGAATCACTTTCATTGGTTGAAAACCCGAACTCATACCACTGGAGAAGCTCGGCAGTGGGCAGATGGGGACAGACGAAGGGGCCTCTTGACAGCCTTGGGAAGGCCCGTCCGATGCTTGAAGACACGCTCAAGGTAGTCGACGACTTCAATTACGACTACACGGACAGCTGGTACGTCCTCGGACTGTTGTACAACCAACTCCCCGGAAGTCCGATCAGTTTCGGAAACAAGAACTACGCAATCAGCTACATGAGGCGAAGCCTTGACACGCAGATCCCGGGAAGAGGTTTGTTCCTCACTCTTTACCTCGAACTATCCGACCAGCTTTGGAAAAGAAACTGGAACGCTGATAAAAGAAGCAGGGAGTTTGACAAGATGAAACCACTTTACGAGGAGAACACCACGCCATCTGAGAAGATGAAGTACTACGAAGGCGCAAACGGGAAAAACGGCGTTCCTTTCTACTCCACTGTCAATCTTGGGTCGATAAGTGACAGGCAGGAGGCTGTGATGCTCTTGCAATATGCAATCGCAGTATATAATCTGAAGAGCGATCACCTTGCTTCAGAGACAGAGAGGTACAACGAGATAAACGCAAGGCTTCAAGAGAGGACTTGATTCATATGGATGCTATCCGAGGTATGGTGACCGGACTCTTCGTGGGCCCGGTCATAGCCCTTTTTTCGTATTTGATATCTTCGGCAAGCTCTTACGGAAGTGCACACCGATACCTGGTGTTCCTCCTTCCGATAGGAGCTGTTTTCACATATTGCACTTACCAGATCTTCGGAGGCTACCAGAAGTTCACAAGCTATGCGATCTCCGACATAAATGCGATCGAAGAGTCCTCGGACGGCGAGAGGATGCCGCAAGGCTATGTAAGGCTCAGCCCATGGATGGGTGTAGTGAACCTCTTCAATTCGATAATATCCCACTCACTCGGGGCTTCGGTCGGAAAGGAAGGGGTCGGCGTACAGCTCGGAATATCCTCGGCTGTCTTTCTTGACAGTATCGAAGGAAGACTCAGGAAGAAAGGCTCATCCCTCGAGTGCTACCTGATGACGGGGGCTGCGGCCGCATTCGGCGCGTTATTCCAATCCCCGGTTGCGGGAACGCTTTTCGGAATGCAGTTCGCATCCCCGAAGTTCACACGACTCGACAAGCTTCTTCCGTGCCTGCTCGCTTCATTCTCGGCAACGCTTGTTGCTGATGCAATCGGGATACACGTGGTTACAGTTCCTGTATATCTTCCGGTCATCCCATCTTATGCGAACTACCTCAGGGTGATCGTATTTGCAATCATCGTGGGGCTCGTGACAAGATTATGCTGCTCCTTGGTTGAGATCGTCAGGGAAAAAGCTGCGACGATCTTCAAGGGAAACCAGATGATCACGGTACTTGCCCTTGCAATCCTCCTTGTAATCATCTCCTTTTTGACATACGTAGTTGAAGGCGACTTCAAATACAACGGGCTTTCGACCGAGTTGATCACCTTCTCGATCTTCGGACAGACCGATATAGTCGATTTCATCTTGAAATTTTCATTCATACTCATCTCTCTTGCCGCTGGATTCCAAGGGGGCGAGGTGCTTCCACTCCTTGTATCAGGATCCTTGCTTGGCGGTGCCATCGGACCGTTATTAGGACTTGAGCAGGCATCAAGTGCAATCCTTGGAGCGATCGGAATGCTCAGCGGGGGAACAAACCTCAGCTTGGTGTGCTTTGCTCTTGGAATGGAGATGTTTCATTACACCGAACCCACCACTCTATTCATAGTTGCCGCGGCATCTTTTGTAATGAGCGGGAAAATAGGGATATATGGAGGACAGAAACTCTGAGAGAGCGGGCCAAGGAGTTTTCATCGGATTTGGTTTTATGCTAGATTTTGTAAAATGGACGAATCTCTGATAAGAAACATCGGCATCATGGCCCATATCGATGCCGGCAAGACCACGACTACCGAGCGTATACTCTTCTACACGGGAGAGAACCATCGCATCGGTGAAGTTGACAACGGCGAAGCGACGATGGATTGGATGCAGCAGGAACAGGACAGAGGCATCACGATCACAAGCGCGGCCACGACATGCTATTGGAAAAAGCATCAGATAAATATAATAGACACTCCGGGACACGTTGATTTCACTGCCGAAGTTGAACGATCGTTACGCGTACTCGATGGCGCGGTAGCTGTCTTTTGCGCAGTCGGAGGGGTCGAACCGCAGACAGAGACTGTCTGGAGGCAGAGCGACACGTACAAGGTCCCCAGGATCGCATTCATCAACAAGATGGACAGGCTCGGTGCCGACTTTGAAGAAGTGCTGAAGGAGATGAGGGAGAAGCTGGGTGCAAATCCAGTCCCCCTATTCATCCCAGTCGGAAAGGAAAATGATTTTTCAGGGGTAATCGACGTAATTGCAGGGAAGTACCTCACGTTCAGCAAGGACGATCAGGGAATGAGCATCGAGGAGCACGAAATCCCGTCAAACTATGTCGAAGAGCATGCAAAGTGGAAGGAGAGCCTGATCGACAGCGTCTCATCATACTCGGACGAGATAATGGAGTTGTATTTCAACGGGGTGGAGATACCGCGTGAGTTGATCATAACCACGCTTCATAAGTGCGTCCTTGACAGAACCCTTCTTCCCGTATTCGTCGGCTCTTCGCTTAAAAACATCGGAGTACAGACCCTTCTGGACGGCATAGTCGAACTTCTGCCATCCCCGTTGGAGATGCCGAAGATAGAAGCGATAAACAAGAAAAACGGGAAGAGCGTCTTTATCGAACACAGCCAGAGCGCGAACCTTGAAGCTTTGATATTCAAGATCCAAGTCGATCCGCAGGCAGGCGCCTACTCTTTCGTACGAGTATATTCGGGAGTGCTGAAAAAAGGTGTATCGGTATACAACATCACGAAGGGAAAGAAAGAGAGGGTCAACAGACTATTGAGGATGCATGCAGACAGGCCCGAGGAGATAAGTGAGCTCAGAGCCGGGGACATCGGCGTGATTATAGGCTTCAAGAATGCCCAGACCGGGGATACGATCGGAGTCGAGACGACTCCATACCTATTGGAGGAGATGCACTTTCCTACCCCTGTCATTTCGATTGCGATAGAAGCAAAGACGACGGAGGACCAAGGGAAACTCAGAAAAGCTTTGGAAATGCTTGCGATGGAAGATCCTACCTTCTCATACAAGGATGACGCGGAGACCGGGCAGCTCGTGATATCGGGCATGGGCGAACTGCACCTCGACGTACTGGTTACCCGCATCACGAAAGAGATGAAGATCGATGCACGCGTAGGCTCTCCGCAGGTCACATACCGCGAATCGATAATGCTTTCCGCGTCAGGATGCGGCACGTTCGACAAAGTGATAGCGAACAAGGAGAACTATGCATCGATAGAATGCAACATTTCACGTCGTGGAGAGGGTGAAGGAAACGAGTACAAGGTATCCGCTCCGACGAGGGATATTCCGGAGGATATCCTCAATGCCATCAAGGAAGGAATGGAAGGTGCGCTCAAAAGCGGTATAAAATATGGTTATGAGTGTACTGCGATCTCACTTGATGTGACGAAAATCGATTACGTTGAGGAGAAAGCTACGAACATAGCGTTTTCAGCGGCGGCAATCATGGCGTTTGACGATGCAGCAAAGAAAGCGGAGCCTGTATTGATGGAACCGATAATGAAGGTACAGGTAATGGCACCAAGCGAATATATCGGGGATGTAATGGGTTCGATTACGCAGCGCGATGGCATAGTTGAATCGATGGAGTCGAGACCGAACGTGGATGTGGTGAACGCGAAGGTACCACTTGAGAGGATGTTCGGTTACACGACGGTCCTCAGGTCATCGACCCAGGGGCGTGGAACGTTCTCCATGGAGTTCAGTCATTACGCTGAGAAAACCAAATAAAGGAACAATGCGGAAGTATTGAAATAAACGCACTTTGTTAACGAGCAACGAGGAGAATGCAACTATGGAAAAAGTTAGCAACCTGCAGGTGGTTTTCGCAAACAACCTGAAGACCAGACGGAAAATGGCCGGGCTTACACAGATGGCCCTGGCCTCTGCAATCGGCGTTTCGACTTCCTTCATCACGGAAATCGAGACAAACAGGAAGGCTCCATCATTCCAGACGATCGAGAAGATCGCAGGAGCGTTGGGCGTTCCTGCATGGACGCTTTTTACTGAATACAACGACCATCTCAGGTCGGATCTCACGGAAAGCAAGGAAATGCTGAAGCTTATTCTCAAGAACAAGCTGAGCGATACAGTCGAAGAGGTTCTTGGCTGAAGCCGAGGATATCTGATTTCGAATATGACGGCACTTCTTGATACGGGAGTGCCGTTTTGCTTTGCGCTACCCCTACTTTTCCAGTAATCATGTGGAGAGTGCAACCAACTTTCCCTTTTTCTTTGACTTCCAGCTTTCGGCATTTTAAGCTTATCTAAAAGCTTTTGATTTCAAAAAAGGAGGGAATTATGAGCGTGGAGACAAAGGATCTCAGGAATTTGGCTGTAATCGGCCATAACGGTACGGGAAAGACCAACCTGATAGAGCAGATGCTCTACTACAGTGGGGCCATTTCCCGTGCCGAAAAAGTTGAGAGCGGAAAAACGACAAGCGACTATACAGACGAGGAGATCCAAAGAAAGATCTCCATCCATACGACACTCTCGAGCATCAAGTGGGATGGCAAGACCATCAACCTGCTCGACACCCCGGGAACAGCGGACTTCATCGGGGAAGCTGTATCAGCGTTCAGAGCGACAGAAGCGGCTCTGATGGTCATAGACGGACGAGAAGGGGCCCAGATAGAGACCATAAAGCTTTGGAGAAGGCTTGACTACAGGAACAAGCCAAGGGCCGTATTCATCAATAAAATGGACAAGGAAAGGGCGAGTTACCGCCATGTCATAGATTCACTTGAAAGCGAATTCAAGGCACACTTCGTACCGGTTGTAATGGCTTTGGGGGAAGCTGAGGAATTCCACGGAGTCATAAACCTCATCGAAAACCAAGCGTATGAATGTCACGAAGACGGAAAGGAAACCCCTATTCCGATCCCCGAGAAATACAAAGTGGTAGTCGAGGACTTCAGAAACAGGCTCATTGAGAACGCAGCGGAGGGCGCCGATGACCTGATCGAGAAGTACTTTGAGGATAATACGCTTTCGATGGACGACATCAGGCGCGGATTAAGGGAAGGTTTGAAAGACAACAGGATCGTTCCCGTCTTCTGCGGTGCAACCGACAAGGGTGCTGGCATCGTAAGTTTACTCAACTTCATCAAGAACAACTTCCCTTCCCCTCTCGGAGTCAATGAATTTATAAAGAAAGATGGGGAAGACAAGTTCCTGCCGATCACACCCGGTGGAAGCACTTCGGCATACTCTTTCAAGACTACGATCGACCAGTTCTCCGGAAAACTTTCGTTTGTAAAGGTTGTAACAGGGACCATCACCGGAGAGACCGAGCTCTACAATCCCGATCTTGATAAGAGGGAGAAGCCCGGAAAGGTTTACAGGGCGCTTGGAAAGAAACTTGTGGAGACTGATGCACTCGAAGCAGGCGACATCGGAATCATCACAAAGTCGAACATCATCAGCACTAACTCAACCCTGCTTTCATCCCCGGATTTGGGATTCACGTTCCAACCGCTGAGGCTTCCGCAGCCTGTTTATCAATTGGCGATAAGCGCAGAGGACAAGAAGAGCGAAGACAAGATGAACGAAGCTCTCCACAAAGTCACGGAAGAGGACCTTACGTTCAAGCTTTCATACAACGAAGAAACCAGGGAAACGATCATCGGAGGAATGGGCGAACTCCAAATAGGCATGATCCTTGACCGCGTCAGGGAGAAGCAGAAGGTTAAGATCATCACCCGCACCCCGAGGATCGCATATCGCGAAACGATAACGAAAAAGTCTGGGCTTTCCGAATACTCGCATAAGAAGCAGACGGGAGGGCATGGCCAGTTTGCACGCGTCGTGATGGAGATCGAGCCCACGGAACGCGGACAGTACTACGAGTTCGTAAACGCGATCAAAGGAGGCGCGATAAGCAAGGGCTACATCCCTGGAATCGAAAAGGGCATACACGAGAAGATGAAGGAAGGCTTCCTTGCCGGCTACCCGCTAGTAGACATCAAAGTAACGTTGATCGACGGAAAGGAACACCCCGTAGACTCATCGGAAATGGCGTTCAAGCTCGCAGCAAAAGGTGCGATGGAAGTTGCACTTGAGAAAGCCGGGTGCGTTCTTCTCGAGCCATTCATGACACTCGAAGTATTCGTAGAGAACCAGTACCTCGGATCGATACTCTCAGACCTTTCAGGAAAGAGAGGAAGGGTTCTCGGACAGGAAGAGAGCGGAAACCTCGTAGTCGTCAAAGCGGAAGTTCCGATGGCAGAGCTTCGCTCATATGCAATCGACTTGAAGAGCATGACGAGCGGCACTGGATCATTCGAACTCGAATTCAGCCACTACGAAATGCTTTCTGGAAAGCTTGCCGATGACGTAATCAAGGAAGCAAAGGCACTGAAGGAAGCTGAAGCGAAGTAAGAAAAGCAAAGATATCGAGCTCCTGTCCAGGAAAAGGCAGGGGCTCTTTTAAAGAACAATTTCCCCTAAACATTGAATCTGCCGCTTTTCGGACGCAATTCCGACGCTTTCAATCGCTATTCAGTAGTAAATCCATAGCTTTTGCCGATAATTAACCCTCTATATAATAAATAATTAACTTTATAACTAAAGCAGAACACCTTTGCTTTTCAATAGGAAATCAATAGCTTTTCAGTAGCTATTGATTTCATTCATTAGTGCTCGACTATCTCCATAAAGGCCTGAATTGCCGAGGAGGTAGATTGCTTGAAGGGTTTTAAATTATAACCAGTCATTTGAGGGAAAGAACCAAATAACAGGCCTAAAAACCATGAACTCAAGAATGGAAAATGACAGCAACCGGATTCATGTGCTCCAAATGCCCCTCACTTTGCGGCAGTGACCACATTCACTCAATTTCCAGATCTTTTCTTCTCCACCCAGATCTCATATATCTTCCTATTCTCCTTGAGTCCCTTTTCCTCGAACTTGGTCTTAAGCCTCCATTCCTTACGTTCAGCAAAACCGTTATATGGATTTACCAAATTTTCGTTTTTCCCGAATAGTTCGAGTACTTCATTCCCGTACTCCTCCCAGTCGGTTGCGAAGTATATATACCCGCCCTTTTCGAGTTTAGAGGCAAGAAGTTCTATGAATGATTCGTTCAACAGCCTTCTCTTATGATGCCTCTTCTTCGGCCAAGGATCCGGGAAGAAGATATGAAAGCCACTTATCGAATTATCATCCGTCATATATTTTAGAGCGTCGACTGCATTGAAGCGCATGACGAGAAGGTTGTCCAATCCGGCTTTTCCCGCATCGCGGAGAAGCTTTACAACCCCTTGCATGAATACATCGATTGCCAAAAACGAAAGCTCTGGATGCTCCTTTGCAAGCCTCCATGTGATATCCCCCATTCCGAACCCGATCTCGACTACAAGAGGGTTTTTCGAAGGAAACAGATCACGGGATATCCTTTTTCCCTTGTCGAAGAAGAAAAGGTGGTCGCGGTTTTCGAGCACCATCGCTTTCTCTTTCCCGGAGAGGGTGTTGTTTCTCAGCACGTAGCTTTTTATACCGCGCCTATCGTCATCCCTCACTTCTATAGAAAACAGCTTGTCAATCAATTCTTCGTCCGTCATAAAAGCCTCCTGAGCTCTTCGAGGATGAAAAGAGCCTTGTCTTTCAATCCTACGTTCCCTACTTTCATTATTATCTTGTCGGATGTTGGCGAAATGCGTACCCTTCCCCCGCTCAGCGTGACCAATGATACGAGCTTTGAGAGATTTATCGTGGCAACTTTATCTAGTTCGAACGTGATCTCCCCGTTCTTCTCGTATGCATGATAGATATCCAGGTCCTTCAAAAGCGTCTTGATCTCAGCTATGCAGAAGAGGTTGTCGACTTCCTCAGGCATCGTGCCGAACCTGTCCGTGATCTCCCCTCGGAGGTTCTCGATCACATCCTTTCCCCGTGCAGTTGCGATCTTCTTGTACAGTTCGAATTTAAGCCCGGGATCGTCGATGTATGAATCGGGGATGAAGCCGGTATAGTCAAGTTCGAGAAGCACTTCCCTCTCGACGCTCTTTCCTTCGCTCCTGATCCTCTCGACCTCCTCCCCGAGGAGTTTCAGGTACATGTCAAGTCCTACAGCCTCGAGGTGCCCTGACTGCTCGCGGCCGAGTATGTTCCCCGTTCCCCGCATCTCCATGTCTTTCATCGCGATCTTGAAACCCGAACCGAGCGCTGTGTTCTCGCTCATCGCCTTGAGTCTTTTAAGCGCATCCTCACCGAGCTCGGTATCGCTTGGGTAGAATAGATAGCAATACGCTTTCTTATCGCTACGCCCCACCCTGCCCCTGAGCTGGTAAAGCTGGCTCAAGCCAAGCCTATCCGCCCTGTCGATTATCATCGTGTTTACGTTCGGGATATCGATGCCGTTCTCGATTATCGTGGTTGATACGAGGACCTGCACGCCTTCGTATACGAAGCGGTGCATCCTGTCCTCCAGCTCATCCGAATCCATCTGGCCATGCGCATACTCGATAATCGCCGATGGAATAGCGGACGAGAGCTCCCTCTGGATGTCCTCGAGGTCATCGATCCTGTTATGCAGATAAAAGACCTGCCCACCCCTGCCAAGTTCCTTTTTGATCGCATCCACCACGAGGGAAAAATCATATTTCCCTATGTACGTTTCGACAGGTAGGCGCTCCCTCGGGGCTGTGGTCAGAAGCGACATATCCCTTACGTGCAATAGCGACATGTATAGCGTCCGGGGTATCGGAGTAGCAGACAAAGTGAGGCAGTCGACGTTGGTCTTCATCTTCTTGATCCTCTCTTTGTCTTTGACGCCGAAACGCTGCTCCTCGTCGACTATCAGCAATCCGAGGTTCTTGAACTTCGTGTTCCGAAGCATCCTGTGCGTTCCGAAAAGTACTTCGATTCCCCCGCTCTCGAGTTCCTTCTTGATCCTCGTCGATTCCTTCTGCGTCGTAAAACGGGTAAGGAGTGCGATGTTTACTGGGATGTCCCCGAGCCTTTCCTTGAAGTTGTTGTAGTGCTGCTCTGCAAGGATGACGGTAGGGGCGAGAAATGCAACCTGCTTTCCAGACAATGCCGCTTTGAATGCTGCGCGGAATGCAAGTTCGGTTTTTCCGTATCCGACGTCGCCGCATACCAAGCGGTCCATTACCTTCTTGCTCTCCATATCCTTTTTGATCTCTTCAAGGCACTTCGTCTGATCGGGCGTCTCCTGGAACGGAAACGATGCTTCGAACGAAAGCTGCATCTCATCGTCTTTCTCAAACGGAAAACCCTCGGAGTTCTCGCGCTCTGCATAGAGGTGTACAAGCTCAGATGCAAGCTTCTCGGCACTCTTCCTGGCTTTCTCCTTCTTCTTCGTCCAGGAAGAGGAGCCCATTGAATCGAGTTTCGGTGGCTTTCCCTCCGAGCCTATGTATTTCTGAACGAGGTTTGCCTGTTCTATGGGTACGTAGAGCCTTTCATCATTGAGGTATTTTATCTTAATATAGTCCCGTTCGGTGTCGAAAGCCTTTACACGCTCTATCTTCTCGAACTCTCCTATGCCGTAGTTCACGTGCACTACATAATCGCCCTCTTTGAGTTCGACAAACGAATCCAAAGGTTCGCTCTCGATCTTTGAAAAACGCTCCGCCTTCTTTCTTTTCCTGCCGAATATCTCCTGGTCCAGCGATACCTGGATCTTCTCATCGTCGATTGAGAACCCCGAGGATATCTCCTTGACCATTATCCCTACATCGAGTGAGGAGAGAACGGAATCAAGCCTCTCCTTCTGTACCAATGACGGAGAAATGACGAATACCTTCCAGTCGTTTCTTATCAAGCTTGAGGCGTCTTCCTTGAAGTATGTAACGTTTCCGAAGTAAGAACGGCTTGGAGAGACTGAGTAGTGGTATGCATCATCCTTTCTGATGTCGTGTATCGTAACGAGGCTTTTTCTCGAGCGGAAAAACTTCTCCCTGTCCAACAAGACCTCCATCGGGCTTTTGACGTTCTCCCTTACCCTGTACTCCTCCTTGTACCTTGCCTCCGCCTCTTTTTTAAGCGACTCGTGGGAGACTTTCATCCTGTCGCTTCCCACCAGCATGAACGTATCTGAAGCTTGTACGTACGAATCAAAATGCGCCTCGAACTCACCTGAGCCCGAGGGAAGGGATGATGACAGCGTGAAAGCCCCGATCTCCCTCCCCCTTTTCTGGGTGAAAGGATCGAATTCGTATATCCCTTCGATCTTGTCCCACTCTGCGTAGATTCTTATCGGACTTTGGCTTGAGAACGGGTATATGTCCACGACCTCCCCTCGAAGTGCGAACGTTCCTTCGTCATAGCATGAGGGGGTACGGCTGTAACCCGATGATACGAGGCGTGAGAAAAGCACTTCGGGATCGTAAGAATCCCCCTTTCTCACCTTCATCGACACATCGTCAAGCATCTTGAAATCCATGCATGGGGAAAGCAGCGAGCGAAGGCTCAGTACGACTACCTTCGCTTTTCCATCCCTTATCCTCTCCAGCGTCTCCCTCTCCTTCCACTCCTCCCTCGTCTGGGAATAGCAACTGTAGAGGCTCTTGCCCGATCCCGGGTAGATTGCAACATCCTCATCCCCTGCGAGGTCGATTGCAAGATCCTTCACCCCGTCTTCCGTGGGAAAGACTACGAACAGCCTCCCTTTGACAAGGCTTTTGAGTTCCCCCACCAGAAACGAAAGGGGGTATGATGAAATGCCATCGACGTCAAACAGGCCTTCCGGGTTCTCCCCGAAGGCCTTTACAAACGGGCTTTGATGAATATATGAGCGGACCAATTTGTCCAATTTGTCGTCCATATCGAGCTGATGATAATTTGAAGCAAGCTGTTTTTGCAATATAATCACATCCGTGGAAAAAAGTGAAAGAGACCGGTTCGTGGAAATCGGAAAGATGGTAGAGGAGCTCTCGGAGTACGCGAAGAAAACTCAGAAGAGCGCAAAATCAAGTTGGAAGGAAGACGGAAGCATCGTTACAAACGTCGACCTTGAGATATCCGAAACGATCAGAAGGGAAATTGCAAAGCTCTTTCCCGATGATAACGTAGTCACCGAGGAAGAACTTACAGAGTGGAAGCCGGATGCGAAGTGGAATTTCATACTCGACCCGATCGACGGAACTGAAGTATTTTACTCGGGCCTTCCATCGTTCTGCACAGCCCTTGGAATACTCGACGGGAAACTCAATCCAGTTGGCGCGTTTATTGCGGCGCCGAGGTTTGGAATCGGGGAGGAAAAACTCATCCTCTCGTACATCCCGGGTGAGGATATATATCTCAACGGGGAAAGGATCGACGACTTTTCAAAAGATGACGGACTGGAAGAGATAATGATCTCATCACGCCTTTCCGGATTCGACTACTCCTCCTTCCACGGGAAAGTGCGCAGCATCGGATCGTCAGTTCTGCAGATCATCACCCCTGCCCTGGTCAGGAGGATCAAGGGCTCTGTGACACTACCCTGCTACGCATGGGACCTGGCGGCTGCGATTGCAGTCGCAAACCATGCATCCCTCGTCTCAAAGTACCCTGACGGAAGCACCTTCCGTTTCACATTCGATATGGTCAGGGAAAGGAAAAAAGCGCAGGACGTGATCTACACCGCGAAAGAAAACGAAGTTGACAACCTCATGGGAGCGTGCAGGAAGATTCAGTAGTTCTTCAAGAAGGATTCGAGCACCTTGTATGCCCTCATGCTGTCTTCGCGGGAGATGACGAAGGAAAGAACGTTGTACGTGCTGACGATCTCAACGAGGTTCACTTTCTCCAAGAACAGAGAGCGTGTCGCTTCGTATATCAGCCCAGGAGTGTCTATGAATTCGCCTTGGAATAGAACTGAGAGTGAGACAAGGTCATCCCACTGCCTTATGATATTCTCCCCTTCAAGGATTCCAAGCACGCTTCCTTTGTGCTTCTGGCTTACAGTGAATGAAATCTCATGGCTTCCGAGCGTTATGTTCAAGAACTCACCCTTCTCCTGATCGACAAGGGCATAGATCTCTGGAAGCTTTGAGATGAACGTCGAGGATCTGACGAGGTTCACGTCGAAAATCCCCGTAGTCATCTGCAGCTCGTACTCTATACCCTTCCCCCTTCTGTTATGTACGCTCAATTCCTTTGCATGCCTACGGGCAGCCATCACTATCGCCTGTTCGCCCACGCTCTCCCCGATACGGCTCTCCACCTCGCTTTTGAGCACTTTCGCGAGGTTTGAGTAATTTACGATCCCGAGTGCCACAGCATCGTGCACGATCGGATTTGAATCTATGAGATTTCTTACCTGTTCTGTTATATTTCCTGCCATTTTGTTTATAAAATAACAAGTGAAATGAAAAATAACAATACATGTTGCGTTTCATCGATTTGCAATTTATAGTCAGTTTTATGAAATGCCCCAAATGTGGAGAAATGACAGACAGGGTCCTCGAGTCAAGGCCGTCAAAGGATGGACTTAGCATCCGTAGAAGGCGGGAATGCATCAAGTGCGGATGGAGATTCACCAGTTACGAGAGAATCGAACTAAAGCCGATCATCGTCATCAAGAAAAGCGGGAAGCACCAGCCTTTTGACATGAGCAAGGTCGAACACGGCATCAGGGTCTGCACCGAAAAGATAAACATCGACCAGGACGAACTTGAACGTACGCTCTCGAAGATCGAAGTGAGGATCGGAGAGATAGCGGGGGCAAAGAGAACAATTACAAGCAGGGAGATCGGGGAAGAGGCGCTGAAGGAACTGTACAAACTCAATCCGGTCGCTTACGTCCGTTTTGCCGCAGTCTACAGGGAGTTCAAGGATGTCAGGCAGTTTGTAAAGGAGATCGAGAAGATCGCACGGGATGCGGGGGAGGACTGAATTCAGTTCGCATCAAACCATTTTCCAGTGAGGCTCTTGTTGATCTCGTCGTTCAAGTGCTCAGGCTTGAGTATCTCGTTTGCAGCATCAAGACAGAAGTTGTCGCTCATTCCCGATACGTAATCGATCACCACTTCATCCAGAGATCCGTCGTGTTCGATATACTTGTCCTTCATCCCCGATATGTAGTTGTAAAAACCTGCTGCAAGCATGTTCCTCTCCTCCAGATACCCTTTCTCATCGCATCCGTAACAAGTGAGGAGCGAGTCGAGGTAATCGACCACGAGGTGGATAAGGCGCGAGAAATACCTCTCGTAACCCTCCAAAAGGCGAGACTTGTAGATGTTCTCGTAATTGAAGCGGCTCATAGCTTCGACTGCGGGGAATATGTAGTCGCTGAAACCAAGCCCCTCACTGCTGTCAGCACCCCGGATGATGTCGTTTACAAGGGTGTTTATTATCTCGGAGTTGCTCTTTCCTAGCCTCTCGAGGACTATTGGGGGAAGCTTCTTGTCCTTCAAAAGACCCAGCCTCGATGCGTCCTCGTAATCCCTTCCGAGGTATGCTATTGAATCTGAAAAGCGCACTACAACCCCTTCGTACGTTGCAGGCACAAGCCCTTTCCTCTCTTTTATCTCATCGAGGTTCTTTATCTCGAACGTGGGTTTCATCCGCTGCGAAAGCTTCTCCCCGTTGTGGGAGATTATCCCGTCCCTTACAGCGTATGTAAGGTTAAGTCCCTTTCCTCCCGATGAGAGGAAATCCACTACGCGCAGGCTGTTCACTTCGTGTTCGAACTTCCCAAGACCCTTTTCTTCCCTGATCTGGCTTATGATGCGCTCCCCTACGTGCCCGAACGGAGTGTGCCCCAAGTCGTGGCCGAGCCCCATCGCCCAACTCAGTTCGTTGTCAAGCCCCAACGGACTTGAGATAGTGCTTGCAATCGACGCAACGTGCAGTACGTGCTCGATGCGAGTGCATATGTGGTCGTTGCTCGGGCTGAAGAACACCTGGGTCTTGTGCTTCAGCCTTCTGAACGGGGATGAGTGTATTATTGCGGTCGTATCGCGATAGTAATCGCTTCTGATGTCCTTTCCCCTCTCCCTCTTTCTTCCCTTGAGGGCCTGTTCCATTTCCTTTTCCCTAACCAAATCAAGCATTTGCCACTCCTATTCCAACATGATACCATCTCAAGAGAGGAAAAACAGATTGGAAAACGTCGCATTGCCATTACTTTCCCTTTTATTCGTGTTCCTGTCGCTCCTTACGTCGATGAGGTTCATACTTTCCAGGGAAGGAAACTATTGGATAATACCTTCGCTGATATCGATAATACTTTTCCTGATCGACCTTGATACCCTTATAAGAGTACTCGGCGGGGAGGAATTCGACGTGCTTTCCTTCCGATCGATTTCGCTGTTTCTCATCGCAGTGCTATGGTACATGATGATAATCACATTCCACTACGCACTCAGATACAAGGTCAAAGCAAATAGATTCCGTTCGGATGGAATGAAGAACAGGAAGGAAGCAGAATATCTGGAGAAGGTCGAGAGAAGGAAAATCAAGAAGGAAGAGAAGGAGAAGAAGATTTTCTTCAAGGGACGGAGCGTGAAGGCACCCTCTGAGGAAAAAGAATGGAGCGACCTCTTTTCCGATTGATGGATCTTGCCGTTTACTGCTATCATAGCTTCTCAAGGGGGAATTGGGATGAGGCTCTTTCTACTAGGTATCAAGCACTCGGGAAAATCCACTTTCTCGCGCCTTCTTGCATCCAAGTACGGCGTTCCTTCAGTCGATTCGGACGACCTCGTGCTCGAACGTATAAAACCTTCCAGGATCAGGGAGTATTACGCGGAATACGGAAAATCGAAATTCCAAGAGATCGAGTACGAAGCAGTCAGGGACTACCTGGAGAAGCACGCATCCACATCCTTTGTATTCAGCCTCGGCGGAGGTGTATCTGACAACGCTCCCCTTCTGAAACTTTTGAAGGAAAACGGCACTCTGATCTACCTCTACAGAAGTGAAAGCGACATACTAAGCGTCATACTGAAGCACGGCATTCCGGGCTTTCTGGATCCGAGGAACATCGAAGAGTCGTTTCACAAGATATTCAAAGAGCGCGATGCGATCTACAAAAGCGTTGCCGACAAGGTGATCACACTCGGCCCCTACCGCGACAGGATGGAGACGCTTGAATACATAGATGAAAACCTCACGGAGTACGTAGATGCCAGGTAACACTTTCGGAAAACTCTTCCGCGTCACTACATTCGGAGAGTCCCACGGGATTGCACTGGGAACGATAGTCGACGGGCTTCCTTCGGGGGTGAAGATAGACAGAAGCTTCATCGCTGGCGAGATGAGAAGAAGGCGCCCCGGGGGAAACGAATTTTCAACTACGCGTAGTGAAGATGATGAGTTTGAAATCCTATCGGGAGTGAAGGACGGGGTATCCACAGGCTCTCCGATTGCAATGATCGTCTACAACAAGAACCAGAGAAGCGGGGACTACAAGGAGATCGAAGATCTTTTCAGGCCCGGACACGCCGATTACACGTACTACAAGAAGTACGGGATACGCGATGCTCGGGGCGGTGGAAGAAGCTCCGGAAGGGAGACTCTTTCAAGGGTTCTCGCAGGATCTCTCGCAAAACTCTACCTCAGGGAAAAGGGAATAGAGATCAAAAGCGCTGTAAGAAGCGTAAAGGACATAGTCGCAAAAGGAGCGTTCAGAACGGACGTCAAGCCTCCTTTGTATTTCATCGACGAAGATAAAAACGATGAGATCGAAGCGCTGATCAAAAAGACCCGTTCGGAGTGTGACAGCCTTGGCGGGATAGTCGAATGCCACATCTACGGGGTACCTGCAGGGTTGGGAGAGCCCGTGTTTGACAAAGCCGAGAGCGTTCTTGCCCATGCGATGATGAGCATAGGGGCTGTAAAGGGAATAAGCTTCGGGCTTGGCTTCCAGTCAACACTTTTATTCGGCTCTGAGAACAACGACCAGATGGATGAAAACGGGATGAGAAGCAACAATGCAGGAGGAATCCTCGGAGGGATCACCACGGGTGAGGAGATATACTTCTCCCTTGCAGTCAAACCCACCCCATCGATTGCAAAAGAGCAGGATACCATCGACATCTACGGCCATGAGAGGAAGATATCCGTTAAGGGAAGGCACGATCCCGTGATCCTTTTCAGGATTCTCCCGGTAGTCGAGTCCATGGCTGCAATTTCCATTATGAATCTTTATCTGGAGAACATCCGTTGAGCGAGAAACCATTACTTATACAGAGCGACAGGACGATCCTACTTGACCTTCATCAGGAGTCAAGTGACAAAGCGCGCGAGGATATCGTCCCGTTTACAGAGTTGATAAAATCCCCTGAGCACGTGCACACGTACCAGATAAGCGCACTTTCGATCTGGAACGCCGTCTCCTCGGGAATCGACGGGGAGGAGATGATAAGACGGCTCGAAAGGTGGTCACGCTATGAAATCGACGAGAGGGTTACGTTCTTCATAAGGGACATCAGCTCACGTTACGGCGACCTGACGCTTGAAGAGACCGACGGGGAGAACCTCATACTGAAAGTAAGCAAGAAGAAGTTCTTCCTGGAGATCAAAGCATCAAAGATGCTATCGAAGATGCTCGTTGAAAATGACAGCTCGTCATTCATCCTCGACAGGAAAAACCGTGGAAACGTCAAACTGCAATTGATCAAGATGGGGCTTCCCGTCGATGACAGGGTCAGACTTGAGAAGGGAAAGCCGATAGATTTCACCCTCAACTCATCCTTTTCTCCCCGGAACTACCAGATTGATGCAGTCAAAAGCTTCTTCGGGGACGGGCGTCCCGGAACAGGCTTTGGCGTAATAGTTCTTCCATGCGGATCCGGAAAGACAGTCGTAGGAATGATGGCGCTTGAGAAACTCAAGACGAGAACGCTTATCCTTGCCCCGAACGTTACGAGCGTTCACCAGTGGATGAACGAGATCAGGAACAAAAGCAACTGGAAGGGTGAGATCGGAGAGTACACTGGAGAGAAGAAGGAGATAAAAGACATCACTGTCTCAACATACCAGATACTCACATACTGCAACGACGAAGGGGAGTACCCCCACTTCTCCCTTCTACGCGACGGCGGATGGGGGTTTGTCATCTACGACGAAGTGCACATGCTCCCGGCCCCGGTCTTCAGGATCACTGCAGAACTTCAGAGCATGTACCGCCTCGGGCTGACTGCGACGCTTGTGCGTGAGGACGGAAAGGAGGATGAAGTCTTCAGCCTCGTGGGACCCAAGAGGTTCGACACCCCGTGGAGCGAATTGGAAAAGAGAGGTTTCATTGCAAAGGCATGGTGCCACGAGATCAGGATCCCCCTGCCCGAGAGTCTCGAGATCGAGTACGCTACGGCAGGAAAGAAGGAAAAGTACAAGATCGCAGCTACGAATGAAAAGAAACTCGACGTGGTTGGGAAACTCTTGAAAAAACACGAAGGCGAGAAAGGCCTGATCATCGGGCAGTACCTGGACCAGCTGAAGAAAGTGAAGGAGAAATTCGGTTTTCCGATCATCACCGGAAGCACTAAAAACAGCGTCAGGGACGAGTTGTACGAGAAGTTCAGGCGAGGGGATGTGAAAACGCTCATCGTAAGCAAGGTCGCAAACTACGCGATAGACCTTCCCGATGCGTCGCTGTTGATACAGATCTCCGGAACATTCGGCTCAAGACAGGAGGAGGCGCAGCGCCTCGGGCGGATTCTAAGGCCGAAGGACCGGGACAGCCACTTCTATACGATAGTTACAGAATACTCCGAGGAAGAGACGTACGCTCTCAACAGGCAGAAGTTCCTAAGCGAGCAAGGCTACAGCTATACACTAGAGAAGTTGTCATGAACGAAGAGATAATCGAGAAAAGAAACTGGATCTATTTTTCAAAAAAACAACCCACGGAGGACGAGGTTTGTGCGTTCCTCTCCCGCAATGAGGAGGAAATCATCAGGAGTTTGGAAAAGGATGACCAGGAACTTCTCTCGCTTATCGCACTCATGGAGAACCCGGAGAAAAAAACACTTTTGCAAAAGCTCGGGAAAGATGGGGAGCGAAGGCTTTCCAAGCTTGAGGCAAGGTGCCTTGTAAAAGAGGAAAGAGTTGGCATTCTGAAAGTTGCGCTCACAGACGCATCTTCGCTCTACCCGCTATTCGGCAGCGGGGACGGGGATGGGAGAAGTGCAGTCCTGGACTTTCCACTCGTACTCTTATCCCTCGTAAAGTCGGGAAAGATCAAAAAAGGGGGGAAGTTCTTCTCATCAAGCGCGTACCTCCAGATATTTCCGACTCTTGAGAAAACGAGGCTCCCCTATTCCTCTGAGCGTGCACTTTCATCTTTGGAGTCGATCGGGGTTGTAAATCTTGAAGGAAACGTGTATGTTCCGGGTGGCAACTTCAAGAAGTTCGCATTCTTCCATCCACTGCTGCAGCTATCATACATCATGAAGCCATCTCTTGATGAGAAGGAAAGGGAGAGGCACTTGAAAGCGCTGATCCTGGTCTCCTTGATAAAGAATGCCCCCGCTGAGGGGATGAAGAAGATAATGAGGAACATCACCCTCATCTCGGGCTTTGAATCATCGGATATCAAGGACTACCTGGATTACGGACTCTTGGACGATGAGGGTACCTCGTTCTCGGGAAGAGCGCTGAAGGAAAACAAGAACGGCTTTACGATCTCATCGGACTGGAGGGTGCTTTCAGAGGGGATGACTGAAAGTGCTGTTGCGCTCTTTTCAAACCCGATAGCTACCGACAGGGTATCGATCTGGGAGATAACAAAAGAGAGTCTCTTCTCATACTTTGATTTGGGATATGGGGACGAAGATGTAATCTCCACCCTTGGAAAGGAGAGCGTTCCAAGCGCACTCTCGGAGAGGATCAGAAGTTACTACGAGGAATACTCCTCGTTCTCCCCGACGAGGGTGCTCTATCTGAAACTTTCAGGGAGGGCCGAGAGGCTTTTTGAAAGGATCGAAGGGATTGGAAATTACATAATCGAAAAAGCAGGGGACGGCAGGTACATAATGGATGAAGAGAGGGAGAGTGAATGGCGGGAGCTGGTCTCAAAGACACTTGGAGATGTGCTTCCAAGGACGAAAGGGCCCCTTTTCTCCACTTCCACCGCTCCTTTTATAAGCAATGTCGAACTTCCAGGGATCAAAGCGTTGGAAGACTTCAGGAAATACCCCTACACTCCACGCTCAGTTTCAGGGAAAAAAGTCGTATCATCCCTTTTGTCTGCATCGGGTTTCCTAGTCGGGGAGAAAAACGTCGATGACGCGTTTCCCTCAGCAGACGGCTTTGACTACCAGATGAAGATGCGCATTTTGGAGAAAGCTGAGAAGGAAAGGGATGAGTATGCGATCTTGATCGAAGACTGGAACGGCAGGAACGCGCTGGGGCTTTGCGACATGCTTATAAAAAAGGAGGGGGATGACAAGGTCATCTTCCTCCATAAGAGCATCGACGTCTCCACGATCTACAAACTCACTTTGATTCCTCGCGCCTTCTTATGATCCTCAGACTTCGGGATCGATCCACGACGGGTAGTAATACCCGGAGAACGCCATGAATTGCAGTTTCCCTTGTTCCAAAAGCATCTGGGAGCCGAAACGGAGGGAAGAGCCGGCGCGCTCTGCATCTTGCAGGAACTTCGTCATTTTTGGCTTGTAGATGATGTCGTATGCTATCTCATTGCCGGTGAATTTGAAATCGGGGATCGGGCTTGCCCCCTCGTTCGGGCTCATGCCGAGCGATGTCGTCTGGACCACCAGGTCGACCTTCCCAGAGTACTTGGATGCATTCTCGATCCTGTCGTACTGGCATATGTTCATCTTTGCAACGCGCTCTGCGTGACTAAGAGTGCGGTTTAAAATCGTGACTTTCACTCCCCTGTTCCTGAGCGCCCATACGATTGCAAGGGATGCGCCTCCTGCTCCAATTACGAGTGCATTCCTTATCTTTCCGTCGTCGAGGTCCTTCTCTATCGGCTTTATAAATCCGTAGTAGTCCGTGTTAATCCCCTTCCACATCCCGGGAACGCGCACGACTGTATTGCACGATCCGATCTGCTTGACTTCCCTCGAGATGTTTCCGAGGTACGAAAGTACGTCGACTTTGAAGGGTACTGTGACGGAAAAACCCCGCATCTTCACGTACTCGGCGAAGGCGAAGAACTGCCTGATGCTGTCCACGAGGAAAGGCACGTATATTGCGTTGAAGTTTATCGCATGGAAGCCGAGGTTGTGTATCTTCGGGGATGATGTCTGCCCTATCGGATTGCCGATCACACCATAGATTGCAGTCCGATCATCGACTTTGTCAGCCCTATATAGCGTTTTCATCAAACGTGGTGATATCTGGCCAGGTGCAACCTCTCCGTCGCTTACGAACGTAAGCATCGACCCTACCCGCTTGTACAATATCCTTGTCGGGATTCCAAACTCGCCCATGCCTATCACGATCTTGGGAACATCCTTTAATTCCTCTTCGATCCTGAAAAGGGTGAATACGTCCTGGAAGGAACGCGGAGTCACTGCAACCTTCGCAACATCCCCGTGCTCCTTGAGGCGGTATATGCGGGAGAATATGTCATCCGGGACTTTCTCAAAGTCGTGGTAGCTCCTTATTATCCTTACACCCATCTCCTTTGCTTTCTTCTCCACATCGGAGCGCTTCACATCGCTTTCAATGTCCACATAGGAGAACCCTCCGTCAAGAAGGGAGAGAAAGAGCTCCCTCCTATCCTTTTCGCTTTTCTCATACCTACCCCCGTCGACAGTGCGGCGGATCGTAAGGATCGCTGGAAAGGAAGAACGGGATGGGAATTCCTTTGCGTTTTCCAGTTCGCTTTCATCCAAGAGGTCGGCCCTCAGCTCGACCATGTCTATGTATTCTCTGTTTCTTTCTATTTCGCCCAAGCAACCTTCGATCGTCGGGCTTGACAGCGTCAGGCATATCATATTGGGAAAATAATACATTCAAAAGAAGAGTATGACCACCTCTTTTCTTTCCCTGTCGACTAGAATCGGGAATTAGGCAATAATCGCATTGAATATGAAGAGCATGCAAGTAAACAACCTCTCCCTTTCCTTCGGGGAAAGGAGGATACTCGACGATGTTTCGTTCTCGCTTTCCGAGAAATCCCGGGTTGCACTGGTAGGTGCGAACGGATGCGGGAAATCCACACTGCTGAAGGCCGTTACGGGGGCGCTTGAGAGCGACGGGATTGCAATCTCTATCACGAAAGGCGCCAGGATCTCGTACCTCCCCCAGTCCGATATCGTATTCCCGGACGAAAGCGTATACCAGAGCGCAGAGCATGGATACGACAGGTTCCTCCCACTTCTTGAAGAGGAGAGAAGGCTTGAAGATGAGATCGGGAAAGGTTTGAACGTCGAAAGAAACGCGTTCAGGATATCAGAACTGCACGAAAGCCTCGATGAGGAAGGCTATTACGAAAGGGACAGATGGATCGGAAGCATCCTGATGGGGCTTGGTTTCACTCAAAAGGATTTCCAAAGAAGCGCAAAGGAGTTCTCAGGGGGTTACCAGATGCGCCTTGCCCTTGCAAAGGTTTTGCTCGAAAACCCCGATTTCATGTTCCTCGACGAGCCTACGAACTACCTCGACATAGAAGCGCTTACGTGGCTTGAAGGGTATTTGAAGACCTACAAAGGGGGACTGGTGGTGGTATCGCACGACCAGGACTTCCTCGACACATCGGTCGACACGGTATTCGAGCTATTCAACGGCAGGTTGAAGGAATACAAGGGAAACTACTCCTCTTACCTTGTAAAAAGGGAGGAGGAGATAAAAGAACTTGAGAAAAGAAGGGCGAAGCAGGAAGAGGAGATAAAGGACAAGGAAGAGTTCATAGAACGCTTCAGATACAAGGCGACGAAAGCCCGGCAGGTGCAGTCGAGGATCAAGATGCTTGAGAAGATGGATATGATCGAAGTGCCCGGGCATCTGAAGAAAGTGCACTTCACGTTCCCCGACGCCCCACCGTCTGGAAACGATGTCGTGATAGTCGAAAACCTCAAGAAGCGCTATGGGGACAACGTGATCTACGACGGCCTTTCGTTCATCGTGAACAAAGGGGAACGCCTTGCAGTCACCGGCCGGAACGGAAGCGGAAAAAGTACACTTTTGAGGATCATAGCGAAAGCTGATGACGACTACGAAGGAACCATGAGGCTGGGTGCGAACGTAAAACCCGGCTATTTCGATCAGGAAGCGGAAAAGACGCTTGATGAGTCAAGAACCGTTCTGGAGGAAGTCGAGAGCATTACGGACACCAAGGACCTGCCGAAGGTGCGGAACATGCTGGGCGCGTTCCTATTTTCAGATGACGACGTTTTGAAAAAGTGTTCGGTTCTCTCGGGAGGAGAGAAATCGAGGCTTGCGCTTTTGAAGATACTGATGCATCCGCATAATCTCCTTATTTTGGACGAACCTACGAACCACCTCGATATAAACACGAAGGAGATGCTTCTTGAAGCACTCTCGAAATACCAAGGCACCGTTATATTCGTCAGCCACGACAAACACTTCATCTCACACCTTGCAACGAGGATAATGTACGTCTCAGACGAAAAACCCGAATTCTTCAGCGGTGACTGGGAATACTTCAACGAGAAATTGAAGGAGAAGGAAGAGCAATTCCAGATAAGGAAGGCGGGGAAGACTGAGAAAACGCCCTCGGTCGGGAAAAAAGGGCACGAGGAGATGAAGGAGGAGAGGAACAAGAGGAAAAAGCTTGAAAAAGAGCTTTCCGAGACAGAAGCCGCTCTTGAGGAGATTTCAGAAAAGATAAATAGACTTGACGAGGAGATGTCCAAAGTCGAAGTGTACTCGTCAAGCGAGAAGATAAGAAAGTGCGTTCAGGAGAAAGAGGAGTTGGAGAAACTCCAGAGCGAAAAGGAGGATGAATGGATAAAGCTGTCAGAGCTCCTTTCGGAAATGTGAAATACGACCCGAGCGAAGGACTGTTGAGGAAAATCTTTCCATCTTTGATCCTCGCATCATCTTCCCCCAACAGGCGTGAATACCTTGAGAGCCTGGGAATGGAAGTCACTCAAGTGAAGACCGACGTATTTGAAACCGAAGACGGGGATGCTTCTTTGATCACGCTTGAGAACGCGAAAAGGAAGATGGATGCCTACCTCTCGACTGATGAAACCCCGGTAAAGGATGTAATCACCCTCGACACGTTGGTCGCACTTGACGGGAAGGCAATCGGGAAACCCGACGGGGTTGATGAAGCCAGGGCCATCATCTCTTCCCTCTCCGGACGCTGGCACACCGTATACACATCATTGGTGCTTTTCGATAAGGATAAGGGTGTGATCAAAAGCGGCACGGAGACTACATTCGTCAAGTTCAAGGAGCTAAGTGGGATTGATGTGAACGCCTACATAAACTCGGGCGACTGGGAGGGTGCTGCCGGGGGCTACAGGATCCAGAGAAGCGGCGGAAGGCTTGTAGAGGAGATCGACGGGGATTGGACGAACGTGATAGGAATACCCGTACTGCTCCTTCTAAAACTTAAAAGTGGCGGCAACTGATCTTTTTATGCTAACATCTTGATATGATCAAAGTTGGCTTCATTGGACTGGGAGTCATGGGCTCCCCTATGGCAGGACATATCCTTGAAAACGGATATCCACTATACATCAACACGAGAACCAGGGAGAAGGCGGAAGCTCTCATTGAAAAGGGCGCCATCTGGTGCCGGAATGCAAAGGAAGTCGCAGAGAACGCAGATTGCGTGATAACAATCGTAGGATTTCCCAAAGACGTCGAGAAAGTATACCTCTCCGAGGACGGCCTGGCGGAAGGTGCGAAGGATGGGAGCATATTCATCGACATGAGCACCACGGAGCCTTCGCTTGAGATTGCGATCAACAAGGAATTGAAGAAGAAAGGGGCGCACCTTGTGGACGCACCTGTATCCGGCGGGGACGTGGGAGCGAGAAACGGAACGCTTTCGATCATGGCGGGAGGACGAAGGGAAGACTTCGACAAAATCCTCCCCATACTCTCCACGATGGGTAAGAACATCGTGTACACCGGGGAAATCGGATCCGGGCAGCACACTAAAATGGCAAACCAGATAGTTATTGCAGGAACAATGATCGGGGTCTCTGAAGCGCTTGTATACGGTAAGAAAGCGGGGCTTGACCTTGATACAATGGTTTCCACGATCGCAAAAGGGGCTGCCGGCTGCTGGACGCTTGACAACCTCGCACCGCGCGTGATCAAAGGCGACTTTGACCCAGGCTTCATGATCGACCACTTCATCAAAGACATGAAGATAGCGATATACGAAAGCAGGGCGATGGGACTCAACCTCCCAGGGCTGAGGCTTGTCGAGGACCTCTACGAGAAACTCTCGGAGGAAGGATACGGGAGAAACGGAACGCAAGCGCTTGTAAAAGCCATCGAAGAGCTTGCAAAGGACAAAGGATGAACCTCCCGATAAGCATTGCACTTCTTTCAGCAATCGTCGCAACCGTAGGAGCCCAGCTGTTAAAGCCCCTCATAGCACTTCTCTCGAAGGAGGAAGTCTATCCTCACATGCTTATAAGCACCGGGGGAATGCCTTCCAGCCACACTGCGGGGGTTACTGCACTCACATCGAGCGTAGGAATAATTTCAGGCCCGAGATCGATCGAGTTTGCAATCTGCTTCGTGTTTTCGATAATAGTCATCCATGACTCGCTGAACATAAGGATGGAGGCGGGAAAGCATGCGAAAGTGATCAACGAATGGGCGGAGATCCTCTCATCGATGTATAAAAACGGCCCGTTTGAGCCGACGAACCTGAAGACATTCCTCGGGCACTCGTTCTCCCAGGTCCTCGGAGGACTCATCCTAGGTCTTTTGGTCGGCATTCTCCTTACCCTCGCCCTAAAGGATATCGTCATCTTATGAAGAAAGAGAAAGCTGAAGGGAAGGTGCTTTTCGACCGGTTTTACGAGAATATCTGGAAAGAGCGTTGGGAAAGCTTGAAAAAGAGCATGGAGGGAAAGAGCGGGAAAGTATCGCTCTCCCCCCTCTTGTCACAACCCTACTTCATGGATGAGGCGTCGATTCTCGTCTCATCACTCCTTCCCGGAGGAGAGAACCTGGAAATCCTCGACATGTGCGCATCCCCCGGCGGGAAGACATTATCGATCGCACTCACGATGAAAAACGCTTCGATAGTCGCAAACGACCGCTCGCCAGACAGGGTCAGGAGGCTCAAAGAGAGCATAATGCTCCTTCCTGGGGATATAAGAGAGCGCATGGTAGTCACGAGGCGTGATGCATCAAAGTGGTGTTTGCATGAAAAGGAGAGGTATGACAGGATACTTCTCGATGCGCCATGTTCTTCCGAGCGCCATGTGCTCAACGATGAAAAACACCTTTCCATCTGGTCCCCTTCCCGTCCGAAACGCCTCTCTGTAGAGCAATACGCGCTCCTGTCATCTGCATTCCTGACTGTAAAGAACGGGGGGTATATACTCTACTCAACTTGTTCTGTAAACCCCGGGGAAAACGAAGGGGTGATCGCAAAGCTATTTAAAAAGCACAAGGATGAAGTCGAGGAGATAAAATGTACTCTTCCGAATTCCGAGGAGCGTGAGTACGGTCTGATGCTGATGCCAGACAAGGCAGGAGGGATCGGGCCGATGTATGCATGCCTTATAAGGAAACGACTTAACCAAAACTCCTCTTTTTGCTAAATTGTCCAAGCTATGGGGAGACTTAGCAATCTAAGTGATGTACTGAACGAAGAGCAGGCACGTGCTGCGGGCAAGATCGAGGGGCCGATGCTTGTAATCGCGGGGGCCGGAAGCGGAAAGACCCGTATGATGACCTATAGGATCGCATACATGCTTGAAAACGGGATTGCGGGGGAAAACATCCTTGCACTCACGTTTACGAACAAAGCGGCAAGGGAAATGAAGGAGAGGGTCGAAAGCGTCATCGGAAAGAAAGCCGGGGACGTCACGCTCACTACATTCCACTCTTTCGGCCTGATGATATTGAAAAAATACATTCACCTCCTGGGATATCACAACGACTTCAGCCTCTACGACCAGGGCGACAACGAATCCTTGGTCAAGGATTCGATAATCGCACTCGGCTACCAAGTCAAGGACTACACGATACCAAGGCTTCTTTCATACTTCTCAGACTTCAAGACCGGTCGAATGAAGCTCGACGGAGAGAAAGACAGTGCAGTCAAAGAGATATACAACGAGTGGCTCTTGTCGCAGAAAGCATACAACGTCGTGGACTTCGATGACCTGATTGTACTTCCCGTACGACTCTTTGAAGAGAAGAAGTTCGTGCTTGAGAAAGTACAGGAGCGCTTCAAATACATCCTCGTCGACGAATTCCAAGACACCAGCATACTGCAATACAGGATGCTCTCACTCATTGCAAAAAAATACCGCAACATCGCGGTAGTCGGGGACGACGACCAGTCGATCTACTCCTGGAGGGGTGCGAACTACAGGAACATCGAACTATTCGAGGAGGATTTCCCTGAACTTGTCGAATACAAACTTGAAAGGAACTACCGTTCGACAAAGACGATACTCGATGCTGCGAACGCAATAATCTCGCACAACGAGAAAAGAAAGGACAAGAAACTTTGGACGGACTCGAAAAAAGGCGCGCTCATATACCTCAGGCACCACGAGACCGGGGATGCTGAAGCTTCGTTCATCGCAAGCGATATAAAAGTCGAACTGAGGAAAGGTTACTCGTCAAAGGACATCGGGATACTCGTCAGAACGAACTCCTTGATACAGCAGATCGAGGAAAAACTACTAGAAGCACGGATTCCTCATAAGATATCTGGAGGTAAATCGTTCTATGATAGGAAGGAAATACGAGATATACTTTCATATATCAAGTTTATCACCAACACCCTCGATGACTCAGCGCTCTTGAGGATAATTAACACGCCGAGGAGGGGAATCGGAAGAACCACCGTGGAACGACTCAGGAAGAAGAGCGAGAAAGAGAACATTTCGCTATATGAAGCGTTCACTGAAAGCTTGAACGATGAGAAAATCCAGGAGCGCATACGTAACTCGATGAGGAATTTCTTTCAAAGGATCGAAAGCTGGAAAAATTCCCTCGAAAGGCGCGACATCATCGATGAGATTGCACGGGAAATAGCGTACAGGAACATGCTTGTGGAGGAATACCCGGATAATGAGAACATGGTCGAGTACAAGATGAAGGGGATATCCTTCTTGTCCGAGAGATACAAGTCGTACATCGAAAGAAACCCGGGGGAAGGATTGAAGGACTATTTGAACGTAATATCGCTCGTGACCGACGACGACGGAGATGACGAGAAGAAAGTGAGTTTGATGACGATGCACGCTGCAAAAGGGCTCGAGTTCTCGGTAGTCTACATCGCCGGTGCCGATGATTCGATAATACCCTCAAAGAAGGCACTTGAGGAGGACAAGGATAACATCGATGAGGAACGTAGGCTCTTCTACGTCGCAATTACCCGCGCCAAAGACATTTTGATAATCAACACCGCCCGGGAGAGGGTTAACTACCAAGGGGAGATGACTACATCCCTTCCATCACGCTTTATAGAAGAGATCCCGCAGGAGTTGTTCCAAGACGAGAAGGAACTTGAGAAAGAAGACAAGAAAGAGAGTATAAACAGCCTCAGAAGCCTGCTGGAGAAATACAAGAAATAGACTATTTCCCAGTACTATATGCCATGGTTTTGAATAAATTGATGCATTCTTGGATGTAAACTGATCGTATAGGAATATCTGATATGCATATATACAAACTGATTTATTAGATTAATTATATAAGTTCAATAAATAATTGATATAATTTACATTATAAAATATACCAAAATTCCGAAAGAAAATTGATAAAACTATGACTTTAAAGCAAATTGAATCCCATCGGAATTGTACTACACGAATGCAATTCCGATAAAATCCAATATAAAATCAGTCATTTGAATACCTTTTCGAGAAATCCTTGAGCGCAAAACGCACACCTGCAGACCAGCTCAATCCAAGATCCGCAAAAAGCTCTTCCAGTTCTGCTTTGAACGAAGGCTCGATCGAGAACGTAGTGAGAACTTTCTTCTCCTTCCCTGTTTGCGAAAATACTTCCTTCGCCTTCTTTCCGCTCAGACTTTCCTGCATTTGTCCCTCAAGGGACTTCTTAAGCGCCATATGAACCTCCAACCTTATCGCCAAATATCCTCGTCCAGTTTCTTTATTGCATCAATCGTAGCAACCTTCATCCCTCGTCCCCTGACCTTGTAGAGCTGAGGCACCTTCCCAGCCTCCTGAGCCTTCCTGAAAAGAGGCTCAACGGGGATTTTATAGCAAGTAAAGCGCCCGCTTGACTCCGCGGCTGCGTAGATATCGCGGTGCTGCCTTATCCTCTCGTCGAAGGAGTTAATTATTATCTTCGAATGCCGGACCGTAGAATGCATGTTCTTCTTGAGTTTCGAGAGCTCTTCTATGAAGATCTCGAGTCCGTCGAGGCTGAATACCTCGGGAACCATCGGCGTTACGATCTCATCGCTTGCAATCAAACACGAACGCTCCAACCGTCCCAGCCCGGGAGATAGATCCAGAACTATATGTTCAAATTCTGACTTCAATTCAGAAACCAGATCGAGTATGACAAAAGGTTCATCGTAGAGCTTTGTCTCGCTATAGAGCTTCAACGTTCCACCTATGCCGAACGTCGGAAGGATGTATAGTCCTTCGACCTGGTCGATCGGGACTATCGCATCTTTTGCATAGCATTTGCCTTGAAGAACGTCGGCAAGCTCATACGAAGGGGAAGAGTGCAGAAACCAGCTTGATGCATTGCCCTGGGGATCACAATCGATTATAAGCGTCTTTGCTCCCCTGATGGCAGACTGACAGGCGAGGGTACATGAAATCGTAGTTTTCCCTACCCCACCCTTCTGTAAATGAAAAGCAACAGCCTTTGGCATCGCACCACCTCACGAAAAAAGATTATAAAGACCGTTGATGAAATAAACAAGAATAAAATCAAAATAAAAAGTAAACTTATTGATGATATTTAATAACAATATCATTTATATATCATAACAATTAGTAAATTACTTTAAAATAATACTCTTATATAATCTTAACAATAGCTAATCCAATCACTTCAATTTTTACACATTTAAATATCTAAAATAATTATTCCGATAAAATGCTTTCCATATCTTCAAGTGCATCAAAAAGGGAATAATACGCAAAGTCTGCTACCGCATTGACCTCTTCCATAGATCTACTGGTCGTGTCATCTTGTATTCCCACAGTAGTAATCCCTGTCTTGCCTGCCGCTTTCAAAGCAGAGGGCAAGTCTTCAAAGTAGATGACTTCGCTACCCTTTCTGCCGATCTTTTGCAAAAGCGTCTTGTAATATTCCACATCGCTCTTTCTCCTTCCGATATCCCCGGATGAGAATACAGCCTTGAAATGCCGGCTTATTTCGTTTCCTTCGAGCGCTGGAACGTATAGAAGGCTATCAAGATCGGTTGCGACGAATAATTCAAACCCTTTTTGTGATAGATATTCAAGAAGATCCTGCGCGCCTTCCTTCAAAGGAACCTTCCCGTACTCTTCGATTGCAAGTTCATTCCACTCTTCATAGATAGATTTCTCATCATCAGGAAGAGAGAACCTTTCTTTCGTATACCTTGCAGTCAAGTCAAAGGGAAGCCTGTTCATCTGGTCGATATAATCCCAGGGAAGGGGAATACCCCTTCGCTCGAGAAATACGCGATCTACTTCATCCCAGATATAGCCGGATGAAAGAAGCGTTCCGTCAAGGTCGAAAACCGCACTGGTCAATTCAGCCATAGCTCTTTCAAATCCCTTGCACTCTTCTCAGGATCCTTGCTTGCAACAACTGCAGAAACCACGGCAATCCCGTCAAGATCCATCCCCTTGAACCTTCCGATCGTATTTTCGTTAAGGCCTCCTATAATGACTATGGGTATGCGTACTTTGTCGCGGATTTTCCTTATCTCGTCAAACTTTACGATCTCAGCATCATCTTTGGTTCCCGTTGGGATGACCGCGCCAAGCCCGATATAGTCAGCACCGTCGTTTTCAGCCCTCACCGCCTCCTCAAGGTTTGATGCAGATACACCAAGGATTTTACCATCTCCGATCATGTGCCTTACAACTTTTGCAGGAATGTCGCTCTGTCCGACGTGCACGCCGTCAGCATCCACGGCAAGCGCTATATCCACCCTGTCGTTGATCAAGAGGGGAACGCCATATCTTTTCGTTATCGAAAGAAGAGAAAGCGCTTCTTCGTAGAATTTCCTTCCCGAGATATCCTTCTCCCTGAGTTGGATCACCCCGGCACCCCCTTTGAGTGCCAGGGTCACGGACTCTTCGATCGTAGGAGAACTCATCAAGTCCCTGTCGGTACAGACGTAAAGAGAATAATCAACCTTCATACTCAACCAGCCCGTATTTTGATAACTTCCCGTCATCCATCATCGAAAGGGCATCAATAAGGAACGTCCTGAAACTACCGGTTCCAAGATCCTTTGCCCTCTCCTCTGCTTTCTTTCCGGCAGCCCCCATCGAACCGAGAGCGGATGCAGTTGCGACGAACGGGTCCTCCAATGCGCCTACGAATGCAGAGATCACACCGCCTAGCATGCACCCCGTACCGGTGATGCGTCCCATCATCGGAGAACCGGAGTAGATCCTTGCAACCCTTCCCTTGTAGCAGACGGTATCGACTTTTCCGGTTATTGCAACAACCGTATTATATTTCTCAGAGCAGATCCGAGCGATTTCCACCGGGTCGGCTGCCTTCTCATCCATCGAAGAGTCGACACCACGCGTTACCACATCGCGACCTGCTATGAATGCCATCTCGGATAGGTTGCCCTTGATCGCAGCAAAGTGAACATCCTTCAAGAGTTCCATCACAGTCTTGTTTCGTCCGGGACCAGCACCTGCCCCCACCGGATCGAAAACCACAGGTACCCCTAGTTCGTTCGCCTTGACTCCGGCCTTGTGCATTCCAAGTATCTCGCCATCGGTAAGGGTGCCTACGTTTATCAAAAGCGCATCTGCAAGGCGTACGAAATCCTCGACTTCCTTCTCGTAATCGGCCATCACAGGAGATCCACCGATTGCCAGTATTGCGTTTGCAACATCGTTTACAGTCACGTAGTTAGTGATCGCCTGCACAAGAGGGCACTTCGCCCTCAGCGTTGAAATCTCATTACTCATTCATCTCTCCTGCCATTTTCCAAAATTCAAGTTCCTCTCTGCTTCCTTCCCTGAAGATTCCGGATAGCTCCTTCCTTCTTTTTTCAGATACGGATTGAAGCCTTTCCTCTGCATACGAACTCCAATTCCGGCATATAGTTTCGTACCGTTTGTTCGTGTAGTCATCGACAAGCGGCTTGTACTTTCCTTCCATTACACCCGGGTATGTATCCTTCAGATAGACAAAAACATCCTTGTAGCCGAGCATGCAAGGAAGAACGGACATCAGAATCCCGTCGTTGTCGTCGTTTTCTGCAACGCGAAGCAAGAACGACGTGTATTCCCTGCAAGCTTTGTTCTTCTCCATCTTCTCTACGATATCGTCATCCAATCCCCAGGACGAAAGATATTTGATCCTCGTTGCATTCTCCTGATAATCGACGAATGAAAGAAGGGTGCCGAACACTTTCATCTCCCTCACGCTTTTGGACTTGTACACTGCCATGCCAAAGCACTTCGTGTAGTCATTGAGGTACAAGCTGTCTTGGATTATGTATGATCTGAACTCATCCTCAGATAGCCTATCCTCCCCGAGTTTGGTCACGAACGGAACCTTCCGCGCTTCAAGCCAAAGGTCCATCGAGTCGTTGATAACTGCATCAAATAGTCTTCCCATGCTCAGTCCTTATTCCAAAGTGCATAGAAATGGTTTGTAGGCCCGCATCCCTTGCCCAACTCGAGAGCGTTCTCGATCGCCCCTGTAACGTAATCCTTTGCTTCCTTTGTGGCATCTTCCAATGAATAACCTTTTGCAAGGAATGATGCGATTGCACTGGAGAGAGTACAGCCCGTGCCATGCGTATTTTTCGTATTGATCCTTTTGGTCTTGAACTTAAACGTGCCGTTTTGAGTCACCAGCACGTCTATTGCATCCCCTATGTGGTGGCCGCCTTTCAAGAGTACTGCCTCAGGTCCCATCGAAAGGATCTTCCCTGCACCTTTCTCCATCTCATCAACGTCGGTTATCCTCATCCCTGTTATCTTCTCAGCCTCCGGGATGTTCGGAGTAAGGACCGTCGAAAGGGGAAGAATGTTATCGATTAGAAATGAAACAGCATCCTCATGCATCAAGGGATCTCCGTTCTTTGCGTACATAACCGGGTCGACAACTACATTCTTCGGCTTGTAATACTCCAAGCGATCGCGTACCGCATCCATCTGCTCCGGACCTGAAAGCATTCCTACTTTCACAGCATCGGGCGTGATGTCTTCGAAAACCGAATCTATCTGGTCCTTGATTATCCAGCCCGGCATGTCCAGTAGAGACACAACCCGCCTCGTGTTCTCAGCGACGACGGATACAATCGATACCATGGCATAGACACCAAGAGCCGACATCGTTTTGATATCTGCTTCGATCCCGGCGCCCCCAGACGGATCCGAGCCGGCTATAGTAAGGGCTTTGTACATAAAAAATCCTCCTTGACCAGGAGGGGTGTAAATGCTCCCTACGCTGGTCTTGACCAACAGGTTCCAAGGGTCAGGTTCTACCTTCTCAGCTCCAAAGCTCCCCTGCATTGAACAAATCTTAACATCGTTGATATTATTTTCCAAGAACCGGACGAAAAAACATCGCCCGGCCCTTGGAATGTCAAAATACTATCTTCTTTCCCCTATGCATCACAAACGAGGGAGATGACAAAGTGGAGAAGTCATCAAGCGGGTTTTTGTCGGTTGCAATTATGTCTGCAATCCTACCCTCTTCAAGAACCCCCACGTTCTCTCCCATCAATCGTGCTGCATTGACTGTTACACCTTTGAGCGCATCAACAGGCGACATGCCGAGTTTCGTCATGAACACCAGATCGTGCCATAGAAGTCCATGGTAAGCATCGCTTCCAACGACAAACGCAGGCTTTGCCTCCACAAGCTTCGAAAGGCGTCTCACAACCTCATCACGGGTGCGATGCACCTTCTCAGCGTGATCGGGCGGGCACATCGGAAGCCGCTCCTCATCCATGAAAACACCTGGGGTGAAGCACACGGTAGTCCCGTGCTTGATTATCAAATCGATATCCTCTTCCGTTGCCCAATAGCAATGGTCAAGTACATCGATGCCTTCTTCTGCACAGTACCTTAGTCCGGTTCCACCGATGCAGTGGCAGCTTGTCTTCACACCCAATGCCTTTGCTTCGGAAACTACTGTCCTCACTTCCTCCCGGGAGATGAACCAAGGAACGTGGTCACCCTTCACCGGAGGCTGCCCTGCAGTGATGAAGATCTTCAGCCAGTCAGTGTGATGGAAAAGATTCTCCCTGGCCTGGCGCCTGAATTCCTCGCATCCTGAGAAGCCCTTTCCAACGTAGCCATGTCCATGGAGTCCCTTCATTCCGATTCCTGCAACCTGCATCCAAGGTAGGTCGAGATCTCCCTTCCTTTCCATATCCCTGAGTTCGACGTCGATGTAGTACCTGTCACCAAGACTCCTGAGACCAGTGATTCCCTTCTTGAGGTCATCGCTTGCACTCTTGATAGCCCGGATGGTCTGCTTCGTCTCACTGTCGTCCATCATCAAAAGGTGTCCGGGGATACGCGCATCGAGCGCGAGATGGGCGTGGCAATCGACAAGCCCGGGAAGAACGCATTTTCCCCCCAGGTCGATGACTTCCACATCCGAAGGGAGTGATGGAACATTCGAATGGAATATCTCCTTTATATTCCCATCATCGGAGATGAGAATGGAAACATTCTTTTCCTCCTTCAACTCTGCACCCAATAGTGCAGAGCCTGCCTTGATCAGCTTCATGCCGCCTCCTTCCTCTTCTTAAGCTGCTTCTTGATAATCGGCCAGCCGAGGGATACGAAAATGAAGAGCACGAATACGTCTGTAAGCGGACGTGTGAAGATCATGAAGAAATTGCTATACATCGTTCCGGTGAGCATGATCGCTTCCTCAAGCATCGGTCCGAGTAGAAGAGCCAGTGCAACCGGGGATAGCGGATAGCCGTAGCGGTCGAGGAAATAGCCGAGAACGCCCGCAACGTACATCACGATGACATCCATCATGTTCTGCTGGATCGAGAACGCACCTACAGACGAGAGCGCGACGATCAAAAGAGCAAGAATCGGCTTCGGAATGACAAGGATCTTACCTGCAAACTTGCAACAGAGCCAACCGAAGAAGAATAGAAGGATGTTGATCACTGCAAAACCGATCAAAAGGGTGTAGATGACGCCTGCGTTCTGCGTAAATAGGAGAGGACCGGGCCTGAGGCCATGGATGATCATAGCACCCAGGAAGATGGCAGCCGGAGCAGAACCCGGGATTCCGAGTGTGAGAAGAGGAATGAGCGAGCCGCCAGTGACGCCGTTGTTTGCAGCTTCACTTGCGATGATTCCATCAACGCTTCCCTTTCCGAACTCTTCCTTGTGCTTGCTTGCCTTCCTCGCTTCGTTGTAAGAGAGGAACGATGCGATATCAGGGCCTGCTGCGGGGATGATTCCGATGATGATACCGATGATAGTCGAGCGGATATAGTTTCCGATGTGGCCTGTGAAATCCCTCAGGCTCATAGTCATCTTCGAAACTTTTGAAATCTCCTGTCCGTCCCCTTCCTTCTCAGCAAGCATCTTGAATACTTCAGGAAGCGAGAATAGTCCGATGAGTACCGATACCGTCTCGAACCCACCTGATAGCATGAAGTTGCCGAACGTAAAGCGCGGGAAGCCGAGTACAGGGTCCTGACCGACTGTTGCAAGAAGAAGGGAAACGACACCTACGAAGAGTCCCTTGAGCATGTTGCCTTCGCTGAGCATGCAAACGACGGTAAGGCCGAAGATTGCGATCATCATCTGCTCCGGTGGTCCTACGCGCATGGCGATGATCGCCAAAAGGGGTGCAAAGAAGATTAGAGCAATGGATGACATGAAGCCACCGAAAGCGGAAGCAAACGTTACGATTGCCAGTGCGTGTCCACTTTCTCCTTTTGCAACCAAGGCCCTTCCCTCAAGCGCAGTAGGAACGGATGCGGGAGTTCCTGGAATTCCTATAAGGACTGCAGGAATCGAGCCACCGTATACGCCGCCGCAGTAAATGCCTGAGAGCAGGAGAAGTGCCGGTCCTGGTTCGAGAACGTATGAGAACGGCACGAATACAGCAACACCCATGGTTGCGGAGAATCCGGGGAGTGCGCCGAATATGATTCCGATCACGACACCGAGGATCATGAAGAGGAAGCTTTCAATTGTAAATGTACCAGCTATACCAAGCAACAGATTTTCAATCATCACTCTTCCTCCTTAGAAATTGATCCCGATCCAGGTACCCATCGGAAGTATGACCGACAGAACCCGCGTAAACAGCAGATAGAGTACCAAGGTGAGCACGATCGGGAATACCACGAAGAGAACGCCCTTCTTGAGTTTCAGCATCCACTCGCCTACGTACATGAAAAGAAGCGTACTGATTATGTATCCGACCTTTGACATGAGCATCAGATAGACGAAGATGACGACTGCAAAAGAGAATATCTTTATTATTGCATCCTTGTCCAATGCTTCCACTTCAGGCTGTTTCTTCCTGAATATCAGAACCAATGCCATTGCAATCCCCACGATGATGAATACAAGCGGATAAGCTTTTGCCTCAGGGGGGATTTCGCCCACTTGCGACAGGAACGCAATGAGCGCAGCCAGCATCAGGATAATGAATATCCTGTGTGCGGTAAAAAACTTATTCATTTTTCACTTTCCCTTAAATAGAACAAAACAGATTTCCCTGGCACCCTGGCCAGGGAAGAATGGATTAATTCAAGCTGAAAGAATCAAAGCCCCTCAGATTCAATCAACTCGAGATACTGCTCGTGGTTGTCGAGGTAGAACTGTGCGAACTCCTCGTGTCCCATATACTGGCTGTATGTGCCTGCATCGAGGTTCTCCTGGATGTATTCAGGATTATCAAATACCTGCTTTACAGCGTTGTCGATTGTAGTTACGACCTCGTCAGGAAGACCTGCAGGTCCTACGAATCCTCTCCACATCGTATGCACGAAGTCAAGTCCGCTCTCCTTGCATGTAGGTACATCGGGAAGAAGCTCGAACCTCTCCTCGCTTGTGATGGCGATAGGAATTACGTTTCCAGCCTGGATCTGTGCAAGAGCTTCGGAAACGAAAGGTACTGCAACATCGCAGTTTCCGCCAGCTACTGCCGTGACAGCTGCTGTTCCGCCCTGGAATACCATCCTCTTGAACTTGACGCCGGTAGCCTCCTCAAGAGAGATGCGCAGGAAGTCATGGCTCGTCCATGCACCGCCAAGGCCGAATGTGATCGTTTCAGGTTTTCCCTTTGCAGCAGCGATCAAATCTTCCATGTTCTCGATTCCGCTGTTCTTGCCGACGACGATTACGTGTGCGTCGTTGGAATACATGCAGATCGGAGTGAAGTCATCCACGCCATAGGTAACGCCCTGGAAAAGCCTCGAGTCGTTGGAGTTAGTCGAAGCAAAGTAACCGAGAGTATATCCATCGGGCTTTGCAGAAGCGATCTGAGAGAATCCGATGGTTCCACTTCCGCCGGATACGTTCTGGATGACTATCCTCTGTCCAAGGATATCTTCCATATAGTTGGTAAGAAGACGAACGGAAATGTCCGCGCCACCACCTGCGCCGAAAGGAACGATCATCTGGATGATGTTGTTCGGGTAAGGTGCGTTGGCATCAGAACCACCACCTGCATAAAGCGTGCCGAATGCACATACGAGAGCAAGAAGAAGAATAGCAAACCTCTTCATGTTTCCTCCTTTTACTACCTGGAAATCAGGCAGACAAAATTAAAGGCCACTATAAATGACCTTACAAACCCCTTTTTATACGAAAGAATGAGAAAAGCAAACTATCCCGAAACGGGAGAATCAACAAGCATGCCCCTATCAATTCTTCCTATAGGATATTGTACTGAAAGCAATACTAAATTCAATCATTTTTTTATTTTATCGTACTGAAAGAATGAAAAAAGAGATGGCAATCACAATCAAGAAAACGCCATCTCTTAAAATAGTATAGAGAACACAATGTAAAATTTACTTTTCAGCAGAAAGTCAAAGCAAATACGATGGAATCTCACCTCTTTGCTGGTATATCTTCCTCTTCTGGCTATCGAGTATTTTCTTGCACATCCTTATCGATTTCGGAGTCACTTCCACCAGTTCATCGTCCTTTATGAACCTGATCGCACTCTCCAATGACGGTTTCACGACAGGGGTGAGCGTAACTGCCTCATCGTGCCCTGATGCGCGGAGGTTTGTAAGCTTCTTCGTCTTCGTGGGATTCAACAACAAGTCTCCATCCCTGTTCCTCTCACCGACTACCTCGCCTTCGTACACGTCATCCCCTGGAACGATGAAGAACCTTCCCCTGTCTTCAAGTTCCCATAGCCCGTAGGCTACCGCAACCCCAGCCCTGTCGGATATCAACGAACCTGAGAAGCGTTCAGGGAAATCGCCCTTGTATGGTTCATACCCTTTGAGGTAACTACTCATTATTCCGAAACCCCTGGTATCCGTCAGGAATTCATCGCGATACCCGATAAGTCCACGTGACGGGATCTCAAAACGCATCTTCACCCTGCCACCATTTGTATACGAAAGGTCATTGATCTTTGCTTTTCGTCTTCCAAGCTTCTCCATCACAGTTCCCGAGTACTCCTCGGGGCAATCGACGTACAACACTTCAATAGGTTCGGTCTTCCTACCCTCTTCATCGGTGTGGAATATGATCCTCGGGCGTCCTACGCATAACTCGAACCCTTCTCGCCTCATCTGCTCGACTATGATGGCCATCTGGAATTCCCCCCTTCCTTTGACAGTGAAGGTGTCATCTGGATTCTTTTCGATCCTGATCGAAACATTCCTCAACGCTTCCCTCTGAAGGCGTTCCCAGATCTTTGCAGATGTGATTATCTTCCCTTCCTTTCCGGCCAGCGGACTGATGTTCTTTGAAAAAAGCATCGATACAGTCGGCTCATCAACTGTAATTCTCGGAAGAGCCTTTATATCATCTTTCGTACAGATCGTATCCCCGATCGACACGTCATCGACTCCCGATAGTACGATTATATCCCCGCTCTCGACGTTGTCTGTCTCATGGAATGTATTTCCATCATACGTCTGAAGCCTCGTTACGCGTAGCGTCTCCGTTCCGTTTTCCTTCACACACACAAGCGTATCGTTTGCCTTCGCAGTTCCGTTGATTACCTTTCCAACCGCCAAACGTCCCAGGAAATCTGAATAAGATAGATCGGAGACAAGCATCTGGAATGGCTCCTCATCGTCATAAGACGGCCCGGGGATATGTTCGAGTATGCCATCCAAAAGAGAGTGCACGTTGTCATCAAGGTGCCCAGGCTCCAATCCAGCCTTTCCATCACGCCCGATCGCATAATAAACGGGTACATCGAGCATGCTCTCGTCATCAGAGAGCTCAAGCAATAGATCATACACCTCGTCCAATACTTCAGATGCCCTTGCATCCGGCCTGTCGACTTTGTTTATAACGACTATGATCGAAAGCTTTTTCTCCAAAGCCTTCTCCAAAACAAACCTCGTCTGGGGAAGCGGTCCCTCCGCTGCATCGACAAGAAGTACCGCCCCGTCAACCATCGAAAGTCCCCTCTCGACTTCCCCGCCGAAATCAGCGTGCCCCGGGGTGTCGATGATATTGATCTTCACGCCCTTCCACTTGATCGCGCAGTTCTTGGCATTGATAGTTATTCCCCTCTCTCGTTCAATTGCCCCGGAGTCCATGATCCTGTCCTGGTCCATATTCTTCCCCACCAGTCCGCTCTGATGGAAAAGGGCATCGACCAATGTAGTCTTGCCGTGGTCTACATGTGCTATTATCGCTATATTCCTGATATTCTCATTTATTTTGATCATACGGGAAGAAAATATCACAAAGAGAGGAACATGGAAAGAGATCCCTTTATGACAAAAGAAAATGAATGGAAAAAGAAAACCAGCACGCAATTTACGTACTGGCATAAATACACTAACTACAAATTCGGGCTTTTATCTCCACAAATCAACCTTTTCTATGTCAAGGTCAACTCCACCATAAGTGATAGAAGTAGGAATAGCACCGCCATCTTCAACTCTTGCTTCGACAACAATATCGTAATAGGACTTCCCATTTACAACTGGGTTTGTAATTTTAACTGAACCACTTTCAGAATTATATTTTACATCAGATTCACCACTAAATGAAATCGTTGCAGATTTTGAATCGTAGGTGTAAGTGATACTTATATTATCATTTGTAATATGCATTGAATGTGTGTTAGTGCTTTCATCTGAATGTATTATAACACTCTGAGTTCCTGATGCAGCCGTGATTGTGATCTGAGAAGCAATATCGACTGTTTCATCAGAATAAATACTTGCAATAAGAGAGGCTATCATACTACTGAGTTCAGCATCACTTCCGAAATTAGAAAAATCAATTGTGGAAGTATCCTCTCCTGCAATATTTCTAACAAACATTCCCCCAAATTTAGCAAATTCATTAAACTCTTCTGTAGCTTCTTCTACACTACCCTCAAACCCTGCTGTACTCGATGGATCACAAGATGCAAATGCAAACACCATGAAGATCGCAAGCAAAGATACAAACAATTTCCTCATATGCTACCTCCAAAAGAAATATCTTTGATATAGGCTACCCCCCCCCACAGTAGATTAAGTCAAGAATTTATTTGCCACACAGTATATTTTTATCTACTTTTAGAAAGATTATATAAGCGTAATCTCGCGACCATTAACAAAGTATCATCAACACCTGATACTTCTAGCACGAAATAGAAATACTATACGATCAAGAAAAGAAGAAAGCACATCATCTCTCTACTTGAGAACGGTATAAGGTATACTACACGTACCGCGGCTGATAGAGATTGAAAAAACTATGCTAGGATGGAAGAGAAAGATACGAAAATACCAACCCGGTAGATTTAAGTCAATATCATACATCATTTCGAATAAAAATATATACAGTATTCATACTGCTTTAATAAAGTAATTATATATACTAATACAATACAACAGATAATATACTATCATTTAGATATTAATAATTCAATTGACCTTAGGGCCTCGCTCACTCCATGAGATATCTCCGGATTTGTACCTTCTGAGGTACTCACGAGTCGCAGAACTCGAAAGGCCCAGCAAGCTTGCCGTCTTCTTGTAGCCCACACCCTTTTGGAATAGGTACAGGCACTCCCTACGCTTCTCCTGACTGATGCGAGCTTGTTTGGTATTCACAAATATCAAGAAAGGAGGACGTTTCCGCCCTCCCTGAAATCGACTTGCTGATTCAGTAATCAAGCATCTTCACCAGAAGCATCAGCTGGTACATTCACTACCTTTATCTGCAGTTCAAGAGTGGCAGCTCCTTCCCTTGAGAGCTTGATTTTTCCCGGCTCATCAGCCTTTGCCCAAAGAACAAATTCATCTTCCGCCATAGCCTTGTCCGCATCACCTGTTACGACAGCCTCATACTTATCCGTATCACCTTGCCTAGCCTGCTCAAGTGTAGCGGAATCATTAATTTTCAAACTCTCATCATCTGCATATTCACCAACGGATATGAAAAGTGCGAACCACTGATGTTTTCCCTGAGCGGGATTGGTACTATTATACGGAGTCATTGAATCAACTTCAGCTTCAACAGTAATTACACCATCTTTATAGGTTGCAGACTTTACATGATCATAGTTGCCTTGACATTCAGCTCCTTCCTGAAGTTCAGATGGGTTCGTGTGCTTTGCAATCCTTACTCCAATTCCAGTCCAATCCTCATAAGGGGCCTTTGTTTCGTTCTCACAGGAAGCGAAAGCGAATACCATGGCGAGAGCCAGAAGGGCGACCAACAATTTTCTCATACAAGTTCCTCCAAAGAAAATAAGTATGTATAGGTAATATACCCCCCCCGGTAGCAATCCGTCAAGGGAGAAAATGAAAAGGGAATAAAAAAAGCCCCGATGAGGAGCCTTGTATGTGAATGGATTGGAGTCAATAAAACTGGCAGCGACCTACTCTCCCGGGGACGGTGCCCCAGTACCATCGGCGCATGGGTGTTTCACTTCCGTGTTCGGGATGGGAACGGGTGT
>CALXOH010000023.1 GCA_944389975.1 uncultured Spirochaetaceae bacterium
AGAAGGCTGCTGCATACTATTGTCCGGATTGTGGCCATGTGATTGCCTTCTACAAAACGAAGTAAACTTTGCTGCATTCATCCTGCAGGACGAGCCTGTCAGGTTTTCTGGCGGCATATCTTATAAATCTCATCGGGGAATGCTCTGGAAAAGTATGCTTATCCACGGGTATGGCCTATATTACTTTTACGAAAATGATGAAGACTTCACTCTTTTGAATGATGAGATCGGATAGATGTGTTTCTTTCAGAGAAGAAGATTATTTCAGGTTCATCAACTTCTTGGTTTATGCGGGATACTATGATCATGATTGCCAGAACTCGCAAGTATCCATATCCATCAAAGTAAGGGGCCGTTTCCGCCGGCACCTGTATCAAGGGCGACGAGGTGGTACTTTTCGGAGATGAAAGGTTTTCCTTCCACCGTAGGCGTGTGCCCGACGAATATGGTTTTATCCGTTTCGAATGGCTTGGCTTCCATAAAGATCTCATCTCTGAATTCGGGATGTAACTCGGAATAAGCGGAGAGCATGTAGTCCCGGTCCCATGCGGGCGATTCATCGTTGTTCAACCCGCTGTAGGCTGGACGCTTCCACTCTTGGTACCTCACGAGGTCATCCATACCTCTTCGACAGGGTATTCCGCCATGAACTACGATGTACCTATCCTCGACTATGACGAGGGGAAGGGATCTGAGGAAACCAGCGATTTCCAATCGCTCCATCCTGCAAAGGCGATGACGGTAGATGATGTCATTTACCGTCTTGTTTCCACCAAGATAACGAAGCCAGTTCTCATCGCGCTTTTCCGAGTATAGCCAGTCCTGGAGAATGATGTCATGGTTCCCGACAACTGCCTTCAAGTTCTTCAAAGACATCAGGAAGCGTAGAGTCTTCACTGCATCCTTTCCACGGTCACAGAAATCCCCGACCGAGTAAAGCGTATCGAAATCGGGATCGAATGATGCCTTTCCCAGCACTGAAAGAAGCTTTTCATATCTGCCATGGATGTCACCGACTATAAGATTTCTTCCCATTTTCGGATTCTCTATCAATCACGGCCGCTTCGGGCAGGAAACAAGATGGTCGTTGATCATCCCGATGGCTTGTAGCCATGAGTATGTGATCACTGGTCCCATGTAGCAAAAACCTTTCTTCTTCAATTCTTTGCTGACCAGGTCCGACAGTTCATTCCGACTGGGTGTGGATGCAACGTCCTCAAGCCTGTGATCGATTGCCTTTCCTTCCGTGAACGACCAGATCCAACTGTCAAATGTCCCGTATTCCTTTCTAACTTCCTCAAACGCCCTTGCATTCCTTCCGATGCTCTCGACCTTTCCCCTCATATGTACGATGCCATCAGTTCTCATCAGCTTGTCGACCTTCTCATCGTCGTAGAGCGCGCAAAGAGAGGGGCGAAGGCCATCACAGACTTCCCTGTACCGCTTTTCCCGATGCAGTATCAAGCGCCAGGAGAGTCCTACCGACATGCTCTCAAGCACCAAAAGGGCAAAGATTTCATCATCATCGTGCACCTCATGGCACCATCTTGTGTCATGGTAGCTTATCAACAATGGATCGTTTCCGGCCCATGTTCCGCATTCATCCATCGCTTACTCCTCTTGTTCGGCATCAGTCTCGTCCAGATAAGATGAGAGGAAATACAACGCAAGGCTGTTCGGCTTGATGTTCTTTCTCGCTTCCTCGGGAGAGAACCACTTGCTCTCATCGATCTCCCAGTTCGGATCAAACCCGCTGTCGTCATCGACGAATGCAGTGAAATTGCACATCAACGAATTCGATGGTTCGAAAAACCTGGTGCGGTTGAATCTGATGGAAGATACAATCATGCCCGTCTCTTCCTTCACTTCCCTTCTTACTGCACTTTCCAAGTTCTCAGTGCGGTTTACATATCCCGCGACAAGTATGTAATCAGGTTTCCCGTACTGCTTGATAAGCAGTATCTTCCCGTTTTTCCTGTTGACTACGATCATGCTGACAGCGACATTGTAAAGGGGGAAACGGTACTGGTTGCATTTGGTGCAAAACGGCACGATCCCCTCATCATCCAAAGGCTTCCCAACCAGCTCGGTTCCACACACATGACAATATCCAGCCATCTTACCATCCCCTTCTTCCATGAAATCCAAGGGAGCCGTATTCACTCGTTTCCAGCTCCCTTTCCAGTGTAAAGCTGGTAATACCTTCCCTTCTTTTCGATCAGCTCTTCGTGGGTTCCCCGTTCGATTATCCTTCCGTGATCCATCACCATTATGCAATCTGCATTCCTTATAGTCGAGAGCCTGTGGGCGATCACGAATGAAGTGCGCCCCTTCATCAACCTGTCCATACCCTTCTGGACCAAAGCTTCGGTTCTTGTGTCTATCGAGCTTGTGGCCTCGTCGAGTATCAATACAGGGGGATCTTGAACGGCAGCACGTGCAATAGAAAGCATCTGACGCTGCCCTTGGGAAAGGGATGCTCCACCTCCTGTAAGCATGGTATCGTACCCGTCGGGAAGACGGGAGATGAAATCATCGGCATTCGCAAGGCGGGCTGCACTAATGCACTCCTCGTCGCTTGCATCAAGCCTTCCGTATCTGATGTTCTCCATCACAGTTCCTGTAAAGAGGTTCGTGTCCTGCAATACTATTCCAAGGCTACGCCTCAGATCGGGCTTCTTTATCTTGTTTATGTTGATGTTGTCGTATCGGATCTTCCCGTCCTGTATATCGTAAAAGCGGTTTATAAGATTGGTTATCGTAGTCTTTCCAGCCCCGGTCGAGCCGACAAGCGCGATCTTCTGACCCGGATGCGCGTACATCCTTATGTCATGTAGAACCATCTTCTCTCCGCTATATCCGAAATCAACGCCGTTGAACGTAATCTCCCCTTCAAGGGGTATGTAGGTGACGCTGCCATCCGCCTTGTGTGGATGTTTCCATGCCCACGAGTTCGTCTTTTCCCTGCACTCCACCAGATTCCCATATTCATCCGTTTTAACATTCACCAGTTCGACATACCCGTCATCCTTTTCAGGCTCCTCATCCATTAGCGCGAAGAGCCTCGAAGCTCCGGCTGATGCCATTACGACGCTGTTCACCTGCTGGCTGAGCTGTGTGACAGGCTGGGAGAAACTTTTGTTAAGGTTCAAGAATGCAACGAGCGTACCGATCGTCAGTCCGACGTGTCCGCTCAGCGCCAGGAAACCACCGAAAATTGCGCAAAGCACATAACTCAGGTTGCCTATGTTCGCGTTAAGAGGCATCGATATGCTTGCGATCATATTCGCTTTGTATGAGCTCTCCCTCAGCTCTTCGTTCAGTACCTTGAAATCTTCTATCGCTTTCTTCTCGTGGCAGAACACTTTTACTACCTTCTGCCCCTCCATCATCTCCTCTATGTAGCCGTTGACCTTTCCGATCTCCTTCTGCTGGGAGAAAAAGTATTTCTTGGAAAGCCCGGAGATCTTGAAAGTCGAGAAAAGCATCAAGGAAACCATGAAGAGCGTCAATAAAGTCAGGGGAACGTCCAAAACGATCATACTGATGAACGTAGATATCAATGTGATCGAAGAATGCACGAGCTGTGGAAAAACCTGGCTGACAAGCTGCCTCAAAGTATCGATGTCGTTCGTGTAAACTGACATTATATCACCATGCGCATGGGTATCGAAATACTTTATGGGAAGGCTCTCCATATTTGAAAAAAGATCCTTTCTCAGGTTGTTTAGTGATCCTTGGGTGACGTTTACCATGACGCGGTTGAAGACGTATGAACAAAGTACTCCCACAAAGAGCACCAACGAAAGGCGCATGATGGCAAAAGCAAGGCTGCTGTAATCCCTTACGCTTGAGAGCGTGAGCGGGATTATGTAGTCGTCGATCAAGACTTCCATGAAGAGCGTCATGACCAAAGTTGCAAGCGACGAACCTATTATTCCGAGAAGAACTACGAAAACGTGTGCTTTGTAGTGTCTGAAGACATAGCCCAAGACGCGTAAGATATCTCTTTTTGAACTTTTCCCCTTCATCTCACCACCTCCCTTCACTCCTGGTCGAAATCCCCGCCCCTCTCGCTCTGGGCCAGGGCAACCTCACGATAGATTGCATTCGTCTTCAAAAGGTTTTCAGGGGTATCGAACGCATCGACGTGCCCCGAGTCAAGTACGATCACCCGATCAGCGCTCTCTATGCTTGAAATCCTTTGGGAGACTATCAACTTCGTCGTTTCAGATATCTTCTCGGAAAGCGCCTTCCTGATCTTCGCATCGGTTGCGGTGTCGACAGCGCTTGTCGAGTCATCCAAGATGAGGATCTTGGGCTTCTTCATGAGTGCGCGGGCAATGCAGAGCCTCTGTCTCTGACCGCCGGAGACGTTCGTTCCCCCTTGCTCTATGTACGTGTTGTACTTGTCGGGGAAGTTTTCGACAAACTCATCGGCAGAGGCAAGTTCAAGTGCCTCCTTGCACTCCTCTTCGCTGGCCTTCTCATTCCCCCACCGCAGGTTCTCAAGGATGGTTCCTGAGAAAAGAACGTTCTTCTGAAGCACTACGGCAACCGAGTCCCTGAGCGTTTCCACATCGTATTTCCTGACGTCGATCCCGCCTACTTTCACGCACCCCGAATCAACGTCGTACAGCCTGCTTATGAGGTTCACCAAACTCGATTTCCCACTGCCCGTTGCACCGATTATTCCGACGGTCTCCCCTGATTTTATATGTAGATCGATATTTTCCAATACGTTCTTCCCGCTCCCTTTCTTGTAAGAGAACGTAACATTCTCAAAATCTATGCTTCCGCCGCTTACGCTCATCACCGGGTCTTCCGGGTTTGTTATCTCAACACTCTCGGAAAGTACTTCGTTGATCCTTTTCACGCTTGCGCTACTCATCGTGATCATCACGAAGACCATGCTAAGCATCATCAGCGACATCATCATGCTTATCACGTAGCTTAAAAGGGATGTGAGGTTTCCCGTACTCATCACACCGTTCGCGATATAGTGTGCGCCGAACCAGGAGACCATGACGATGCACGAATAGATTACGAACATCATCACCGGGTTGTTGAATGCAAGGAGCGATTCAGCCTTTACAAACATCCTGTAGAGGTTGTCACTTGCCTTGTCGAACTTCTTCTTCTCGTAATCCTCCCTTACGTACGCTTTTACAGTCCTTATAGCGCCTACGTTCTCCTCCACACTTCCGTTCAGTTCGTCATAGCGCTTGAAAACGTTTTGGAAGATCGGCATCGTGATTTTCGCAATTGCAAACAACACACAACCCAATACAAGCATCGCAAAGAAGAACACAAGGCTCAATTCCCTGTTGATCGCAAAACACATCAGCCACGAAGCGATGAGCATCGACGGGGCGCGTACCAATATCCTGAGGATCATCTGCACTGCGTTCTGCACATTAGTGACATCCGTAGTTAGGCGTGTCACCAAAGATGGAGTAGAGAACTTGTCGATGTTTGAGAACGAGAATTCCTGGATCCTGCCGTACATCCCTTCCCTGAGGTTTGCAGAAAACCCTGTCGCGGCCTTGGCTGCGTTCTTTCCCGCAAGAACCCCGGAAATAAGCGAAAAGAGCGCGCATATGACCATCAGCACGCCATAGCGGATCAAGGCATCCATATTCCTTCCTTCGATACCTTTGTCGATGATCAATGCAATGATGAATGGAATGAGTATCTCCAAAAGGACTTCGGCGAAAGTGAATAGCGGGGACAGGATTGCGTTGACTTTGTATTTTCCGAAATATCTTGCCAGTTTTCTCATCTTCAACTCCTTCATCAATGTCTTGAAAAAGATGCATCAGGAAAGCATTGACAAAAGGGATATACCGAAACATTCACCGAGCGGTCAATACACCATCATCCAATCTACACATTTCCTCATATTCGTCGACATTAGACAAAAGCAGAGGAAAAGACACTATGGAAAATGGAGGGAAAATGAACAATACGGTATATGAAAGTGAAATAGGCGACGTGCTGTACAGCGTGATGCTCGAACGGGAGGATTCGGCATACTCGACATGGCAGAAGGCGGATGACATACTCTGCGATTACCTGAAGAAGCCGGAACACAAAGCGATCCATAAATGCGATGTGATTGCAATACTTGCCAACGACCCGAGGGTTGAGTACAAATACCTCTCGGGAAGTGCGTTCAGGATCAAAAGAAACACATCCTCTTCAAAGGAAGAGATGAGGAGTGTGATAATAGCTCAATTCAAGAAAAAGCTCGGCTATTTTGTTTAAGATTTCACTACGCTTTGCACAAGCCTTGCTTTTGTCAAAACCCTGTCGAATTCCGATCTGAAGTGGTGCGCTTCCGAGTAGATGTATTTCCCTACATCGGTCATCTCCACCCTGCCATCCTTCCTGGTCTCGATCAAAGCAAGCCCCAGCTGGCCCTCCAGTTCCGATACCTGCTTTTTCAGATAGGTTTCGCTTCTTCCGAAAAATTCCGACGCTTTCGCATAACTGCCGCTCTCGGCGACAACTATGAAAGTTTCCATCTGCTGACTGTACATTCTTCCCCCTTTGCTTCAGAAAAAATTAACAATTCCAGATGTCGTGGCAGGTATTTTCCGGGAATACCCACCACTAAAAAAGATACGTCAGAACAGGGCTATTTTCAAGGAAAAACGGATCGCTCTTCACTTTGGAATAGGGAAAGAATCTCCGAACATTCCTTTTCAAGAACCTCCTCCTCTTTCCCATCCAGCGTGAGAACTTCCTCCCCGAACCGGGAACCCAACGCAACTTTCACCACGCTCTTGATGACACTGCACGAGAACATTTCCATTAGTTCTTCAAGTTTTCCAAGTGCGAACGATCCACCCGAACTGCCTGCAACCGCGCTTAAGGCGATCAATTTCCCCCTGATGACCGCGCTATCGTAATTGCCCGCTTCCCTGGGCCTTGAAAGCCAGTCGAGGAGGTTTTTCAGAACCCCGGAATAACTATGGTTGTACTCCGGGGTGGAGATCCATACCACGCTTGCACTTTCTACTTCCGTTCTCACTCTCTCCACGCTCGAAGGCGGAGGGAACTCCACATCCTGGTCAAGGTACGGAATGTCGTCGTAGGAAAGAAAGCGGCACTCGAAGTACTCTTCCAAAATCGAACTTGCCTTCCTTGAAAGCTGGAGGTTGTAACTACCTTTTCTGAGACTTCCCGAGATAAACAATATGATCTTCTTTCCGCTTTCCACGCCACCCTCCATCAGAACGGGCACTCCCCGTCGTACGGGATGTTTTTCGGCCTGTTGTAGGAAATATCGGTCACGCCAAGGTATTCAAGGACTTTGAAAAATGACTTTCCGATGTGGCTGAAAGCGATTGCCCCGTGGTGCGGATAGCGCTTTTTGATCAGCACGTTCCTATAGAACCTTCCCATCTCCGGTATTGCAAACAGCCCTATTCCTCCAAAAGAACGGGTCTCCACCGGAAGGATCTCCCCTTCCGCCACGTACGCTTGAAGTTTTGCATCGGCACTCCCTTGCAACCTGAACAGCGTGACATCCCCCGCCTTGATATCCCCTTCGAGGGTGCCGCGGGTGAAATCGGGGTCGTTTCCATTCTCAAGTATCCTGTTCTGGATCAACTGGTACTTGATGGCACCGCCTTTCAAGAGGCAGAAAGGGGTGTTTCCGCAATGGAAACCCATGAACGTATCCGTAAGGGAGTAATCATACTTCCCTTTGATCTTTGATTCGTACATGTCACGCGGAACCGAGTTGTTTATGTCAAGAATCGTCACGGGACTATTCGAGATGCATAGCCCGATGTATTCGGACAGCGCTCCATAGATGTCGACTTCGCACGAGACTGGTATGCCGCGTGAGACGAGGCGGCTGTTCACATAGCACGGCTCGAATCCGAAAGTGGACGGGAATGCAGGCCAGCACTTGTTTGCAAAAGCGACGTACTTCCTTGCACCTTTGTGCGTCTCAGCCCAGTCGAGAAGGGTCAGTTCGTACTGCGCAAGGCGGGTAAGGAAATCAGGATAGGTGTTGCCGCTTCCAAGCTCGGATGCCATATCCTTCGCAACCTTTTCAATCCTCTCATCCCCTTCGTGCTCCTTGAACGATATATATAGGTCGAGTTCGCTGTTCTCCTCTATCTCGACACCGACGTCGTAAAGCCCTTTGATCGGAGCATTGCATGCAAAGAAATCCTGGGGGCGCGGTCCGAACGAGATGATCTTCAGATCCTTCAGCCCAATGATCGTCCTTGCAATCGGAATAAACTCATCTATCATCGAAGCAACCTCATCGGGCGTTCCCACAGGGTAATCCGGAATGTACGCATTGAGTTTCCTGAGGCCCAGGTTGTAGGAAGCGTTGAGCATTCCGCAATACGCATCCCCCCTTCCCCCTACAAGGTCATCTCCCGTCTCCTCTGCGGCAGCGACGTACATCACAGGCCCGTCGAAGTACTTTGCAAGCAAAGTCTCGGGGGTCTCGGGACCGAAGTTGCCTAGAAAGACTACAAGGGCATTTGAGGAAACGCCCTTCACTTCATCGAGTGCTGAAAGCGCGTCGTTCTCGTTCTCTACTACAGAGGGGGCCAGAAAGAGATCAATGTTCCTCTTTTTACACTCTGCGAGGACCCTCTCCGCGCGATTTTTTGAAACAGACAAAGGAAAGCAGTCCCTGCTGACTGCAATCATTCCGACTTTCACTTGTGGTATGTTATTTGAAAACACATCTCCCTCCTTGATTCATGGATATTGATTTTACCACGAAAAAACGGGACAGCCGCAGCCATCCCGCCAGAATGATGATTTGTTTCCCGATCACTCGATCTCGAATACAGCTACCGTTCCGGAGACTTCGGATGCAACGAGCAAAAGCGCTTTCCCGTTCGGACTGGATTGGGATGACACGAAGCAAAGGCCTTCCGGTGCTACATCCCCTCCTGTGACCCACTTGTCGAGTTCTCCATCCTCATACACCTCCGATCCGGGCACGACGGTCTCGAAATCCCTGGTGTTCACATACGTCACGAACGATACGTTCTCCACATCCGTCACGTCGTATACGACGACTCCGCCGATTCTTTCAAGTGCTACGAACGCATACGTCCTGCCGTCTACGACGCCAGTTGCAACGCTCTCAGCTTCAACGCCCTTCTTTCCGGACCTGTCGTCGAGGCTCGAATTGTCGTTCGATGCATTGTAGTATTCCGGATAAGCTTCAAAAGAGATTTCTTCAAGATCGTTTCCGCTTGTAAAGACTTCCTCAAGACCGTTCCCAGTCACCTTGTAAATCGTGAATGACCTTCATCCGAAGATATATTCAGAGTTCTCGTCGAGTCCTGAGAAATCTCCGCTCTTGAAGAACACAACCTTTCCATCGAGGTTGCCGTTGACTTTGGAGACGATCGAAAGCGGGGATATGTCCCCATCTGAAAAATCCCTCTCGTCTTCGCTGATGTAGAACGTGCCTTCCTCCTCGTCGCCCCATTCCCTAGCATCCCCTTCGTTTGCAGTCACGAGGTACGTGCTGCCATTGGAAGTGAACGCTGAAATTCCATCAGCCATCCTTATCCCGTACAGTCCGGGATAGGAGATCGGGGAGTATGCATCGTCCTTCTTATCGATGTCCACAGGATACTTCCCGTAGTCCTCGAATCCCAACGGATATACTCCGTCGAACGAACCTGTTTCCACGTCAAGGACCGCAATTGCATTTGCTTCCTGCAGCGTCACATACGCTTTTCCATCGGAGTATGCGATGTACTCGGGCTCGAAATCCACAGATGGAAGCTTGCCGTTCATTACGAGAACTCCGCTTTTATCAAGAGCTTTGAGCGATGCATCGTCATCAAATGATGAGAATCCTACGATGTTGCTCTTTCTTCCAGCGACATCGACTATCGTCACTGAGCCTGCAGGGTCCATTATGCCTTCGCCGAATCCCGCCCTGGGCTCTCCTTCATCTGCAGAGAGAACCAGATCGTCTCCGACGAAAAGAACCATGTCAGGCTGTACTCCCGCTTCCACCATGAACAAATAAACCACGCTGCCGTCTTCACGACAATCGAAAATGGCAACCCTTCCGTTTGCATCATACCTTTCATCCTGCAAGGCAAGTGCAAGCTTGTCGCCGGAAGATGAGACCGAGACAGATGTCATATCTCCATAAATGAAAGCAGGATCCTCTTTCTCGACTATCCCCTTTATGTCGATATCAATACCTTCGAGAACTTCATTTTCATTGATTTTCGAGAGATCTATCACAGCAAGAACTCCGGACTGTCCGTTTACCGCGTACGCATATCCGGTCTTCTGGCTGTACGAGATGATCTCCATCACGCCTCCATCAACGTTGAATTCGCCGGCCGAATATCCTGCAACCTTGGTCAATTCAATCTCTCCCGCACCAACAAATGAACTGGAGAAGACGAGAAGAAGCAGCACCAATGCCGCTTTTTTGCCAATCTGCTTTAACTCCATCAGAGAACTCCTTTATCAGTAAGTTCTCGAATTCTATGGAAGCAAGATCAAAAAGCACGGGTGAAAGCTGTAAAATAAATGTAAAAAGATTATTTCCCGATCAGGAAATCGAATATGTTCGATGCCATCGATGAATCTTCCCTGTATAGCTCTGTATACCCGCAATTTGCGCAAGAGACGGCAAGGAACTTCTTGTTCTGGACATCAAAGAACTTTGATAAATTCCCACCCGTAGTCTGGATGGTATCCGTAACGTATTCTGATGACCCGCACTTCGGGCAAACGTACTCACTCATGAATGAATTCTAGCACGGTGCAAACGGATAAGGTAAGGAATATAATAAACAAAGAGGTTTTGAATGCAACTAGAGATACTACTTTTCCTTCAGGATATCGCAAATCCTTTCCTTGACACCCTGATGAATCTGATCTCCCTAGTGGGAGAAATCATACCCGTGCTCTTTTTACTCATCCTTTACTGGTGCATCGACAAGGGGAAAGGGATCAAAGGAGCCTACGCGCTTTCATTTGCCCTCGTTACGACGAACATTACGAAATCGATATTCAGATCCCCTCGCCCATTCATGCTTTACCCTGAGTTGATAAACGGGCAAAGGCTCTCGACAGCAACAGGCTACTCGTTCCCGTCAGGGCACAGCACTATCTCATCGTCATTCTTTTCATTCCTGATGCTCTTTTTTCATTCGAAGCTGGTGAATGTAATATCAATACTGATTATAATACTCGTCCCTCTTTCAAGGCTGTACCTCGGAGTGCACTGGCCCGTAGATGTGATGACAGGAACGGCAATAGGAATTGCATCGGCACTTCTTGTCGGAAAAGTATCGTGCAAAATGGAAGAAAAGAAGAACAAGTTCTTTCACTTCCAGGTTTCTTTGGGGTTTGTCTTCCTTTTCATTTCGCTGATTATTTCAATCATGCTCGATTGCGGGAAGATCGACGAGGTTGCATTTTCCGATGTAGCGATGACTACAGCACTCATATCCTCCCTGTTGCTCGGATTTACACTTGAAGAGAGGTATGTATCGTTCTCAAATGAAGGAAGCGTCAGAGCAAGGATAGTTCGCTTTGTATTAGGGATGATTACAAGCATGCTTCTCTTTCTCGTCGCATCACTTCTCCCGCTGCCCCACTACATCGGATTCTCGATATCTCTGACTGCAACCGGGATATGGGCGACGTTTATTTATCCCTTTCTTGGGGTCATTCGAGGACTTTTCTCCCGCTCTTGTTGAAAACTTTACGTCTGATTACAAAGTAAGCTGTAAGGACCATCGAACCTGTGAGTATCCAGGAGACCGGGTAGACGGCCATCAGAATTGCAAAGTCATGGTGCACCGTCGCTATCGTATAAGCCCAGATCAGGCGGAAGACGCACACTCCGAATATCGTCAGGATCGCGGGTGTCATCGAATACCCGATGCCCCGAAGGGAGGCGCCTCCGATCTCGTAGGTCGAGACAAGAAGGTAAAGGCTCAGTACGACCACCATCCTGAGTTTGGCGTAATCCAATACGACAGGATCGGAGGTGAATATCCCGGAGAAGAAAGACCTTCCGAGTATGAACATCCAGCTGATTGCAAACGAGCATAGAAGCGCAAGGGAGAGTGTCGTCCTGAATATCTTCCTGCACCTATCGTAGTTGCCTGCCCCGTAGTTCTGGCTTGTGAAGGTGACTGCCGCCTGGGAGAATGCAGAGACTACGAAATATGAGAAGTTGTCGTAGTTCAGAGAGACTGCAGTTCCTGCTACAGCTGCCGTACCGAAGCTGTTCACGACAGATTGGATTATGACGTTCGAGAACGAGAACACCATGCTTTGGATGCCCGCGGGCACCCCGATCTGCAATATTTTCTCCAAATCCTTCTTTCTTATGGAAAGCTTTCTCAAATCAAGATGAACTTCGCTTTTCTCCCTCATCAGGAATATCCAGATCATAACCGAACTTATGACATTGGATATCACGGTGGCAAGGGCAACGCCAGCGACATCCAGGTGGAATACGATTACCAGGAAAAGGTTCAATGCTGCGTTGAAGAAGCCCGAGAAGACCAAAGCTATCAGGGGGCGCTTCGTATCACCCACGCACCTGAGGATTGCCGAGCCGAAGTTGTATGCCATGATGAATGGCATTCCCAGCGCGTATATGCGCAGGTATGTAAGTGCATATGGCAATACGTTTTCAGGAGTGTTCATCGCAACAAGTACGGGACGTGATACGACGAGGCCGAGAAAAAGGAGGAAAACTCCGCTGATCAAGGCAACAGTCATTGCAGTATGGACGCTTTGGTTCGCTTTCTCCTTCTCCCCTCGCCCTATCAAGCGGGAGACGACGACGTTCGCTCCTACGGATATCCCCACAAAGAGGTTTATTATCAGGTTTATGACAGGGCCGTTGCACCCTACCGCTGCTGTCGCTTCAGCCGGGTCTGATGCAAAGTGTCCGACGACAGCGACGTCAACTGCATTGAATAGCTGCTGCAATATGCTGCTTGCTGCAAGTGGAATTGCAAAAAAGAGGATCTTGTCGGCCAAAGAGCCTGAAAGCATGTCCATCTTACGCGCTTTCGCTTCCATAAAAAACTCCAATCTGGTGGTGATGATAATACTCAAAGGAAAGCTGTTCAAGCTGGAGGGAATTTCGAGCTCCATTGAGGTATACTGACAGATTGTCACTTAATATATTGACCCGGGGAGTGAAGTGTTATAGCATATGAATGCTGACAAATTGTCAGAATAATTTCAGGAGGAAACGATGGATAAGAAGATACTTGTCGCTTATTTTTCAGCAAGCGGGGTTACCGAAGGGATCGCAAAACGATTGAGCGAAGCTCTGGATGCGGAAATGGTAAAGATAACCCCGCAAGCACCATATACATCGAAAGACCTCGACTGGATGGATAAAAAGAGCAGGTCAAGCGTGGAGATGGCTGATGAGAAAACGCGGCCTGGGATCAAAGCAATCCCGGATAGCGCTTACGCCTACGATACGATCTTCATCGGCTTCCCGATCTGGTGGTATGTGGAACCGAGGATAGTCGACACGTTCCTCGACAAGATAGGAACGAAAGGAAAGAAGATCGTTCCATTTGCTACCTCAGGTGGAAGCGGGATCGAAAAAGCCCAAAGGCACCTTGAGTCACTCTATCCTGAAGCGAACTGGATTGAGGGGAAACTCCTTGGATCCGGAACTGTCACGTCATGGGCTGATGAGATGAGCAAGAAGATGTGAATATCGGGAAAAAGGTGTAGATGAAGATTGTTGTCTTGAAAGGAAGAACGGGTCATCCAATGCCCTGGCAGATAACTTTACAAAAGGTGTAATGAAAAACGGACACAGCGTAGTGGAACCCGATGTCGCGTACATGGATACAGCGCCGTGCACCGAGAGCATACACTGTGACCAATGGTGACATTTCCACGTAAAGCAAAGCGTAGGGATGATGGGAAAAAGAATATTTCAGAGCCTGAAGAATACCAATTGAAAGTTTTTCAAACTACAATCCTGATATGGCAAAACGAAAAACAGCGGAAAGCGGGAACGGAAAGACTTTCATAGTCCTTTCAAAAGATGGTAGCATCTCCCTTTCCGGTGAAAATGATTACAAGAAAACACAAGGAAGCGGGAGAAACATCATAAAGGAATTTGAAAAGCTCCGTACTGCAAAACCATTCGCATCGCATTTTCTACATAAAGCGGCAGAACAGGTAATTCCATCAGTGCGAATATTGAGACTCGCATCCGAGTCTGATGCGCTTTTCACTGAGGACGGGAGAAGCTTGAAAGTCGAAGACGGGATTCACGACCTGTCATTCAGGGCAGTAAAAGATGAGGATGGGATGTACTCGTTCGAGTTCTCGCTACACCCTACCTTTGAGAAAATGGAGATAATGCTCGACGGAATGGTTTCTGCGGGAGGCAGCCTATACGAAGTCAGGGAGGATCTCGAGGAACTAAAAGACTTGGAGAGGCTTTCGAAAGAGAAAGTCGGAAAGGAGAACCTTCCTCTCTTTTTCTCGATGCTTCTCTCCTCCCATAACTTCGTCAGGATCGAATGCGATGGCTACAAGAGCCAGAGGAGAAAGCCAGTCCAGGCAATTCCTTCGCTGATATTCAAAAACGTCGACCAGTACGGGTACTTACACGTAGTTGCACTAAGCCACGTTGACGGACTCCCATCGGAGATCATAAACGAGAACGACCTTCTTGAATGCGTGAAATTAATCGATGAAGAGCGAATACTCGAGATCAGGGAGATAGTATACGGGGAGGATCCCAGAAAGCTCTTTGAGAAGATGCTCGGGCGCTATCCGAAGAATGCAGTGTACGAAGAAGACGGTAACTTCATAATCGACGGTCCGTTTGCATCCGAATTCATCCAAAGCCACATTCTGCAGATGATGAAGGCATTCAACATCTACCACGGCGAGATACTATCGAAATACAAGATCAGGTATTGCCGTCCTCGCATCAATTTCCACTTCACTTCGGGTATCGATTTCCTCGAAGGAAGCGCATCTGTGGATGTTGCGGATGGCATTTCAATGAGCCTCGACGAGTTCTTGTCATCTTACGACAAGAATAAAGGATACCTGCTTCTAAGCGACAAGAGCAAAGCATACATCGACGAGGAATTCATCAGGAAGCTCGAACGCTTGATAAGGAAAAAGAACGGAAAGAACGTCATCTCATCATACGACCTACCCTACCTTGAAAGCCTTGATGATGTGAAGGTAGACGGGGATGCGATAAAAGGCATAAGGGATTTTTACACGGGACTGGGAGAACTGGAGGGAAGGAAGTACTCGACGAAGCTCAAGACCAGCTCGCTTCGTGAATACCAGAGGGAGGGATACAGATGGCTCAGGTACCTCCACGACTTCAAGATGGGAGGGTGCCTTGCAGACGAGATGGGGCTGGGGAAGACGGTACAGATAATAGCGCTGTTGAACGACGTGTTCAGATCATCGGAAGGAAAACCAAGCCTGTTGGTCGCCCCCAAATCGATCATATACAACTGGCTTGACGAGATCGAACGCTTCGGAATCGACCTCAAGCCGTTTGTATACTACGGACAGAACAGGGAAGCTGAGGAAATGAGGAAACTCAAAGGGGGCCTTGTGATCTCAAGCTACGCGACGATCAGAAACGACATCGGAAAGATCGCGGACATGGAGTTCTATTACGTCATCCTTGACGAGTCGCAGAACGTGAAGCACTTCAATACCCAAACCGCTCATGCAATACTGAACTTGAAAAGCGAACACAGGCTTGCGGTCTCCGGAACGCCCGTCGAGAACGACCTCGGGGAATTGTACTCGCTCTTCAGATTCCTCAATCCAGCGCTCTTCCCGGTACTGTCGGAATTCGAGAAGGAGTTCGTGCGTCCGATAACACTCGATGACGACAAGGATGCCCTCCAGATGCTGAAGATGAAGATACACCCCTTCATATTGAGGAGAATGAAAAAGGACGTATTGAAGGATCTTCCGCAAAAGACTGAACAGACCGTATGCCTCGATATGCAGAAAGAGCATTGGGATTACTACGAGGAAAGGCGGAAGACCCTCAAGAGTCAGATCGATGGATCGCTTAAGAAAGCCGGATTGGAGAAATCCACGTTCATCATACTTCAGGCACTAACCGAACTGAGGCAGATTGCAGCACTGCCCGAGGGAAAGATGATCACCGAAATAGTCTCGTCAAAAAGGGAGTACCTGAAACAGGTCCTTCCTGAAATCACCCAAGCAGGTCACAAAGCGCTCGTATTCACTTCGTTTCTCGATACGGTAGGAAAGATCGGGGAGGATCTGGAGGAACTAGGGATCGGGTTTGTCACGATGACGGGTGCAACGCGCGACAGGGAATCACTCGTCTCGAGATTCCAAAGCGACGAGAATACGAAAGTCTTCGTAATGACGCTGAAGACGGGAGGCGTCGGACTGAACCTCACTGCAGCCGACTACGTCTTCATATTCGATCCGTGGTGGAACGCAGCGGCCGAGGATCAGGCGATAAACAGAACGCACAGGATCGGGCAGTCGAACCCCGTGTTCTGCTACCGCTTGATCGCGAAAGGAACGATCGAAGAGAAGATACTGGAGCTTCAAGAGAAGAAAAGGGAGCTCTCGAATGCCCTGATAACCTCGGATGGCGTAGCACTCAAAAGCCTCTCTGAGGAAGAAATCAAAGAGATTTTCTCATAGGAGGAATTGTGATAAGCGACAAGAATTTTCCAGAATTTGCAAGCTCTTGCGTCAGAAGGTACGTGAAAGGATCATATTCGTGGCCATCCAGCGCCAAAATACATGCGCTTTGGTATCTTACATTCCCCTCCGCGGATGAGAATATACGTTCGGATATGATGGAGACAAAACTCATAAAGTTCTACTCCCAGTCGAGGACACTGATAAGAAAGAAAATAAGCGGGAACTTCATGCGCATTCTCTCCCCGCTTGCCGAGGGGGCAAAGCTTACGCTCGCCCAATACGCACGCTTGTTCCCCGAGGATGAACGAAAGATAGACAGGGATCAACACTTCTCTTTCCGCTATTTTACAAACCAGTCCGATTACTTCATCAGTTACAAGGACAAGATAGTGCATATGGATGCATATCTGGAGTTGCTTTATTACGAGCTTTTTGTAGTATCTCCCCCGGATATCCCCATATCACAAGATAGCGCTGAAGGGAGTGTTACGTCATTTGCCGACCAGAGCGAGGAGGCACTGGACAACGTAGTCAGCATAGGACCGGAAGGGATTGTTTCGGGAAAGACCGTTCAAAGCAAGCTTCTTGCAGAGAAATACGGCCTCGACAAAGACAAGCTTTTCCAATGCGTTGCATTCTCTTCCGTAGGTTTTAAAGCATACTACCAGAAGGATAATTCAAGGCTAAGGGACGCTTATGCAAATTGGCTTCTCAACAGAGACCAATCCCCGATGTACCTTTTAAGAACGCTCAATCTGAAAACGGCATCCCTTGACCCCTACTACAAGGAAAGCCTCGATGCATTGGTCAGGAAGCTCGATGAAGGAAAGTGGTACAAGGCTGATGATATTTACAAAGAGTTCAAAAAGAGCACGGCACGGGTAATGATCAACTTATCGAACATAAGCTGGACTGAGTGCGTGAAAGCAATCTTTGCGGGTTTTGTCGGCGACAGGGAGAAGAACCTCTCCGACATGGAAGAGAAGCTGGTATCAAGGCCTGTAGTGTATGGAATGCTTTACATTCTATCGATGTTCGGGATATTGGATATCACGGAGAAGGAACCAGAGCTGACCGTTCAAAAGACAGCGAAAAAGCTCATCCCGTACTCCCCGTGCGATGCATTGGATATGATATCCCTTACAGCGTTCGGGCGCTGGGTGCTCGGGCTGACTGAGTCAAAACCGGCGATGAAGAAAACATTCTCCGATCCGGTTCTCGACTCAAACCTTCTTTTGGTGACTTACAAGGGAACGAAAGTGAACATCAGGTCGTTTCTATCATCGATCTCAGAGCCCCTTGGGGAGGCCATGTTCAAAGTCACTTTGAAGTCATTCACATCGAGTACCAGGAAAAAGGAGCAGGCGGAGGAGCTTGTAAAAGAATTCCATCGCTTCTTTCCAAATCCTCCGAAGAACTGGGAAAATTTCTTCTCACTAGTACTCTCTTCGTACGAAATCCTTCCACAAGTGACAACTGGAAGGCTTTTGGAAATAAAGAACGAAGCTGTGCTTGAAAACCTTTTGAAAAACCCGGCGATCCGATCATTGGTAATCCTCACGGAAGGAAATTTTATATTCGTAAAGGAAGAGAACGTGAAGAAGTTCTCCTCCCTTTTGGAGAAGGAAGGGTATCACGATGCAATCGATGCCCCCCTTGAAGACCCTGCAAAGCTTGCCGTACAGGACTACAAGACAACTCACCATGGAACCAAGGGAAGAAGAAGATCCTACTGGTGACACTCAGATGGAGTCGGCAGTCCTTGCATAGAGCCTTCTGTAGATCCCGTTCTTATTCAAAAGAGACTCATGAGTCCCCTCCTCCGCAATCCTTCCTTTGTCGAGGACGAAGATCCTGTCGCATCCTACGATCGTGGAGAGGCGATGTGCGATCACAATCGCAGTACGCCCTTTCGCAACGCGCGAAAATGCGTCTTGGATCGACGCTTCGCTTTCGGTGTCGAGGCTGCTCGTGGCCTCGTCAAACACTATTATCGGAGGGTTTTTCAGAAATACCCGTGCAATCGAGAGGCGCTGTCTCTGCCCTCCTGAAAGCCTCGTACCCCTCTCCCCCACCTCGGTATCCAAACCGTCGGGGAGCGATCTGACAAAGTCGCCGAGGTTCGCCATCTCAAGCGCTTCCCAAAGCTCTTCATCACTTGCACTCCCCTTCCCGTATCGAAGGTTCTCCCTTATGGATGCGTCAAAGAGAAATACGTTCTGCTGGACAAACCCGATCGCTTTATGAAGCGATGACTGGGTCACGTTTTTTATGTCCACACCGTCAATCAATATCCTTCCCTCAGTCGGTTCGTAGAATCTTGAAAGGAGGTTCACAATCGTCGTCTTCCCCGCACCGCTTTCGCCGACGAGTGCGACGTTCTCTCCTCCTTTGATCGTGAAATCCAAGTGATCGAGTACGTTGCCCTCCCCGCTGTCGTAAGAGAACGATACGTTGGAAAAGGAGACTTCACCTTTCCCGACCTCGATATCCTCTGCGCCCTCAAAATCCTTTATCGAAGGCTCGGTATCCATCACTTCGACAAAACGCTCGAAGCTTGCAATACCCTGCTGAAGCTGCTCGGTGAAGTTTATAAGCCTGTCCACCGGAGATAGCACGACCGAGACGAAGAGTGTGAATGTAATGAGCGTAGAGACATCGGATAGTCCGAAGTAGATCAAAACGGAACCTCCGACTACAGTCACAAGGTAATACAGCTCCCTCATGAAGCCTATTCCCGTCTGATAGTTCGCCATCTCCACGTACATACCTTCACGCGATGTCTTCAGCTTTGTATTTGATTTGCTGAACTTCTTTTTCTGGAATTCCTCCTGGGCGAACGACTTCACTTCCCTGATTCCCTGGATCGAATTCTCAGCATCGACGTTCACATCCGCTATCGTCTTCCTCACTTCCCTGTTGCGTACCTTCAGCTTGTGCCCGAAGAATATCCCGTAGAAAAGCATCAAAGGAAGGGGTATGAACGAGATCAAAGCCAAGGGAACGGATATCGAGAACATGAATATGTAGGAGACGAATATGGTCAGGGTGCTGATGATGAAATCCTCGGGACCGTGATGGGCGATCTCCGCAATCTGAAACAGATCGTTCGTTATCCTGCTCATGATGCTTCCCGTCTTGGTCTTGTCAAAGTACGAGAACGATAGATCCTGGAGGTGGTCGAAGAGGTCCTGCCTCATCTCGTTTTCTATGCGGACACCCAAAAAGTGCCCCCATCTGATCCTGATGTACGTACTTACCGCTTGGAATACGTAGACTGCGAACATGACAATGAAGATGATTGCCATCATCCTGACGTTCCCCTCTTTAAGCGGCCCGTTCAACAGGTAGTTCGTCAGCAAAGGAAAGAGCACGGAAAGGACGGACGAGATGATGGCTACGACAGTGTCGAGCATGAATAGTCCCATATGGGGTTTGTAGTAGGAGAAAAATCGTTTGAACAAATTCATCTGTTTCACTTCCCGGGAAATCAACGACAATCAACCATGACTTCGTTTACCGTCACACCGCCTTCAAGCACCCTGGTGTTCCTGTAGCCGCAGGCTTTCAACCTGTTCTGTAGGAAATATCCGCGCTTACCCCTTGAGCAGACCAAAAGAAGCTTTTCGTCCTTTTCAAGCCCTTTTATAGGTCCATCCACTTTCCCCAGATCGATCCACAATGCTCCGGGTATGCCTTTCTCGGGGAGCACGTCCACCACCTTGTATCCCTCGGCCTTTGTTTCAAGGTATTCGGCAGGACTGATCGTCTCGAACTCCCCTTTGATCTTGTTCCCAAGGATCATGCAAATTTGTGCAAATGGCGATATTGCAGTCGAGAACGGAGGTGCATACGCAAAATCCATGGCGTTGAACTCTTCAATCCTCATCCCTTTTGAGATTGCAACGACAGCTATATCGGTCATCTTGTCGACGCTTCCTTTCCCAACGACTTGGAAACCGAGTATCCTATGCGTCTTCTCCTCAGCGATCAACTTCATTACGAAGAACGACGAGCCCTCGTAGTAATGCGCCTTGTCATCCGTTACGGCGACGACAGAAACTACCTCGAAGCCCTCTTTCTTCGCACTCTCCTCAGTAAGCCCGGTTCGTCCGGCGTTCAAATCATCCGACAGCTTCACTACGCCCGTGCCAAGCGCTCCCGGGTAGATACTTTCCTTGGATGCGATGTTCCCGGCAAGGATCCTTGCACTGATATTTGCCGTAGATCCCATTGCAGAGTACATCCTCTTTCCCGTGATCCTGTTTTTCACAAGCGCAACATCCCCCGCTGCATACACTCCCTCGATATTGCTCTCCATATTCTCAGAGACGACGATAGCACCCTTATCCATCTCGATCCCGCTTTCCGAGAGAAATGAAGTCGACGGCCTTACCCCGAGTGCAAGGATCACCAAGTCCGCTTTAATGACTTTCCCCCCTGCCTTAACCCCGTCAACCTTATCATCTCCAGTGATCTCCTCAAGCCTGGTCGAAAGAAGTACATTGGTTCCTCTTTTTTCAATCTGCCGCTGAGCCCAAAGCGCCATCTCCTTGTCAAATGCATTAGGCATGATCGAATCAGCCATATCGATCAAAGTCACATCAAGTCCCATCATCGAGAAGTTCTCGGCAACCTCCAGTCCGATGAATCCGGCACCGACAACTACAGCGCATTTGGCATTTCCATCGCTTGCATACCTTTTGATTTTCTCTGCGTCATCCGGGGTTCTCAGCGTAAAAACCCCTTCCTTATCTACTCCAGGAACGGGAGGAACTATGCTTTCAGCTCCGGTTGCAATCACAAGTTTGTCATAGCTTTCAGACTCTTTCCTCCCACCGCACACGTATGTGACGATCTTTTTATCAAAATCAACCGAAGTGACTACAGCTTCGGTTACGACTTCAACCCCGGTAAGGGATGTGAACTTCGCCGGAGTGTTGACTATCAGATCGGATCGGTTTTCAATCACATTGCTGATGTAGTACGGCAATCCGCACCCCGCGTACGAAATATCCTTTCCCTTCGTTATGATCTTCACATCGATCGAACGAGCTTCCCTCTTTATCTTTGCAGCGGCTTTTGTTCCTGCTGCGACTCCACCTAATACAAGTACTTTCATAATTCTGCCCTTCATGACATTTTAGCAAAAGTAAAAGAAGTTGCCATATGAAAAGGAAAACCCGTCCGAAAGATCCGCATCGAACGGGAAAACACCATATCAATTTATATATTTTATTTTAGATATTTAATATCTATAAATATATTCAAAAAGATAAATCAGTTGCCCTTCTCTTTTATCAGCTCGGCAATCGAACCGAGGGAAGCGAGCGCCTTCTCCGTCTCATAAGGCATGAATACTGTCTTCGTATCCTTTCCCGAAAATATCTCTTTCATCGCATCGATATATCTGATCGCCCGGAGGTACTCCGCATACTCCTTGTTGCTTCCGAAGACGGCTTTCACGCTTTCAATTGCTTTCGCCTCCGCTTCCGCTTCGAGCCTTCTTGCCTCAGCCATACCCTGGGCACGAAGGATTGCAGCCTGGCGCTCGCCCTCTGCTTTGTTGATCTCCGATGTCTTGAATCCCTCCGCCTCCAAAATCTTCGCCTGCTTCTCTCCTTCCGCAATCGATACCATTGCCCTCTGATCGCGTTCGGCGGACATCTGCTTCTCCATCTGGCTTCGTATCGATTCAGGAACATCTATGTCCTTGACCTCGACCCGGTTCACCTTTACGCCCCACTTGTCAGTAGCCTCATCGAGTATCATGCATAGTTCGCGGTTTATCTCATCCCTGCTTGTCAGGCATTCATCGAGCGTAAGCTTTCCGATGACATTTCTAAGCGTAGTCTGGGTAAGCATCTCGATTGCTTTGGTGAGGTTTGCAACCTCGTAGCACGCATCGGGTGCGTTGTTTATTTGGAAATATAAAAGCGCGTCGATCGAGATCATTACGTTGTCTTTGGTTATCACGCCCTGCTTCGGATAGTCGTAAACCTGCTCCCTCAGGTCTATCCAGCACGTCGTCCGCTTCTTGTTGTTCCTTTGATCGGTCGAGGGAAGATCCCAGCTGATCGTCTTTGGTTTGTCAAAGAACGGGATTATCACGTTTATACCGCTTTCAAGGGTCCTCTTGTATTTTCCAAGCCTCTCGATGACCATCGTCATACCCTGTGGAACGATGCGGATTCCTGAAAAGAGAAAAACAAGTACGACGAATATCAGAATTATGATTGCACCAAGCATATTACTCCTCCTCTCCTTTATATAGCTCTACATGCAGGTGGGCACCCCCTACACTATCTATTCTAGCTTTATTTCCTTCCTTAATCGGAATATCTGATGATAATAGCCACTCAACACCATCGACTCTACCCCTTCCCATATCGGGTGGTTCGATCGATTTTGTTATCGTTACGATCTTGCCGATCAATCGGTTCTTGCGTCCGATTGCAGACTTGGAAAGCACGGGCCTTAGAAATACAGTAAACAGAATGAGAAAAACCAAGGCCATTGCAAATTGCGCGATGATCGGAAAACCCAATGCGGACGCCAATGTGCCGCCTATTGCAGATGCCGTGATCGAAAGCATGTAAAACCCAGGAAGAATTATCTCCAAAACGGCAGCTACCGCTCCGATCAGAAGCCAGATGGTCCAGTCCATAATGCACCTCCTTGCATAGTCTATCATGGCAATTTGATTGCAAAATATGAAGATTGAAATTCATTAAAAATTACACATTTTCCAAGCCTGCGAAGTCTGTCTTACAACTCCAAAGATGAAGAATACATGTCTTCTCCAGAGATCAGGTCCAAAAGAAGGCTATTCAAACATAGCCAACTGCCCCATCTAAACATAGCCAACTGCCCCATCTAAACATAGCCAACTACTCCACCAGTTATAATTTACTCTTGTAATAATTGACCGTATATCTCAAACTGAAACTATGAAGGAATATATCCCGAGAATTGTTGATTCGATCTTTAAACTCAAGCTGGAAACAATGGGTGCAGTCTATGTGAAAGGTGCAAAATGGTGCGGCAAAACCACAACATCTGAACAATTTGCAAAAAGTGTTGTCTATCTTGATGACCCTGAATCAGGCGAAAGCTTGCGTGCAATGGCAGAACATAGTCCTTCAATGCTTCTACAAGGGATTGTTCCGAGATTGATTGATGAATGGCAACTTGTTCCTTCTCTATGGGATGCAATCCGTTTTACTGTTGACAAACGCGGAGAAGATGGTCAATTCATCATCACGGGATCTGTCACGCCTCCGGATGATGACAAGAAGCATCACAGTGGAACAGGACGTATCTCACGCCTCATCATGCGGCCGATGACACTCGCTGAATCTGGCAATTCCAGCAAACAGGTAAGCCTCAAAGACCTCTTCGAAGGCAACCTGGATATCAATGGGGAAAGTTCAATCAGAATCGATGAACTTGCCTTTCTCGCATGCAGAGGAGGGTGGCCAAGAGCCTGCAAAGCCAACAGAAGCAGGAACTCAGCACTGCAGATTGCCAGAGAGTATATCGATGCAATCACATCATCAGATATCACAACCTCCGAAGGAAGCACAATCAACCCTACGCTGATGAAACATTTCCTTAGGGTATATGCCCGCAATATAGGATCACAGATCGCACTCTCGGATTTGAGCAGGGATCTTACAGATACAATCTTTTCTGAACATACCGCCCTGAATTACCATAAACGCCTCTCTGATACATTTGTCATAGAAGATATGGATGCATGGAATCCCAACCTACGTTCAAAAACCGCTGTGAGAACATCTCCAACCAGATATTTTACAGATCCATCTCTGGCAGCTGCCAGCCTAGGAGCAGGTCCTGACGATCTTATTGCCGATATGAAAACATTCGGATTTATATTGGAGAATCTCTGCATCAGGGATCTACGCGTATATGCTCAGCCACTGGATGGAGATGTGCTGCATTACCGAGATAAGAACAACCTCGAATGCGATGCAGTAGTACATCTTAGAAATGGCAGGTACGGTTTGATTGAGATAAAAATGGGAGGACAGTCAGCAATCGAACATGGAGCAGAGACATTGAAGAAACTGGCTCAGAAGATCGATACCGAGAAAATGGCGACTCCATCATTTCTGATGGTTCTGACAGGTGTTTCTCCTATAGCTTATCAGAGAGCTGATGGTGTTCTTGTCGTTCCCGTCGGCTGCCTCTGTCCATGATGTACTAATTCTCAAGGCTCAATTGTCAAAAAAATTTATGAGTTTGACTAGAAATTTTATCTAAATCTAAAGGTGTTAATATGTCACGTATCGTTTTTCTTGCTTTGGAAAAGGCAAAAGGTTGCCCCGCTGCATTATGCGGCAAGGGCAACCGAGGGTGAAAAATCAATGCCACTCAAGGAAACTCTCTGCGTTTTCCTTGGTAACGATCTCACAATCCGTATAGATGATAGGATCCACACTCTCTCCGTTTTCAAGCTTGATGATGTAATCGACTGCAGTCTTTCCCATAAGCCTTGGCTGCTGTGCAATCGTCATATCCATCACTCCATCAAGGATTGCCTGGGCACCTTCAGGTGAACCGTCGAATCCACAAACGATGATCTCGTCGTTAAGTCCGCGTGCAGATACTGCCTGGCCTGCGCCCTGTGCCATCTGGTCATCGCAACAGAAAATACCTACGAGGTCAGGGTATGCCGTGAGGAAATTCTCAGCGACAGTCATGCTGGTACCCATATCGCCGTTGCCGTAATCTGCAGTTACAACCTCAACATCAGGATATTTCTGGATCTCATCCATAAAGCCCTTGTAACGAGCTGTCGTTGCTGCGTTTCCTGCCGCTCCATCGATGATTGCAACCTGTCCCTTGACGTTCTCGCCAAACCACTTTGCAGCAAGTTGTCCACCTGCAAAGTTGTCTGTACCGATGTAAGAGACATAGTTTGACTCATCTGCACCACTGTCTACCAAGAACACTGGAATACCTTGCTGTGCTGCAGTATTGATCGAGTTGACAATTGCAGTCGAATCGTTCGGGATGATGATAAGGTAATCAACACCCTGCGCGATGAATGCTTCAACGATACTGATCTGCTTGTCGACTTCGATTGACGAATCAGGGGCATTTGATTTGAAAACGAAACCATTAGCCTCCGCAGCCTCCTTCACTGCGTCGTTGATTGCCACGAAATACGGATTGCCGAACTGCTTGGGCACGAACGCAATCGTCTTCGCTTCAGATGAGTCACTTCCCGCCTGTGCAAAGATACACGGCATTGCAATTGCAAACAATGCAAGACATACGATAAGAACTTTCTTCATTCTTTCCTCCTTTTATGGATCTGGTACTCCTTCCAAATCCTATTAAAACGTTTTACTTATTAGCTGAAACACGTTGTCTTACAACGTCGAATGTAACAGCGATGACGATGATCACCCCGACTACGATCTGTGTGAAATAGCTGCCGACACCTATGATTACAAGGCCGTTGCGGATGATCGTGATTATTATTGCCCCGATAAGCGTCCCGAGAACCCCACCTTCGCCACCGGCAAGGCTTGTTCCTCCGACGACAGCTGCGGCAATAGCCTCCATCTCATATCCATTTCCAGCTGTGGGCTGGGCTGCTGTGAGACGTGCAAGATATACAACTCCTGCAAGAGCCACGCACAACGATGAAAGCGTGTATGAGATTATAAGCGTTCTTTCGACCTTCACTCCTGAAAGTCGTGCCGAAGTGACATTGGATCCTACTGCAAAGATCGACCTTCCCGTTGATGTCTTCGTTAGAAAGAAAACCGCCAAGGCACCTACGATCACAAATATGTACACCGGGAATGGAATACCAAACAGGAATCCCTGTCCTATGAACGTGAAAGCTGCTGCACCCTTGACGTTCACCTGTGTCGAATTCGTAATCCAGAGCGTAACACCTCGGACAATGTACATGGTGCCAAGTGTCATTATGAACGCTGGTAAGCGCACATAAGCGATCATCACGCCGTTCATGATGCCTATCAAAGCCCCGGTTGCAAGTGCTGCAAGAATTCCAAGGTACATGTTTCCAGTCGCGTTTATCACCATTGCACAGATTACGGAACTGAATGCAAGTACAGAACCCTGCCCGAGATCGATCCCGCCAGTGAGTATGACGAACGTCATTCCCGTACCCATGATCGCATAGACGGCCGCCTGCCTGAGTATGTTCATTATGTTGTATGAGCTGAAGAAGTTATCGCTCATCAAAGTAAAGAACAGAACTACAAGCAACAACGGAAGGAGTGCATTGAGCCCTTGTACTTTGGAAAACTTCCCAAGAACCATTGAGAATTGTGAATTTTTATCAAGCAGTTTCATTATCTTTCCCTCCCATTGCATAGAACATGATCTTCTCCTGTGTTGCATCCTTTGCATCGAGGAATTTCACCAAACGTCCTTCCCTGAACACAGCTATCCTATCGGAAACCCCGAGAATCTCAGGAAGCTCGGAAGAAATGACGATGACGGCATTGCCCTCCTCTGCAAGGCTGTTTATTATCTTGTAGACTTCGGTTTTCGCACCTACATCAATACCTCTGGTCGGTTCATCGAAGATGTAAATGCAAGATCCGCGCATGAGCCACTTGGCAAAGACAACCTTTTGCTGGTTGCCTCCGGAAAGATATTTGACGGCTCTGTCTATCGATGGAAGCTTTATCTTCAACTTCTCGACGTACTTGTTGACTTCACTCCTCTCTTTTCCCTTGGAAAGGATTCCATTGGTCTTTATCTTGTCAAGCGATGCAGCGACAGTGTTCCAAGAGACCGACTTGTTGAGGAAAAGACCCTCCTCCTTTCTGTTCTCAGTCAGAAAACCAAGCCCATGATTTATCGCATCAGTTGGGTTTTTGATTTTGATTTCCTTTCCGTCCTTGAAGATCTTTCCATTCTTTTTCTTCGAAACTCCGAATATTGCCTTCGCCGTCTCTGTACGTCCCGATCCGACGAGGCCAGAGAACCCAAGCACTTCGCCCCTCCGAACGTTGAAACTCACATCCTTTACGAACGTGTTGTCGGCAAGCCCTTCCACAGCGAAACAGACATCGCCGATCTTTGCATGACGCTCCGGATAAATCTGTACCAACGGACGCCCGACTACATAAGATATGATCTCGTTCATATCCATGGTCTTCACATCCTCTATGTACGTGATGTACTTGCCGTCCCTGAGTATCGACGCATCATCCCCTATCTCCTTGATCTCCTCCATTCTGTGGGAGATGTAGATGAACGTGACACCTTTTTCCTTCATCGTATTGATGATTGAGAAAAGATTCTCGATCTCTTTGTCAGATAGTGACGACGTAGGTTCGTCAAGGATCACGAACTTCGGATTCTGCGAAAACATCTTCACTATCTCGACGATCTGCTGCTCTGCGACAGAAAGATCCTTGACTTTCGCACTCGGATCCAAAGTCACGCCCAGCTCTTTTGACCATCGAAGCGTTTCGCTCTTCATCTTCTCAAAATCGAGAACTCCAGACCTCTTCCTTATTTCTCTGGTAAGAAAGACATTTTCAGATACACTCAGATGCGGTACCAGGCTGTTCTCTTGGAATACAGTGCCTATCCCTTTCCTACGGGTAATCCAGATATCGCGATCCTTCAGCTCCTCCCCGTCGAAGAACACACTGCCCGAATCCTCCTTGAGAACGCCTGTGAGAATTTTGATCAATGTGGATTTTCCCGCTCCATTCTCACCTAACAGACAATGGACAGTCCCCCTCTTTACGGAAAACGATACATCTTCAAGGGCATAGACTCCGGAGAACATTTTCGATATATGCCGGAACTCGACGATCGGGCATCCTTCTCCTGCCATTTTCCTTCCCTCCTTTTTTACTCAAAGCTATTTTGAGAACCAGAACTTGTCCGCCGTCTTCCCCATCAGATTCTCAAGTTCATCATCCGTGAGGAATGAAGTATACCTTGCCACGCAGTCGACATGCTGCTTGTACGTGCATGCAACAAGTACGGTAGGGGCATCGGATCCCCACATCACACGATCGATTGCGCCCATCTCCTTGGCGCACTTCAATACCCTCTGCATCTCCGGCCACGGATACTCTTCCCCTGCCCTTGTCGCAAGCATCGGAATACCCGAGCAGTCAAAATGAACAGTATCGTTGTATTCCAAGATCGATAGAGTCTTCTTAAGACTGTCCAACCCTGTTGATTCCTTCTTGTCCCAAAGACGGCTTACGCCCATGTGGGGAAGCATTATCTTCATAGTCGGGTAACGCTTTGCAACTTCCAATAGATCATCGATCGGGAAATCGTTCGGGCCGTCCCCCCAGCCAAGGTCAAGCATGAAGTATGCATCATATTTCATGATTGTCTCGAATATGAACTGGTTCTCCAGAGCAAGCATATCGAAAGGTGTATCAGGGGATTCGAACTTGAGTCCTTTGTACTTGTACTTTCCAAGACATAGTTCTGCAGACTCCAGGAACTCTTTCTTGTCATTTGGGTTTGCAAGCCCTACGGTCACATACCTATCCGGTTCCTTTCTGATGATCTCATTGATGTATTCATACTGCTCTCCGTAGCATGGGGTCTGCAATAATACGACCTTGTCAAATCCAAGAAGCTCCTCATACGTCTTCATCACTTCAATCGGAAATACGCAATCCCTTGCCTCCGGTGGCACGAACTGTATCACATTACTCCCGACACTGACCTTGCCGTTTCCGAGCGGAAGCAATTTCTCTTTGTCGAGCCTCCTTCCATGAAGCTTCTCCCACACATGGCCATGCGCTTCTATGAAAAGCATGTCCTTTCCACGTAAATTGATCATTTTTCCTCCTAATCAGCCAATCGCATTCACAGATTCCCTGGCAATATACTCGAATGGAAGGAGAATCATTTCCTCCTCCACATCATCTCCATCTATAAGACTCTTCAATATGCGCATTGCAGTTGCGCCTATCTCGAACTTCGGCTGCTTTATCGTGGTGAGGGATGGATTGATGATTTCTGATATGTATATGTCATCAAATCCGGCGATGCTGAGATCGAACGGAACCTGTATATTGAGTCGTGATGCACATTTTATGCATTCGATCGCATCGATATCCCCGCCGATTGCAAAAAGTGCGCTTACCCTATCTTCCCCCGTCCACACTTCCTCAAGCGCCTTATATATGCTTCCAAACTCATTCCTATGGAACTTGCAGAGCTTCGGAAGAAGCCCATGGGCCTTCATCGCTTCCATGTATCCCCGACATCTCTCGCTGACTATCTGGACTATCTCATAAGGGGCGAGACATCCAATATTCCTGTGCCCGAGTTGAATAATCTTTTCCGTCATGAAATACCCCGCACGGAAATTGTCGAGTCCGACGCAGGGACAGTCAGGCTCCTCCAGGTAACGGTCAAGTCTGACAACTGGAATACCCAGATTAATTAAACGTTTTACTAATTCCTTTTCCCTTTCATCAGGTAAATCAACGCCACAAAGGCCAACACCTGCAACGCCAAGAGAAATCATTGTATCGATAAATGATTGTTCGCGTTCAATACTGTTGTCAGTATTGGCGAATATCACATTGTATCCGAGCTTATTTGCCTGGTCGGTGAAACCCGACGTCACCTCAGGATAGAAATGATTCATCAACGAAGGTATAACTAACCCTATAACGGGCAAAGTCTTACCTTTCATCTGCTGGGCAAAGGTAGCAGGACGGAAATTCAATTCCTTCACTGCGGAAAGTACTTTCTTGTTTGTTTCATCGGAGAATCGATTGTTGTCCGGATCTTTCAAGATGCATGAAACAGTAGCCATGGACACACCCGCAAGCTTGGCAACATCTGTTATTTTCGCCCTTGTTCCATTTCTCTTCACCATCTTCTAGTCTCCCTAAATATTACCTATACTTAGTAAAACGTTTTAATAATTTAATTATACCGCACATACCCAAGCAGTCAAGTAAAAATTTCCTACTCCATGCCATGGCGAGATGCGGGAATTCTATCCAATTCAAAACGAGATCAGGCTTGGAGGCAATGATTAAGATTAGAGCCATCTCTTCCATTCGCTCTCAAAACATGCAGATGGCGTACACTCCTCCATTTGACATATTTCGGCAACTTTTGTTAAAGTCTGCCCCAGATAATCAAAGTGATTCTGGGGAGCTGTAAAGCTGAGAAAGGCCAGTCCTGACCCAAAACCTGATCTGGATAATACCAGCGTAGGGAGCAATCGCTGACAGTTCGGCATGAATCTCTTTGAAAGAATCAGGAGGTTCATTTCCATGGACAAACATTACGTCAGTTACGGATCCTGCCCGGCCGGCAGTTGCGGGGCATCGAAAGACATAACGGGGTGTCGCTTCAGCATCTCCCCGATGTCTGATGATTTTATCAACATCATCCTCTCATCCATTTCCAAGGTCGACACATCCAAGCTCTGGAGCAAGACGGACAAGCTCTCGACGATATACCGCGGGAAAAGGTGCCACGTGCTCGATGCGCTCAAAGCCTGCTTCATCTACTCGTACAGGAAGGATGTGCACAGTACGATGGAAATCACACTTTCAAAGGGCTGCCCCGGCGACACGGATGCAGAGAGCCATCTGGCAGATGACGACATTCTGCTCAATGAAGGAAACATCTCGAACGTTCATTTCCCGGTCGATTCGAAAATTGCGCTCTATCCGATGGGTGTAGGCAATTATATGCAATACATCGCGGATGTGGTGAACAAAGCAATCGACTTGGGCATTTACGATCGTTCCTCGCACTATGCAACGATCCTCAAAGGTGATGTGCAGGATCTCTTCTCCTACTTCAATTGGGTGGCAAAGTACTCGGAAGAGCATCTTTCCCACTACGTTTTCGAAATCACATTGTCTGTGAACAGCCCTACTGCAGAGTGAGGTGGATATTATGAAGTGGAAACTCAAGGAAATCCTTTTTATGGCGATCTCGGCTGCAGTATTTGGCGTTGCTTATCTCGGCATGGTATACCTCGGAGCAGCACTTACCGGCATTCTCACTCCAAGCGGATGGGGAATATTGGGGTACGAACCGTTCTATGGGGTATGGTTCATGGCTGCATCCTTCATCACCTATGTAATCCGCAAACCCGGAATAGGGATAATTGCAGAGATGCTTGCTGCGCTTCTTGAAGTTCTCATGGGCAATATGTTCGGCCCGATAATCTTCATAAGCGGTTTCATCCAGGGTCTCGGATGCGAAGCTGCGTTCTTCCTCACCAAATACAAAAAGTACAATCAGACGACGATGATACTTTCTGCAGTCGGCGCGTCCCTATTCAGCTTCATATGGACTGGGATAAGACAAAGCTACTGGAACATGAGCATAAGCGTCGTGTTGATCATCCTTGTCATCAGGACGATAAGCGCGATCATATTCTGTGGATTCGGAAGCAGACTGCTTGCCGATGGACTTGGAAAAGCAGGCGTTTTGAAAGGCTACGCAATTTCTTCAGATTCCGAAGATAGTTATGGAATGTAATACATGCCTGATCGATGACGTAACCTTCCGTTACTTCGAAAAGAGCGAGAGGAACATACTGGAGCATTTCAACCTCTGCATAAAAGAAGGGGAAACCGTTGTAATACTGGGTGAAAGCGGATGTGGGAAGAGCACGCTTGCCAATCTCATATCCGGGCTTTACCCGGAAAACGGCGGTTTTCTCATAAACGGATCGATAAAGATCGACGGGGTGGAGATAAAGGATGTTCCACCGAAAGAGAGAAGGGAGAAGGTTTCGATGGTATTCCAGAACCCTGACTTGCAATTCTGCATGGGGAACCTGAGGGGCGAGCTGAGATTCTCTCTGGAGAACGCCTCGTTTGATAGCGAAAAGATGGACATGATGATCGATTCGTTTGCAAATGAATACTCTGTCCCATCTCTCTTGGAAAGGCCTTTCCAGACGCTTTCCGGAGGGGAGAAGCAGAAAGCGAGCCTATGCTGTGCGATGATGCTTGAAAGCAAAGTAATCGTACTTGACGAACCGTTTGCAAACCTCGACAAGGCATCGAGGGATTCGTTCCTAGCACTCTTGAAAGAAAAGCGCATCAAAGATCCGGAAACGACGATAATAGCAATCGATCATAGGGCTGAGAACTGGATTGGCATCGCCACTCGATGGATAGTCCTCGGGGAGAAAGGGAGGATCATATCGGATGGAAAGGAATTTCCACACCTCAAGACATATGGCGAGTATTTTGCTCCGGTCACGCATCATTCAATTCCCGATGCCAAATCATTCCTGGAATTCAAGAACACTTTGGTAAAGCCCGGGAAAAGGGAGAAAGTTATCCTTGAAGCAACGGATTTATCTGTAAAACCCGGTGATATGATCGCATTCCTCGGCCCCTCGGGGAGCGGCAAGACCACACTCTTTCTGACGTTGCTCGGGACAAAGCCGTATGAAGGCTCAATAACGCTCGACGGCAAGGAACTCAGGAAAATCAAAAGAAAGGATATCTACAAGAAGTTGGGAGTCGTCTTTCAAAACCCATCGAACCAATTCATCGCATCGACAGTCAGGGAAGAAGCAAAACCCGCAGACCTTGAGCTTCTGGCATCTTTCGGCCTTGCAAACTACTCGAGGTACTCCCCTTACATGCTCAGCCAGGGACAGCAGAGAAAGCTGGGTGTAATCTCGATGATAACATGCAGGCAAAGACTGCTTCTTCTCGACGAACCGACATATGGGCAGGATACCAAAGCTACCGCATCCATCATGAAACACCTTACGGAAAGGACGACAAAAGGGCTATCCGTGATTTTCTCAACGCACGATGAAGCTCTGGCGTCCCTATACGCGAATAAAATCTGGAAAATCAAAAACGGGAGGATATATGAGGAAGATAAATCCATCGGTTAAAGTCATTGTAATCCTTCTATCTGCGCTCATAATATCGTTCAGCCCGTCTGTATCCTGGAATGTAGTCATCATCGCGCTCTGCTTTATATCGCTCCTTCTATCCGGATGCCTAAGCCGGAAGGTACTCAATGTACTTTTACCAGCGACACTGGCGTCACTGAGCATATTCACAGCCCTGTTACTCCGCGGAGGAGGTGGAGAGGAAGTATTCGAAAGCTCCGGTAACTTCCTCGTAGTATCATCAAGTGCGTCAAACATCGAAGATGCCCTTGCGGTAGCTCTCAGAATCTATGCTTATGCATTCCTGGGCATGCTTTTCTCGTTCACAACCGATCCTCAGGCTTTTGTCTACAGCCTGATGCAGCAATGCCGACTTGATGCAAAATTCGCATACGGGGTGCTTGCTGCGTGGAATCTGCTACCTATGATCAAAAGGGAGTACGATCAGACGAAGCTTGCTATTCTAGTCAGGGGAGTAAAGCTATGTCCATGGTCGATGAAACCTCTTTTCACAGCTCTGGTAAACGCATTGCACTGGGCTGAGAACGTCGCCATGGCAATGGAATCAAAAGGGTTTGACGGGAATGAGGCGAGGACTTACTACATCAAACTCCAAGTCAGGTATTACGACTTTATATGGGCCATCTTCATGCTGGCCGTATCGATGGCTTGGATCTGGTTTTGAAGAGAACATCGTCGCCAGCAAGATTATGATGGATCATGGTCATCGGATTTCTCCGACGTTACTTCTTCCTGTATCCCCAAACATTCTTTTCAGGTGCATGAAGAAAGCGATGCCCGCAACAAAGCATCCAGACTTCCCCGGGAGTCGCATAAAAATGCCACGCTTATCGGAATCAGGGACAAGACACGGCCTATATCCCTACGCCCACAACACCCGGATGGCACGTTCGTCAGCGAAAGAAAATCAATACCAGTCGGCAAAATCATACGACTTCTCTTGATCCTTCCCCAAGTTCTCCAAAAGCTTTATGATCTCATCCTTGAAATCCAATGAAAGAGACTGCTCCTCGGAAGAATACATCGGCCCTCTCTTCAGCTTTCCATCTCTTATTCCCTGTCTTCAGCAATGGTGTGAATACCACGATACGCGTGAAGTCGGAAGCGTTCGGGAACTCCAGGGGAAATCCGGCATAAATAGAAAAAAACAAAAGAACTACAAATTCCAGGAACATCCATATTTCTTTAATCGATATGACGACAATGCGGAAACAGCGCCTACGATTTCCGAGTGATGAGGAGAAGCGTCATCACATCGAAAGAGATCATCACTCTCCCCTATGATGACTTTCGACAAGGAAAAGCATGATGCAGATTGCATGACAAGGGCGTATCATAGAGGTATGGATACCAGACTAGAACCATTATTCACACCATGGAAAATCGGAAAGTGTGAGATAAAGAACAGAATCGTGCTCACAAGCATGGGAGGAACGGATCTCCTCGGATGGATGGAGAAAAACCATTTCGACAAGGACGGAGCAAGGTTCATCCTTGAGGTTGCGAAGAACAACGCAGGGCTTGTCCTACCCGGGTGCCAGCCAGTTTACAATCCGATGTTCGGTCAGTGGCTTCACAAAAACAAGAAGATGTACAAGGATCTTGCAGCATGGATGCCCGAACTCCATCAGACCGGGGCAAAGCTCTTTGTCCAGCTGACTGCAGGTTTCGGACGCTCATTCACCATAAGTGAGATGATGGAGGGTCTCTACACCAATCCGATTCTTCGAAGGCTCTCAAAACCATTCATGGACCTTGACAGGATAACAGCAACAGCCAGCCCATCCCCGAACAGATGGTCTGACAAGGTACCCTCGAGGGAGATGACTGTATCGGAGATAAAGGAAATGGTAGCAGCGTTTGCGGAGAGTTCCATGATGCTTCAGGATGCAGGTGTGGACGGGGTGGAGATACATGCCGTGCACGAAGGCTATCTTCTCGATCAGTTCACTCTCCCCTATGTGAACAAGCGTACAGACGAGTATGGTGGAAGCATGGAGAATAGATACCGCTTCGCCATAGAGATAGTCGATGCGATCAAGAAAAAGTGCGGAAAAGACTTTCCCGTATCCCTCAGATACAGCGTCGTCTCAAAGACAAAAGGATTCCGAGAGGGAGCTCTTCCCGGGGAGGATTACATCGAAGTCGGCCGTGACATGGCGGAATCGGAGAAGGCTGTGAAGCTTTTGGAGGATGCAGGCTATGACATGCTCAACTGTGACAACGGCACCTATGACGCCTGGTACTGGGCACATCCTCCAATCTATATGCCGGAGAACTGCAATCTCGAGGATGTTGAGCATATAAGGAAATTCGTGGACATTCCCGTTGTCGCAGCAGGAAGACTCGATCCGTTCGTGGCAGCCGATGCCATCAGGGAAGGCAAGCTCGACGGGGCGGGGTTCGCGCGTCAGTTCCTCGCAGATCAGGAATGGATTACAAAACTGATTAATGATCAAAGTGAGGACATAAGGCCCTGCATACTTTGCCACAACGGCTGTTTCAACATGTGCCATTACAAAGGAGTCCCGAATGATCAGGATCTCTCGGACAGCCTCCATCTTGCCCGCTGTGCAGTCAACGCAGAGACAATGCAGTGGAACAAGCACTACATAAAGAAGACTGCAAAATCGAAAACCGTCGCTATAATCGGCGGAGGAATCGGGGGAATGGAAGCTGCGAGGGTACTCAAGATCAGAGGACACAACCCTGTGATCTACGAGAAGTCCGGAGAGCTTGGAGGAACATTCATAGCGGCAAGCGCAGAGTCCTACAAGGGAAAGCTTCGCAATCTCCTCTCCTGGTACAGAAGGCAGATGGAAAAACTGGACATCGATGTCAGGCTCAACACTGAAGTGACCGATCCCACCGCTTTAGGTGCGGATGAAATCATCATCGCAACTGGTGCGAAAGCAAGGAAACTCAACATCCCGGGCTTTGAAAAAGCAATCGAAGCCTGTGACTACCTCACTGGAACACCCGTTGGAAACTCAGTTGTAGTGATCGGAGGTGGCCTCACAGGTTCCGAGATAGCATATGAGCTCGCACTTAGCGGCAAGAACGTGACAATAGTAGAAATGAAGGATGACCTTGTCGCCCAGAAAGGGGTTTGTCTTGCAAACAGCTCATATCTCAGGGAATGGTTTGCCCTCCACAAAACCCCCGTATACCTTGAATCCACGGTGAAGGAGATAAAGGACAACGCCGTAGTGATCACACAAAAAGATGGAACAGAGAAGGATATCCCCACCGACAGCGTAATAAGCAGCGTCGGCTATGTTCCTTCTCCATTGGAAAAGGCAGGCAGGGCATACCTTGTCGGAGACTGCCTGAAAGTCGGAAACCTCAGAACCGTCATATGGAGGGCATACGAGGTTGCGATGAAGATCTGAAAGAATCAGGACCACCGGCTGGGCCGGTGGTTTGTCCAAGCCCTATAAGGGCCTGATACCGGCAAGCGCTGATACGCGCCCTGAAGCCGACTGCCAGTCGCACACCTCCCCGGACAGCTGCTGAAGCAGCCTCCTGATTCATCTCTCCATCCGGAGACTTCCTGTCTCCGAATCCTTCTTCCCGCTGTTACTTGTCCTTCTTTGCCGGCTCACCCGTAAACGGGTCAGACAGCTCCTTCATCACCAGCTGCTCCTTATTCTTATCCTCTATCAGCTGGTTCCTGATGTATTTCTCTATCGCAGCCTTGTTCCTTCCGACCGTGTCAACATAATACCCGCGGCACCAGAATTCCCTGTTCCCGTACTTGTACTTCAGGTTCGCGAACCTGTCGAAGATCATCAGGCTGCTCTTCCCCTTCAGATACCCCATCACGCTCGACACGCTGTA
>CALXOH010000024.1 GCA_944389975.1 uncultured Spirochaetaceae bacterium
CGGGAGGCTTGTACTCCTCCCGTAGGAGGAACAACACCGCTTGCCGTGCTCCAGGCACCCAGACTATGCAATGTCAAAAACCTTCTCCATGAAATCCGGAATCGGACATCGCTTCCAGCTTGCCCAACACTTGCTTCGGATTTCCCATATGGAACTTCTATGAAAGATCTTAACCGATCTTGTCAGTCATCATGTGATCTCTTATTCACTTTAGTGCGATTACTTCTCTTTTTGCTTACATTGTGTTTTTCAGGATAAGAAAGGACTGCTGTAAATGTGATACACATTCCAACAGTCCTATGTATGATCAATTGATCGATGTGACCTTGTAGTCCTGGTCTTCCACTGCCTTTTTGAGAACTTCATCCGGTACGTTCTTTGAAAGCGTAACGATCGCATTTCCCTTCTCGTGGCTTGCGATTGCACTCTCGACCCCGTCGACTGCCTCAAGAGCCTTCTTCACCCTTGCTTCGCAGTGCCCACACATCATACCTTCGATGACAAGTGTCTTTTCCATCTTTTTCTTCTCCTTTACTTTTCTTGTCTTGATATCATATTTCGTGCTATGCACGTCTACGAAATTCAACCTCAACGCATTCGAGACTACCGAGAAGCTTGACAAGCTCATGGCCAATGCCCCGAACATCGGGCTCAGCGTCCATCCGAAGAGCGGGTAGTAAAGCCCTGCGGCAAGAGGTATTCCGATCGCATTGTAAATGAATGCCCAGAAAAGGTTCTGGTGTATGTTCCTCAGAACACGCCTTGAAAGCCTTATGGCAGCAGGTACATCAAGTAGCGAACTTCTCATCAATACTACTGACGAGGATGAGATTGCAACGTCTGTTCCGTTTCCGATCGCAATTCCCACTGAAGCACGGGAGAGTGCGGGTGCGTCGTTTATCCCGTCGCCAACCATCGCTGTCTTCCCATTCTTCAGAAGATCTGAGACTACCTTTTCCTTTCCATCGGGAAGAACCGATGCAACTACTTCGGAAACCCCTACTTTCCTTCCGATAGCATCCGCAGTCCTCTGGTTGTCTCCAGTGAGCATCACGACCTTTATACCCATGTCCTTGAGCTCTCTGACTGCCTGGATGCTGTCATCCTTCAACGTATCTGCAAGAGCGATTATACCCAACAGCTTGTCTTTCGTGGAAAAGAGAACGGGAGTCTTTCCCTCCCCCGAGAGCCTGTCGACTTCAGCTTTTGCATTCCCGTCCACATCGGTTATCTTCGAAATGAACGAATAACTTCCCCCGAAGATTTCCTTTCCGTCTATAGTGCCTTTTATCCCGTTTCCGGGAAGGGTTTCATAATCCGAAGTTTCAAGCTGCGGAACACCTTCCTCCCCACCCTTTTTGATTATCGCCCGCGCAAGGGGATGCCCGCTCTTTGCTTCCAATGAGTACGCTATTGACAGAAGGCTTTCATCGCCATCCATATACGAGAAGATGTCGGTTACTTCGGGTTTTCCCTTGGTTATCGTGCCGGTTTTGTCCAGTGCAACCTGGCTTACCCTTCCGGTCTCCTCCAAAGCTTCCGCGTTCTTGAATAGAATGCCGTTCTTCGCACCCTTTCCCGATCCGACCATTATCGCAACGGGGGTTGCCAGTCCCAGTGCGCACGGGCATGAGATCACAAGCACCGATATTGCCCGGGATAGAGAGAAGGAGAACTCTTTTCCGGCGAGCATCCATACTACAAAAGTAACAAAGGCGATCGTAATCACCGACGGAACGAAGATTCCCGAGACCTTGTCTGCAACCTTTGCAATGGGTGCCTTCGAAGATGATGCATCCTCGACCATCTTCACGATCTTCGAGAAAGTGGTATCACTGCCGGTCCTCGTAACCCTCACTTTCATAAAGCCCGAAACCATTATGGTTGCAGCGTGCACCACGCTCCCCTCTTCCTTGTCCACCGGGATGCTTTCCCCTGTGAGCATGGATTCATCGACGGAGGAACTTCCTTTAAGAACCACCCCGTCTGCAGCGATGTTCTCACCGTCACGCACTACCATGACGTCCCCGGGTACCAGATCGTCGGCAGCTATCTTGACTTCCACCCCTGAGCGTTCGACGGTAGCTTCCATCGGAGCCATCTTCAACAGATCCTTCAAAGCATCCGTAGTCTTTCCCTTGCTTATTGCTTCAAGCATCTTGCCGACGGTTATGAGCGTAAGGATCATTGCCGCAGACTCGAAGTAATAATGCGCACTTTCAAGGTATCCGAGTACAACGCTGAAAAGTAGCGCAACGCTATATATGAACGAAGCGCCCGATCCGAGTGCCACCAGCGTGTCCATATTGGGACTTTTATGCAAAAGCCCCTTGAAACCGTTGATGAAGAATTTCTGATTGATGACTAGAACGATCGCAGAAAGCAGCAGCTCCACAAGCCCCAACGCTGCGGAATTCCCCCCGATCGCATCCGGAAGGGGTAGTCCGATCATATGCCCCATCGAGAAGTACATGAGGACTACGAGGAATACTATCGATGAGACGAGACGCTTTTTGAGTTTCGGACTTTCAGTGTCGCGAAGCGAATCAAGCGATGATGATACCCTTGCAGAAGATGATGAAGCCTTCTCTTCCCCTTTTACCGATGCCCCGTAGCCGGCACCCTCCACCGCCTTGATGACATCACCTTCGCTCGCACTACCCTCGACGACCATCGAATTTGTCAGAAGGCTGACAGAGCATGAAGTGACTCCCTCCACCTTCTTCACAGCCTTTTCGACAGCCGACGAGCATGCGGCACAGCTCATGCCCGTAACTGAATACTCTTCAGCCATCAAAGAACTCCTTTCATGAACTTGTCGAGAACCTTTACAAGCTCTTCGATGGTTGCGTCGTTCCCGTTCTCCAAATCGTTCTTGACGCACGTTCTGATGTGGTTGTCGATCATCATCTTGTTGAAGGACGAAAGGGCGGCCGAGACTGCAGCACACTGCACGAGGATTTCGACGCAGTACCTGTCGCTTTCGATCATGTTCTTTATCCCCCTGATCTGTCCCTCGATCTTGTTGATCCTGTTCAAAAGGTCTTTCCTGACCTTCTCATCCCTGACTGTTTCATCGTGTAAGAATTTGAAGTTTTCCATACAATATACTATACCCGACTATGGTAGAGTACGCAAGAAAAACATCAACCCTGCTATCTTTGATTTTCATGAAAATCGAAAGTAGCGATTTGGAATTTCAGCAGATCGGAGCAAAAGGAAAGCCTGCACCCGTCCATGGGAATACAGGCTTGTCGACTTGTTTAGTCCACCAACGGGTTGAGATCCACAAAACCGATCATGTCGGATATCGAGGCACCGGGGGCGACCATCGGGAACACTTTGTCATCCGAGGGAATCAGTGCATTCACGACCACTGGTTTCTTCAAATCAAACGCCCTCTTGAGAACCTCTTCCGGGTCATCTTCCGGTCCTAGATCCATTCCCTCGACGCCGTATGCATGGGCAAGCATCACCCAGTCAAGCGGGGTATCGAGGGTGGTTTCGGAGTACCTGTGCTCGTAGAAAAGGTCCTGCCACTGCCTGACCATTCCAAGGGCGTGGTTGTTCATCACGATGATGACTATCGGAAGTTTGTAGCGTGCAATGGTTGCAAGTTCGTTCGAATTCATCCTGAACGAACCATCACCTGCTATGTTCACAACCCTCGCATCAGGATGCGACACCTGGGCACCAATCGCAGCTCCAGTACCGAATCCCATCGTTCCAAGCCCGCCGGATGTCAGGAACCTCCTCGGCCTGATTTTCTTCAGATATTGCGCTGTCCACATCTGGTGCTGTCCGACTTCAGTAGTCACGTAGCTATCATCGGGAAGGACTTCATCCAAAGCTTCGAGTATCTCCTTGGCCCTCTTCGCGTGCGGTGCAACCTGCATGGGGAAGCGTGCCTTGCGCTCTTTTATGCTCGTCATCCATTCGCCATGTGAAATCTTTTCAGGCAGCAGTTTCAATAAACGCCCGAGTACGACCTCCACATCCCCGACTACATGGATTTCCGTGTTGATGTTCTTGTTGAACTCCGCAGGATCCACGTCGATCTGAATGATCCTCGCCTGACGGGCGAATGTGCTTCCTTTCGAGATCACACGGTCTGAAAAACGCGCACCGATTACGATCAAGAGGTCGCAGTTGTTGATCGCCATGTTCGACACCCTCGTGCCGTGCATTCCGATCATCCCCGTAAAGCGTTCGGATGAGACGGGGACTGCGCCGAGTCCCATCAATGAAGAACCGGCGGGGGAGTCGATCCTATCCAGAAATTCATTCAACACATCTGCCGCATCCGCCCTTATCACTCCACCGCCGACGTAGCACATCGGCTTTTTCGAGCTTTTTATCAACTGGACCGCAGCTTCGATGTCTTTCTCCCTGAGTCGTGAAACCTTGGGTGCAACCTCCTTCAAAGGAACATTCTCAAACTCATAGGATGCTTCCTGAACATTCTTCGGGACGTCGATCAAGACGGGGCCCGGACGACCGGAACGGGCTATGTAGAAAGCTTCCCTTATGATCGAAGCAAGGTCTTCTATCCTCTTTACGATGTAGTTGTGCTTGGTTATCGAGAGGGTTATCCCCGCGATGTCGACTTCCTGGAAACTGTCCTTGCCCAAGAGGGAAATCGGGACGTTGCCAGTGATCGCAACCATCGGGATGCTATCCATGTATGCCGTTGCAATTCCGGTAGTGAGGTTCGTCGCCCCCGGACCGGATGTGGCTATGCACACTCCCACTTTCCCGGTTGAACGGGAATAGCCGTCGGCAGCGTGGCTTGCGCCCTGCTCGTGCGCAGTGAGTATGTGCCGGATCCTCCCTCTGTTCCTGTAAAGGGCGTCGTAGAGGGGTATTACCTGCCCCCCTGGATAGCCGAAAACGGTATCAACGCCCTGTTCGACAAGACATTCTACGATTATATCTGCACCAGTGATCTTCAATCAGTCCTCCAATAAGACCGCACCCTGTCGTGCGGAAGTGACGTGCTTCGAGTACCTGTAAAGGTAACCTGACTTTATCTTGCACTCATGTTCCTTGTAGTTCTTCCTTCTCTCTTGAAGAACCTCTTCGGGAACAAGGAGATCGAGTTTCTCGTTCGGAATGTCGATTGATATCATATCGCCCTCTTCCACCAGTCCGATCGGGCCGCCGGATGCAGCCTCGGGGGATACGTGCCCGATTGAAGCACCGCGTGTTGCCCCTGAAAACCTTCCGTCGGTGATGAGTGCAACGGAAGAGCCGAGCCCCATTCCCTGTATCGCGGATGTAGGGCTGAGCATCTCGCGCATTCCCGGACCTCCCTTGGGCCCCTCGTAACGGATTACGATGACATCCCCCGGGTTTATCTTCTTTCCGAAGATCGCTTCGATAGCCTCCTCTTCGCTATCAAATACCCGGGCAGGCCCTTTATGGACAAGCATTTCGGGAGCAACTGCACTCTTTTTCACTACAGCGCCCTCGGGAGCAAGGGAACCGGACAGGACTGCGATTCCCCCTGTCGGAGAGTATGGATCATCGACAGGCCTGATCACCTCCGGGTCGGTATTCCTCGCATTTCTGTAGGAAGACGAGATCGAATCCCCGGTGACCGTGGGAAGATCGGGGGAGAGAAGCGAAAGCTTGTCGATCTCTTTCATGACTGCCATCACGCCGCCGGCTTGGTAGAGGTCTTCCATGTGATGAGGACCTGCGGGGGCAAGGTGGCATAGGTTCGGAACCTTCCTGCTTATCTCGTTTGCCTGGAATATATCGATCTCTATCCCCGCTTCGTGCGCAATTGCAGGCAGATGGAGCATCGTATTTGTCGAGCAGCCCAACGCCATGTCGACGGTAAGTGCATTGTAGAACGCTTTTTCCGTCATGATCGATCTTGCGGTAATCCCCTTCTTCAGGAGTTCCATCACCTGATACCCTGTCTCCTTGGCCAGGCGCAGGCGCTCAGAGTAGACAGCTGGAATCGTTCCGTTCCCCGGAAGTGCCATTCCGATTGCCTCGGAAAGGCAGTTCATCGAGTTTGCAGTATACATTCCGGAGCACGATCCGCAAGACGGGCACGCGCTATTCTCCCACTCCAGGAATTCCTTGTCGTCCATCACCCCGGCAGCGTGCTTTCCGACAGCTTCGAACATCGAGGAAAGGCTCATTCCCCTTTTGTCTCCGCCTTTGACGTGGCCTGCGAGCATCGGACCGCCTGAGACGAAGATCGAGGGAAGATCGAGACGAGCTGCAGCCATCAGCATCCCGGGTACGATCTTGTCGCAGTTCGGCACGAACACCAGCGCATCAAACGGATGTGCGGTAGCCATGACCTCTATGCTGTCGGCAATGATCTCCCGGGAAGCCAGCGAGTACTTCATCCCGGTGTGGCCCATTGCAATCCCGTCGCAAACGCCGATTACAGGGAATACAACCGGGTTTCCTCCGTTCTCCCTCACTCCTGCCTTGACAGCATCCGTAATGCGGTTTAGTTCCATATGCCCGGGGATTATCTCGTTGAATGCAGACACGATTCCTATCGTCGGCATCGCTATCTCCCTATCAGTCCAGCCCAAAGCCTTCATCAGGGATCTGTGAGGGGCTTTCTGCGCCCCTTTCTTCATAAGATCTGACCTCATCTTTCCCTCCTCCATCTCGATAAAGAAAACACTGGTAAGAAACTCATCTTGCCACTGTTCTCCCATAAAATTCCACGGGTGCGTTTGCACCCGCAGAAGATATAATCATTACTTCTTGAGCCAGCTCATCAAAGACCTGAGGCGTGCTCCGGTCTTCTCGAGAAGAGACTCCTTCTCCATCCTCTTGACTGCATTGAAGTACGGCCTTCCGACCTGGTTCTCCAAAAGCCACTTTGACGCGAAAGTGCCATCCTGGATGTCCGAAAGAATTCCCTTCATAGCCTTCTTCGTCTCATCGGTGATCACCTTCGGACCTGCGGTGTAGTCGCCGTATTCAGCTGTGTCAGAGCATGAATACCTCATGTATGAAAGACCTCCCTGGTTGATCAGATCGACGATCAGTTTCATCTCGTGGCAGCACTCGAAATATGCCATCTCTGGCTGGTAACCTGCCTCGACGAGGGTATCGAAACCGGCCTTGATGAGGTGGGAAACCCCTCCGCAGAGAACAGCCTGCTCTCCAAAAAGGTCAGTCTCGGTCTCTTCCTTGAATGTTGTTACGAAGATGCCCGCCCTTCCTGCTCCGATTCCTGCAGCGTATGCAAGAGCAACCTTCTCGCTGTCACCTGACGGATCCTGATAGACTGCGATGAGTGAAGGTACGCCCTTTCCCTCCTGGTACTGGCTTCTTACGGTATGGCCCGGACCTTTCGGAGCGATCATGATGACGTTCACATCCCCGGGAGGTACGATCTGGCCGAAGTGGATGTTGAAGCCATGGGCGAATGCAAGGTACATGCCCTTTCTCAAGTAAGGCTCGATAGACGTGTGGTAAAGCTTTGCCTGCTTCTCGTCATTGACGAGGATCATGACGATGTCAGAGCACTTTACAGCATCCTCAGTGGTCATGACCTTCAAGCCTGCCTCCTCAGCCTTTGCCCAGCTTTTGGAGCCGTTGTAAAGGCCTACTACTACGTCGATGCCCGATTCATGAAGATTCAATGCGTGTGCATGGCCTTGGCTGCCATATCCGATGATTGCGACCCTCTTTCCGTCAAGGATTGATGGGTCCGCGTCCTTTTCATAATACATCGTGCTCATAATGCACCTCTCCTATCTCAGCCTTCGTCTCCGAAGGTAGTTTCCGAAAGCGGACGGGAACCGCGTTCAAGGGCGGTCATACCCGTTCTTACAAGTTCAACGATCCCGTATGGGCGTACGAGCTCCAGAAATGAATCGAGCTTCTCCAAACTTCCCGTGATCTGCATGGTTATCGTACTGGGAGTCACATCCACGACCTTGGCCTTGAAGAGCTCGCCGATCTCAACGATATGCGTACGGGTCGTCTCATCAGCGTTCAACTTGATCAATACCAGTTCGCGCTGGATCGACCCGTCCATCGTCATCTCATATACCTTTCTCACGTCGACAAGCTTCTCGACCTGGAGGATTATCTGCTCCGTGATGTTCCTGTCGCCATGCACTACTATCGTGATACGGCTGATGTCCGGGTTTTCGGTCTCGCTTACAGAGAGCGAGTCGATGTTGTACCTGCGCCTGGAGAAGAGGGCCACAACGCGCATGAGCACTCCCGATTTGTTGTTCACCAGGATTGCAAGGGTGAAACTGTCTTTCCTGCCGTTTTCCATATCCAGCTCCTCCTTAAGAAAAACTTAAGCCCGTGGTATTTCGATCTACCACGGGCCTTGTATCGTCATCAGAAAAACTCTGAAACCGTGGTTCAGCGCTTTAGAATAATGACGGATAGGAGAATGGAAATTACAGAATTAGAAAACATGTATTTACCTCCTCCTTGATTTTTCTTGTATTCCTTATACGCCTCAGGCTTGAAGATTGTCAACTGATGAGATGAAAAAAGAATCAGATCATTTCATCAAACCATCTTTCAATCCTCTCCTGGACGTTCTTCTCAAGGTTCCTGTAGAAGAACTGGTAGTCATAAAGATGGTAGACACCGTCGGGGAAAAGGGAATTGGACCAATCTTTTGGATCGACGTCGAGCACTTTCAGCGTGCCCCTCTCCGGATCGAGGTACGCACCGGAGAAGTCATCAATCTCCCGAATGATCTCCCCGTCGTAATTTGTAAAGCACGCGCCATTGTTCAAGTTTCTTGAAGCAACTGAACAATCCCGCGTCCAACCAAGCGGGTTTATCCCGAGCGTCTTAACGCCCCCGGGAACGATGATGGAATCAATAACATCAGGATCTTCAGCCTCGAACGATATTATCACGCCGAGGTCGTCATCCCCTTCCGCCATCTTCAAATACGGTCGTCCCTCCAGGTCCTCTTCCAGGATCCTCCAACCGATGAGGTATGCTGCGACGAACCTTTTCCTGATGTTTTCGTCTGCAAAGAGTTCCTTCATCAGATCAAGCCCGATCTGGGCACCCTGTGAAAAGCCTGCAAGGACGAACGGACGGTCTTCGCTTTCCGAAAGGAACTTGAGGAAACTCGAACGTACATCGGAGTACGCGATCTTGTAGGACTCGCCCTCCCCTGCAATCCTCTTTTCATACAATGGGAAGGTAAGCTGCCTGTAGTATGGCGCATAAAAAGTAGCTTCATCGTCGTATATCCCCTTCTCCATGTTCACGGCACCGAGGAAATTGGCCCTCGTCTTCTCATCGCCAAGCGACATGTTCAAGTTTCCATCCCTTCCCATGTCCACCGTAGGTGCTATGAAGAAGACGTCGACTTTCCCTTCTCCATCGGCATAGTACGCCCAGTTCGCCAGATCCGAATAATCAGGGGAAAGCCCGGCGGAAAGCGAAAGATGGATCGCCAGAGCAATCAATACAAGTACAAATCTCTTTTTGAACATACTTCGGATGGTAGCACGAAAAAAGAGGCAGACGAACTGCCCCTTTCAGAAAAACACAACAGGAATCGTCAGGAAAGGTATCCGCCTTCCCCGAGCCTCTTCGAAAGCTCCTCCATCTGCTTCTCTGTCGATGGTTTATTCGGCAGATACGGACTTCCGACCCCTTCGCCCAACAGGTTCGCGTAATCCTTGGTAGCAACCGGGAATGAGGAATGGTCCATCTCGAGCCTTATCGGATTGAGTTTGAACTGCGCTTCCAAGCTGCCTTTCAAATCGCCTTTGACGAATAGATCGTAAATCGAGCACACGAGCTTCGGCAGGAAGTTTGCAGTCGAGCATACCGCGCCGACGGCGCCTACGGAAAGACCTGCAAAGATCAAAGTGTCCTTTCCGCACATCACTTTGAAGTCCACATCCCTGTTTCTCCTGATGAACTCCTCTGTCTCGGTAAGGTTTCCGGAGCTGTCCTTCATTCCGATGATGTTCTCTTTCTCGTGGGCAAGGCGTTCGACGATCTTCTGGGAAATTCCGTAGCCCGTTCTACCCGGGTTGTTGTATAGGAGCATCGGAGCGCTGCCGATGTTGTCTGCGATGGCTGCAAAATGTGTGTAAAGTTCATCCTCGGATGGTTTGATGAACATAGGCTGGAGCACTGATACGCCCTTTGCACCCATCTCGAGCCCCATGTTTGCAAGCCTTATGCACTTCCTGGTCCTTATAGCACCGACTCCCATGTACACCGGAACACGCCCGTTGACATGGTCGATTATTATCGAGAGGATCTCCTTCTGCTCATCCTCCTCCTGCATGTAGAATTCCCCGTTCGAACCGAACGCGAGTATTCCACTCACACCCCCGTCGATCTCGTAATCGATCAGTTTCCTCAATGCTTTCTCATTTACGTTCTCGTTCTCATCTATCGGGGTGACGATCGGAGGGATTATGCCTTTGAAATAATCTGTATTCACTTCCAATGCCTCTTTCCACGTTTTTTAGTTCATGATAAGTCCCTGAAAATGGCTAAACAACGGAAAGAGTTTGTGCAAAAATGTGAAAAATCGGGATGAAAAAATGTTGTAGTAGCGGTTTTGCTGACATAGGGGAACAAAAGCTCCCCCTATGCCTACTTCCTGAGCGCTTTGATCGCTTCCTTCTGCTCTTCGGTAAGGTCTTTTACCGGGAAGGCCATCGAGAGGATCGTCATACGCGCAGCCTGCTCGAGGCATTCAAGCCTGTCGAACGCAGATATCAAGGATTTTCCGAAGGCAAGGGCCCCGTGGTTCTCCATCAGCAAGACATCGTGACCCGGCGCATATTTCTGGACTTCGAGTGCAAGCTCCTTCGTCCCCATCAGGCGGTAAGGGACCTTTACGACTTTGTCCAAAAGGAAATAGCTTTCGGCGATTATCGAAGTGTCGATCTCGTGATCGGATGCGGAGAAGTAGCATGAGTACACCGGATGAGTATGAACGACTGCACTCACATCGGGGCGGGCAAGGTACACGAGCCTGTGCATCTCCGTTTCTATGCTGATCTTCAACTCCGGGGTCAGGTTCTTCCCTGTCTCCATGTCAACTTCAGCAATGTCGGATGCGCACAAATTCCCTTTGTCCTTTCCAGAGCACGTTATATACATCGACGAACCGAGGCGCGCGCTGATGTTTCCACCCGTACACGTCGTCAATCCCCTCTCGTACGCACGCCGCATGAAATATGCAACGCTTTCCTTCAAGCTTTCCTTATCGCTCATTTTCCAAAAACCTCCATCACTTCGCTCCAGAACGGCATAGCGCCCATCGCACCCGGACGGGAGACTGCAAGGCCTGATGCGATCGAACTGATATCCAGTGCCGTCTTCGGATCAAGACCGGAAGATCTTGCCTTCAGGAAATAGCCTGTGAACGTATCACCGGCACCGGTTGTATCGAGCACGGGGTAATCTACTATCGGGGAGTAGCAATACGAACTACCAAAGAAGTGGTATGCTCCCTTTTTCCCTGCAGTGAGGACAACCTCTCCGTCGGGATAGAGCTCCAAAAGCTTTTTCCCCATCTTTACAAAGTCATCATCGCTCTTTGCATCCCCAGGATAGCCTGTCATCGCTTTTGCTTCCACTTCGTTTACGAAGAAGAGCGAGACTTTCTCCAACGGCAGATCAAGAAGAGACGGAACGAACGGTGACGGGTTGAAAACTATCTTCAATCCCCTCTCGTATGCCTTTTTGAACGCATGATCGAGGAGGTTGATCTCGTTTTGCATCACGATGACATCCCCGGGAGAGAACGAAGAGATGATCGAGTCGATCTCGCCCTCCTTGAATTCCTTGTTGCCTCCGGCAAAAAGAAGTATGCAGTTCTCTCCCCCCTTGTCGACCTGGATTATAGCCTCACCGGTCCTCGTATCCTCATCGACTATCGAAAGCGACGTATCTGCATCAAAAGAGGAGAGAGTCTTGAGAACCCACTTCCCGTCGGGCCCGAGTTTCCCTGCAAAGGAGACGTCTGCACCTGCCTTTGCAAGTGCAGCTGCCTGGTTTGCACCCTTTCCTCCTGCGTTTACAGTCAATGAGGAGCTCGATTCAGTCTCCCCCCGCTCCACTATGTGGTCGACCTTGAACGTCAAATCAAGATTGATACTTCCCAGTACAAGAAAGCGCATGATCCCTCACTTTGAAATGTATCCGAGTAGTCCTCTCAAAAGTACAGTATATGCATACGCACCCTGATCGGGCTTTCCGATTGCCTTTTCCTCGAAGACTGCGGCTTTGCCGAAGACAGGCTTCATGTCCTTGGTCTTCTCAACTCCCTCAAGTCCGCCCTCGTAGGCAGCCTTGGCAACTCCAGCAAGGTCCTTCCCCTCATCAAGCGCAGCTTTAGCTTTCTCCTCCGATGCAAACGCTGCATCGAGGATCGTGCGGTCCCCCGCCTTCGCCTTTCCCCTTCTTTGCAAAGCTGAAGCGAATGCAGAGAGGAATGTGACAAGGCCTTCGCTATCTATCGAATCCTTCCCCTTCAATGCCATTCCGGCACCCATTATCCCGGATGACATCAGCGTACCCATCGTAGATGGAACCACTGCAGCCATCTTCATCCCGCTTTTGACCAACGTCTGTCCGACGTCCCCAGCGACCATGTTCTCTTTCAAAAGACCGGGGAGTGCCGAGAAGCCCTTGCTCATCGTCAGCCCCAGATCCCCGTCTCCGAGCTCTGCATCCATCCTGCAGAGCTCATCTTTTTCTTTCTCGAACTCAACCTTCACGCTCTCAAAAAGCATCGGCAGGTCTTCAACTTTCATCCTGTCCATAAAAACCTCACACCTGGGTATAGAACGGAGTGGATACAGGCATGTCCAATTCGCTCTTCATCTCTTTCGACTCGATCTTCATGATGGATATCGACGCACCGGCCATCTCCATGCTTGTCGCATACTCACCTACGAACGTCCTGTAGACCTTGATGCCCTTTCCATCGAGTATCTTGAATACCGAACCTGCGAGGATGTAAAGCTCTTCGACGCTCGTCGCACCAAGCCCGTTGATAAGAAGCGCAACCTCCTCCCCCTTTTCCACAGGCATGTCGGAAAGTATCGTATCAAGCGATTCGGATGCAATCTCGTCGGCAGTCTTCAGCTTTCCGTTCCAAATCCCCGGCTCTCCGTGGATGCCCATTCCCATGGCCATCTCGTCATCTTTGAGAGTGAAGTTCGGATGTCCCACTTCCGGTATGACGCACGGGGTGAGTGCAAATCCGACAGTACGGGTATTCCTCTTGGCCCTCTCAGCGGAGGCTAATACCTCATCAAGGGATTTCATCGAACTTGCGGCAGCTCCTGCGGCCTTGAACATGAAGAATATGCCGGCAACTCCCCTCCTTTTCGACTCGTCCTTGTTCGAGTTCACATCGTCAGCTCCGACTATGCTCCTGGTCTCGATCCCCTCCATCTGGCATAGCTCGGAGGCCATGTCGAAGTTCATTATATCCCCGGTGTAGTTTCCATAGAGGTACAGGATTCCGGCACCGCTCTCGACTTCCTTGGAGATGTTGTAGATCTCTTCTGCAGACGGGGATTGGAATACGCTTCCCACGCCGCATCCATCGAGCATGTTCTCTCCGACGTAGCCAAGGAACAAAGGAAGATGGCCTGTTCCACCGCCTGTTATTATCGCGACCTTGCCCTCTTTCTTTCGTGCAGTACAATAACATCTCAAGTCATCGTTTACGTACTTTACCTTCCCTTTGTTCGCTTCGTAGATACCGCGAAGCATATCGTCGGTGTAATCCTCCGGCCTGTTTATTATCTTCTTCATTACGAAACCTCCTTTTTTGTCCGAGTGAAGAGGGAATGCAATCCTTTCCTCTCAAAAGATATGGCATCCTTCATAAATCGTAGGATCGGGCAATTGTGAAGTCAAGGAAAAACGATTTCTGAAAAGCGGACGACAAAATGTGATAGCATACGAAAAAAGGAGGTTGGTATGCTCAAGGGAATACCAAGGATAATTTCGCCGGAACTATTGAAGATACTCGACGAGATGGGACATGGCGACAGGATCGTAATCGGGGATGGAAATTTTCCGGCAGCAAGCGTATCGAAGAATTCGAAACTCGTAAGGGCAGACGGCGTGGGCGCTGTCGAGATGCTGGATGCAATCTTGTCGCTTTTACCACTCGATTCGGTGGAACACCCCGTTTTGATCATGGACAAGATGCCTGAACACAAGGATCTGGAAACACCCGTGTGGGATGAATTCAAGAAAACTGTCGCAAAATACGACGAAAGGGGTGGAAATGCATGCGGAATGATCGGACGCTTCGACTTTTATGATGAAGCGAAGAAAGCCTATGCAGTTGTGGCAACGACAGAAATGGCGTTCTACTCATGCGTGATACTCCAGAAAGGTTGCCTTTAGAAAGATGGGACCGTCGCAAAAAAGCGGCGGTCTTCTGCTTTCTGAGTGCAGCATCGTAATTTCTTCCAGTAAAATGAATTAATTTATGAAATGAAGTGTTTTGGCATGGAAAAAGCAAGCTTTTTTCTGTT
>CALXOH010000025.1 GCA_944389975.1 uncultured Spirochaetaceae bacterium
CCAGCAATCCGGGCAGGCTGCAGTCAATCAGCCGTATGGATGGGGTGCCACAGGTAAACCGGAGACGGAGCCTATGGGCAAAACGCTCACGTCCAAGCCTTCAGGCTTGTCCTGAAGGTCGTTGACACTTTTGGAACATAGTTTTATTCTATAACTTTTTGAAGATTTTTCATTTCCCTGGAGATGTTCTCTTCTCGGTTTCTTCTGGAGAACTCAGCCTGAACCCTGATGAAGTAATTTGGGCTCATTCCGAAGTGTCGTGCAAGCTTCCTGCAGAGGTCATCACTCATCTTGTTCTTGCATTTGAAGATCTTGCTAAGAAGAGATGCGGAGATTCCGAGATCCTTGGCAAGCTTGTATTGGGAGAGATTGAGGGGCTCAAGCCATTCCTCGTTGAGGAAATCGCAGAATGTTCCGAGATTGATCTTGTAAGTCTCGTCCATAAGTCATTCTCCTTGATTGTCTCGACAATCCCGACGGCATAAGCGTTCACATCCTTCCATGGAAAGAGCAGATTCGGAACTGAGTGTTGATTCTTAATGCAATCAACTTGCTTTCCTTACTTTGTAGCATACCTTGCGTGGAATGGCGATATTTTCAATCCCAAAATAGATTTCAGTTGAATTATATGTTATTAAAATAACTTTAAGTTAGTATATAGACAAAATGTTATGAAATTTTGTATTCTTTCCTTGCGAGGTGGAAAATGAATGTTGCCATAGTTGGTTACGGCAGAATGGGAAGGATGGTTGAAAGCGTTGCTTCCAATTTTCCGGATGTATCAGTGGTTTCGCGGATTGATCCGGTGGCAATCGATGCAGATTACAAAACGCTATCCCCCAAAAGTCTGGAGAAAGCTGATGTTGCGATTGATTTCTCGTCAGCGGATGCGGGGTTTGACAATGCGCGATATTACAGTACGAACGATATTCCGGCAGTCATCGGGACTACGGGATGGTACGAGAGCGTTGAAAGTGTGGAGGAGAGGCTGTCGGGAAGGGGGCGTTTGCTTATATCTGGAAACTTTTCGATTGGAATTGCACTTTTTCTAAAGCTTGTGGAATGCTCAGGGCGACTTTTCAACAAGTTCCCGATCTATGACGTTGCAGTACAAGAAACGCACCACCGTTTGAAAAAGGATGCCCCTTCAGGGACCGCTATGATGATAGCAGAAAAGCTCGTAGATGAAATTGATCGAAAAAAAGAAGCAACTGATTCTACGTCACCTTCCGAAGATCAACTTGAAGTGTCATCGCTCCGGTTTGGTTCTGTCGTCGGCATGCATTCGGTTTTGTTCGACAGCCCGTTTGATTCGATTACGCTTACTCACGATGCAAAGGACAGAAGCGCATTTGCACGAGGGGCACTCGAGTCGGCAATCTGGCTGTTGAAACAGGAAGATGGGATTTATTCGTTCCAGAATTACATGGATTCACTTTTCCAGGAGGGTTTGAGATGACAAGGTTCAGAGGTGTCTATACGGCATTGGTTACACCGTTTACAGAGATAGGTACCGTGGATTACCAGACCATTGAAAAAATAGTCGAGATGCAGATTGATGCGAAGATCGACGGGATCGTACCTTGCGGTACTACAGGGGAAAGCCCGACATTGTCGCACGAGGAACATGACCGTGTGATTGCTAAATGCGTTTCCTACGCATCAGGACGGACGAAAGTAATAGCAGGAACCGGATCGAATTCGACTACCGAGGCGATAAGGCTTTCCCAGCATGCCGAGGATGCTGGTGCAGACGCCCTTCTTCTTGTCAATCCATACTACAACAAACCCACTCAGAAAGGCCTCTTCTTGCACTTCAAGGCCATAGCTGAGTCCGTGAAACTTCCATGCATCCTTTACAACATCAAAGGAAGGACTGGTGTAAACATCGAAACTGAAACGCTGCTTGAACTTGAAAGAGCTTGCCCGAACATAGTTGCAGTCAAGGAGGCGTCGGGAGATCTTTCGCAGATGAAAAACGTGATAGAGCGGACAGACGATGATTTCTCGACCCTTTCCGGGGATGACAATCTGGCACTGGAACTTGTGAAGCTCGACGGCGACGGCGTCATCTCGGTTGCTTCAAACCTTTTCCCACGGGAGATGGTGAAGATGATACATTCTGCACTTGAAGGCAACTGGGATGTTGCAGAGAGGATGGGGAAGTGGTTCGCTCCTTTCTTTTCCGCGTGCTTTGTTGAAACAAACCCGATCCCGATAAAGACTGCAATGGCCCATCTCGGGATTTTAAGGGAATCCTTCAGGCTTCCTTTGTGTTCGCTTGAAAAAGAGGAACACAGGAATCTTGTCTGTTCCATTGTCGACAGCATGGTATCCGATATCAAAAAGGGGGTGATCTGATGGCAGGGGCGAATGAAGGGTTTGCAAGTCTGAGCGAGAGCTATCTTTTTCCTGAGGTTGCCCGGAGAATAAGGGCATTCCAGGAGAAATATCCGGAAAAGAGGGTGTTGAAACTCAGCATAGGGAATACAACGGAGGCGATAACGCCTACGATTGCAAGGGCGATGGAGGATAAGGTACGTTCGCTTTCCAGGACGGATACGTACTCAGGATACGGGGACGAGCAGGGGGAAAGTGCGCTGAGAACAGCTCTTTCACGACACTATTTGAAGGAATATGGAGTCAGTATCGACGAAGATGATTTCTTCATATCCGACGGATCGAAAAGCGATGCTGCGAACATACAACAGATCTTCAGCAATGAAAGCATCGTTGCAGTCCAGGATCCGGCCTATCCCGTGTACGTTGATTCCACAGTCGCCTTGGGACGAGGGGGAACTCTTGATCAGAGTACGGGACGCTACTCAAGGATAGTATACATGCCGGGAAAGAGGGGGAACGGCTTTGTCGCAAGCCCGCCGGATGTACATGCCGACATCATATTCTTGTGTTTCCCCAACAATCCTACCGGAGCTGTTGCGGGAAGGAGGGAACTGGAGGCTTTCGTAGAGTATGCACATAGGGAAAACGCTGTCATAGTATTCGACAGCGCCTATTCGGATTACATAGAAACAGAAGGGATTCCCCATTCCATATATCAGATAGACGGGGCGATGGATTGCGCGATCGAAATCGGATCGTTTTCAAAGAACGCCGGCTTTACAGGAGTCCGCCTCGGCTGGGCGGTGGTTCCGAAAGCGTTGAAGAGCGATGATGGAAAGGCCGGGCTTTTGCATAAGCTTTGGCTTCGCAGGCAGTCGACGTTCTTCAATGGGGCTTCGAACATAGCCCAGAGCGGGGGTATCGCGGCACTTTCCGACGAGGGAAGGATGGAGTGCCTCGGACTTGTAGGATACTACAAGGAGAATGCCAGGATAATCAGCGAAGCACTTTCTTCCCTCGGGTTGTCGTTCACGGGTGGAAAGGACAGCCCGTATCTCTGGCTTGAGTGTCCCGATGGATTATCAAGCTGGGAGTTCTTCGACCACCTCCTTTCAAAGACAGGCGTGGCAGTAACTCCAGGTTCCGGATTCGGATCTTGCGGAGAGGGATATGTCCGTATCTCATCATACGGGCATAGAAGCGACATACTTGAAGCAGTTTCATCGCTGAAGGAGAACCTCTGATGGCAGAAAAGAAACTTTTCATCGAAGACAAAATGCTGAAGATGTTCGCCGGGAAAGTCGGAACTCCATTTCATCTTTACGACGAGAGGGGAATTGAGGAGAACGCAAAAAATTTCCTTGATGCATTCTCTTGGTCGGAGGGTTTTGTAAACTACTTTGCAGTTAAAGCGCTACCGAACGTAAACATCGTCAGGCTCCTTTCCTCATTGGGCTTCGGTGCAGACTGTTCGTCGCTTCCGGAGTTGAAGACGGCACTCAAGGCCGGCCTTCCGCCGGAAAAGATAATGTATACTTCAAACGACACACCCGATGAGGAATTCAGGGAAGTACTGGAAACAGGTGCGATACTGAACCTTGATGACATGACGCACATTGAAGACATCTTGCGCCTCAATGATGGGAAATTCCCTGAAGTGATCTCGTTCAGGTACAATCCCGGGCCGGGAAGGACGGGCAATGTGATAATCGGAAACCCCGTGGAAGCAAAGTACGGGGTTACGTACGAGCAGCTTTTTGACTGCTACAGGATAGCAAAGGAAAAGGGCGCAAGGAAATTCATGCTCCACACGATGGTGGCGTCGAATGAACTCGAGGAGGATTACATCGTAGAAACCGCACGCATGCTGTTTTCCCTGGTAGGGGAGATTAAGGAGAAGTGCGGTGTAAGGATATCGCAAGTGGACCTTGGTGGGGGGATCGGGATTCCATACCGTCCGGAGGAAGATGGGATTGATTTTTTCCATCTTTCATCAAGAATCAAGGAACTGTATGTGCAAATGATCGAAGAAAAAGGGCTTCCGCCTCTTCGCATCTCCTTCGAGTGTGGACGTGCGATAACCGGACCTTACGGAATACTCGTCTCGAAAGTAAGGCACGTCGCCAGGAAATACAAGACTTTCGTCGGACTTGATGCATCAATGGCAGACTTGATGAGGCCTGCGCTTTATGGAGCGTACCACCACATTGCGATTCTTGGAAAAGAGGATATGGAATGCTCTGAAGTTTACGATGTAACAGGATCCCTATGTGAGAACAACGACAAGTTTGCGATCGACAGGAGGCTTCCACCAGTGGAAAAAGGTGATATCGTTGTGATTTTCGATACGGGAGCGCACGGGCATTCGATGGGGTTCAACTACAACGCGAAACTCAGGAGCGCCGAATACCTCTACAAAGGAGATGGGAGTTTTGTGAAAATAAGGAGAAAAGAGACATACGAGGACTACATCGCCACCGAGCTTGACGTCCCTGAGGAAGTTGCAATCCTGTAGTGTGTTGTGTGATCGGTGAATTTGATTTCAAACCCGTCGATCCGGAGTGGAACGGCGGGTGTGTTCAATCAATATCAATGGCGTCGGGAAGATGAGAAATAAAAGTCCGCAAGAGAGTGGTTTGTTATTGGAGGAGTATCGTTTCCGTAGACAAGCAATCTTCTTTAGACATAAGATTTGACCATGGAAGACGGAAACAACAACCTTGAAGATTTGTCGAATATCGTCGTGCTTAACGAAGCTTTGAAATCAGGAGGCGGGCTGTCGAAGAAGGGTACGATCCTAGCTGTCATATTGGCGGTTTGTTCTGCATTACCCATCATTCCGACGATTATAATCCTTCTGGTAATCTTCGTGCTGTTCTAGGCTTTCGATTTGTTCACCAGTACCCTGGACCATAGCCTGGGTATAACTTGGATGAGTACTCTGATTGCCAGTATTCGAACGTGTCCATATCCATTAGTGTAAGGCATCCGTAGGAGCCGGCCATCGTATCAAGATTCACAAAGCGGTGGAGGTGGGAGATGAAGGGTTTCGTTTTCCCGAACTCAGTATGTCCCGTGAAAAGCCATTTGCCCTCAGTCCAGTGGCCTATCGGTTTTCTCTCTTTTGTCTTCTCGTCGTATTCGGAGGCCCGGAAGTATTCCCTGTCCCAAAGGACTGTGTCAGCTTTTCGCCTTGGAACGCGTAATCCATCGGGAGCGCTTTCAGTCGTTTTCCGCTTTTTCCTGGAAAGTCGTTCGACATCCTCGTCAGAGAGGTTGAAGCCGGGGCCGCCATGCATGATTGCAGCATCACGAAGCATTATCACATACGGCCATGTACTCATCCACTTTACCAGATCTTTCTTCTCCTCGTCAGATACATTGTTTCTCTCAAACGAGATCATGCTCTTTTCCCCTCCCTGCCTTCTCCATATCTCTGCGGCTATGTTTGAGGAAAGCCAGTTCTGGAGCCAGACGTCGTGGTTGCCGATCACGGGGTGGAATGACGGGATTGCACGGAGAAACGAAAGGCATTCGTATACATCGGGGTATCCGTCGGCGATATCCCCGACGGAGTAGAGCGCATCTTCTTCCGGGTTGAAGGAAGCCTTGTCAAGGCATTCCCTGAGTGCTTTGAAAGATCCGTGGAGATCTCCGATTATGAGTCTTCTTCCGGACAAAGGGAGATTTCCTCAAGATCGTTTGGAACGATTACATTGCCTTTGAAGTACTTCTTCGCCTCTTGCGTATAGAGATCTTTCCTGTTTTTGATATTCTTGTCTTCCGTATGGTAGAGGATGAGGTTCTTCACGTTCAGTTTTTCTGCAAGCTCTGCAGCGTCTTTTACGGTCGAATGGTTCTTCTCGTACGGATGGAACATATCGCGCTCCTCGTAAAGGCAGAATGCTTCGCTCATCAGGTAATCCGAGTTCTCCGCATACTTTCTCTCCTCCTCCTGATAAGGTTCATCCCCGAGACAGGTTACTTTGACGCCGTTCATGTCGATTGAGAACCCGAACTGCTTCGCTTTTGTCGAGTGTATGTCGAAGAAGGTTGTCTTTTTGCCGATCAGGAAGCGCTCATCCCCGTCCTTCACTTCCTTGAAGAAGATTCTCCTGCCGATGTAGTCCGTCTGGCTTTTCTGCAATAGAAGTGAAGTCATTTCATCGAGGATTTTTATAACTTCATCATGCGCATAGATCTCAAGATCCCCTGCGTACGCACCTTTCTTCATGTTCTGTGCTATTATCCGGATCATCCAGATTATTCCAAGTATGTGGTCGATGTGCTTGTGCGTGACGAATATCGTGTGGATGTCTTTCCATGATAGGTTTACTTTCTCAAGGTTTGCCAAAACCTGGTTTCCCCCTCCTGCGTCGACCAGGAGGTGCCTTCCTTCGTCGTCGGATATGACAAAGCATGTGTTATAGCATTTCGTTACCAGTGCGTTTCCCGTTCCAAGCATCGCAATCTTCATACATTACCTCTTATTGAAAAACCCCATCTCGATCCGGATGGGGTTTTCTGTTAGACTTTCGAATCGGGACGAATGGACTCGAACCATCGATATCCTGCTCCCAAAGCAGGCGCCATAGCCGCTAGGCGACGTCCCGTCAACATGAGGGAGTTTAAGGTAAAAAGCATGGAAGCGTCAATAGAGAAGGAAATCATAGAAACCCTTTTTTCATATTACCCGGAGGAAATTGAGTTCATCAGCGAAAAAGACCCGTTCAGGTTCCTCGTAACTGTAATACTCTCTGCCTCAAACACCGATGAGTCGGCGGAAAAGTGCGCAAGAAATCTATTTTCTGTCCTTCCCGATCCGAACGCCATCGCATCAGCAGATTCAAATCAGATCGAGAAGTTGATCTGGTCGGGCGGGCTTGCAAAAAGCAAGGCACGATCGATAAAAGCTCTTGCCAGCTACGTAGTTGGGAACGGGAAGATACCGGAGGAGATTGACGAGTTGACGAAAATACCGGGAATAGGGGAGAAAACCGCAAATTGCTACCTGGGTTTCCTCTCACGCCCGGCAGTGATAGTCGACACCCATTTTGCCCGCGTAGTCTCGAGGCTCGGCCTCGTGGATGCAGGGGAAAAGGAGAGGGACAAGGTCTACAAGCTTGTCAAAAAGAAGTTTCCGGAAAGAATCTGGTACAGGCTTTCGATGGTGCTGAACAAGCACGGAAGGGTATATTGCAAATCGCGCGATCCGAATTGCACCAGCTGCCCGGTCAGTAAGCTTTGTCCGAAGAGACGATCCTCTGCTCAATGACATCTGAGTACGGGTATTCGTAACGGATGCGCATGATCCGATGGGGGATGAGCCGGGAATTGAATTCCAAAGGCATGCTCTTTTTCCCTTCGGAACCTAAAAAGAGGCCCGTATCCGTTTTTTCCAAGCCAAGCTCCTCTTGCAGTTTGTCAATCACCTCCGACTCGTCGAGCTCTTGGTAGAAACCAAACCGGTTTTTGCTGATCTTGGCAGAGAGTGCAACGGGCTTCGCCTTCCCCAGCTTCACTCTGATATCTGAATCCTCCCCGAGCACAATGCAATACGGCATGGCGAAGAAATCGTAATGGGAGTATTTCCCGAAATAAGCTCCGAAAGCCCTGTGGAGCATCAGGTCGGTATCCTCTCTGAAAGTGAGTATAGTCAGATTCATTTGACATTATCATAATGAGAATGAAAAAAAGTTCCACTGGTGTGTTTACAACTTCAACTTGTTTTTGCTATAGTCTAGCTGTTGACACCTTGATGCGGGTGTCGCCCTATGTATGAACTTTTAGAAGGTGGATATAATTATGGCTAGGAAATGTGATATCTGTGGAAAGGGAACAGCAAGCGGACAGATCGTACCGCGCAAAGGACAGGCAAAGAAGGCTGGCGGTGTAGGTCAGCACATCGGCGTTACAAAAAAGCGCGTTTTCAAGCCCAACCTCATTTCGGTTAAGGCAATGATCGATGGAACTCCGAGGACAATCAAAGTGTGCACACGCTGCCTGAGGAGTGGCAAGGTCGAGAAAGTCATCTGAATCGATCCACTTTGGATTATATTCTTGATACGTTACAGGCTCCCGAAAGGAGCCTTTTTTTGAAAAGGAGGATATCGTGGGATTTTCTGTTCATGCCCTTCCCGGCTCATCCTTGGTGGGCAAAAGCGAGATCGATAAACTTATGTACGTGATCGGAGCGGACAAGGCCGAATCGCTCTCTTCAATCGTCGTCGTCTCCCCGGTCAGGTCTTCCGAACTTGCACTGAACAACCTTGCAGACATTGCCGTTCGAAGGGATGAGCGGCTCTGGTCGGGTATAGAGCGGATGAGGAATGCATGGGCGGAACTTGCATCCTCGATCCTCTCATCTTCGGATGAACCATTGTTTCTGGAGAATATGAACGCACAGTTCGAGGGTATAGAGGACATATTGAAGTCGATATGGATACTCTCATTCAAAAGCAGGGAGAGCATCTCGTATCTGGACAGGATGTCATCTTACTTCATCACCGAGATCTTTGCATTGAAGTACAGGAATGAGAACGAAGACGATGAGGTGATTCTCTCCGATGCCATCGGATTCCTGAAGGATATGAAGCCTTCAAAGGGGCTTACGATAATCCGGGGGGAACTTCCCGGACTGGATTCAGACGGCTTGTCGCTTGAGTACGAGAGCGAGTACACGTCAAGCCTCATTGCTTCCAAGCTTGGCGCCCGCCTGACGTTCTGGAACAACAGGGGGCTTTTGAGGAACGCAAGCTACAAGGAAGTTCCGGGTGCAAGCGTTATAAGACACCTCAGCTACGAGGAGGCGACCGAGCTTTCATTCTTCTCTGCCCCGATCGTTCATCCCCATTCGTTCATTCCGATGGAGAAGTCGGGCCTTCCGATACGCCTACGCTATTGGGGGGATGTGAAGGACGAGGGAACGCTCGTTGAGAAGAAGGAGACGAGGGATGAGAGGGAAGTTGTAAAAGCGTTCTCCTCGATTTCAGGGATATCGCTAATAAACGTCGAAGGAAGCGGAATGAGCGGGGTGCCCGGGATTTCATCGCGCCTCTTTTCTTCCCTCAAGGAGAAAGGCATAAGCATTGTTCTCATCAGTCAGGCGTCAAGTGAATACTCGATCTGCTTTGCTGTCAGGCATGCAGACGGTAGCGCCGCATACGAAGTGACAAAAAAGACGTTTGGAAAAGAGCTTGAGAGCGGAGCTGTGTCGAAAGTAACGCTCTCCGGGGATCTTGCGATCCTTGCAGTCGTCGGCAGTCAGATGCCCGGGGCGGTTGGAGTTGCCGGAAAGTTCTTCACAAGCCTTGCCAAAGCCGGCGTCAACATCCGCGCAATCGCACAGGGCTCGAGCGAACGCAACATCTCGGCTGTAATACAGGAGCGCGATGCAGGGAAGGCGATAAGGGCCCTCCACTCCGTGTTCTTCCTCTCCAGCCAGACTTTGTCTTTGGGCCTTTTCGGACCTGGAAACATCGGTGGAACGTTCCTTGGTCAGATCGAGAAGGAAAGGGAGAGGCTAAAGAAGGATTTTGAGCTCGACATAAGGGTACGTGGAATAGCGAACAGCACGAGGATGCTTTTGTCGGAGGATGGGATAGACCTCTCGACGTGGAGAAAGGATTTCAAGGAGAAGAGCATTCTTTACAACGAGAAGATATTCCTCGATCACATAGGTGCATCCTACTATCCGCACAAAGTAATCGTAGATGCCACTACAAGCGAAGATAGGGCCAGGAGCTACAAGGGCCTCTTGGAAAAGGGCTTCCATATAATCACGCCGAACAAGAAGGCAGGTAGCGGCGACTACTCCTATTACAAGGAGTTGATGGAGACTACGCGGAAAACAGGGAGCAGGTTCTTCTATGAAACTACGGTAGGTGCAGGTCTTCCCGTGATCGTAACCCTCAAGGATCTCAGGGAAACCGGTGATGAGATACTGAAGATCGAGGGAATGCTCTCAGGAACCCTTTCGTGGCTTTTCTCGAACTACGACGGGAGTGAGAAATTCAGCGCCCTGGTACTCAAGGCACGCGAAATGGGATTTACGGAGCCGGATCCCCGGGACGATCTATCCGGAATGGATGTAGCTAGAAAGACCGTGATACTTGCACGCGAGATGGGGTATCCAGTGGAGTTGGGGTCTTTCCCCGTGGAGCCGTTGTTCCCTTCAGATCTGGCCTCGATTCCATTGTCTGAGTTCCTTTTGCGCATAAGCGAACTTGACAGCGCCATATTTGAGATTTTCAATAAAGCTAAGGCATCTGGAAAGGTTCTCAGGTACGTAGGCGTTGCAGAGAACGGCAAGTGTTCGGTTGGACTGAAGGAATTCCCGCTTGATCATCCGTTTGCACAGGCAAAGGGGACTGACAACGTAATTTCATTCACGACCAGGCGTTACAACACCCAGAGCCTGGTCATAAAGGGCCCGGGTGCAGGACCTGAAGTGACCGCAGGCGGGGTTTTCGCGGACCTGTTGAGGCTCAGCGAGTACCTTGGATCCAAAGTTTGAGTTTGAATTGGAGGATTAAGTATGAAATTCGTTTCCACGAGGGACAAGGAAGGAAAGAAGTATTCTTTTACAGAGGCTGCATTGAAGGGGCTTGCCCCGGACGGAGGGCTTTTCATCCCGGAAGAAATTCCTTCGCTTTCCGATGAATATACACAGGAAAAGGGTCTTGCCTACGAAGCTTACACTATATTGAAGCCTTTCTTCTCGGGAGATGAGAGCGAAGGTGATTTGCTCTCGATATGCAAAAAAGCGTTCTCTTTCCCGCTTTCGATGCACTCGGACGGAGGAAAGGATACGCTTGAGCTTTACTACGGCCCGACGTGTTCATTCAAGGATTTCGGGGCGAGGTTCCTTGCATTCCTGATGGATGGCGCGCTTAAAAGAAGGGGGGAGAGGAAGACCATACTCGTTGCCACCAGCGGGGATACTGGAAGCGCCGTTGCATCCGCGTTCTACGAGACGGAGATGCTTGACGTGAAGCTTCTCTTTCCAAAAGACGGTGTGAGCGGCAGGCAGAGAAGCCAGCTGACGTGCTGGGACGGGGAGAAGGTTTCATCATTCGAAGTCGAAGGAACATTCGATGACTGCCAGAAGATGGTCAAGGATGCCTTCATGGACGCAAGGTATTCATCCTCCCTTTCGAGTGCGAACAGCATCAACATCGGACGTCTGATGCCACAGATGATCTACTACGTCCACTCTTCGTTTTTGTATGAAGCAAAGTATGGGGTAAAGCCGGTGGTAATTGTTCCCTCGGGTAACGTTGGAAACGTCACGGCATGCTACTACGCGAAAGCGATGGGGGCTCCTATTGGGAAGATCGTTATCGCCACCAATGCGAACAGGAGCATCGAGGATTACATCGCAAGCGGCAAGTTCACTCCGAGAAAGAGCATACATACACTTGCCAACGCAATGGATGTAGGAGCTCCATCGAACATGGAGAGGCTCTTTGCCTTCTATCCCGAATACGATGAGTTCAAGAAGAATGTGAAGGCGTACTACGCCATGGACGACAAGATCCGTCAGACTATAAAGGAAGTATGGGAAGAGAAGGGTTATGTGATCTGCCCCCATACCGCGTGCGGAGAGTTCGTCAGGAGAAACTGGTACAAGGACGATCCTACGATCGTTGTTGCAACTGCACACCCCGCGAAGTTCGAGACGATAGTGGAGCCTTTGGTCGGAAAGAGCGTTGCCGTCCCGGAAAGCCTTTATTCGATGCTTGGAAAGGAAGAGAATGTGAAGACGATCTCTCCTGATTACACCAAGCTTTTCTGATCATCATCCTCTTTGGGTACTGCGTGCCCGAAGAGGTAGTAGATGAACATCGAAACTGCAGCGATCACCCAGCTTATCGGGTAGCATACCAGTACGCTCTCAAGCGTATGGTTCGGGATAATAAAGAGCCATATTGCACGAAGCACGCATATTCCGATGACTGTTATCATGGTCGGTATGAACGTCTTTCCACATCCGCGTAATGCTCCTGATAAGATTTCTATCGGCATGTACGTGATCCAGGTGGGTGCGATGAACATCAATATCCTCGTTCCTAGCACGATTACATCCTCATCCGATGTGAAAAGCCTTATTCCGCTCTCCCCGACGATCATGAACAAAAGCGAAATTGCGATCGTAATCGCACTTCCCATCGAGAGCGAAAGCCGTATCGTCTTTTTAACGCGCTTGAAATTCCCTGCGCCGTAGTTCTGTCCAACTATCGTAGTGATCGAAATTCCGAACGCGTTTATAGCCATCCAGAATACAGCATCAAGTTTCCCGTACGCGGCCCAGGCTGCTGCGGTGTTCGTACCGAATCCGTTTACGAAGAATTGGATTATTATATTCGATATCGTATATAGCACCGATTGAAAGCCACCGGGTAGTCCGATTTTCAGGATGTTCGAGAGGATCTTCATGTCGAATCTAATCTCCCTGAATCTGATCTTCAGGCTGTCCTTCCTCACTTTCAGGAAGAAAAGGACCAATATAGCACTCACACCCTGGCTTATTATCGTGGCGATCGCGGCGCCTTCCACGTTCATGTGTAGGAAGCCTACGAATAGAATATCGAGGACGATGTTCACTCCGCATCCGATTATGAGGAACAAAAGCGGCTTTTTCGAGTCTCCCAAGGCCCTGAAGACTCCGCTTCCCATGTTGTATATGGTATTTGCAACACTTCCGAGGAAGAATATACGCATATACCTCGATGCAAGAGGAAGTACATCCCCGGGAGTTCCCATCAGTGTAAGAAGGAAATCCGTAAGAAGGAAACCTATTATGGTGATCGCAATTCCCGCGGCAGTTGCAAGTGCAAGGCTCGTGTGGATCGCCCTTCTCGTACCTTCTATGTACTTTGCACCGTAGTACTGGCTTATGACAACAGATGCCCCGGAGGAGACTCCAACGAAGAAACCGATGAGAAGGTTCGTAGCAACGCTCGTGCCACCACCGACGGCAGCAAGCGCCTCCTTTCCCAGAAACTGTCCGACTATTATCGCATCTGCAGTGTTGTAAAGCTGCTGGAAGAAAGTTCCGAGCAGGATGGGGAAGAAGAATATAAGGATCTGTTTCCAGATCACACCTTCTGTGATCGCGTTGTATTTGAGTTCAGAATCTTTCGAGTCCACAACCGATATATATCAGCAAAAGCAACTTTTGAGTAGCGTCGCCAGAATGGAAGAAAATGCAAGAAATTTAAAAATAATTAGACTAAGCTAATATTTCTCATTGACATTGATTTTAAGTTTACATAGACTAACAACCGAAAGAGATATAAGGAGAGTAATGAATGCCACTTAATATGCTTTCAGTCGGAAACACCGGCGTTGTAACCAGACTTTCAGGCAATGAGGAAGAGAGGAAGTATTTGATGAATCTCGGCTTTATTCCCGGCGTGGAAGTAAAGGTTATGAACTCATTCAGCGGGAACATCATCGTCGATGTAAAATCTTCCCGTGTAGCACTTAACAAGGAAATAGCAAGGCATATACTCATTTGAGTCGTGCCTTGAGTGGGAGGATTTATGACGCTAGGAGAAGCGGAAATCGGAAGCACTGTCATCGTCAAGCGTATCGCTGGGGATGCCGCGTACAAGCGAAGGATCATGGACATGGGTATCACTAAAGGTACCGAGATCTACATCCGAAAGGTTGCACCACTTGGTGACCCGGTTGAGGTTACAGTTAGAGGGTACGAACTATCTGTAAGAAAAGATGATGCAAAGTGCGTGGAGGTGTGCTGATGGAATTCAAGTTCGCTTTGGCGGGAAACCCGAACAGTGGAAAAACTACGCTTTTCAACACTCTTACAGGAGCAAACCAGTACGTTGGAAACTGGCCGGGTGTGACAGTTGAGAAGAAGGAAGGAAAGGTGAAGTCATACAAAGGCGATGATATCACAGTAACAGACCTTCCCGGAATATATTCCCTTTCGCCGTACACATTGGAAGAGGTTGTCAGCAGGGACTACCTGATGAATGAGAACCCTGATGTCATCATCGACATAGTTGATGCGACGAATATCGAAAGAAACCTTTACCTTACAACTCAGCTCAAGGAGACGGGTATACCTGTCGTTATCGCGCTTAACATGACAGACCTTTTGGAGAAGAGGAAGATGAAGATCGACACATCGAGGCTCTCTATGTACCTCTCATGCCCTGTCGTGGAGATGAGTGCGCTTAAGAAGAAAGGTCTTGATGAAGTCATCAGAGTCGCTGTCGAGACAGCAAAGAAAGATAAGAACGAGAAGATCAACGGGCTTTATTCTGATGAGATCGAGGATGTGCTTGGGAAGATTGAGAGTTCGCTTCCATCGTCGATTCCGGATGGGAAGAAGCGTTGGTATGCAGTCAAACTCTTCGAAAACGACAAGAAGATCGCACCGGAATTTCTATCTGATATAGACAAAAGAGAGATAGACTCGATCAGAAAGAGAGAGGAAGAGAAGAAGGATGACGATGCCGAAGGCATCATCACCGACGAAAGGTACAAGTTCATCCAGAAAGTCGTCAAAGCTTCGGTCAAGAAAGGCGGGGAGGGGATGACGATTTCAGACAAGATAGACAGGATCGTAACGAACAGGATCCTCGGACTCCCGATATTCATACTCGTGATGTTCGTCGTTTATTACATAAGCGTCACCACGGTCGGCACGTGGGTCACGGACTGGACAAACGACACGTTCGGCGGCTGGGTCTCTGATCTTGCAACGAACGCTTTGGGCGCCGTAGGCGCAGGGGATCTTGCAACAAGTCTGGTGGTGGATGGAATCATCGGAGGTCTTGTTGCGGTTCTCGGTTTTGCACCCCAGATGGCGATACTCTTCTTGTTTCTATCAATCTTGGAAGACTCCGGATACATGGTCAGGATCGCATTCGTGATGGACAGGGTGTTCAGGCATTTCGGGCTCAGCGGAAAGAGCTTCATTCCACTTCTGATCTCCTCCGGTTGTGGAATACCGGGTATCATGGCATCCCGTACGATCGAACAGGACAACGACAGACGGCTGACAATCATGACGGCAACCTTCATTCCCTGCGGAGCAAAACTTCCAGTCATCGCACTTATTTCAGGTGTGATGGCGAACTATGTCACAGGCTCGTCTGTAATCGGCGGTATACTTGCCCCTCTGATGTACTTCATTGGGATCGTTGCAGTACTTGTAGCTGCGATAATATTGAAAAAGACCAGGATGTTTGCAGGAAAGAGCGCACCGTTTGTAATGGAACTTCCAAGCTACCACATCCCTTCTGCAAGGAACGTATTGATGCACGTATGGGAAAGATTGAAAGGCTTCCTTACAAAAGCTGGAACGATACTATTCCTTGCATGCGTAGTCATGTGGTTCCTCTCGGGCTTCGGTTTCACTGAAAGTGGATTCGGTATGGTTGAAGAGAGCAGCGAAAGCCTGCTTGCTGCAATCGGAAGTGTGATAGCACCTCTCTTTGCTCCTCTTGGATTCGGGGAGTGGCAGCCAGTTGCAGCATCTCTTTCCGGCTTTACTGCAAAGGAGGCGATCGTATCTACGATGGGTGTTCTTGCAAACGTCTCGGGAGATACGGAGGATGCGTTGAACGTCGCATCGGGAGTTGCCATCTGGTTCCCGACGGCACTGAGTGCATTCGCATTCCTCTTGTTCAACCTCCTCGATTCACCGTGCCTTGCTGCAATTGCGACGATGGCGCAGCAGATGCAGTCTAGAAAATGGTTCTGGTTTGCAATCGTGTTCCAGAATGTATTTGCGTATTTTGTAACATTGATGGTATTCCAGATCGGGGCGTTCATCACTGGAGCGGGATTCGGATTCGGTACACTTGTGGGTTTTGTGGTCCTTGCAGTATTCCTATTCCTCTTGTTCCGTCCGAATCCGTACAAGGACACGCTTCCCGCTGGAAAAAGAAGCGTTGAGGTAGCATAATCAATAGGGGGCGTCGCCCCCTTGCTTTGGAGTTCTGATGGCAGATTTGATCGTACTTTTTATAGTCGCATTCCTTGCATTCCTGGCAATCAGGAAGATAACAAAGGACAAAAAGAGCGGGCGATGCACGGGCTGCAGCGCTACATCGTGCTCTTCATGCCGTTTCTCCGATCCCGATTATGTGAACAATATCCTCAGCAAAAAGGATAAGTAATGGGTGATTCCACATCTTCGATGCTGATGATGGTCATCTTCTTCATCGGCATTTACTTTGTAGCTCTTCTTGGATACGGCTTGATGAAGCTCGTCAAGAAGATATTCAAAAGGAATTGATATGGCTGATGCAGTAATTATTGCAGTAGTCGCACTACTATTGGTCTTTGCCGCAAAGAAAAGTTTGAGGCATTTCAAGGGAGACTGTTGCTGCTCCTCTTCCCACTCTGAGAAAGAGAAGAAGACGATCGGCAAAGTCAACGACAGGATTGAGTTTTCTGTTTCCGGAATGAAATGCCAGGGCTGTGCAGATAAAATAGAGTGCGCAATAGGTAAGCTCAATGGGGTTCTTGCGGAAGCGGACTACAAGAGCGGAAAGTGCGTTGTAAGTTCAGAGGAGAGGATCGATGTGAAAGAGATTGAAAGGATCATATCATCCCTTGGATACAAGGTGACTTCCCTTAGGTAATCTTGGACTGATCTTGTATTTGACATGCAGAAGAGGCAGGCAGGTACTGCCTCTTTTCTATATCAAGATTAAATATGAAATTGAATAAAACGCTATAAAATATTAAAAAAACATTGTTAAAACAACTTATATTATATATAACTGATATAGTTATAATATAATATTATTTTATTCTATTTTTACTTCAGGAGCATTATTTGATTGACTAACTGAACCGGGGGATAGTCTAAGAAAATAATACCATAGGAGTAAACAATATGAAAAAACTAATCCCCTTTGCACTATTGGGTATCTTGATAGTGTCATTTTCAGCTTGTGCGGGAGAAACCCCATGCCGACATTCGGAGATCAATCCAAGTGCGTACTTTGATCAGGAAAGCCATTTCCCGTCAAAAGGTGTATGTAATCTCTGTTCTGAGGAAGTTGAGTTCGATTCAATCCAGATTTGGGACGAAGAAGATCTGATGCAGCTTGGAAATGATATCAAGGATAATTACGACATTGGCTGCTACTCGATTTCGGTAAATGACGACATCGATATGGCAGCGAAGGTTTGGATGTCTCCGTATCTTGATGGATCAAAGAGCGCATTCAATAAAAAAGCCTTGTAATCGATGGAAACGGGCATACGATCTCCAATCTGAGTGCAGGAAGTGAAACTGAAACAACCCATCAGGGTTTTATAAGATATGCCGCAGGAAAACCTGCAGGCTCGTCCTACAGGAAGAATGCGGCAAACCATTATTTTCCAGGATGTGAGAAGAAGCACCATCCGATGAAAAGGATACAAGCAAGTGCAATCAGGTGGGTAAAGAAGTTCTGTCTTGGCAGATCGAGGGCGAAGAATATATCGGCAACGATGAACAATACGATGGTGGCAATGGCAATCAGGCCTGCAACTCTTCGCTTTTTCATCATTGTGTACCTCCGATGTTCGGCTTCCGGTTCTCTATGTACCTCTTCACACTCCCCTCTGTGGTGGCACCTACACTTCCGTAATAGCATCCCCTCGACCATAGTCCGGATCCCCAGAACTTACGTTCCTTGAGCTTTGGAAATGCTGTGAATATGTGTACCGCGGAAATGGACTTCAATGTACGTGCTATCATGGAAGGAGCCTCATCAGGAGAAGCCTCAAGAAAGGGGTGGATATGCTCGGCATCACCTCTATGACCTTGATCTCCACTTCCACAGCTCCTGAGGGATGTTTTTTGGAAATCGTGGACATTTCCCATGTTTCCCGGGCTATATGTAATGGTGGAGGTTGTCAAGAAGCATGATCAGGTCTGTTACTGTCTTTCCAAGACTATCAGGGAAGGAAGTCTCCGCTATGATGGAGACGATGAAACAGTATGCAAGGGCCTTCAACATGTCAACAGAGTGCCTCATCAACAACAACAGCACCTCCAAGAGGTTCCTCCACAAGATGCAGTACGAAAGGATAAAGGAGGAGTGCCCGTCCCTTCCTACAGGACTCATACAATGTGCCCGGGATGTCGCAGTTGAAGCCGTGAAGAACTGGAATGTGAAGAGGACGAAGCTGAAGCAGAAGGATCCGAAGAAAGCTGAAAGAATGAAAAGGCCCTCTATGAAGGAGAAGTGTACGATGCGCTATGACGTGCGCACCGTCACGCTCAGAGGCAGACAGCTTACATTCAGCTCATGTGACAAGAGGATAAGGACGATAATATCGATTCCCGGGTTCTTCACTGAGCGTTATCCGGATTCCGAGGGATGGAAGCTCAAGGGAGCGAACATAGGGATAGACAGAAAAAGAAGAGTGTTCGTCAATCTCATCTGGGAATGCCCTGATCCTGTAATTGAAGAGAACAAAGATGGGAAGATAGTTGGACTTGACAGGGGTGTCTACAACATTGTTACGACCTCTGAAGGAGTCCACTATGGAGCAAAGGATGTAAGGAGAGTGAAGAGGAAATACAGCCATGTGCGTTCCGGGCTCGAGGAGAAAGGCACCCGCAGTGCCAAAAGAAGGCTCAAGGCCATCTCCGGCTGTGAGAAGAGGTTTGTCCATGACCGGAACCACTGCATTTCCAAGAAGCTAGCCAACATTGATGAGGATGTTTCCGTATATGTCCTTGAGGACCTCTCATCCATGAACATGCTGAGGCTGAAAGGGAAGAGCAACAAGACCATGAGAAAATGGCTCTCAAACTGGTCATACTCGGATCTTGAGGCAAAGCTCAGCTACAAATGCCAGAGGAATGGTATAAGGGTGGAGTTCGTGGATGCGCGTTATACGAGCCAGAAGTGCTCGGTGTGCAAGACTATAGACAAGGCTTCAAGGAAGGGAAACAGATACACATGCAGGCATTGCGGCAGCAGAATGCATGCCGACACGAATGCCGCCATCAACATCCGCG
>CALXOH010000026.1 GCA_944389975.1 uncultured Spirochaetaceae bacterium
GGTGTGCAAGACTATAGACAAGGCTTCAAGGAAGGGAAACAGATACATCTGCAGGCATTGTGGAAGCATCATGCATGCAGACGTAAATGCCGCCATCAACATCCGCGACAACTACATCACCCGGGTCATGCAATCCGGGCAGGCTGCAGTCAATCAGCCAGGGGAGCATTCGGGTAACCCCGTAAGTGGATGGAGTGCCACAGGTAAACCGGAAACGGAGCCTGTGGATAAAACGCTCACGTCCAAACCTTCAGGCTTGTCCTGAAGGTCGTTGACAAATTCATCCATGATTGCCTTTTCCCGTTTTGATGATATCCTGGTCTATTATGACGACGGGCAAAAAAGCATAGGCGATCTTCTTAAATCCATTTTCAATACCACATTTAGCGCATATGCAAAATTCCGGCACATACAACAACAAGATTACAAGTTGGCACAAGCGGCAGATCTCATCTGCACTTTTGAAACCATCGATTATAAATGGAAAAACGATCTAATAACAAAAAGCGAAATCAATTTCTTTCGTAACTATAAAACCTTCAAGACAAATTTCTTGTCACAGATCAAAAGGCATAGAATTATCAATTAACATTTTACAATGTAATCACTTCAAGACCTCAAAACCCGTGTTGAGAAAACAACATTATCGATTTATCCTTTCCTAAGGAGACTTTCAGGATGGAACTTTTACTCGATACCGCAAATTTGGAGAAAATCAGAGGCGCGCTCGATAAATACCCGGTGAGCGGCGTCACCACGAATCCGAGTATATTGGGAAAGGAGGGATCGGCTGACTTCATTTCCACCATCAATTCGATATTGGAAGAGATAGGCACGCTTCCTCTCCATGTGCAGGTAGTGGGGAAGACAAAGGATGAGATGGTGGGGGAGGGCTTGTCGCTTTCAAAGCTTTCAAGAAACATCTACGTGAAGGTTCCTGTGACAAAAGACGGGCTTGGCGCGATAAAAGAGCTTTCCAAAGCCGGTGTGAAAGTGACTGCGACGGCAATATACTCCTCGATACAGGGGATTCTGGCATCAATCGCCGGGGCAAGGTACCTTGCAGTCTATTGCAACAGGATGGAGGGAAGCGGAATAGATTACGAAAACGTGATCGATGAGATTTCATCCACTGTGAAAGACTCCGTGGTGCTCGGTGCATCCTTCAAGAACGCGGGTCAGGTTGTGAAGGCATTCTACGCCGGTGCCCGGGCGGTGACCGTAGACCCTGGTTTATTGGATTCAGCCCTCTCATCCCCTCTGATCGAGAGCGCGGTAGGTGCATTCAGATCGGATTGGGACGAGAAGTACGGGGGAAGGAGTATAAGCGAACTGGTTTAGACTACTATGACAAGGATGCCGAGGCTTTCAAGCTCTTCCTTGTCCTCTTTTTTGATCCCGTCTTCGGTGATGATGACGTCAAAGTCCTCGACGGATGCGAATGCGCACGTGCTGACTGCCCCGAACTTCGTGGAGTCCACCAACAGGATCTTCTCAAGTGAGGATTTCATCATCGACTTTTTCACCGGCACGTCGTTGGGGTAGCTGCATGTGACTCCCATTTTCACGCTAACCCCGGTTGCCCCGATGAAGCATTTGTTCGCCCTGTACTGGGTGAAGAAACTTGAGATCTCCTGGTTGTAGAATACCCTGGGCTTGTGGCTGAATTCCCCTCCTATGGCGATGACGTGGCACTCGGTGAGCTTCGTCACGGCTTCCAAGGATGCGAAGCTGTTTGTAATTACAGTCAGGGGGGTGTCGGGGATCATGCCCGAGAGCGTCTGTATCGTCGTTCCTCTGTCAAGGTATATGATGTCGTTCGGGGAGAGGAGGGAGAGCGCTTTCTCCGCTATCTTTCGCTTCTTGTCGTAGTTCTTCTTCTCTTCCTCCGAGAGCGAGTACTTCCCGTTTGAGTTCTCCCTGGTCGGCGTGATTCCTCCATACACCTGCTTGACGAGGTTGTTCTCGGAAAGTACAACGACATCCCGCCTGATCGTCATTTCAGAGACCCCCAGCGTTTTTGCCAGGTCCTTTACCGTTACAAAATGGTTCTTACTGACGATGTCAACGATCGCAGCATGCCTCTCATTAGAAAATTCCAAAAACTACTAACCCGATAGAGATAACTAATTGATATTAAAACAAAATAATCGCAACATCAATTGTCAATGCGGGGATAATAATCCTCAGGCTCGCATCTTCTCTTCGGGCGCTCGATGAGTTCGTAGCATATCCCGGTCACATCCTCCGTGTCGAGGTATGCGAAGTGCCCATCCCCGTCCAGTCCGAATCCTCCGCCCTCCATCACGACGGAAAAACCAGCCTTTTGAACGTTCTCCAACGCCTCCTTCATGCTCGGCACGTATATTCCGAGGTGTTGAAGTCCATAGCCGTGCCTTTTGATGAAGTCGGTGTATATCGTCTCTCCTTCGAGGTTCTGTATGAGTTCAATGCGCGTGTTTCCAAAATATGAAAGCCCTATCCTTGCAGAATAATTGATCGGCTTCCCGTGGAAGTTCTGGAATTTCAACAAGGGGGTATATATCTTCCAGTCGCCCATTCCGAACCTCTTGTAATAGCCTTCCATCGTCTTGTAAAGATCTTCTACTACAAATCCGAGTTGCCCGACTCCACCGCCAAGTATCGTACAGATGTCCATGCTTCCTCCTTCACTCCAAGTTGGTATGCCTTCCGACGATCTCTTTCTCGTCCATGCCCTCGGATAGCATCGATATAATGGCCTCCTGGGCGGCATTGACCTCTCAGTCGGCTCTACGATCGCAGTCGCAGGATGCCTATGCGCAGGCTTTATGACGAATTTCGGCTTCAACCCGTTTGTTGCGATTGTACTGACGTTGTTGGTGGGTGTGCTGATCGGCGTGATAAACGGAGGCATCGTCGCTTTCACCAACATCCCTGCGTTCATAGTCACTTTGGCGATGATGAACATCGGAAGGGGATTTGCCCGCCTTTACACGGACAGCAAGACCATAACGATCAACAACGATGCGTTCGCCTATATCGGTACGGGGTATATCGGGGATGTCATCCCGATGCAGGTGATATACATAATAGCGGCGTGCCTGTTTACCTGAATCCTCTTGAACAAGACCAAATTCGGACGGAACATCTATGCAACGGGTGGAAACAAGCTTGCAGCCGAGTTCAGCGGAATAGATACGCGGAAAGTTACATTCATCGTATTCATAATCTCTTCGGTGATGGCGGCATGCGCGGGAATAATACTTGCATCGCGCATGTTCTCCGGCACCTCGACTGCCGGGCAGTCTGCGGAAATGGATGCGATTGCAGCTGTCGTTCTCGGTGGAACAAGCATGTCTGGCGGAGTCGGCAACATATTCGGCACGATGATAGGCGTAGTGCTTATCGCTGTCCTTTCGAACGGAATGAACCTCGTCGGAATCGATTCATCCTGGCAGTTGGTCGTAAAGGGAATAGTCATCCTTCTTGACGTTTATATCGACTATTTGAAAAAGAAGTATAAGAATAATTGATATGTATTACCTTGGAATTGATTGTGGTACCCAGGGTACCAAGGCCGTAGTATATGATGCCGGGAAAGGCGTTGTGATCTCTAAAGGTTATGCGCCACACCAGATGATCGTAGGGGAGAACGGGGATAGGGAGCAGGATGCGCGCTGGTGGATCGATGCACTCGTAAAGAGCGTGCGGAAAGCGATATCAAAAAGCGGAATAAGCGGCGGCAAGATAGAGGGAATAGGTGTAAGCGGACAGCAGCACGGTCTTGTTCTCCTCGATGAAGAGGGGAGGCTGTTGAGGCTCGTGAAGCTTTGGAACGACACATCGACGGCAGGCGAGAACGAAGAGATCGTGGGATCGCTCGGCTCTATGAAAGGCGTTCTGAAGGCAATCGGATCGACACTCCCCGTGGGGTATACTGCAAGCAAGGTACGGTATGTAGCAAATAGGGAGGAGAAGCTTTACTCGAGAGTAAGGCACGTGCTCCTTCCCCATGACTACATAAACTACTACCTGACGGGTGAGTATTTCACAGACTCGAGCGAAGCAAGCGGTACGGGCTACTACGACGTGGGAAGTGGAAGCTACAGCAGGAAGATGATGGACCTCATCGATCCTTCGGGTATACTTCAATCCGCAGTTCCCCCGATCGTTTCATGGCGTGATGTCCCCGGCAGGTTGAGAAAGGATGTCGCATCGCTACTTGGCCTCAGGGAGGGCATCATTGTGTCCCCGGGCGGAGGGGACAATACGATGGGCGCAATCGGAACGAGGGGAATGGAGAAGGGTAATTCCACGATGAGCCTTGGCACGAGCGGCACGGTCTGCATGGCTGCATCCAACGCGAAAGACGAGGTGGATGAACTATTGCAAGTCTACAATGTACTCGATGGTTTCCTCGTCACTTGCTGCACTCTCAATGCGACAAGCGCAAGTCGAAGCGTGCAGGAGCTTTTCGGACTTGATATAAAAACCTTCGATTCCCTGATGGCGAAGTCGCCGATCGGAAGCGATGGCGTGATCTCAGCCCAGTTCTATTCTGGTGAGAGGATGCCTCCGCTTCCCCACTCAAAAGGCTTCTTCAAGAACATCACCACGGAAAACCTCAGGATGGAAAACATCATCAGAAGCGTGGCAGAGGCTGTCGTCTACACCCTCAGATGGGGTTATGAGAAGATGACGAGGTGTTTCGGATACCCCGAGAGACTTATAATCACAGGAGGAGGTGCAAACAGCGCACCATGGCGGAGGATTGCATCCGATGTCATGAATCTTCCGCTCTATTCGCTTGCAAGCGATGAAGGAGGGGCTCTCGGAGGAGCGCTTCAAGCGGAATTCCTTGTCGAGAACACATTGGGCGGAAACGTTCCGTTGGATGAGATTACGGCGAAAGCGATCAAGTTCGATGAAAGCAAATACATCGAACCGATTGAAGAAAACCACAAGAGGTATATGGAGTGCTATTCCGATTGGCTTGAGGCAATTGAAAAAGAGTGGGGGATAAGCATGCGTAAAGCATGAACAACAGAAAGTATGTTGACACAACATCCCCAATCTGATAACCTTTAATCCGCTTGGGCGGTTAACTCAGCGGGAGAGTGTCACGTTGACATCGTGGAAGTCGGCAGTTCGATCCTGCCATCGCCCACTAAGGCTTGTTCTATTCCGGATAAGGAACTGAATAAGCCTTTTTCTTTGTTGTATACCCTTGAAAACAGGGGTGGCACTAAACTGGGCACTAAAGATTCTGAAATTTCTTCTCCGGAATGTATTGGAGGTCATTTTCCATTGCGGTAAAATTTAGGAGGGAGAAGTGATGGCTCTCTTTCTCTTCTCTCCCTTTCTTCTTCCGAGTTCCAGAGCAATGAGAATACCGCTTGCAAGCTCCTCTGATACTCCATGAATGGCTTTAAGCTCATCAAGAGATGGTGCAGAGTTCCTGTCCATAGCTTCAAGGATGGTATCTGCAAGTTTTTTTGAATCGACTTTCTTTGAGATGTATGGAATGATAAGCCCCTCAATAAGCTCCCTATCTCCAAGACCTTTGATTCCATACTGCATGATTCTCTCTGCAATAGTCTGCTTTCCTTCAACAGTTCCAAATAAATCAAGCTGTTCGTAGTTCATCTCTCACTCCTAAAATTCTAAGATTTATAATGTCCGTTACGGCGTTTACAATTCCCGGAACGGGGTGAAAGAAAATGAACAGAAGAGGCAGGTGGTAATGGATGTCAAGGGTACTCATAGAGTCTCGTCTTGACCCTTTACAGGAATGTGCCTGACCTCCCGTAGTATCATTTGGTGATGGGGCACTGAACCTCTTCATCCAAGGTGAACGGCACCCCTGCACCGGATCAGGAAGGCGAACCAGGCGAAAAAGAAGGTCGCAGGCTTTGGTCTGGGCGACAAGGTCAGGTTCGCAGGGCAGCTGTGCTTATACATGGCAGGAGGATCTCGGGATACTTCGACATACGCAAGCCGGATGGTACAAGGGGCCATGCGGGAATCCACTACAGGCATCTTACGCTCATCGAGTGTGCAAATACGAATCTGATATACAAGGAGGTTGTGGAGGTTCCTCCATCAGAACAAGCCTGATGGTTTCCCCTCCATGGATTTTATGAAAAGGGCTGACCGCAAGGCCAGCCCTCATATGCCTTTGAGGGAGAAAAGATTACTCTGTGACAAGAGTGTATGTGGAACGGGTGGGCTCCTGGATGCCTGTATTGTAAGTCAAGACCTCCATCGTAGTCTTGCCATCCTCCTGCTTGACAGGAAGCCTGAAGACGTATTTGGAGTAGCCCTTCTCACGGATGACGTATGCGTCGCCGTTCTGCTCGCCCCTGTAAATGCTCATGAAAAGGCTTGTACCAACCGTATCATGCTCTCCGTCATGCATCACGATATCGTCCTCAGTGATCACGAAGTAGGTGCCGGCCTCGATCTGCCATTTTCCCCACCAATCCTGATCCACAGGGCTGAAATTGGAGCTTGGCTCCTCTGGTGCAGGGGTGCCGTTATCGCAGGATGCGAAGGCAAAGAGCGTGAATGCGCACAGAAGCGCGATGACGAGTTTTTTCATATTTTTCTCTCCTTGTATGATATGAATTTAGCATAATATATTGCTATAGCGATTTCAATATTACTATACATAATTGAGAGGAACTTGTTGGACTATCGACAATTAAATCATGTTCGATGTCGAGAAGTCCGTATCAACCATCATAGATAGGATGAAAAAGTTGCGAGAAAGCAAAAAAAAGAGCCAGCTTGAGTTATCATTGGCTTCAGGAGTATCACAAACAATGATATCCCAGATTGAGTCCAGACAGCGGATACCAACACTTGTGACTTTTCTGAAACTCTGCGACGCATTGGATGTCGCCCCTGAACTTCTTCTAGGCAACGTATCCAAAGATGATGAAAGACACAAAGACAAACAAAAGATTCTCAACAATCTTGAGGAAGTTATTTCCTTCATTGAAGAGCTTTAGATATTGATTTCAACTTGACATCAGTTTTAGTGGGCACTTAAAATGGGCACTAAGATTGCAAGGAAAATATAGGAATTTTCAGGAAATCTTGGTGAATTCCTCTCTTTGGAATAGGGTAGTAAATCGTTGTCATGCGGTAAATTACATGAGCTTTATGTAAAATTCAGTAAAGTATCCTTCTTCCGTTGGCATCGTGGAAGTCGGCAGTTCGATCCTGCCATCGCCCATTAAGGCTTGTTCTATTCCAGATAAGGAATTGGATAAGCCTTTTTCTTTGTTGTATACCCTTGAAAACAGGGGTGGCACTAAACTGGGCACTAAAGATTCTGAAATTTCTTCTCCCAAATGTATTGGAGGGCATTCTTTCGTTGCGGTTAAATTTAGGAAATAAATGGAATTGCACCATCATCTCATAGCAGGCCATGATGGTGCTAGCAATATATCAGCTTATATAAATCTTGAAGCAGGGACATTGAAGATCTCAGAGAGTTTCTTTGTCATCATCCTACTGATTGGCTTTCTATCATTCTCAAGATTTGATATGAACTGTTTTGTAGTGCCAAGCACTGCGGCAAGCTCAGGCTGAGTCATTCCTTTCAGCTTGCGATAGAAACGGAGAGTTCTGCCGGGAGTATCCTTTGCGGCTTCCTCCTTATACCATTCCATGTCCTCAACATTCATCATATCGTCTTCTTCGATCTTAACGTTATCCGGACCATATTCGGAGACAAGGCTCTGAATAAGTTTCCTAGGTACGTCCCCATTCAGAGAGAACTCAGTACGGGGCCTTCTCACGACTACCAACATACTCCACCTCCACAATCAGCTTTCCTTTCTCATTCCTCCAGCATGCAACCCATCGATACGCAAGATGGCAATGATAGGTATTTTCGCCAAACTTGCTGTAGTTATGATATCCAGGCTGCACTGGACCTGAAGCCTTTATGTCATTGATAAGCCGATAAAGCGTTTCTCTTGCATTGGATGGCATCTGCCTTATGACTTTATTAAATTTTCCTGACATCCGGACTTCATATTTCATATCCAAAGAGTAATACATTATGGATTACTCTTCAATATTAAAATGACTTTCACGTCCATTCTGGAGGTTGCAATTATTGACATGGAATTTATGGGTACTATGATTGCACTGAGACGCTTTCGGAGACTGTTGATACGATCTCGACAAATTTCCATGTCCATTATTATGTAAAGCTTCACATAAGAACAGCTTGAAAAACCTGCGGGATAATGGGAAGGAGGAGGGGCCAAAACCGGCTGATGTAGGATGCCCTGTCTGGAACTCGGAAACAAGATGATGAACAGGATTTGAAGGAATCCATGATGCAACGTATCCTCAGTGGGTGAAATCCATGTATGGAGAATACCCATTATGGACATAATCTATATGTGGAAAAACCTTGTTGTGGAATGGGCGAACTAGTCCAAATATGACAAGGGATTTTCAAGAAGGAACTCTTCCAAAGGAATCGCCGTGGAACCCGGGCCAATGTTCGCAGATACGGTAAACACCTTGCTACCCGGATATCTTCTCAGAAAAGCATCCATTCCCCTCCCACGAGTGCGGCTTCCGCTTTTCACCTCAAATGCGGCTGCGGAATATTCATTGTACAAGACGAAATCCACCTCATGCTGCTTCTCCCTCCAGTAGCCGAGACTGACGTCTTCACCTGCCACCGAGTTCAATAGATGCGTTCCCACCGCAGATTCCACAAGGCGGCCCCATAACGTGTCATCTTCTTTCGCTCTTGCAAAATCCATCGGATGCCTTGATGACATGAGCGCGTTGTTGAAGACCTGCAGCTTCGGGCTGGAAGCGCGTTTTCGGACCTCGCTGCCGGAATATTTCTGCAGTCCTGCAAGAAGGCCGCTCTGTCTGAGTAGGTCAAGATAATATGCCAGTGTCGTCGTGTTCCCGACATCTGAAAGCTGTCCGAGCATGTGTTCGAACGGCATGATCTGCCCGGAATAATATGAACCGAGCTCCATAAGCTCTCTTAGCAGCGCCGGCTTTTGGATGGGGGTGAGCATGAGTATATCCTTTGTCAGGCTTGGCTCCATGATTGAATCACGTATGTATGCTTTCCAACGTCTCTCGTCTCCTATGAGGTCTGCAGGTCCCGGATACGACCCGAAGTATATGAATTCATCAAGCGTAAAGCCGAATACCTCCTTCATTTCGCCATAAGACCAATGGGGGATGGGAATCAGCTCGAATCTTCCCTGGAGGGATTCGGACAGCCCCTTCATCAGCAGGAGCCGTGATGAGCCTGACAGGATGGCCTTCACATTCGCTCCCGTCTTCTTGTCCTCGTCCCACATCTTCTTCACGGCTTCGCTCCAGTTGGCGATCTTCTGTATCTCGTCAACCGCGACCAGTGCTTCACCATGCTGCCTTGCAAGGGACCTGGCCCTGTCCCATATGCCTTTCAGCCATGCATCTCCCGAAATGGTGATGTCGTCAGTACTTTCAGAAACATATGGTATCTCCAGTGTCGATAGTACATCTGAAATGATTGTGCTTTTACCGACCTGCCTTGGTCCTGCGAGGACCTGTATGAACCGCCTCTTTTCTCTGAGTCGGCTTCTGAGCATCTCCGTGTATCTGATTCTCTCCATATGTCCTCCTTTTTTATTTATCTCATAACATTGAGATAATTATCTCAATAAATTGAGTAAATTATGGCATAGCCCGATGAATCCTTCAAGCATGGAACATGCCTTGGAATGCGGTCTCTTCTGAAAGGAGGGGCAGGCTTATCTTCCAAGCTGGCTTTTGCTGGAGTACTGGAGAGATCCAAGAAGTATATGATGGTGTCGAGCCCTTCCTCATATCTGACAATGCAAAGGCAGTTTCTCTGGAAACCGATTATTCCGTCCTCTTGTGGACATCCCGGGAGGGCTCTCTGGGATGAGTTCATTGAAGCGGATGACAAGGAGCAGCAAATTGGTTCATTGATGCTCCGAAAAACCTCTCCTTTTGGGAAAAATTCTCACAAAACCTATATGATCAAGGCTTTTCATTCATGCTTGCCTGAAGATAAGGATAGGGTGCAGAGGAAATATGATTGATGTGGAACGATGGATATGGGGACAGCCGGATCGAGAATACGATCATTTCTCCAACTGACAAACTTTGAGCTCTGCTATAATTGAAATATGAATGAAGAGATTGTATACATCCTTCGTTTTCTTCTGGCGGCACTTTGCGGAAGCCTCATCGGACTGGAGCGGCAGAAGAGGGCGAAGACAGCGGGAGTCCATACCCATGCAATCGTTGCATCGACATCCGCGTTGATGATGATCGTATCGAAGTACGGGTTTTCCGATGTGCTTTCCTACGAAGGGATTTCCGTGGACGCATCACGAATTGCAGCCGGCGTAGTCTCTGCAATCGGTTTTATTGCAGCGGGTGTTGTACTCATCCGCGATGAGAACGTTACGGGTGTGACGACGGCCGCGGGATTATGGGCGACGGTGGCCATGGGACTGACGATAGGTGCGGGGATGTACGTAACGGGATTTGCATTCACCCTCGCTATAATCGTCATGCACTTCATCCGGAGAAAGTAGGAAAAGAAGTTCTCTTTCTGTTGTTCATCGATTCAAAAACGATTAGAATCGAGTAGTGGACAAGGACGTCTATCTCTACATGGGGATAGTGTCCTTTTTTTATTTCGGAGGTGCGTATGGAGAGAAAATACATATTTGTCACTGGCGGGGTTGTCTCGGGCCTTGGCAAAGGGGTAAGCGCTGCAAGCCTTGGGCTTTTACTGAAGCAGCGCGGGCTTAAAGTCGCTGCCCAGAAGCTTGATCCCTATCTGAATGTCGATCCGGGGACGATGAGCCCCTACCAGCACGGGGAGGTGTTTGTCACCGAAGACGGGGCTGAGACCGATCTTGATTTGGGGCATTACGAGAGATTCATCGATGAGAATCTGAACAGGAAATCGAATCTTACAAGCGGAAGGGTCTTCTGGAACATACTCACAAGGGAAAGAAGCGGTGGATATCTCGGGAAAACGGTTCAGATAATCCCTCATGTGACTGACGAGATAAAAAGTGCGATATATTCCGTTGGCGAGATGACCGGGGCCGATGTGGTCATAACTGAAATCGGAGGCACCATCGGAGACATAGAAAGCCAGCCGTTTCTGGAGGCGATCAGACAGCTGAGAAGTGAAGTCGGGAGTGAAAACTCGATGTTCATACACGTGGTGCTCGTTCCGTACCTTGCCTGCAGCGGGGAATACAAGACGAAACCGAGCCAGCACTCGGTGCACGAATTGCAGGGGATGGGCATAATGCCCGATTGCATCATCGCCCGTTCCGACAAAACCCTTGATGACGGGATACTTTCCAAGATCGCGATGTTCTGCAATGTCGAAAGGCGTGCAGTCATCGGGAACGAGAACGTAAACCCGATCTACGCGCTGCCACTATTGCTGCACGAACGTGGATTTGACGAGTACGTCGTCTCGAGGCTTTCCCTGGAATGCCTGGAGTGCGACCTGTCCTCGTGGCGTAGTGCGGTGGAGCGCATGATAAGAAAGAAGAAGGGGAGCGTAAGGATTGCAATATGCGGAAAGTACGTGAAACTACACGACGCATACCTTTCGATCAACGAAGCGCTTTACCACGCGGCAAGCTCAAACGATGTGGAACTCGATCTCTCGTTTGTTGATGCCGAGGACGTCGAAAAGAAAGGGGCCGGGGAACTGCTTTCCAAAATGGATGGGATCCTCGTTCCCGGCGGGTTCGGAGAACGTGGCGTTGAGGGTATGATCGAAGCTGCCCGCTATGCGCGTGAGAACGACATCCCGTACTTCGGAATATGCCTCGGCATGCAGGTTGCCGTGATAGAAGCATCCAGGTCGCTTTCCGGGTTGCCTGATGCAAACTCAAGGGAGTTCGATCCCGAGGGAAGGGAGTGCGTCATAGACTTGATGGACGAACAGAGGAATGTCGTCGCAAAGGGCGGCACGATGCGCCTCGGATCATATGAGTGCAGGATACTTCCGGATACTTTGCTTCATAAACTCTACGGCAGGGAACTCGTGATGGAAAGGCACAGGCACCGCTATGAAGTCTCCCCTCTGTTTCGAAGAAAGATCGAAGAAAGCGGCATCGTATTCAGCGGGCTGAGCCCCGATGGAAAGCTCGTGGAAGCAATGGAGAATCCGGCATGCAGGTTCTTTGTCGGGGTGCAATCCCATCCTGAGTTCAAAAGCCGGCCGAACAACGTACATCCGCTCTTTGATGGTTTTGTCAAAGCTGCGATGCAGTGAGGAAAAGCAGGTGGTGGCCCCACCTGCTTATCTTTTCACTCCCCGCTTTTCCCGTAGTTTGACAGCACCCGTGCCGACGGATCTTTCACAGAGCATCCCGGCCATGTGCTGTTCGGCATCCAGAACCCCGGTATCATGCGGTGTAGTCCGGGGTAGAAGCTTTCGAAGATCTCCCTGTAAAGAAGGGATTCGGGGGTGAAGGGCCGCCCTTCCTCCGGATACTTCCCGTATTCCTTTTCAAGGTTCTTCCCTGCATAATACCTTGCCGCATATGCCTTCAGATCATCCACCATGCTGTGGCCCACCGCATCGCTGAACGCAGCTTTCTCCCTCCAGAGGATATCATCAGGGAGCCAAGGTCCGTCAGAGAACGCTTTTCTCAGAAGGTACTTGCCATGCCCCGTCCTGTTCATCTTCATCTCCGGGTCTATCGAAAGTACGTAGGAAGCAAAATCGAGGTCCCCGAAGGGAACGCGTGCTTCCAGGCTGTTGTCTCCGATGCACCTGTCAGCCCTCAGGACATCGTATGCGTAAAGCTCCCGGACGCGCTTTTTGCTCTCGTTCTCAAACTCTTCCGCATCAGGCGCGAAGTCGGTGTATTTGTACCCGAAAAGTTCGTCGGAAACCTCTCCCGTGAGAAGCACCCGCGTGTCGGTGTTCTCATGTATGTATTTACAGAGGAGATACATCCCGATGCTCGCTCTTATCGTAGTGATGTCGTAAGTCGCCAGAGCGTTTATCACCTCCGGGAGTATCGATATCACATCGCTTTCAGTCATTGTCACGTTGGTGTGCTTCGCCCCCAGGTATGCCGCCGTGCGTTCGGCATACTTCGAGTCTATCGGATCCTTTTCCATTCCGATCGAGAACGTACGTATCCCCTTTCCGAGTATTTTGGTCGCGATCGATGAGACGAGCGAACTGTCAAGTCCTCCCGAGAGGAGGAACGCGAGGGGAGTGTCCGAATCAAGCCGTTTCTCCACAGCGTTTATGAGTTTTTCCCTTATGTTCCTCGTAACTTCCCCTTCGCTCTGGTATGTATAGCGCTCAACTTTCGATATTTCCCTGTAAGGGATGAATTCCCCGCCCTTGTAGTAATGCCCCGGTGGGAACGGCATTATCTCTTTGCAAAACGGGACGAGAAGGCATGCTTCGCTTCCGAACGCGATGTTCCCATCCCTGTCGTAGCCGTAGAAGAGCGGGCGTATTCCTATCGGGTCGCGCGATGCGATGAAGCCTTCACCTTCCTTGTAGATCACCGTCGCGTATTCAGCATCGAGAAGTGAAAACATCTTCTCCTTGTATTTCTCATACAAGTATGGAATCACTTCGCAATCCGAGTCCGAATGGAACTCATACCCTTCGTTCTCCAAAGCACGGCGAATCTTCCTGAAACCGTAGATCTCCCCGTTCGTTACGCTGTACGTGCCGTTGTACACGAAAGGTTGCATCCCCCTTTGATCGACTCCCATTATCGAAAGGCGCTGGAAAGCAAGGAATATGTCTTCGCCCGGCTTCAGTATCTTCTCATCGTCAGGGCCTCTCCTCCTGGTTCTTTCCAAGATGCTCCTGATCTCTTTTTCTCCGATTACATGACCTTTGTATGCAAATACCGTACACATATGGACCTCATACTGCAACGTATAGTTGGCTGTTTGTTTTCGACTCATCGGGCTCGATCGCAATGAAAGTGCCTTCAAGACATCGCTTTGGCGAAAGGCCGAACCTGTGTGCAAAGTCGGTGACTACAGGCGAGATCACCTCTTCCTTCTCCATATCGCCGACGTAGCGCGACTTGAGCTTCTCAGATAGGTTCGGCGGCATCTCCCCGCTTCTGAGGTAGATCGTTCCGCTGTACATTCCGTTTCCGCAGAAGTATCCCGTGATCCTTTCCCCTTCGTATCCCAGTCCGAGGACTATGATCATGCCTCCCGCAAGGTATTCGCCGAGGAATGATCCGGTTTTCCCTCCGATGACGAGTATTCCCTTTTTCTCTTCGTATGCTTTCATATGAACACCAGCCCTGTAGCCTGCATTTCCCAGGATGTACACCTTTCCACCTCGCATGCCGTAGCATAGCGCATCCCCGGCCGAGCCTTTCACAGCAAGTAGCCCTGCATTCATCGTATCTGCAACCGCGTCCTGCACGTTTCCGTCGACGTATATCTCCCCGCCGTCGAGGTAGGAGGCAAGCGCGTTCCCCGGTGTGCCTTCGATGTGCATTCTCCCGGATTTCAGCCCTTCCCCGATGTAGCGTTCTCCAAGGCATCCTTTCACCAGGATCTCTTCACCTTCGTGCCTTCTTATCTCACTTTGTCCGTCTTTCCTTATGTCGATCACTTTCATTTTTCACTCTCCTATGTATCCGATTCCCAGGATCTCAAGTTCCTTTTCATTGAGTCCCGTGCCCTTCAATGCCATCCTGTTTCCCCTGAGTGCCTCTATGCTGTTTATACCCATTCCTCCCATGAACTCCTTGATCTCCCTGGTCCATGCGGAAACGAGATTGAAAAGCCTTTCCGCACCTTTCTCCGGATCAAGCCTTCTTGATAGCTCCTCATCCTGCGTCGCAAGTCCCCATGCGCACCTTCCCGTATGGCATGATGCGCATAAGTGGCAACCTAGTGCTGTGAGGGCTGCAGTTCCTATTGAGACTGCATCCGCACCCAGGGCTATCGCCTTTACGACATCGGATGAGTTCCTGATCCCTCCTGATGCGATGACGCCGACCCGGTCCCTGATCTCCTCCTCCCTGAGCCTTTGGTCCACTACGGCAAGTGCGACTTCGATCGGGATTCCGACGTTGTCGCGTATCCTTTTCGGAGCTGCCCCGGTTCCTCCCCTGTAGCCGTCGATTACGATGACATCCGCGCCGCTTCTCGCGATCCCTGAAGCTATCGGGGCGATGTTGTGGACTGCAGCGACTTTGACCATCACCGGTTTCTTGTATCCGGTCACTTCCTTGATGGACATAACCAACTCCGCAAGGTCTTCGATCGAATAGATGTCGTGATGCGGAGCAGGGCTTATCGCATCAAGCCCCTCGGGTACCATCCTCGTCTTTGACACGTCCCCGACGATCTTCTTTCCCGTCAGATGTCCCCCGATCCCGGGTTTTGCGCCCTGTCCGATCTTGATTTCGATTGCGCTTCCTGCGTTCAGGTACCTTTCGTGTACTCCGAAACGTCCGGAAGCAACCTGCACGATCGTATTTGCGCTGTATTTGTAAAGGCTTTCGTGGAGGCCGCCTTCCCCGGTGTTCCAATACGTCCCGAGCTTTTCCGAAGCGTCTGCAAGTGCCTTCTGCACGTTCAGGCTTATCGCTCCGTAGCTCATTGCAGAGAACATTATCGGGGTTTCAAGCTCCAGATGCGGCGGAAGGTTGTCCACGATCTCTCCTTCTCCATTACGTTCGATCTTCTCCGGACGCTTCCCGATGTACGTAAAAGTCTCCATAGGCTCCCTCAAAGGGTCTATCGAAGGATTCGTGACCTGGCTTGCGTTCAGAAGCATCTTGTCAAAGTAGATCGGAATGTCATCACCAGAGGCGCCCATCGATGAGAGGAGGGCACTCCCGGTCTCCGCCTGTATGTTAATTTCGTTTATCACATCTTCTGTGAATACACGGTTGCCTTTGTATCTGTTCTCATCCTCAGTGATGTAGAGCACTCCGGAAGGGCAGAACGAGACACAGCGCTGGCAGTCCGTGCATCTCTCGTGATGGAATACAAGTTCCCTCTTCCCGTTTGTGGTGATCGCACCAAAGGAACACTCGGATGCGCACTTCATGCACGATATGCATCCCTCGTATCTTCTTATCCTGTATCTTTTCATCTGGCTTTCTCCTTGTCGAGCGTGACGATCACGGCTTCCCCTCCAACCGGTGCCCAGACCCGTTCCGGATTTTCCTCGATCACCCTTATCGCAGCTTCTTCCGAGCTGAAGTAGACCGTACTTCCCTTCTCGGCAACTATCAGATTACGGAGTTTCAACCTGTCGTTGAGCGCCATCATCCCTCCCGAGAAGCCCACGAGTATCGAAAAAGGGCCTGTTATCAGGAAGGAAGAGAACATCTTCCTCAGATAGGAAAGCCTTGTCCTCTCCTTCTCATCCTTTGTCGAGATAGTCGTCCAGAACGGTGCTGCGATCACATTCGCGCACTCGGAAAGCGAAAGCGACTCTTTCCTTGTCAGGTAGTCGAGTATGTAGGTGATGACTTCAGTATCGGTAAGTAGTTTGCATGAGTAGCCGTACATCTCCACAGCCCTTCTGTTTGCATCGTACGAGGAGATCTCCCCGTTGTGTACAACCGAGAGGTCCAGAAGGGAAAACGGATGGGAACCGGCCCACCATCCCGGTGTATTCGTCGGGTACCTCCCGTGGGCCAGCCAGGAATAGCCCTCGTATTCATCGATCCGGTAGAAGTCGGCGACATCCTCCGGGTAGCCGACGGCTTTGAACACCCCCATGTCTTTCCCGCATGAGACGACATACGCACCATCCAGTTTGTCATTGATCATGATCATCGAACGCGAAGTGTACTCGTTCTCATCAAGCTGGCTGTCTTGAAGCATGTGGGGCAGGGGTGTGATGAAGTAACGCCATATCAAGGGCGCGTCAGTTATCTTCTCCGACTGCCTGACCGGTATCTTCGAAAGGTTTATTATGTCAAAGCGTTTTTCCAGAAAGTGCTCGGTTTCGTTCCTCGCCTCTTCCGAGTCGTAGAAGATGTGCAAGGCAAAGAAATCCTTGTACTCCGGATATATGCCATATGCGGCAAAACCTCCGCCAAGCCCGTTCGACCTGGCATGCATCATCGCGATGCTTTTCTTTATCGCATCCCCGTTTATCCTTCTCTCGTCGCGGCAGAATATTCCACTGATCGCGCATCCCGAGCTGATTCTAACTTCCCCTTCCTTCTTCATTGAGGGCCTCCGAAAACAAAAAAGGACGCACCAAGATCACTCCTGGAACGTCCTTGTTCTTGTGCCAATTTTTACGACAAATCATTCTTGCTTGTCAATTACATTAAAGAATATCGGATGAATGAAAATTCAGAATAGTGAATATCGGTACTTGACTATTTCGAATGAAAACAAATAACATTCAGCCAAGAACGGCAATGGCGCTGCAGATTAGGAAATCTGTGGCGCTTTTTCCTTTTTGGAGGGATTATGGACGTTGGTGACATCAAAGAGTTGTTGACCGAATATGAGATCAAATTCATACGCCTTGTATTCTCCGACATCTCGGGGCAGGCGAAGAACATAGCGATTATGGCTGACGAGCTTGAGCATGCGATCACACATGGCGTTTCGTTCGACGCATCGGCGATCGACGGCTTTTTGAAGGTCAACGAATCCGATCTCCTTTTGTTCCCCGACCTCGATACTTTCTCGATCCTCCCCTGGAGGCCCTCGGAAAGAGCCGTGGCAAGGTTCTATTGCTATATCACGTACCCGGATAAAAGGCCGTTCGAGGGTGATGGAAGATACCTCTTGTCCAGACTTGAGAAGAAGTTCTCGAAAGCCGGATACTCGTTCCTTGTCGGCCCCGAGTGCGAGTTCTATCTCTTCAATACAGACGAGAAGGGCGTCCCGACGCTCGAACCGCTTGATGATGCGGGCTATTTCGACATCTACCCGTTGGACAGGGGAGAGGATGTCAGACGAGAGATATGCTTTGCCTTGGAAAGGATGGGGCTCAAGCCCGAGAGGAGCCATCATGAGCACGGGAGGGGGCAGAACGAGATAGATTTCAGATGCTCATCCCCGTTGAAGGCTGCAGATGACCTCATGACATTCAAAACCGCGGTGAAGGCCATTGCAATGCAACACGGCCTTTATGCATCGTTTCTTCCAAAGCCGATGGAGGATGAGAGCGGGAATGGATTGCACGTCAACCTCTCGCTTTTTGAGAACGAGGAAAACCTTTTCGAGAAAGATGACCCGAAGGCGATGTCGTTCATGGCGGGGATACTGAGAAGGATGAAGGAGATCACGGCCTTTGCAAATCCCCTTCCCTCGTCATATGAAAGGCTCGGACAGTTCGAGGCACCGTCCACGGTTTCGTGGAGCCATCAGAATAGATCGACGCTTGTCAGAATACCTTATGCGGAGGGGCGAGACTCCAGGATGGAAGTCAGAAGCCCCGATCCATCTTCAAACCCTTACCTCCTTATATCCCTTTTGCTTTCAGCCGGCTTCGAGGGAATTGAAGATGGCATTCAACCGGAAGAAGAGACAGCCGGCGATGCAATTTCCCAGCCGTGCCTGGAGAGGCTTCCTGAACGCCTTTCCGAGGCACTTAGGGAGGCGCGGAGGAGTACATTCGTGAAAAGCGTGATTCCGGGTAGGATCGTGGAAGGTTACCTGGATGGCAAGGGGAGGGAAGTGGAGGAATATGAGAAGAACGGATCGAACCACGGGTACCTGATCAAACGATACTTCAGATTCATATAGGGTGCTTCCATGGAAACTGTTCTTGTCGTTGCAGAGCATTCGAGATTTGATGAGATCAAAAAGCTTTTCGCACTCGACGGCTTTGTTTTCATAAGAGCTGAGAGTGAGAAATCCTTGAAGATGAAGATCTTCGACCTCTCTTTCTCCTTTGTGATCGTGGACTCCATCTTCCCGAACGCAAAAGAGCTTTCGATATTCGTCTCATCCTACGATATCGATACCCTTTTCGTAGTGGATGAGGAACTCCTGGCCAGTGCCCAAGGCGTACTTTTGAAGTATGGCGTGTACGTGGTATCTCAAAACAGGAACATCATCTCTGCCGTGCTTGGGGCGATCAGGGTATCCAAGGAGAAGATAAGGAAGGCTGAAGAGAAGAATAGGAAGCTTCTCGATCGATTGAGAAATGAGAAACTGATCGTGGAAGCGAAGTGCATTCTTGCCGCCAGGAAAGGTATGAGCGAAGCGGAAGCTCATAGCTATATAGAGAAGAAAGCGATGAATTGCCGGATAAGTCTTATGGATGCGGCAATGAGTATAGTCAGGGAATTATCATAGGAGGAATATCATGAACGTACCTGAAATGTTTGCATCAATGGTCTTTAATGATCATGTTATGCGTCAAATGCTTCCGAAGAAGGTATATCAGTCACTTCAAGATACAATGACTGAGGGTAAGGCACTCGATGAAGACGTTGCAGATATCGTGGCGTCGGCCATGAAGGAATGGGCGATCGGAAAGGGCGCGACTCACTTTACGCACTGGTTCCAGCCTATGACCGGAATAACCGCAGAAAAGCACGACAGCTTTCTATCGGTTGACAAGAACGGTTCCGTCATAATGGATTTCTCGGGCAAGGAACTTACGAAAGGGGAGCCGGATGCATCGAGTTTCCCTTCAGGCGGGCTTCGTGCGACATTCGAAGCGCGTGGATACACTGCATGGGATCCGACGAGTTATGCGTTCATAAAGGATGGCACGCTCTGCATTCCAACCGCGTTCTGTTCATACACCGGGCAGATCCTCGACAAGAAGACTCCGCTTCTAAAGAGCATGGATGCAATCAGCAAGGAAGCTGTAAGGGCGCTCAAGTTATTTGGAAAGAACGTAAAGAGGGTTAATTCAACCGTTGGGGCCGAACAGGAGTATTTCCTCATCGACAAGAACGACTACAAAAAGCGCCTTGACCTCAGACTCACCGGCAGAACGCTTTTGGGTGCGCATGCCGCAAAGGGACAGGAGATGGAGGATCATTACTTCGGATCGATAAGGCCAAGGGTTAAGGCGTTCATGGAGGAGCTTGACGAGGAGTTATGGAAACTTGGCGTGAGCGCAAAAACCGAACACAACGAAGTTGCGCCATGCCAGCACGAGATGGCACCGATATTTGACAACGCCAACAAAGCCACGGATGCGAATCAACTTACGATGGAGATGATGAAGAGGGTTGCCGAGCGGCACGGCTTTGCTTGTCTGCTGCATGAGAAACCGTTCGAGGGAATCAACGGATCTGGAAAGCACAACAACTGGGCGCTTTCCACTGACGAAGGCGAGAACCTGCTCGATCCGGGAAAGACTCCCAAGGACAATGCCGAGTTCATGCTCTTCCTGACCGCGATAATCAAGGCTGTCGATGATTACCAGGACCTGCTCAGGATAAGCGTTGCGAGTGCGGGGAACGACCACAGGCTTGGTGCGAACGAAGCACCTCCTGCGATCGTATCGATCTTCGTCGGAGACGAGCTTGAGCGCGTGATAGACTCGATAATCGACGACAAGCCTCTCGAAGTAGGGAGGGAGAGAAGACACCTTGACATCGGAACCAGCGTTCTGCCCAAGCTTGCACGGGACAACTCCGACAGGAACCGGACAAGTCCGTTCGCATTCACCGGCAACAAGTTCGAGTTCCGTATGCCGGGCTCGTCTTTCAACATCGCATGCACGAACGTGATGCTCAACACTGCAGTTGCGGATGCGCTGAAGGAATTCTCGGATGAACTTGAGAAGGCAGACGACTTCAATTCTGCATTGAATGCATTGGTCAAAAGGGAGTTGAAGCAACACAGGCGGATACTCTTCAACGGCAACGGTTACAGCAAGGAGTGGGAAGAGGAAGCTGAAAGGAGAGGGCTTTCAAACTACAAGAGAACACCTGATGCCCTTGTGCATTACACGGACAAGAAGAACGTGGAGCTTTTCAAAAGGCACAGCGTCTATACAAGGGAGGAGATGGAGTCTCGTGAGGAGATATCGCTGGAGGAGTATCAGAAGGCGATACACATAGAAGCCATGACGATGCTCGAGATGCTCAAGCGTCAGATTCTACCCGCGGCTTTGAAATTCTCTTCATTCCTCTCATCCTCGATCGATGAAAAGAAGAGGATCGACATGCCATCTGACGCCGAGTCGGCATTATGCAGGAAGGTGAGCCTACTCTCGAACGAGCTTCTTGGGAAAATAGAAGAACTTGAGGAATGCGTTGATGCAACGCCGTCTGATGCGAAGGAAGCTGCGTTTCATGCAGCTGACAGGATAATACCTTTGATGGAGGACGCGCGGAAAGTCAGCGACAGCTTGGAGGCGGTCACGGATAAATCGTTCTGGCCGATTCCGACCTACTCGGACATCCTCTTCTATGTTTGATGAAAACATTCCACTCTGCCACATTCTGCCGGGATGTGGCAGGGATGGTGGAAAATCAATGAGATTTGAAAGTGATTGGAGTTTGGAATTCTAAAATAGGAGTGAGTCAATCAGCATTCGAATTTGAAAGAAAATCCGATCAGTTCCCATATTCATTCGATCTGGAGTGTTCCTTCTCATCTTCTCTTTGCATCAAATCCCGCTATGTGGTAGAAATAGCGTACTTTTTGATTTGAGTATCCGGGTATGACGATTTACGAAGTGAAAGAACGGAATGAGACGTTGATCGCAAATCTGCTTGACGTATGGGAGTCGTCGGTGAGGGCGACTCATTTGTTTCTCTCGGAAAAAGAGATTGAAAGCATAAAAACATATGTTCCTGAAGCGCTCAAAGGAATCCTGCATCTGATTATCGCGGAGAACGAAAGCGGTATGCCTGTTGCGTTCATGGGCGTTCAAGACGGCTCTTTGGAGATGCTTTTCATCCGTCAAGGGGAACGGGGGAAGGGTCTTGGGAGGAAATTGATCGAGAAGGGCATCGCAGAATACTCGGCAGAGCGTCTTGCAGTGAATGAACAAAACCCCCGGGCGAAAGGATTCTACGAGCATATGGGTTTTGAAGTTTATAAGCGTAGTGATCTGGATGAGCAGGGTAATCCTTATCCTCTTTTGTATATGAAACTTTCAGGGAACAAGTGAGTTCGCATGAGCTGGTGCGTTTCTCATCCTTTGGTAGAATAGGACAAAAGGAGTGCGTCGTCGGGGAAAGTTCGATGGAAAAGGGTGTAGTACCGAGAGAGATTGATACGCGCGGGATAATCACAAAGACAAACTTCCTGTAGGGGATTATGCTGTAAACCCATACGTGGAGTGCACGCATGGATGCAGGTATTGCTATGCTTCATTCATGAAGAGGTTCACCAACCACAAAGAGGAGTGGGTCTCCTTCCTGGATGTGAAATACTGGCCGGATTTCAATCCTGAAAAGTACGAGGGAAATGAACTGTTCTTCGGCTCGGTTACCTGTCTTCACTGTTTAGCCATGCACCGCAGAGCAGTGGACTAGAGCGACATCCACTGGTGCCTATGCATTTGCCGGCAACGTAGTTCAGAGACCGCAGCCTCTTCACTCAGGCTAGTCAAGCAAGGTTCTTGCAAGCCTACGGGTTTATCCCGTCAGGTTCTTGACCGCCTTCTTCTCATCTCGTTGAGAAGCTTCCTGTCGAAGGACAAGACCTCCACATCCGGTGCGGAACCTTCCGCGATCAGCAGGCAATCCACATAATCGAGCTTCGTCCCGCCATATATCTCCAAAGCCTGTCTGATCACGCTTTTCCTCTCGACCGAGACTTCGTTCAGCATGACGCTCAGCGTTTCTGCAACAGCAGTGCGGGGCATGCCGTACAGGTTGCCGCTTGTAAGCATGTAAATGAGCTCGGGGACAGTCTCCGGAAGTATCTCCACGCCGGACTTGATGATCTCGGTCGCTTTGGCTTCCGCCTTCTCGTCATCCCCAGTGAGATAGCGTACGAGAATGTTGGTGTCTGCAATCCTTCTCATTTCCAGTTCTCCTCGACGGCCGCCATCCATGCGCCTTCCATCTCCCTGTCGCTGACATGTCTCTTCACATATCCTTTCAGCATCCCTCCAGCTTTCAGTTCCTTGGGCTGTCTTGTCACCTTCCGTATGAGGATGCCGTTCTCAGTCGGCGAGACGTCAACCTCATCCCCCGGCTTGTATCCTGCGTATTTCATGATTTCATTCGTAAGCCTCACACCGTTGGAGTTCCCCCATTTTGAAATCGTTGTAATCATATACTGCCCCTCCGTATAAACATCGTATATACATTTCTATATGATGTCAATTCTTCGTTCTTCACGGGAAAAAGAAAGGGGGCTGTTGCATAAATCGGTTTTGAGAATCGGCAGCGCCTCTCAATCAACTACAGAGCAGGACTTCGGTCCTGCTTTGTGCATTAAAACAGCGTGCAAGAGTCAGAATCCGGCCATCCGGGACAGAATATCCCCTTTGCAGAAGTGGAATCTGGTATTCATCTGAGGATCAGCTGGCTTCCTGTTCTATTCTGAACCAGAAAGGAGTGCCGGCCCGGCAGTTTGCAAGCCTTATGGAATACCTGAGGGCGTTCCCGGCCATGCATAGGATCATCCATTCGGTTTCGATGTTCCTGATCCCGTGTGTACGGAATCTGCGGTAGCCGAATGCAGCATTGAGAAGGGAGAAGGAGCCCTCAGCCTGTATGCTCCTGTTTATCCTTATCTCTATCCCTTCATCGCTGGTTATCAATGCCTCGCTCTTCCTTCTGTATCTCTCGGCTTCAATATCCATCGTGAGCCGTTTGTAATCATGCTTTGCTGCCTGGGAGAGCATGCACTGCTTCCTCAACGGGCAGCTCCTGCAACCCCTCCTTGCCTCATACACCTGACCATTGGCTGTATCATACACATGGTAGAGCTTATGCCCTTTCATACAGGTGAAGGTGTCATCATTCTCATCATACTCATAATTGCATTTCAATGAAGGATTCCGCTTGTTCTTCCTCTTCTTGTTCTCATCATGGTACTGAGGTTTGATGTACGCCTCAAGCCACCTGTAGTTCTCCTTTATGTCATAGCCTGAATCCGCGCAGTATGAATCATAGGAGAATCCTTCCTTCTCGATCTTCTCGAGCATCGGTATCATCGTGCGGTAGTCAGTGCGGTCCATGAATGCCCCGCAGGCAATCACATAGCCGTTCTGGACAAGGTTCTGCATATTGTATGCCGCCTTGAGCTGTCCGTTT
>CALXOH010000027.1 GCA_944389975.1 uncultured Spirochaetaceae bacterium
GCATCTTGACTGACTGTCTTTTCCTGCCAGTGCAATCTCAAGTTCTTTCCTAAGGTCTTCTTCCCTTACCTTCATAACTAAACCCTCCAAATTGGTTTTTGGTCCAACTTGAAGGGTTCATTTCAAAGTTCCCCGCCTTCCGCGTACATCGTGTTAAGTTTCAACTGCGTTCCGACGCTTCCCCATACGGATGAGAAGAAAAGCGCATCGGCATCCGTTCCGAGTTTCCAGACAGAAAGTGTAGTCATCCTCTCAAGCTGCCCGAGACGCCTGATTTTTATCGGCGAAAGAAACGTGAGGGTAGGGGACTCGGCAGAGTCCTCGATAGCTTTACCGCTGATCCAGTCTTCCTTTCCCGACATCCCTGGTGCCCAGAGATAGAATGATGAAATCTTCATAGAAACCCCTTTCAAGACACCCTATGATACCCTCATGAAAACTTGTGGTAAAGATGAAAGTATCTACATGGGGCAAGAAGAAAGATTCCTCACGTTGTTTTTGTCTTCCTATGTTGCCTTTAACAGAGTTCCATCACGATCTGATATAGTCAGGGCGATGAAAAAAGCCGGAGAGAAAAGCGCTCCCCGGCTCCTGTTGGAAGAGTAATGGATATTACATCACGGTACCATCCGGGATGATCGCGTTCTTGTTGATCACGATTATTCCGCTATGTACCGAATACATCTCGTAATCCCCTTCGGGGCGGTCGATGTTGTCAATTCCGATCCTGCAGTTTGCACCGATACGTGCGTTCTGGTCGATGATCGCTTTCTTGATTATCGTAGCCCTTCCGATTCCGATGTTCGGGATGCCCTTCTTTGCGTTGTCAGCCTTCTCCTCTTCAGTCTCGTAGTGGCTTGCTCCCATGCAATAGACGCCGTCAAGCGATGCACCAGCTTCGATGAACGTTCTGACGCCGATGATCGAATTAACGATGTATGCGTTGGTGATGATCGAACCTTCGCTTGTAAGGGAATTCGAGATGTTGCAGAAGTTCGCTTTCGTTGCCGGAAGGTGACGCCTATGCGTGTAGATCGGCATCTCCTCGTCATAGAAGTTGAACGCAGGCTTCTCGGATGCGAGGTTGAGGTTTGTCTCGTAGAAAGCCTTGATCGTTCCGATATCTTCCCAGAATCCATCGAAGAGGTAGGTTGCAACCGGGCGGGTCTTGATCAGTTCGGGAATGATCTCCTTTCCAAAGTCCGTCTTGTCGTTGTTCAGCGCACTCTCGAGTGCTTTTCTGTTGAAGATATATATACCCATCGATGCAAGGTACTCGTTCCTCTGGGACCTCTCTTGTCCAAGCTGATCCTTCAAAAGCTTCTCAGGTGCCTTGTACTCCGTGATATCCATATCGGGTGCCGGCTTCTCGTAGAACCTCTTTATCATTCCATCTTCGTCAGCGCCGACGATTCCAAGTCCCGTAGCTTCGCTTCTCGAGATCGGCTTTGATGCGATGGTGAGTTCTGCCCCGGATTCGATATGACGCTCGAGCATGACCCTGAAATCCATTCTATAGAGTTGGTCTCCGGAGAGGATGATGTAGTAGTCGGCTTGCTGGTCGGTGAAGTGCTTCAGGTTCTTTCTGACCGCATCAGCCGTTCCCTGGTACCAGCTTTCACTCGTGTAGGTCTGTTCTGCAGCAAGGATTTCAACGAATCCACCTGAGAACTGATCGAACTGGTATGTGTTGACGATGTGGTTGTGAAGGGATGCTGTATTGAACTGTGTGAGCACGTAGATCTTCTTTACGTCGCTGTTGATGCAGTTCGAGATAGGGATATCCACCAGCCTGTATTTCCCCGCGAAGGGAACAGCGGGCTTTGCCCTGTCCATTGTAAGCGGATAAAGGCGGGTGCCTCGACCTCCTCCCAAGATGATGGCAATCACCTTCTTGCCTTGTTTCATTTTTTCTTCCTCCCTAAGATGCTTTTGTATGCTTCTATATAGCTTTCTGCCGACTTCTTCCATGTGAAATCAGCATTCATTCCCCTTTTCCTTGCAGCCAAGTAGCCGTCTTTGTCTTCATTATAGAACTTAATCGCCTTTCTTACAGTAGAAAGAATCTCCTCTGACGTCATTTTTTCAAAGAGAAAACCGGTGCCCGAGTCCTTGTTCTCCCCGACATCGACGATCGTGTCCTCCAATCCTCCCGTCTTGTGGGCAATCGGGAGTGCTCCGTACCTCTCCGAATACATCTGATTCAGTCCGCATGGTTCGTACCTGGATGGCATGAGGAAGAAGTCAGCTGCAGCCTCGAGCTTGTGCGATTCCTTCTGATCGAAGATGATGTTCGCCTTGAAGTTCGAAAACCTTCCTTCAAGCTCCTTGAGCTTGTTTTCAAATCGCTTTTCGCCCGTGCCTATCAGGATGAACGATATATCCTCCTGAAGTATCTTCTCCATCAGGGTGTCATCACCGTCGAGCAGCTCTGAAAAACCTTTCTGGTCTGCAAGACGCGAGATCATCGCAAAGAGCGGGCGATCCTTCTTGTACTCAAGCCCGTTCTCCTCCAAAACAAGCTTCTTCATCTTCTCCTTCCCCTCAAGTGACGTGGATGAGAACTTGTGTTTGAGGTTCTTGTCCTTCCCCGGATCCCACTCGTTGGTATCTATTCCGTTCGTAATCCCTATGAGCCTGCCCGAACACTCCCCGAGGTATTTCTCGAGTCCGTACCCGAATTCACTGGTGAGTATCTCCTTGGCATAGGTTTTTGAGACGGTCGTGACCAGGTCTGCGTTCAATATCCCCGCTTTCATCAGGTTGAGTCGTTCCTTTCCAACCTTTCCTTCGAACAAAGTATCGTCCAAAGGAATGCCGAATGAGAGCGCATCGTACTTCGAGAAGTTCCCTTGGTATGCGAGGTTGTGTATCGTATAGACGCTTTTGGCCTTGCTCTTCCTTACGTTCATCAGGTAGGGAAGGATTCCCGTCGCCCAATCGTTTGCATGGACAATATCCTTTCCGCTCTCTTCCGCGTATAGAAGTGCTGAGAGCGAGAAGATGTAAAACCTCTTTGCATTGTCAGGGTAGGGCTGGAACGATGATGCTCCGTAGATTCCATCGCGCATTGAGAAGAGCGGATGGTCAAGAGCCACGTAAGAGACTTTGTCCTTGATCACCCTGTATAGTTTCGCATCAAAACTTCCAGAGAGGGTGTTTGCTGAGACAGTCCCTATCTCCTTGAACCCTTTCTTATCGATGAAAGGGTAGAAAGGCATGAATACCTCCACCCCGATGTTCATTTCCTCAAGAGCTTTCGAGAGCGCCCCTACGACATCCGCAAGCCCCCCGCTCTTGCTGAAGGGGACGGTTTCAGGGGAAACCAACAAAATTTCCATACTATTAAAAATTACAACCCAGCGCACACCTGGAGTCAAGGAAAATTGAAGTTTTCCTACCTCAGGTTATCTTCCGGGGCAATATGGGATACCCGGCTCATGGCACAAAGAAAAACTCCCCTGGAATCCAAGGAAGTTTTCAAATGGCATGCGTTCTCTTTCAGCTCTTTCTCTTCAAATACTCATCGACTTCGAATGCAGCTATCGCACCATCGCCGACTGCTGTCGAGACCTGTCTTAGAGGAGTATTGCGTACGTCCCCGATCGCGTAAACCCCCTCAAGCGATGTCTCCATCTTCCCGTTCGTGACTACAAAACCGTTCTCAGTCTCGATCAACGAGCCGAGGAATGATGAGTTCGGGGTGATTCCGACGAAGATAAACAGTCCGTCCGCCTTTATGACTTCCCCGTTTTCAAGCTCCACGGATGATAGCTTCCCCCCTTCCTCGTTTGCCTTGACAACCTGATGGGACAAGTAGAGCGTTATCTTTTCGTTTGAGCGAACTTTGTCTGAAAGCACCTTCTGTCCCCTGAATTCGTTCCTCCTATGCACCAGGTGAACTTTATTTGCGATCTTCGAAAGGTACAAAGCGTCGGTAAGGGCTGTGTCTCCGCCTCCGACCACCACGACATCCTTTCCCTTGAAGAACGGGCCGTCGCATGTTGCGCAGTAACTTATTCCCCGTCCCACGAGGTGTTTTTCGTTCTCAAGTCCAAGTTCCCTGTGCCCCGCTCCGGTTGCGATTATCACGGCCTTTGCTTCATACTCGCCCTCGCTTGTCGAGATCTTGAATTTATTTCCATCCTTCTTGATTGAGGAAACTTCCATGAATGTCGCTGAAAGGCCGAGCTTCCCGAGCTCTTTCTCCATGTTCTCTGCAAGTTCGAACCCTTTGACCTTGCCAAGGCCAGGGTAGTTCTCGATCTCGTCTATCAGGAGAAGCTGCCCACCCGGAGCCCCCTGGTCTGCAAGCACCACGCTCTCCCCGTAGCGCATGGCATATAGCGCTGCTGTCATCCCGGCTGGCCCCGCGCCGATTATAAATACATCGCATTCGTTCATTTCCCTTCTCCTTTGGCTTTCTTCTCCAAAGCCTCCTCTGCATCGGACTTTCTGATGTACTCAGGCCCTTCCCCGATGTCATCCTCCCCGACCTTCTCCAGTTTCTCCAAGCCTAGCGCGATCAATGCATCTGAAAGCGGTCTTGGGGATGCTTCGTCGAGGCTTGCATTGACTCCGAGCCCTTTGAGGGTATCCAGCGCTTTGCATGCATCGCTTCCAGTGACTACGATCTTCTCCTTCGGAAGGTTTTCCGCAAGCTTGTCAAGGCTTATGTCCCCAGGGGGGATGATGCACTCGCCGTCCCTGTAGAGCGCTGCGTAGTACCTTCCTTTCCTTGCGTCGATCACAGGAAGGACCGGAAGCGATGGAATGGATGCGGCTTTGGCCATCACGTCAAGCGTCGGCACCGATACGAGTTTTGCCCTGTCCGATGCCGCCCTTATTCCCTTCAGCGTTGCAAGTGCAATCCTCAAACCCGTAAACGATCCGGGGCCTTTCGTTGCAACCAGCAAGTCGAGGTCGGTCAGGGAGAGGCCTTTTCTTGAAAGCATGTCCTTTATCTCATGAAGAAGATCCTCGGAAGGGGAGAATCCTCCCTCGATGATCCTTTCAAGGTAGAAATCATCGCCTTTCAAAGCAACAAAACACCTCTTTGTCGACGTGTCTACTGAGAGTATGTTCACTTTCTTCCCCCTTTGATCACGATCTCTCTCTTGTCGTCATCTTTTATCGATATCGTGACGTAGATGGTATTGTCGGGGAGCATGTCTGAAATCTTCTCCGACCACTCGATGAGGCTCACCCCGTCAGGGTATAGGAAATCCTCACCCCCGAGGGACTCGAATTCATCATCCCCGCTTATCCTGTACAAGTCGAGGTGGTAAAGCTTCATTCTCTCCCCGTCGTACTCCTGAATGATCGTGAAAGTAGGGGATACTATGGCCTCTGTAATCCCAAAATAGCGCGCAATACCCTTTGCAAGTACTGTCTTCCCGGCACCAAGCGTTCCTTGGAGGGACACAACCGAACCTTTTTCCAGGCTTGAAGCAAACTCAAAACCTATCCTCTCAGTCTCCTCCGGAGAGCCGGATGTGAAAACCTTTTCTTCCATATTTCCTTCTTCAATGAAAAAGGGAGGAGCACTCACCCCTCCCCATATGCTTATTCGTGGTGGCAGCAGTGCCCGCTTTCGTGGTCGTGGGAGCATTCGTGCCCCTCTTTCCCTTCCCCGTGGCAGCAATGCCCTTCCTCATGGTCATGAGAACATTCATGACCCTCTTCATGCCTATGGCAGCAGTGCCCCTCTTCCTTTCCTTCGCCATGGCGATGGCAGCACTTATGTTCCTTCTCCATAATCTCTTCCTCCTTCTCTTCCTGAACTTCTTCCTTGATCACGCTCCCGATCCTGTCTCCGGTTTTCTCCTCGTAGATCTCGATCAGGTCCTTGATCAACAGGTCGTTTTCGGCAACGGAACGCGCCCTTTCCAAAAAATAACGCGCTTGATCGAATTCGTCATCCATCAAATGCAAATATGCGAGGTTCGATACCGCGGTAAGGTTCTCCCCGTCGAGGTCGACTGCGGTATCCAAGTATGTTTTTGCAAGCTCCCTGTCACCCTCCTCGAGTTCACATATCGATAGTTCGTTGTATATGTCGCTGTTCGATTCCCCGAGCCTTATGCACTCAAGAAGGCTTTCCTTCGCTTTCGAGTATTCGCCCTTCTTCCTCAGTGCCCACGCTTTCAGGAAGTGGCCATTCCAGACCTGGTTGTTTTTCTCAAGGAATTTTCCTATCTCATCAAGCGCCTTGTCAGGTTCGTCGAGCATGATGAAGTCGTAAGCTGCCTTGAAGTACTCGTCCGACTCGATGTTGTCCCGCACCTTTTTCAGGTACTCCTTCATCTCCTCCTTCGCCTTCCCTTCGCTTGCAACCTTCATATACCTTTCGCCGTACGAAAGAGCGCTCTCGAGGTTCCCGAGAAAGCCTTCGAACGAGCTTATCTCCTTCAGGATGTCTTCGTTCTCCCCGAGTTTCGAGAGTGCATCGAGTAGCGTGTTCTTTGCAAGGACAAGGTATCGATCGGCCTCATCCTCGTTCTTCTTCTTCTCCTCTTCCTCCACGCTTCTGTAGGAGTATAGCGTGGCGAGGTTTATCGCACTGGCGCTCTGTGGCATCAAGTGATAGACGGCGAGGAACAATTCCTCCGCAAAGTCGTAATCCTTCGCCTGTTCTTTTGCGATCGCAGCTTTGTTCAGCTCTTCTGCAGTCCTCGGCTCAACTGCGTTGATGAACGCCTTGTAGTATTCGTATGACGGATTTTTCTCATCGTATGCGACAACCGTGATCATCCCCGCGATGATCGATTCCATAGTGATGTCTTTCTCATCAAGGCTCTTTTTCCCTTCTTTCCTTTCCACCGGAAGCTTTACATCCGGATCGACTTTGAAAGACCCGAAGGAGACTTTCAGATCCTGCGGTACCCTGATATACGAGATATTCTTAAGTTTTTCTTCTCTTCTTGCCATGTTCCACCTGGGAATAAAGATAATGAAATACCCATAAAACCGGCAAGCTACGTGCTCTTGAACTTATTGTCCAAGGGGGACTTCCAGTTGCCTAGGCGTTCTGTTCCGTTAAACGCTTTCGCGTCGGATCAATGCAGCCTTGCTATTCCAAAGTCCAAAATAAAGGTTTGCTCCAAGAGGCCTGTGAAAGCCGGGTTTTATGGGCTATTTGATATTTTACTAGAAAAAATAACTCTTGAAAATCCTCTTTGGGAGAATAGGGGAGGAGAGTATTTGAAATGAAAAAAGGGCATGGTTAACCCATACCCTTTCATCGGGACAAATAGAGAATCTCTTACTGCTCTTCTTCGAACGTATCGAGTTCGTCCGAGCTTCCGTCGAGTGTAAACGCTTCCGCGCTCTCCAATTCCCCGAGATCCAAAGTTCCGAAGGAATCGAGCGATCCGAGTTCCTCGAGACCCTGGAGTGCCTCGTCAATTGCTTTCTCGACGACAGCCTGGTCTGCGCTGACTTTATCCAGAAGTTCCTGAAGTTCGAGGTTGTGCGTCTCAACCATCCTGTACCTTGCCTCGAGCTCGCGATACGAATCCCTGAGCTGGGAGATCAAGGCCATTGCGTTTTTGAGCCTTATTCCTGCAATCTTCCTCAATTCAACTTCCGTTGCCATCAAAGCCTCCTTTTTGTCCCTCTACCGTTCAGGCCAGGACCTTCTTGACCTCTTGGACAAGGAGCGAGAACGCATTCTTGTCTTCGATTGCCATGTTGCTAAGTGCTTTCCTGTTCAGGTCGATGTTCGCCATCTTCAGTCCATGCATGAACTGGGAGTAGTTCAGTCCCTCAGGGCGTACGGCTGCACTGATACGTGCGATCCAAAGCTTCCTGAAATCCCTCTTCTTCTCCTTTCTTCCGCGATAGGCGTACTGTCCGGCTTTTGCGACCGCATCTTTTGCAACGCGGTGGTTCGTGCTTCTTCTTCCGTAGTAGCCTTTTGCCTGATCAAGGATTTTCTTCCTTCTGTCCTTCCTTCTTGTTCCATCTACTGCTCTTGGCATATTATCCCCACTCCTTTAGCCGTAAGGGAGCATTGTCTTTGCTCTCTTGGCTTCAATGTCGCAAAGTACCCCAGCGTGGCGCAGATCCATTTTGCGCTTGGATGACTTTTTGGTGAGAATATGGCGAAGTCCCATCTTCTTGATGACTACCTTGCCGCTGCCGGTGATCTTGTACCTTTTTGCAGCAGATTTCCTTGTTTTCATCTTAGGCATGCCTAAACTCCTCTCTGTGATAGGGAACAAGTACCCCTATGCACACGATATCACAACTCCATACGGAGGTGTTTACTTTTTCTTCGCCGGGGAAAGCATCATGCTCATCATCTTGCCTTCCATCAGCGCCCCCTTGTCGAGGTTGTAGGAAACCCCATCCTCGGTAAGCTTGTCGAGGATCCTGTCCAGGACCGCCTTTCCAAGCTCAGGATGTGCAAGTTCCCTTCCACGGAAGCGTATGGATACCTTGACTTTGTTGCCTTCGCCAAGGAATTCCCCAATGGCTTTGCTCTTGGTCTCAAGGTCGTGTTTCTCGATCTTCGGTTGCATCCTGATTTCCTTGAGCTTTATCACAGCCTGGTTCTTCTTCGCTTCCCTGTTCTTCTTCTCCATCTCGTAACGGTACTTTCCGAAATCGAGTATCTTGCAGACCGGAGGGTTGGCATTCGGACTGACCTCCACTAGATCCAATCCCGCCTCATCGGCCAGAATATTAGCCGAATGGATATCCATTATGCCCCGCTGGGTACCGTTCTGATCGATTACCAGCACTTCACGCGCCCTTATCTGGCGGTTGATCCTCAAGTCTTTAGTAGCCAAGAATACTCCTTATACCATCTACCAATGGATTTGCCTCCCTTGGGAGGAACACGAAAAAGAATACTAGCATAGCCAGCATTCCTTTGTAAACCAAAAGAAAGGGCCGAAAAATGAAATCCGGCCCTTTCCCCATTAAAATCAAGTTCAGTCGAGTGCGTGACCTGCAGATCCGAGAACTTCGATGTTCTTGTGCATGTACATCTTCTTCAGTTCATCGCGTGCCGGTCCGAGGTACTTCCTCGGGTCGAACTCTGCCGGCTTCTCGGTGAGAACCTTTCTCACGAGTGCTGTCATTGCAAGCCTGCCGTCGCTGTCGATGTTGATCTTGCATACTGCGCTCTTTGAAGCCTTCCTGAGCTGCTCCTCGGGGATGCCTACGCTGTCCGTGAGCTTTCCACCGTACTCGTTGATCATCTTTACATACTGCTGAGGAACGGAGGATGATCCGTGGAGGACGATCGGGAAGCCTGGGAGCTTCACTTCGATCTCATGAAGGATGTCGAACCTCAACTCCGGTGGAACGAGCACGCCTTCTGCGTTCCTCGTGCACTGCTCGGGAGTGAACTTGTATGCGCCATGGCTCGTGCCTACGCTGATTGCAAGCGAATCAACGCCCGTCTTCTTTACGAAGTCCTCGACTTCCTCAGGCTTTGTATAGTGGCTCTGTGCTGCAACTACCTCATCCTCGATTCCTGCAAGAACTCCAAGCTCGCCTTCGACTGTCACGTCGTACTGATGAGCAAACTCAACGACCTTCTTGGTAAGTGCCACGTTCTCATCATAAGGAAGAGAAGATCCGTCGATCATTACGGAAGAGAATCCGTTCTCGATGCATTCCTTGCAAAGCTCGAAAGAGCTGCCGTGGTCAAGGTGAAGCACGATTGGGATATCGCATCCGAGTTCGTGTGCGTATTCGGTTGCTCCACGTGCCATGTTCTTGAGAAGGTTGATGTTCGCATAGTCACGTGCGCCCTTGGAAACCTGGAGGATAACCGGGCTCTTTGTCTCGACGCAAGCCTGTATGATTGCCTGCAGCTGCTCCATATTGCTGAAATTGTACGCAGGGATTGCGTAGCCACCCTTAACGGCCTTTGCAAACATGTCTCTTGTATTTACAAGGCCAAGTTCCTTATAGCTAATCATTATGACAGCCTCCTATCGGCTATAAATTTACTTTTTAATTTGCGTATGGTCAACATTCCCAGCCTTGCCAACGGAGCAATGAACGCCTATTCTCAATATAAAGTGAATAGAAGAAAAGCAGTACTGGTAATATCGATCGCGCTATCATCCCTGTTTCTCGTTTTCGTCATCTTCTGGTTTTCAAGGCCATTGGTGGTTTTCGATGTCGGGAATGCATATCCTCCCTACGTCAGGAAATTGGGAATACCCTTTCTCAGCGCTTACTACAGGACCAGGATCGAAAGCGTAGAAGGAGGGGATGGAGACATTGTAATCTCACTCTCATCTCCAATGGACGGTGCATATCCATTCCCAAGCGATCCGGAGTTCCTTTTCGACTTCATCCTCGACGAATCAAATGTCGACGTGTGCCACTTGTTTTACGACGAACTCTCCGAGAGGGAGGCGACATACATCAGGCACGTAAAAGAGAAATACCCGTTTGTCCGCCTCGTGCCGTTCCAAGGTAGTCTTGAGCGCTCTTATTTCGAGATCGAACGGGGCCATCTCTCGGATGGCGATGTCTTGATCGCACTCGATTACTCGAAGATCGCGGAATTCGTCAGAAGCCTCGACTTCCCGGTGCGCATCGTAATCGACTATTTGGATGCTGCGGCATTGGAAGCTTCGGTCAAACCTTGGCGCGTTGCACGTCCCCGCTGGGATGAATATATCCTTCCCCTCCTTTCGAATGTGAAAGAAGGGTAAGGAAGTTTCCGATCGCTTTTTTCCTGAAAGCATCAACTTCTTCACATCTGAGGGATGCAAGGAATGAGGATGTGTATTCCGTGCACTCCGGCGTTGACGGATTTCCCCGCACCGGAATCGGAGCAAGGTACGGGCTGTCGGTCTCGTACAATATCCTCTCTGGGGGGCATAGCTTCGCGCTTTCCCTGATCTTGTCGTTTCCCTTGTATGTCACGTTTCCTGAAAAAGAGATGTAAAGACCCTTCTCAAGTGCCTTTTCCATCAGCTTGGGAGATGAAGAGAAGGAATGCATAATCCCCGATGAGGGGAAATCATTGGAAGAAAGTATGTCGATCATGTCTTCATCAGCATCACGCGAGTGGATTATCACGGGAAGGGAATATCTTGATGCAATCCCGATCTGGGACTCGAATAGCTTTCTTTGCGTTTCCTTCGTGCCGTACTTCCAGTGATAGTCAAGTCCGACTTCCCCTAAGAAACTTCCACCGTATTTTTCAATCGAATCCTCGATCTCTTTCAATATCTCCCCGGCTTCCCCTGAATCGAGGCACCACGGCCCTGCCCCTTGGCTTGAGTATACCAACGGGTGGTTTCCAATCAGCGGTTTTCTTTTCAGAATATCGTACGGAACCGTTCCGATATCTATTCCGATGACGCCCAAAAGGGAGAATTGAACGTTCTTTTGAGCCATCGTAAGCGAATGAAAGTGCGAGTCGAGTATCATAACAAGCATATTGGGGCAAAGATTTGATCGATGCAAGATTGTAATCCCTGCCCAATTGGTGATATTCCTTATTCCCGTATGAATCACGATCTGACTGAAGGCAATGTCACATCGAGCTTGGTGAAGTTCACCCTTCCCATTCTTGCCTCGATGGTTTTCCAGCAGCTGTACAATATTGCAGACAGCTTCGTTGCAGGCAAGTTCATAGGCGAGAATGCACTTGCCGCTGTAGGGAACTCGTATGAGATCACGCTCATCTTCATCGCGTTTGCAGTGGGCGCGAACATGGGCTCGGGCGTACTTGTCTCCCAATACTTCGGGGCAAAGAGGATGAAGGAAGTGAAGATGGCAGTATCGACCTCCTACATCTCCGTTCTCGCCCTTACGGTCGTCCTCACCACACTCGGCATTCTCTTCTCGGATTCATTCCTGACTTTGATAAACACTCCTGATGAGATCTTCTCAGATAGTGCGCTTTACCTCGACATATACATCCTCGGCCTCTTTTTCTTGTTTTTCTATAACATCGCAACCGGCATATTCTCCGCACTTGGCGACAGTCGTACCCCGTTTTTGTTCCTGATGTTCTCATCTCTTTCGAACATCGCGGTCGACATACTCTTCGTAACCCTTTTCGACATGGAGGTTGCGGGGGTTGCGTGGGCGACATTTCTATGCCAGGGCGTTTCATCGGTTCTTGCGAACTATGTACTGTTCAAGAGGCTCAAGGAGCTTGGAAACCTTGAAAAGGTCCCTCTTTTCTCCTTTTCGATGTTCTCCAAGTTCGTTCGTTTTGCAGTTCCCTCGATAATGCAGCAACTTTTCATCAGCGGGGGAAACATCATCGTACAAGCTCGCATCAACAGCTTCGGGCCTGCCGTGATCGCCGGATATTCTGCCGCAATAAAACTCAACAACATGGTTGTCACGAGCTTCCTGACATTCTCGAATGGGATTTCGTCGTTTGCTGCCCAGAACGTGGGAGCGGGGAGGTTCGACCGGGTCAGGGAAGGCATGAAGGCCGGCGTAAAGCTTTCGTGGGCAATATGCATTCCAGTCGTCTTTATCTTCTTTTTCTTCTCCGATTACCTTCTTCTCCTGTTCCTTGGAGACAGGAATAGCGAAGCATTCTCAACTGCCACTGATTTCCTGAGGATCGTTTCTCCATTCTACTTTGTAGTCGTCGTGAAGGATGTCTCGGATGCGATCCTGCGTGGATGCGGAGCCATGAGGCCGTTTTTGTACTCCACGTTCGCCGATCTATTCTTACGCGTCGGGCTTTCCTTCCTGTTTTCCCATCTGCTTGGTTCTGCCATCGGAATCTGGCTTTCATGGCCGTTCGGATGGACTGTCGGAACGTTGATATCCCTGATGTTCTATTTCAAAGGGGGATGGAAGGGTACCTCGGTAGTCTCATCATCCACTTAGCAAGGTGAAGCATTCGCATCCGCAAGGAAAGTGATTTTTTAATAAAATAGAGTATTCGGAGGAAGAAACATGTGTAGGATAGCATTTGAATACAACACGAGAAAGAAGGAAGACGCAGAGAAATTCCTAAAGGAGTACGATTTATCTTTATCAGATGCTATGGAAATATTTCTGGATGCTGTTGTTATGAACGAGGGCATGCCGAATGCAGCGGCTCTTGAAGACGCAGAGGATATTTGGCGCGCAAAAAAGGTAAGAAAGGCCATCAAAGAAGGAAAAGTAAAGCTCATTCCTGCGGAAAATGTATATCGAAAGCTTGGCTTGTGAGAGTTACTGACCCAAATAATAAGAAAAGCTTGAAATCCATTTTTCTGCAATTTGTTTGAATAATTAGCAAGGGCTTTCATAAGCCTCATCTACCAAGCTCGAACTCTTTTTAAATACCGGATCTTTCATCTCTTAATCAGTCCGATATCTGAATCCGATCATCTGTCATTTTTACCGCTCGGGTAGCCAGGTATGTCGGAATGTTCATCTCTTCCAAAATTCCGTATCCAGCAGTATCTGAAAAGATATTGGTGATAACAAACCCGGCATCAATCTGACCTTGTATGTTCTCTTCGATCGTATGTGAAAACTGCACGCCGTCTTCCGGATGTTCCTCTGCATCCTTTCTCGATCGCTCTGAGCGCAAAGGGTTGTAGGGCAGCGGGTTTTCGATCATCGCTTCATTCTCCCTTGAGAGCGCATATACCAGTCCCATTTCGGTTCCTGCAACGAGTATTCCTCCATATTTGAGGACCCTGTGGCATTCCCTCCATAATGGAAGTACTTCTTCAATGTAGCAGTTTGAGATGGGATTGACGATTACGTCAAATTCCCCGTCGGGAAAAGGCAGACCTTTGGTCATATCGTGTTTCATAAGTTTGACGAAGTAGCCTTCCCGCTTTGCAACCTCTTCATCTTTTTCGAGCATCTTTCTTGAGTTGTCAAGCACTGTCACCATCGCACCGCTTGCGGAAAGTATTGCGCTTTGCTGTCCGCCTCCCGATGCCAGTGCAAGAACCTTTTTCCCTAGAAGATCCCCAAGCCATGACTTTGGAATCGCTTTCGTGGGCGTGAGGAATAGAGGAAATGACGTGCCGTTCCTTACGCTCTCGAATTCCTCATGCGTGAGCGGCATAGACCACTTCCAACCCTCATCCACCCAGCTGTCGATCGTATTGCTGTTTTTCTCCTGGTATTCCATAGCTTAAAGAATAGCAGAATATTCTTCCTTTGCGATCTTGCAAAACAATGGGCATATTATGTAAAGAAAAAGTCATGGGCATTGACCCTGAAATCCATATAGGAGGTTCCCATGAAGAGGATCCTTACAGTATTTTTGGTGGCTTTGGCCGCCTTGTCTTCCCTCGTCGCATCTGATGACGGGAAAATCGATGTCAAAGTACTTATCCTTCCCAAGTTCGAGAACGGAGAGATGAGCGGGGATTTCCCCGGCGAGGCCCAGTACTATTACGAAGCCTACGTAGAGGGTGGGGAAGAGTACGATATCCCGGGCGGAATGGCCGGATCCAAGCTCTATTACAAAGACGGGGTGGCACTCTATGTGACAGGCATGGGCAAAGTGAATACCGCGCTAAGCCTCAACTCGATCCTGCTCGATCCACGCTTTGACTTCTCTGATTGCTATTTCTTTAGCACGGGCTGTGCAGGTTCCGCAGTCGGATCGACTGTAATGGGCGATGTGTTTGTGATCACCGCTGCCATCGACTATGACCTCGGGCACCACGCCGATTCCCGTGAGATGAGCGATCCGTCAAGGGCCACCTGGTTCCACGATCCTTCGTATGATTCCTCTTCATACAAGATCCTCGATCAGGATCTGATGGCAAAAATCTACGACCTTGTAAAGGATACGGAACTTGAGACTACTGAGAAGACCAAGGCATTCATGGCTTACACGTTCGACAACGCAGAGTGGGCTACGCGCGATCCGATGGTTCTAAGGGGAACAACCGTCTCCGGAGACAACTACTGGAAGGGCAGCTACGACCATCAGAACGCAGTATTCCAGTGCGAGACTTACAACGTTCCCGATCCGTTCGCGCTTACCGAGATGGAAGATGTGGCACTTGCCGTCGTTCTTGACCGCTTCGGCCTCCTGGACAGGTATATCATCATCCGCGACAGCGTAAACATGGACGTCTTCATGAATGGAGCAAACCCTGAGATCCTCTGGGATGATGCAATTGACGAGCAGCTTTCAGATGAGAACTCCATCGAAGCTGCAGATATCTTCGCGACTGCGATGGAGAACAATTTCAAGGTTGGATCGATCGTGGTCGATGCAATCCTTGACGGAAATCTTTGATGGGGCTTGATGAGGAATGCGGGGTTTCGGCCCTGCATTCTTCAGTCCTTGAGTTCTTCGATCTCGTAGACGATTGAGACGTCCGCAGAGACCGAGATGTCGCCAGTGTAATATTCGACGGGCGCGCTGTCTGCCGCTTCCGCCTTCGCTGCAGCCATCAGCATGTTCGCTCCTCTTCCATAGACCGGAGTGTATGAAGAGTAACCCTCTTCGATGCTCAGTACCTTCTTGATCCCCACATTCGCCGCTTTAGCATACGTCGATGCCTTCCTGTATGCGTTCTCAACCGCTTTTGTCATCGCTTCGATCATCTCTCCATCCTTGTTCTCCTTGTCGAGCCTGACATCTGAGAGTGTGATTGAATCGAATGCCATGAGGCTCTCATAGATTCTTCCGATGTCGTTGATCGATCTGACTGTTACATTTATCGACTGGGATGCCCTTTGACCTACGAGCACCTGCTTTCCCTCGTCATCATAGTGGTATACCGGGCTTGCGGAGATGTATGAAGTCTCCAAATCCTTTTTCCCGATGCCGAAATCCTCTTCAAGAAGCTCCACGCAATTGGCGATCATGTCGCTTGTCTTGTTCCTTGCCTCTTCCGTAGTATCCTCAGTGAACGTTGATGTGATCGTGAAGTATGCCACGTCGGGCTTTGCGCTTATTTCCGCGCTTCCCTTTACGGAAATCGTTTCCTTTGCAGCAAGCACGATGAACGTCGATACAGCCAGTACCATCAGTATGGAAATCGTCTTCTTCATATTTGACTCCTTGTAATTCTTATAGCATTAAAAAAGCCCCACTCGTGTGGAGCCTTCTTGTACTTGAAGTGTAGTTAGCGTTTGTTCCTGATCGATTCCAAAAGCTTTCTGTTGTAGTCGTCGGCAACCCCGACGGCAAAGGAAATGCTTATGTCATCGTTCGGTTCCCAGAGCATCATCGGAATGCCCGCACCCATCGCTACAGCGGATATGCATGTCGTGATCGTCCCGGGGAGTATGTCATCCATCGTACACATCAAAACAACTCCAGTGATCACGCCTATGAACCCGGCGGTCATGAGCGTTCCTCCGGATATCACGAGGGCCCTTTGAGTCTTCAGATCCTTTTCCATCCGGGCCACGATCGCATCGTATCCCGTGAGCCTGAAGAAATCGAGCTTGGATATCTCGGTCGGTCCCATGTACGGGTACCAGTTCGTCTCACTGTAGTGGTTCGTGTCGTACGTGGTGTACGCTCCGAAGCGCCCGATCGGGTATGTGTATGCGTCGGTGTAAGTGTAGGTATGTTCCCTCGTTTCGATGCTGAGTGCGTTCGAAAGGTATTCAGCTCTCTGGTTCTCAGTCAGCGTGGATGACACTGTCGATCCGGTGGCTGCAAACGCAAGGGATGAGGCAAGGATCAATATGATGGATATGGCAAAGATTCTTTTCATATCTTGATTATAAACTGAGTTGTTCAAAACAAAAAGACTTGGGACATCACTTCCATCAATGAAGAGGGAGAGGAGATAACACACTTTGGATGATTTCCCGGCTGGAACTGGAATATTATTTTAATTAACGATATAGTCAAATAGTTCCCGTTTCCTCTCATTGTATACTCTTCTTCTTAATATTTGAGGGAACGGGGACATTTTGCTTTGGCTTTCTCGGATATACAAAAGATCAAATGAATCATCCGATATCTGCAACTTTGCATGCACTATTATTTCCCGGATAATAATATCGTAGTGTTTTAAGATCGAGATGGAAGACGGGAAGAAAGAGAAGCGTGGTGGAGCGCGCCCCGGGGCAGGTAGGACGAAGGGAGTAAAGAAACCTTGGGCCAAATTTCGATTGCTTTTCCTTTGGATAAGGCTGAGCCTGGGAAGAAAAGGATATCAGGGAGTGCCCTTGTCAGGGAAATCAGCAGGAATAAAGGATAAGAGCATCAGGAAATGGAAGACACCAAATGTGCCCAGAGCGGGGTTCGAACCCGCACGGCCAATGGCCAAAGGATTTTAAGTCCTTTGTGTCTACCGGTTTCACCATCTGGGCCTTGTTGATAAGAATATACTCCGACGCAGGGATAATTGGAAGTGGTGCATTGGGATGTAATTTGTTAGAATAACTGGTATGAATCGCACGCTACTTGCATTTCTGATCGGGTTACTTATCGGTTTGGTGTTGTTTTTGTATTCCATCGTACGCTATTCCAAGCTCAAGAAGGAATTTGGAAAGAGCGAAAAGAGGAGTGAGGAGAAGATCAACGAATACAAGAAGATGCTTTCAGACAGGATGGAGCTTGAGAACGAGAGCCTGACCAAACTCAAGAAAGAGAACGAGGAGATGAAGGCGAAGATAGACAACATGCGCATCTCCCTTGAAGTCCTTGCCCAGAAGCCCGGGAGGAAAGAACTCCAAAGGCTCGATGTATATAACCGCGCGATAGAAAGGCTTTACGTGGAAAACCCTGGATTCGCTACAGTCTGGCAGGTTGCCTTGAACAAGAGCGAAGAGGAGATGAGGCTTGCTTTCCTTGGCTCAGTCCCCCTTATCCGTCGCTTCGTGAAAGGTAGATCCAGCCAGGGCTCAGTCGATGCCGACGTGACTGAGGAGTGAAAAGGAGCCGGAACTTCACGCACCGGCTCCAGGGGAATGGAAAAATGAATGTCTCAAAGGATCGACAGAGCCAGATCCTCCAGTTCCTTTCGGGCAATATCGTCAGGTGCTTCATTTGCAATCACGGATCCGACAAGGTTCATCCCGTCTTCTTTCACCCTGTCTTCCCAATTGCGCATCCATTCGCCGTCGCCCCATCCGTAGGAGCCGAAGAGTCCGACCTTCTTTCCTTCAAGCTTCCCTTCCAATGAAGAAAACATCGGTTCGAACGACTCTTCCTCAAGTACTTCGTTTCCCATCGCGGGGCATCCGAAAAGGATTGCGTCAAACGATGACGGATCGGCGGTAAACGAATCGGAAGTGAATACCTCCACATCCGCTTTCCCCATAAGTGCACCTTCGAGTATCTTCGCCATCTCTTCGGTGTTTCCCGTTCCGGAGTAGTATACGATCGCGACTTTCATCTCTCTTTCCTCCTTGAATAGTCGATCAGTTTCCTTATGTCCTTGCATTCCTCATAAAGTGAAGAGCAACGTTTCCTGCATTCAAGAACCTCCTCAAGGACGCGCTTTGCTTTCTCTTCGTCCGTGTATACCTTCCAGAGTGCAGAGTGTTTGTAGCCCTTTCCGCCGTTGATTATGTACATTTCGACATCCTCGGGAGGGTAGCCGAGGAATATCCCGACTTCATCAGGGCATCTCTCGGCGTCAAAGCGCATCGTTAGTTTCTCTATGCATGATTCAGCGTTCCCTTCGTATCCGAAGTAGGAGAGGATGCGACGTGCATGGCGCTCTGAGAGTATATTCTCGAGCATTTCCTTCCTGTACAGGAAAAGCAGTGGGGAGCGGTTCTTCTTTCTGAGGCGCTTTGCCATCAGCCCGTTCTCTTCAAGCACTTTGAATGTGTCAATTTGGTATGAATTGACTTGCGAAAGAGGCAGCAGGCTGCCGCACTTGATCCCCATGATGGTTTCAGCTGCATTCCTTATCAGAAGTTCTTCAAATGACATGGCCGCTCCTATAGTTTGCTGACTAAAACAAAATAAATATCCATTTCATCCATTAATGTAATAAAATAAATTATTTTATTTAAGTTAGTCTAATCAAACAATAAAGAGATCAAAACCGAAAGTCAAGGGTAAATTTGCAATTTTGTGCTTTTGTAAGTGAAAAAAAAATATGCCCGGACCTTATCCAGGCAAGTTGGTTTCACGCGTAGTTTCTGAGGAGGAACATCGGCTTTATCGCCGTTATCTCGTCGTACTCCTCCTGAGTGACTTTGACGTCGCTCGTAGCTTTCTTCAAATCATCCTTCAAGACTGAAAAGGCATCCTCGATGGTGCTTGCCCTTCCTTCCCTGATGATCCGTATCATCCGCTCGAATACAACGGGGTGGGCGTAGTAGTAGGGTACTTTGAAGCCGGGGTACTCCTCCACGTACTTTTTCATCTCGCCTTCAACGTGTTCCAGCGCCTTCTCAACGCTCCTTGCGTTGTTCCTTCCGGTCGGAAGTACCGAAAGTCCGGAGAAGAGGAATATTGCGGCAAGCCCGAAGATGGTGAAGTATATTGCGTTTCCTCCGCTATGCGTCAAAAGCATCCTGAGTCCGAAGAGTAGCGATGCCACTCCGAGAAGCGTTATTGCAGTTGCAACGTACCTCAGGGATTTCTTTGACAAGTTGAGGCTTCTTTTCTTCTTCGCCAGAAGTGCCATCTCGGATGACAGCGTCACCTTCTTCTCGATGTAATCCTTCTCCGAAAGAAGCTCTTTCAGTTCGTTCTCTTCGGAGAGGGTGAAGCTCTTCTTGTACCTTTTCTCCTCTTCTTTCCTAAGCTTCTCAAGGATCTTCTCACCTTTCTGACTCAGAGTCTTTACTTCCGGCCTTGTCTCTTTCACATAGGAGATGAGCCTGTCGACATCCTCCTCCCTCTTTGTCTTTCCCGCAATCTCCTTACCCCCGTCGTACACAACCACGATGTACGCAATCGATATGAACGCACCTTTTCCGGAGAAGCCGCCCTTTGACATGGCAACGCGCTTGTAGATCCGTTCGATCGCGCTGAACGGGATGTAGTATTTCCTGTCCCTGAAGAAACTGCTGACGTATATCGCGTTATCGGATACGCCGAGCGCGCCGAACTTATGCATCGACTCAAGTTCTTTCTCCAGCGTCACCCTGTCGAACTGTTCCCGGCTTTCCGCCGTCGGCCAAAAAATTCGCATTTATCCCCCTTATTTGAAAAGAGCCGCCCTGGTAAGGCAGCTCTTTTCAACGAAGACTCTTAAGTCTTATTTGTTTTTGTTTGCCTTCAGCGTGGAGTAATCCGGATGAGGATCCCTCTTGTAGATTACGTACAGGAAGAAAGCAAGGAATGCGACGGCCACTATGATTCCGACCGGATATGCAATCGAGATCGGGAGGTGGAGGCATTCAGGAGCGGATACGAAGTACGTTGCAGATACTGCAGACATGAACGTCGCAGGAACAGCGGTGAGCCAGTAGCACTTCTTTTCCATGTAAAGGTACATCGATGCAGTCCAAAGAACGATCATCGCCAAAGTCTGGTTCGTCCAGCTGAAGTATCTCCATACGACCGAGTAGTCGAGGAAGGAGATCACAAGACCTGCTGCCAGGAGAGGCACGCAGAGTGTGAGCCTCTTTCCAAACGGCTTCTGGTCCATTCCGATCCAGTCGGCAAGGGTAAGACGTGCAGAACGGAACGCCGTGTCGCCTGATGTGATCGGGCATACGATTACGCCGATCATCGCGAGTGCCACTCCCACCGGTCCCATCGTCTGGAGGCATACATCGTAGATGGCTGCGCTCTGTCCGTTCGCAAGGATTGCCTGGAGGCCTGTTGAGAGGCCGTCGGTCTTTGCATAGAGTGCGCATCCGGCTGCCGCCCAGATGAGTGCGATGACGCCTTCAGCGGTCATTGCTCCGTAGAATACGAAGCGGCCCTGCTTCTCGCTCTTCATACACCTTGCCATCAAAGGCGACTGGGTGGAGTGGAAACCAGAGATTGCGCCACAGGCGACTGTGATGAACATGAACGCCCATACCGGTGTTCCCGCCGGATGCATGTTGGTGAAGTTGTTCCAAAGCTCAGGAATCGTGAATGCAGGATTGGTGTAGATTCCTATGATTACTCCGATCGCCATGATGATGAGACAAACTCCGAAGACCGGGTAGATCCTTCCGATGATCTTGTCAATCGAAATGAACGTTGCAAGGAAGTAGTAGGCGAGGATGATGAGCGTCCACATGCGGGTGTTCGTCAAAATGCCCGTGCTTCCCGTGGAGTTGCCGATCAGTGTGGTTATCAAACCTGCAGGTCCGACGGCGAATACGGTTCCGACCATTACAAGGAGTATGACGGAGAAAAGGCGCATGATGTTCTTCATGACCTTTCCCATGTAGATGCCGCTTACTTCGCTGATCGAATAACCTTCGTTGCGTTCGGAGAGCATGCCGGAGAAGTAGTCGTGGACACCGCCGGCGAATATCGTTCCGAATGTGATCCAAAGGAAGACGATCGGTCCCCAAAGAGCGCCCTGCATAGCTCCGAAGATCGGGCCGAGGCCTGCGATGTTCAGAAGCTGAACGAGGAACAACTTCCATTCAGGCATTACGACGTAGTCGACGCCATCGTTGATTCTTATCGCCGGAGTCTCCCTGTCGTCTGGCGAAAAAACGTTCTCTACGAGTTTTCCGTAGATGAAGTAACCTGCAATAAGTATTGCAAGGCAGATGAAGAATGTAATCATAAAAACCCTCTTTTCAATTCTTCTTGCTTAAATTTTCCACCTCTTTTATCGATTTATACAAGTTAAATCTTCACCCGGAGTACAAGAAAAACACACGGAACCACGCTTTTGCATGCCTTAATTCATGTGTAGGAACAAGATATTAAAAACCATAAAAATAGAAATTTTTATCGATAAAATTTGTTTTCCAGCCCTCAAAATCCGATTCCAAGCGTGGAAATACCCGTTTCGGATGTAAAACGGAACAAAGCGGATATAATGGACTCTATGGAAAAAGAACTCTTGCTGCTTGTAATCAACCCGGGATCCACATCGACCAAGGTCACTCTTTTCTCAGGACGGAGGGAAGTTCGCACGGAAAGCATATTCCACGATGCACCCGAGCTGTTGAAGTTCAGATCGGTCAACGACCAGGTGGGCATGCGTAAGCGCGTCATACTCGATTTCCTTGGAAAGTTGGATGTAGACCCTTCGACAATCGACATCTTCGTCGGACGGGGAGGCTCTGCATATTCCCAGCATTCCGGCGTGTTCGGGATAGATGAAAGACTTTACGAGGATGCAAAGAGCGCGAAAGGGGGAAGCGAACACCCCGCGAAACTCGGTATATTGATCGCTTACGAGTTTGCAATCGAGTACGGAAGAAAAGCATATACGGTGGATCCCACAAACGTCGATGAGTTTGACGATGTTGCGCGCCTCACCGGCATAAAGGGGCTTTACAGGACACCACAGAGCCACGTGCTCAACCAAAAGGGGATTGCCAGGCTGCACTCAGTGAAGACAGGGCGGGTGTATGAGGAGTCGAACTACATAGTTGCTCACATCGACGGGGGGATCACGATCAATGCTCATAGAAAAGGGCGGATGATCGACGGAAACATAGGAGCAGGCGGGGACGGCCCGTTCACTCCTACGAGGATCGGAAGCGTACCCGTCTCGGATATCGTGGAATACTTGAAGAGCAATGACCTGGCGTCATTGGATTTGATGTGCTCCCGTTCGGGAGGCTTTGTTAGCTATTTCGGCACTTCGAATGCGGACATAGTGCATGAAATGGTTGAAAAAGGGGACAGGATGGCAACGCTTCTATGGCGATCCGTATCCTATCAGATCGGGAAGGAAATAGGTGCGATGGCTGCAGTCCTGGAGGGAAAAGTCGACGCAATACTTCTCACCGGAGGTCTTCTCCGCTTTGACGATTTGGTTGAAGAGGTTGAAAGGATGACTGGGTTCATAGCTCCAGTCTACGTCTACCCGGGGGAAGTCGAGCAGGAGGCGATGGCGTATTCCGTACTGGATGTCATCGAGGGAAAGAGGGAGCTTTCACTCTATACGGGACATCCTGTGTTCTCCGGATTCTGAGGATATGTGCTTTTCAGGCTTCTGATGATTCGTAGAAGGTCACGTTGCAGTGCCCGGGGATTCCCCAGTCGTTTTCATTGTAATAATCATCTTCCAGATGTTTCGGCAGGCTGAGGTTTTCGAGTGCAGAATCCTTGAAGCAGTCACTCAGGATATATTTTACGCTTTCAGGAACCTTGAGATCGGTCAGGCTTGTGCATTCCCGGAAAGTGTAGCTCTGAAGATTATCAATATGTGCCACCTCTTCGAATATGACACTTGAGAGGTTTTTGCAAAGGTAGAATGCACGACTCCCGATACCCGTGACACTTCCAGGAATTTCCATCATCTCTAGATTCGAACAATGGGCAAATGCATTCGGGTATATTGCGCTTATGGTATCAGGAAGTTCTATTTCCGTCAGGCTTGTACAGCCTTCGAAAGCATATGATCCGATTACTCTGATACTGACAGGAATTGTCACCTCAGATAACTTTGTGCAATTTCGGAAAACACTGCTTTCTATAGTATTTATAAGATATGCCGCCAGAAAACCTGACAGGCTCGTCCTGCAGGATGAATACAGCAAAGTTTACTTCGTTTTGTAGAAGGCAATCACATGGCCACAATCCGGACAATAGTATGCAGCAGCCTTCT
>CALXOH010000028.1 GCA_944389975.1 uncultured Spirochaetaceae bacterium
GCCTCGGGAAGAGCCATGCGGACGACGCCTTCTGCATCGCAGGCAACCTCCATGCCTCCAGGGCTGACAGCCTTTTCAGGATATCGAAGCTCAGATGCCACAACAGGCAGGTCAACAAGACAAACAAACTCAAGGGGGACAGATGGAAGGCCAACCAGTCCCCCCGATTCGTCGAAGGATTCCGCCTATATGACAAGGTCATGTACGACGGGAAGCTGTGCTTCGTCCATGGAAGACGGAGTTCAGGCTACTTCGATATCAGGAAGCCTGATGGCACCAAGGTGCATCCATCTGTCAACTGCAGGAAACTCATGCTCGTCGAGCATGCAACCACAAGATCCTATTACAAGGAGGAAGCGGTTCATCCTTCAGCACAAGGCTGAAGGTTTCCCCGCTAATATTTTTCATGAATTTCTACATTCTGGAAAGCTGAAGGCAATAAAAAACCCCTCTGCGGATAAAAGGAGGTAAACCGCTACGAGGGGAACAAAAGGAGGTTTGGGAACCAGTTTATTTTGTATATCTTTCCTGATTCCTCTTGTAATATAGCGAGTTTAAATAATTATGAAAAGTACTTTTTGAAAAATTTTTTCATTTTTTATTTGACTTATATGTTTACGTATCAGATAATTATAGATTGACTTTTTGATTTTCCTCTGAATAATTTAAAATAATTGTATACAGTATGCCAACTTATCCAATAGCACATTCCTCTCCGTACGCCCTTACGCCTGGGCAAGAAAAGAGGCAGGAATTTTTCACCCTGCCCCGCTTTCTCAGTTGTTTTTCATCGAAGACGGCTGCCTCGTGTTCTCCAGAACGTCGCGCCAGAGCGAACCTTCCACATCGACGTGGCTTCGCTTTGAGACTGCAACCTTTATCGGGAGGTACACGAACTGGTTGTTCACCCTGCTTGCGATGCATTGCGTTTTTCCAGCCATGGCTGCGTGCACTGCGTGTGCTCCGAGACGTGCGCAGTATATCGAGTCGTAGCTGTCTGCCGGAGCACTTCTGATGATATACGACGGATCAATATACTTGATCGACGTAGGGATCCCCTGATCCTTGAAGTACTGTGCAATCTTCTTTTTGAGGAAAAGCCCGATGTCCTGGAACTTCACGTTCCCGGACGCATCAGTCTCCCCTGTGGGAGGAACAAGATCCTGCCCTGCACCCTCTGCAACAAGTATAACGGCGTGTCCGCGCTCGATTATCCTATGCCTTAAATTCTCCAAAAGCCCGTTCGGTCCCTCGAGGTCAAACGGGGATTCAGGAATAAGACAGAAGTTTACATCGGACTGGGCAAGGGATGTCGATGCGGCGATGAACCCAGACTCCCTTCCCATGACCTTTACAAGACCTATTCCATTTATGCTGTTCTTCGCTTCTACATGAGCACCACGTACCGACGGGACTGCAGATGTGACAGCAGTGTCGAAACCGAAGGATGAGTCGATGAACGAAAGGTCGTTGTCGATCGTCTTCGGAACTCCTACGACTGCGATCTTCAATCCCCTTCTCTTGATCTCCTCCCCGATGTCGTATGCACCGCGGAGCGTGCCATCCCCTCCGATGGTTATCAAAATGTTTATATTCAGCCTCTCGAGGGAATCGACTATCTCCTCAACCTGCTTTCCGCCGCCTCGTGCAGAGCCGAGGATGGTACCACCTTTCTCCTGTATGTCGTCCACCACATCCGGATCGAGCGGGATGAGAGGCCATGGCGAATTCTCCAACAGTCCGAGGTACCCGTACTGTATGCCGGAGATCCTCCTCACCCCGTACCTGTACCAGAAACACCTCACGACAGCCCTGATGACGTTGTTCAGTCCCGGGCATATGCCGCCGCAAGTACAGATGGCAGCGTGAACATGGCTCGGATTGAAGTATATCTCAGCCCTCGGACCTGCCAGTTCGACAGTATCGGAATTTACTGGGACAGCCTCTCCGTCCACGATCTTCGCATCAATGTCATAAAGGATCCGGTCGTTGTCACTGACGTAGTTCGAGATTCCATCGCCGCTTTTCGTGCTCATCCTTATCGGGCTGGAAAGTTTGCACGGCCCAAGCGATTCGACCTGGAAATCATACTGTTTGCCCATCTCTATACTCCTCCTTCAAAGCTTCAAGCGCAGTCGAGAACTCCTCATACGGCCCTTCGACCAGCTTTTTCGCCTTGTCTTGGAAATCCCTGTAAAGGGAAATGAATCCAATAGCGAAGGGGGTGAGAACAGCCCCGTGCCGCTCAACACCCCCTTTTTTCCTGTCTATCAAATGAACACCGAGGTTCTTCTCTGCATTTGCAATCATGTAGTAAGCCTTGGAGTACGATATTCCAAGGCTTTCGGAAGCCCTTTTCAGAGAGCCTTCGCTCTGGATCTTCTCCAAGAGCCATAGAACTCCTATCCCCATGAACTTTCCACCTTCATCATCTGCAATGTAGAGTTTTACCTTCAGTTCCATAGCTCCCCTGCAGCTTTGTATATCACATCGACAAGATCTCTGATCTTATCCTTCTCCACGGAGCAGAACGCGACACGAAGCGTCTTGTCAAAGATATTGACCGTCCCGGCCTGGTACTTGTCCAAAAGGTACGATCTCAAACCCTCAGCACTCCGTCCAAGGGTGGAGAACGCCATGAAATACCCGGAGTTGAACGGGTATGGCTTCAAAAGATCGTATTCATCCTCGTGCTTCTTCAAAGCTTCCTTCAGCGCCAGATAGCGCTCTTTCATCTCGCCAAAAAGGTCGTCCATGTCCCTTTTTGTGTTCTTCCCTTCCTCCAGAGCCTTTACAAGCATGCTCTGTCCCGGCCTGTCGCAGTTGCTGACCGTACACCTTATCGCGCCAAGCGCCTTCTTCGAGAGCGCATCGTAGACATCGTCGGAAAGCCCCTTGCCTCCGAATGTCAAAAATCCGATTCTGAATCCCCACACCATGTATTCCTTGGTCGCGGCATCCCCTTTGGCGACGAAGATGTTCTCATCAAGGTCCACGAGATCTGCAAAGAGCGACTCCTTGTTAGTCTCCTCCTCGAAGAAAAGTCCGAAGTATGCATCATCTATGATCACGAACACCTTCTTTACCTTCGCAACTTCCTTCAATGCTTTTACGATCGCATCCTTCTCTTTTACAGACGGGGAGTATCCAGTGGGGTTGTTCGGGAAATTTAGTATGATACGCGCATCCCCCGGGCACTCCAGAAGGGCCTTCTTCATCCCTTCCACGTTCAAATGCCCCTCGTCGTTGAAGAACTTGAAGAATTTCAGTTCAGCTCCCCTCAGATCGGAGAATATGAGGTCGTAGTTGTCCCAGAAAAGGTCCGGGCATACGACTGTCGATCCTGCGGGTACGAAGAGAGTCGCGGCAACGCTTATCGCGTGCGTCAATCCGCCGAACACCAACGGCTCGCCGAACTTCTTCCCCTTCAGCGTCGGGTTCTTCCTGATCATCTCCTCCTTCCAAAGCTTCCTGAGTTTCTTATCTCCGCCGCCTGGTGCATAGGAGAAGATATCACTTGGCTTGAACACGCCATCCTTGTACATGTCCATTATGTCTGAGAAATGGAATGGCTGACCGGCTTTGGTTGCAAGCCCTGCAGTGGCATTATACTTCTTTGCCTTCTCCCCGGCCTCCGCCGCCTGGGCGACTATTCCCTTTGGAAAATAAAGTCTCTTGCCCTCTTCCGACAACAAAGAGTAACAAAGCGATGTCTTCAACACTTCATTCAGTTCGATTGCAAGTTCATTCATAAAAACCACCTTTGGAAGAATCTTCCGATCGGTCTAAGGATACACAAATATGAAAATCTTCAGAAGAGGGATAGTTGACCGCCCTCATCATCGGCTTTCTTCATCCCGATCATCGCAAGAAATTCATCTTCTCCGACTACCTTCACCCCGAGTTTCTCCGCCTGTTCCCTCTTGCTTCCACCGCCTTTTCCCGCAAGAAGGTGCGTAGTCTTCCCCGTGATTGACGATCCGGTGCGACCACCTCTTTTCTCTATCTCGTCAAGCGCCTTCGAACGGGGATTGAAATGTTCGAACGAACCCGTGACGCACCAGAGTGTGCCGGAGAGCGAATCATCGACTTTGAGTGACTCTGCCGAGTCATCTTCGACCGATGTTGAAAGCCCTACCGCCGTAAGCTTTGCCAAGAGTGACAGGAATTCCTCGTCTGAGAACGCTGAAATTATCTTTCCCGCCATCTGCTCCCCGATTCCAGGTATCTTCACAAGATCCTCTTTCTTCGCATTTTCAAGCTTCTCGAAGGAATCGAAACCGCCTGATATGAGCATCTCGGCGCTCTTTTTCCCCAGTTCGCTTATCCCCAGGGATGAAAGCACGATCTTGAAAGGCTGCTTTTTGGACTCCTCCACTGCAGAGATTATCTGGCTGACGGTCTTTTCGCCGAAGCCTGGCTGACCCAAGAGGGATGCATAATCCGCCGTATATATGTCGCTTATGCTTTCAAGCATACCTTTCTCGTAAAGTTCCCTTATGGTCTTCGGACCGAGCGATTCGATATCCATCTGGGTACGGGAAGAGAAGAATGCGATGTTCCCTACTATCTGGTCGGGGCACTTCTTGTTCGGACAGAAGATGTGCGCCCCTTCCTTCCCAAGCTCTGTATTGCACGATGGACAGCGAGGGGGAATCTCGTACGTAGTGTTCCCAAGATCGTTCTTCTCAAGCACGTCCTCAACCTGGGGAATCACATCGCCGCGCTTTACGATCGACACAGTATCCCCGATGGCAAGTTCCAACGAGTCTATATATTCCTGGTTATGCAGCGTTGCACGCTTTATAGTCGAGCCACCAAGCTGCACTGGATTGAGTTCGGCAACCGGAGTGATCCTTCCCGTGCGCCCTACCTGGCATGTGATCGACAACAGCTTTGATACAGCTTCCGGGGATTCGAACTTGTAAGCAATCGCCCACCTCGGATGGTGCTCTGTGTACCCAAGACGCGCTCTGACGTCAAGTTCGTTAACTTTGAATACAAGGCCGTCGATCTCATACGGAAGGTCCTTCCTTCCGTCGGTCTTGTATTTTATGTACTCCTCCATCTGGGAAAACGCATAGCACCTTCCCGCAAGGGAAGCGGAGGAAAGCGCCTCCTCCGCTTTCTCTTTGGTGGATGCAAAATACGCGATGTCCGGGTCTGTCTTGAACCCAAGCTCCTTCAATTTGGCGAGGATATGCAGGTGATCCTCCGGGGTCTTCTTCTCATCCCGCCAGAAGCCTTCGTAGCAGAAGATATCCAAAGGCACGAGCTTTGCCTCCCCGCTTTTCTGCCTTCGGATCGCCCCGGCTGCAAGGTTACGTGCGTTTGCGCTCTTCTCATCATCTTCTAGAGTACTATTTATCCTCTCAAAATCCTCTTTTCTTATGAAAACCTCTCCGCGGACTGCAATCGTCAACGGCTCGGGAAGGCTCAACGGTACGGATCCGATGGTACGTATGTTCGGAGTAACGTCGTTCCCGACTTCCCCGTTTCCACGGGTTACGGCCCTCACCAGGATGCCGTTCTCATAATATAGGACCATCGACACACCGTCGATCTTCTCCTCTGCGACGAACGAGAGCATGCTCTCTTCCTTCCTGATGTTCTTCTCAAAGAAAGCAAGTACTTCGGAAGTGGAATAAGCCTTGTCGAGGGATAGCACGGGAATGGTATGCCTGACCTCTGGAAAATCATTCGTCAGATCGCTTCCCACCCTTAGCGTAGGGCTGTCCGGGAAAACGAAACTTGGATTCTCCTCCTCTATCCTCTTCAACATATCGAAAAGCCTGTCGTACTCCAGATCGGACACCAACGGCTTTCCTTCGACGTAATATGCCCTTTGGTAGCCAAGCAACCTATCGACCAGTTCCCTGACTTCTTTCCTGTTCATTCATCCCTCCAAAAGTTGCCTTCCTTCCTCTTTAATGGTACTCTCAAAACATGGCTGAAACTACCTTCTCACGCCTCAACATGCGCTATGGCCTGATATACCATGCCTGCGATGCAAACATGGCCGTGACGGACATGGATTCCGATGAAGCGGACAAATCCCGCTTCGTACTCTCCGCCGAAACGCTCGGGGATGGCAACTACATACGCATATTCGGAGAAAAGATACCCCTTTTCTCCCCATCTGTCACCTCATACAAGGGAGAGGCTGTCTTCGCCGTCTTCTCAAGCGATTATGAAACCTCTGCGATAGCAAGAAGGGATGCGAAGATCAATTTCCAGAAACTCGAGGAAGGGGATAAGGTCGAGAGCGTGCCAAAGAGGGATGAATACTCGTTCGGGAACATGCTCCTTTTCCAAGAGGAAGAGGAAAATGAGAGAAAGGAAGAAGAAAGCACAGAAGAGACTCTTTCCGAGGAGGAACGGAACCAGAAGAAGCGTGAGTTGAAGAAGATCAGCACTACATACGTACTCGAACGCTGCACATCTCCTGATTTCGTAGTGTTCAAGACGACTGCGTGGATAGACGGGGCAAACCTCCACATAATGGTTCCGAGCGAATACCCGGACCTGATCAGACGGAACGTGTCGGAAATCACGAGTTACAAATTCGAACGCGTGATAATCCATCCGCTCGAGTACCACGCTCCGAACGACGAATACTTCTACATCCCGATAAAAACCGCATGCATCGCGGCACTTGCCGCAGAGCGTTTGCACCTCCCGGTGGAGATAAGGGAGAGTGCAAGGGCGGAAAGAGGCTGGCTGAAGTACGACTTCACCACATACCTCGACGGGGAAAAGCCGGTGGCAAGCAGAATCTCAGTGGAGGCCGACCTCGGAAGGTACCCGTACCTATGGAGGGAATTCCAGAGGCAAACGATGGCTGCAATCATCCCTCCATACCATTTGGAAGCCCTTCACGTGGAAGTTTCCGTAAAAGATAGCGAGACGATGCCATCGTCCCTATTCGGCTCGCTCGGGTACTCTGAAGCGCTAGGGGCAAGCGAAGTGCACACTTCGGATATCGCAAAAGCGATAGGAAAGAACCCGCTTGAATTCAGATTGCAACTCTTTGACGAGAAGAGGAAATTCACCGACTTCATGCCCGCTGTAGATAATTCGGAGTTGAAGAACATCACGAAAAGCGTCGGAGGTAAATCGTACTTCGAAAGGAAATGGTACTCGTCGTTCCTTCAGAACGGGGAATTCGGACTGATCGGGAAACTCCGTGGAACAGGCATTGCATCGGGAATCGGGATATCGGGATTCTCAACTACGTTCGTGACTGAAAACGAATTCCAGGCGCTTCTCACATACACTCAGAAAGATACGGTGCAGATAAACTCATCGGCATTCAGCCACGGAACCGCCCTCAAGTACTGGAAAAGGATAATCATGGAGGAACTAGGTTTGGAGAGCGACAACCAAGTGGTGTTCCTCCCCTACGGCCCGGACACGAAGGACTCGGGGCCGAAGGTCCTTTCACGCTTCATATGCAACTTCTCGGAGCAGCTGAGGACGGGGGCAAGAAGACTAAAGCAGCTGAAGGAAAGCGAGAAGCCTCCATTCTCCCTATTGATAGACGTAGAGAACAAATTCTCGCCATGCGAGTTCGACTCGGGATCGTTCGGGTCGATGGTTATGGAGGTCGAGATAAGCGAAAGCAGTCTTGACGTGGTCGTCACGAGGCTTTGGGCCGACTTCTCCTTGGAGAGCGTCGCAGAGGAAGAGAGGCTGATGAACGCGATCAAACAGCACATACTGAGGAAAATCTCGGTGCTGGGGGCAAAACTTTCACCGAAATCGAAGATGCACGTCACATTCAGCCACCGTTCGAGCGAGAACGTAGCTGCGATCACGGAACTTGTAAAAGGACTTACGGTCGGATCCCTTTCAAATGCGATCAAAGAGGCGCTCGGAGGAAGGGAGATAACCCTTCCCGTGACAGCCGAGAAGATACGGTTCGCTCTCAGGGAGAAAGGAGAAAAGAAATGAGGGTTGAGTGCATAGTCGACGGGAAAACACTTTCCCTCTCGCTTAATTCGAACAAACCGCTTTCACTGATACTTGCAGACGACATCGGAATCGATACGTTCTCATCGTGTTGTAGCGGCAACGGGTGCGGCAACTGCATCGCGCTCGTGGACGGCAATGCGGTTCTGTCGTGCATGGTGCCTGCATTCGAGATAAACGGGAAGACCATAATAACGTTCGAAAGCTTCAAGAAAACGAGGAACTACCAGGACATAGCTAAGGCATACGATGCCGTGAAGGCACGCCCCTGCCCGATATGCTACAAATCCCGTACGTTGCTCTTTGAATCGATAATAGCGCGGGGAGTGACGAAAGAGGACGAGATAATGCGCGAACTCGGCACGATCGAATGCGCGTGCATGGATGCCCTCGATGAGATAAGGATCATCAGGGAAGCGATAGAGATAAGGAGGAGAAGGCGTGTACGAAGGTCTTAGATCGCCGAACATATATACACCGAAGGTGATGCCGGAGCTTTCCCCGATAATTCTTGAGCACCCGAACGCGACGTTCTGGGCGGGTGGAACCGATCTGATGAGAAAAAAAGACGGCTATCCTTCAAAGCTCGGGGAGGAGGAGATAATCTACCTCGGGGAGATGGAGGAACTTCGCCGTTTCCAGCGCAACGACAGGATGATCGAGTTCGGTTCGATGGTTACACTCGATGAGTTCTTGTCTGTCGCCAGGAGCGTCGCACCGGAGGTGCTGACGAAAAACATAGAGTCGATCGGAGGAAGGATACTTACAAAAAGGATAACGATCGGAGGTTCCCTCGGCGCGAATGTGATAAAATCGAGCATCCCGGGAACCCTCGCAATACTCGATGCAAGCTACGAAGTGAGATTCATAAAAAGAAAGAGGCTGCACTCGAAGTGGTATCCGATCTCATATATGAACGGGAAAGGCACGATCCCTACGGGCCTCATAACGCACGTACGCATACCGCTTTACGAGAGGAACTACCAGTTCTTCAAGAGCACCGGATCGTTCGTCAGGGACAAAGACGGGGCTGTCGCTGTCGCATTTGTCGCAAACCTGGAACAAAACCAAGTGGTCGATCCACACATCTCGTTCTCCTATCCCGAGATCGGCTTCATAACACTACGCGAGATCGACAACGCAATCCAGTCACTACGGTTCCCTTCATCCCCGGGGGAGACTGAAAACACACTGAAAATCGTTCTGGAGATGATCAGGCAGGAGGGGAAGATATCACCATTGCAGCAAGAACGCACCAAGGGGATATTGAAGGAGATCATAGGAGAAGTGAACGTCAAGATCCTCTCGACGCCGACGACTGGAACGAAGTAATATTTGGAAATGGAATTCGTACACCTACACAACCACACCGACTTTTCGCTCCTCGACGGGGCTGCATCGATCACCAACTACGTAAAGAAGGCCGTCTCGCTGGGGATGAAGAGCCTTGCGATCACAGATCACGGGAACATGTTCGGAGTGCTCTATTTCTACGATGAGTGCAGGAAGAACGGGATAAAACCCCTGATCGGATGCGAGTTCTACGTCAATCCGAAGGACAGGAGATCAAAGGAAAGCGGGAACAAATACTACCATCTGATACTAATCGCACAGAGCGACAAGGGCTACCACAACCTGATGGAACTCAACTCGATTGCATACAAGGAAGGTTTCTACTACAAGCCGAGGATAGATGACGAGAGTTTGGAAAAACACAGCGAAGACCTCATATGCACGTCAGCGTGCCTTGCAGGGGAGCTTTTGCAGATCCTGATGGGGCCGCAGGCGAAGGGATCGAAGGAATTCATCAAACCATCCCCGATGGAAGAGAAGATCTACTACGAGAAGGCAAAGGAGCGTGCGCTCTGGTTCAAGAACCTCTTCAAGGACAGGTACTACATCGAACTACAGGATCACGGGCTTGCGGAGCAGAAATACACGAACCCGATACTCGTGCGCCTTGCGAAGGAACTGGATATCCCGGTAATCGCTACAAACGACATCCACTACATCGAGAAAGAGGATGCGAACGCACAGGACACCCTCCTATGCATCGGCACCAACTCGAAGAAGAACGAAGAGAACAGGATGCGCTTCCCTTGCGATGAATTCTACTTCAAGACCCAGGAAGAGATGGCAGAACTCTTCTCATGGTGCCCTGAAGCGATAGAAAACACCAACGAAGTTGCCTCAAAGTGCGATATCAAAATCGCATTCCCGGGGCCCGTTCTACCCAAGTGCGACATCCCTGAAGAGTTCTCAAGCGAAGCCGAGTACCTCAGGCACCTTGCGAACGTAGGGCTTGAGAAAAGGTACGGCACGGTCACGAAGGAACTGCAGGAGAGGCTCAACTACGAACTCTCGATAATCGAGAAGATGAACTTCCCCGGCTACTTTTTGATCGTGCGCGACTACATCGTATGGGCAAAAGACCACGGGATACCGGTAGGCCCGGGAAGGGGCTCGGGCGCAGGAAGCCTCGTTGCATACTCTGTGAACATAACAGACATAGACCCGATAAAATACAGCCTTCTATTCGAACGCTTTCTAAACCCAGAAAGGGTATCGATGCCTGACTTCGACGTAGACTTCTGCTTTGAACGACGGGGGGAGGTGATCGACTACGTCACGGAGCACTACGGAAAGGAGAAAGTCGGACAGATAGTCACGTTCGGTACGCTGAAGGCGAAGATGGTCGTAAAGGACGTTGCGCGCGTACTCGATATCCCGTACGACGAGGCAAACAAGATCTGCTCTCTTATTCCGGACGAGCCGAAGATGACTGTGAAGAAGGCTCTTGAAGAGGAAGAGAAACTCCGGAAGTACTACGAGGAAGGAGGGATCTACAAAGAGCTTTTTGACACGTCAGAGAAGCTTGAAGGTTTCCACAGGCACACATCTCTTCACGCGGCAGGCGTCGTCATAGGCCGGGAGAACCTCGAGAAGTATGTTCCTCTGATGACAGATCCGAAGACGGGGGGAGTTGCGACCCAGTACACGATGAAACAGATCGAGCAGTGCGGGCTTGTGAAGATGGACTTCTTGGGCTTGAAGACGCTCACCCTGATAAAGCACACAGTCGATTTGATAAGAAAGCGGAACCCGGAATTCGACATCTCAAAGATCGACGAGAAGGATGAGAAGACATTCAAGATGCTTTCAAACGGCGACAGCTCATGCGTCTTCCAGTTCGAATCTGCGGGGATGCGTAGGATATTGAAGCGCGCACAGCCGAGCGAGATCGAGGACCTTGTAAGCTTGAACGCACTATACAGGCCCGGTCCGATGCAGTTCATCGACCAGTACATCGACTGCAAGCTCGGGGTAAGGAAGATAGAATACCCCCACCCCGACTTGGAGAACGTACTCAAGACGACGTACGGGGTGATCGTATATCAGGAACAGGTAATGCAGGTTGCCCAGATAATCGCAGGATACACGCTCGGAGAAGCTGACATCCTCAGAAGGATAATGGGCAAGAAGCAGCAGGAGAAACTTGCAGAGGAGATCGTGAAGTTCCGTGCAGGTGCAGTGAAGCGCGGATATTCGGCAGAGGACGCGGATAGGATATTCCACATACTCGAACCGTTTGCAGGATACGGTTTCAACAAGAGCCACGCAGTTGCATACAGCGTCGTTGCATACCAGACAGCATATCTGAAGGCCAACTACCCTGCGGAGTTCCTGGCGGCGAACCTTACAAACGAGATGGGAAGCCCAGACAAGTTCCGGGAATACCTCAATCTTGCACCGCAGATGAACCTGAAGGTTCTTCCCCCTTCGATCAACGCTTCCGACATGCACTTCACAGTAGTCGACGGGGATATCATCTACGGCCTTGCCGGAATAAAGAACGTCGGAGAGAGTGTAGTCAGGATAATAATCCAGGAAAGGGACAAGAACGGGCCTTACGCTTCGTTCATGAACTTTCTCGAGCGAATGCCTGAGAGCATGAACTCCCGCCTGCTCGAGTCCTTGATCGCATCAGGGTGCTTCGACCAACTCGGGGAAAACAGGGCCACCCTTCTTGAGAACCTCGAGAAAGCGATCGAGTACGACAAATCGAACAGGGAGATGAGAAGAGGAGGACAGATGACTCTCTTCGGAGGGGAGGATGAGGTGATGAACTCATTCGAGATGAGAAGTGTCCCCGACTTCTCACAGGAAGAGAAATTGAAGACAGAAAAGGAACTTCTCGGGTTCTACATCTCGGGCCATCCACTTGACAGGTACGAAGAGAAGATCAAAGAGGCGGTGAGGGTGAACCTATCCGACCCGACATCGATTCCATTCGGAGTACGCACCCAGTTCATAGCACTCGTATCGACTATGAAGACGATAAAGAGCAAATCGGGGCAGAAGATGGCATCGTTCACACTCCAGACAAAGGACGGGGAGTGTGATGCAGTCCTGTTTCCCAAGCAATACGCGATCATAGGGGAAAAGATAGAGGAGGACAGGGTATATGCGTTCAAAGGGGTATTCAACTCCCGCGATGACAAACTGAGTTTCACGATAAACGACATATGCCAGCCTGAGGATCTTGAACCCGAATACATATCGAAGATAGTAATCAAACTCAACGACAGCGAGATATGTACATCAGGAAGGCTTGAGGAGCTTGAGAGCACGATGGGAGAGGCCCGGGGGGACATACCAGTGACGCTCGAACTTGAGAACGAGAACGTGGGGATAAAACTTTCGTACGACTACTTCCTCGCCTACTCGAACGAGATTGTCGGAAAGCTGAAGGAACTTCCTGTTGTCAGAGGGGTGTTGGTTTGTTAACTTTCGTAGAAAAAGGAGCAATATGGCTACAGTAGCACTTTTCATCTCCAGGCTCATCGGGCTTTACCTGATGCTGATCTGGATCAGGATAATATTCAGCTGGTTCTCACCGTACCCGAGGCCCGGTTCGTTCACTTATTTCCTTTCGATGCTAGTCGACCCGTACCTAGACATGTTCAGGACGAAGTTTTTGAGGATGGGATTCTTCGACTTCTCTCCATTGATCGGAATCGGAGTCTTGGAGGTCGTCAGATCGATATTCACGATCTATGGAACATATGGTGTGATGAGGCTCTCATTCATAGTCCAGCTATTCATCGAAATGTTCTGGTCTTACGGGATCTCGCTCTTTTTCATCATGTTCGGCCTCTTTCTGTTGCTACGCACCATCGGATCGTTCATGCCCGGCACGAGGTTCCAGATGAACATGAACGCACTCACCGGATCGATAGAGAACATGGAAAGAAGGTTTTTCAGGATGCTCTTTCCGAACAGGATCGTCAGGGACTCGACGATGAACGTAGTCTTCTGCTTCCTTACAGTCGGCCTCTACATCCTTTGCAGGTACCTCTTCCTGCTTCTTTTGCAGTTTGCGTCCAGGATACCACTCTGATGGAAAGAAAAGAGAGCATCGGAAGTGTTCCGGGGATAGGCAAGACCACGAAGGGTGAATTTGCAAAACTCGGCATAGAAACGCTTGGCGATATGCTCCGCTTTGCCCCGAGGGCATACGATGACAGAAGGGAAGAACGGCTCTTGAGAAGTTTGAGCGTGGATGACCCGCACATCAACTGCAGGATCACGGTACGAAGCAAATCGTACTTCCCGTCAAAGCGCGGGCGTACGCTCAAGGCAACGTGCACCGATGACGACGGGAACGAGATCGACGTATTATGCTTCAACAGGGATTACCTTGACAGGATGCTTGTCACGGGATCCGTTTGGTTTATCAACGCAAACGTAGAGAAGAACAGGGGAAGGTATTCGACAAGCCAGTTCGAGATAAAAAGAAGAAAGGAGGAGATCGGAATCGGGAAGATCCTCCCGATATACCCGCTCTCCGGAAACCTTACCGAGAAGATAATGCGCACCGCATCATCATTCGCGCTCTCCACCCTATCCCCCATCAAAGACGAACTTCCCGATGAAATGTACGGGAAATACAACCTCGTTCACCACGAGAAGGCATACAGGGACATACACTATCCAAAGAATTTATCGGATGTGGAGAAAGCAAGGCGCACCCTTGCTTTCACAGAGCTGTTGTTGATGGAGATCAACGCGATCAGGGAACGCGAAGTGAGAGTCGGGATGACGAGAAGCGTAGTCACCCCGATCGAGAAGAAACTGATATCTTCCCTTCCGTTCTCTCTTACCCCCGATCAGGAGAAGGTCCTCGGGGAGATAAGAGCTGATCTCGACTCCAAGGAGAAGATGGAACGCCTCCTCCAAGGCGATGTCGGATCGGGGAAAACACTCGTTGCGTGGATAAGCGCACTTCACGTGATCTCAAAAGGCGGTCAGGTTGCGTTCATGGCACCCACAGAACTTCTTGCACGACAGCACGCTGACAAGGCTGCAGAACTATTATCGAAACTTGGGGTGAGGATATGTTTCCTCTCCGGGGACGTCAAAGGAAAAGGCAGGCTTCTTTTGATAGACGCCCTGAAGAAAGGGAACGTAGACCTTGCAATCGGAACACACGCGCTCTTTTCACAGGACGTTGCATTCAAAAACCTCAAATACGTGATCATAGACGAACAACACAGGTTCGGCGTGGAGCAGAGGGAAGCGCTGAGGAGAAAGGGATTGGACCCGGACGTACTCTCCATGACAGCCACCCCGATACCACGTACCCTTGCACTCACATTCTACGCGAACCTGGAAATATCGACTATAAAGACGATGCCTGAGGGAAGAATCCCCGTAAAGACCCACCTTGTATCAGAGAAAAAACGGGAAGAAATGCTCGATGCGATCGAAGTGGAGTTCAAGCGCTCACATCAGGCGTATTTCGTATATCCGAGGATCGAAGGGGATGAAGAGGAGAACCTAAGGGATGTGAACACTATGTTCCAGGAACTCCAGAAGCGCTATCCGGAATACAAGGCGAGGATAGTACACTCCAAACTCCCTGAGGAGGAGAAGCTGGAGAGCCTGAACCTCTTCAGGGAAGGAAAGATCCAGTACCTCGTATCTACATCGGTCGTGGAAGTCGGCATAGACGTTCCGAACGCAACAGTGATGGTCATCGAACACGCAGAGCGATTCGGACTTGCAGCACTCCATCAGCTCAGGGGCAGGGTCGGACGCTCAAGCATCCCGTCGTATTGCTTCCTGGTATTCTCAGGCACGCTCACCGACGAAGGCATAAGAAGACTCAAGGTGATGAGGGATACCAACGACGGCTTCAAGATAGCCGAGGAGGACCTCTTGATCAGAGGCCCCGGAGAGATTACTGGAAACAGGCAGTCCGGGTTCTTGAAATTGAAGTTCGCATCCCCGGTGGCCGATACCGATCTGATTGCAATAACGCACGACGAGGCGATGAGGATAGTACGCGAGGACAAGGGTCTGTTGAAGGCGGAAAACCAAGTGCTCAGGGCTTCTCTCGCCAAGTCTTGAAAACCCATCTCTTTCTGATTTAGATTTAATTTATGCGAATCACAGGTGGAAAATACGTTCGTCGCAAGATCCTTTGTCCCCCGGGGGTGATCCGTCCGGCGATGGACCGGATGAGGGAATCGCTTTTTGCAATACTCGGAGATCTATCGGGGCTTTCATTTCTTGACCTGTTCTCGGGTAGCGGGGTTGTTGCAATCGAAGCGGCAAGCAGGGGCGCGGAACCGATCGTACTTGTGGAGATGGACAGGGGAAAGAAAGAGACAATTGAGAAGAACCTCTCCTTCGTTGAAGAAGAAAAAAAGGTATACATGACGGACGTCGAAAGGTTTATCTCGACGTACCAAGGCTCGTTCTCGATAGTCTATGCAGATCCCCCGTTCCCGATGGAGGACAAGATCGGGCTCAGCAACAGGATCGCAAAGACAAACATCATAAAGCCGTCAGGCTTGTACATAATACACATACCAAGCGAAGAGGACCCGGCATGGCCGGATGAACTGGAGGGGAAGCTCAAGCTCTCCGACAAGAGAAAGTACGGGCGTTCGATCCTTCGCTTCTACACCAAGGAGGAAATATGATCCTTACAAAGGACAACACAGGGGAAGAACTGATTTTGATAAGATCTGCAGATATAGACAGGTTCAATGATGCATCGATCCCGTTCTTTTTCGCGACCTGCCAGGATGCAGGCGGACTGCACTCCGAGATACTCGGCTACTCGGCAGAGAAACTTCTCAAGGAGAAGGGATGGACTTGGATAATCCTGAGAAACAGAATCAACTTCTACAAGATCCCCCACTACTGCCAGAGAATAAAGGTAGTCACGTGGGCGCAAAACGGATACAAGCTCTTTTTCCCCCGTATGGTCTCTGGATACGACGAGAATGGGGATAAGGTATTCGATGCGATGACCGAGTGGGTTCTCTTTGATGTGGTGCATAAGCGCCCGATGAGACCGTCAGTACTTGAAAATGCATTCCCCGTACCACGCGAAGAAATGCTGAAGGATCCATCTACCCTGGGAAAGATGAAAAGCTGGGATGAACAGGAGAAGAAGGAAATTCTTCCCCCCGCTTTCCCGAAGCCGGAGTACTACGACGTTGATCTCAACAAGCACATAAACAACGTAGTATACGTAAGGTGGATAGTAAGCGCGCTTGACGATGCCTTCCTCGAAAGCCACGTTCCGGTGATGATGGATGTCTCATGGGTCACCCAGACTTTCGAACACGACGAAGTCAGGGTCGAGACTGCAATCCTTGAAGAGAGCGATGAGGGGAACGTATCGCTTCTACACAGGATAATCAAGAAGACTGAGAAGGGAGAGGAGAAGGAGTGCTTCAGCGCGCTTTCATCATGGAGGAGAAAATGATCAATAGTGAGGCGGCCTTCTATTCGGTCTCTCCGGTCCCAGTTGATCCACAAGGTCCTCTATCCTCTTTTCAAGGACACTTATCTCCTTTCTCATCAGATCGCACTCCTTTGAGAGGGCGATCACCATTTCATTCAGCTCCGAGTTTTGTACTTCGAGGTAGCTTACTTTCACTTCAAGCTCTTCGACTTCATTCATGGATACGATTATCTCCTTTGGGAATGGGGAATGCAACAAGGGGTATTGAATAATGAAAGGGGAAAGGATTGCACAGCTTGAACTACTTCTAAGAAGCCACCCGGAAGGGCTCAGAAGGGCTGAAATCGCCCGTAAGCTGGGCCTTCATAGATCCACCATATCGCGTTACGTCGACGAGCTTTCAAAAAACGAGGACCTTACAGAGAAAGACGGATTGCTCATCCTGGGATCTACGGATGTCGACGTGGAGAAGGAAGACCTCAGCATCTACGAATCGATTGCATTCAACATGAGTGCGGAAGCGCTTATGAAGAACCTCGAGATCCAGAACCCGCACCTTGCATCGGGACTGAGGAAGATTGCAAGCAACATGCGCTCCTATGCGCCGAAAGTGAGCGAGAACATCATCACGATAGCGGACAAGATCGATAAATCGGTCGAGAAGAACAGGAACGCAACCCAAGCATACAACAAGATACTTGAAGTGATGATCGACTGCTGGGTCTCGGGGCACATAGCGCGGATCTGGGCACTTATGAAAGAGCGGGAGGAGGAAATCGAGATCGCACCCTACTTCATCGGCTACAAGGAAGAGCTCGGCGGAAGAAACCCGATAACCGTCACGGGGCGCCTCAGACACACGAAGAACATCGTCACGATCCCTTTGAGCCAGATAAGGAACGCAGTGATGCTCGACGAGACATACACGATCCCGGACAACCTCAAACCCTTCAGGAGAAACGACGATGAGAAAGCGATCGACCCGGTGGATATGATACCGCTCCGCCTACACGTGAAAGAGCGATCGGCATTGAACAGCCTTGCCGACGTAATCCACGGAGAGATGGCCATCGACAGGGAAAGCGACGGCTCATACGTATGCTCGTTCGAGGCAGAAAACTCGATTGAACTCACTTTGCGTCTCATCCAAAGCGGCAAAAGCGTCGAAATACTCGCCCCCGAATCTTATCGAAAAAAATTTGTCAAGTACCTGAAAGATATACTTTCGACGTATGAAAGTAACTGTTGAAAGCTTGAAAATAAAGGCTGTTTTGAGGGTTTTAAATATTTAAAACTTTCTCTATTAAATATTTATTTCTTTCATCTTTTTCCTTATCTTATCGAGAAAAAGAAAAAATTCTGCATCAATATCCATTGCTTATTTCAAATCTTCGCATTAACATTATGGTTGTGGATGGAAAATTCCACACCCCCTTTGCTGAGCTACCTCTTTCAGGTAGCTCTCTTACTACATCCGACGACGTCGATTGCAAGTACTTTTGATTTACATAATGTTGCATTCTCCGCTTGATTCAAAAAACTCTTTCCCGTCGGAATACCAAACAGGCAGAAGACATCCCATACCAGAATGTGAGAAATTGTGATTACAGATTAATATCCCAAAATAGCCGGATTATCACGTCAAACCGGGACGGATTACACTCCATACCGAATACAAACGATCGATATTCCAACTTGCATTCCGTGCACTCGTGGAAGGAAGTGCGACAGCCTCGACATGTGTCTTCGGATAGATGAGTTTCCTATATAGCGAACTTGCCTTTCCCCCGTTTGTATATATCCTTTCGATCTTCGATCGTGAAAGGATCGAGGATATGTCATTGGGCTTGACCTCCCTGATTGTGCTGTCATCGGAGCCCTCGATCTCGCACGACCTGATCACATCCCAAAGCGCAATCGAATGGGAGGATAGGAACGCTTTCCTTCCCTCTACGTCTGAAGGAACATCTTCGGAGAAGATCATCCCCAGCAGAGGCCAGAACCTATTTTGCTTGTTGCCGTAGAAAAACCCCATCGCACGCGAATCAGGAGAAGGGAATGAACCTAGTATCAAAACGCGGGATGATGATGTGAAGAATGGATCTATCGAATGTATGAGCATGATTCATCCCTTCAGGAAAGATGCCACAAGCGGACCTTTCTCATACCCGGCTTCGTAAAGCTTCATTATGTTTTCAACTTTGAATTTCGTGGTGGTGATACCTTCGGTAGTCTCCGGATATACGCATAAGAGCTTTCCCTCCTTCTCGTACTCCGCCATTCCGTCTATTTCGCTGTTGTACACATCAGCGCGCATCGAAAGCGCTTTTGCAGACTCAGGGTAGCTTCTTTTCAATATCCAGGAAGGGAGAGCGTCCTTGCTCCTCTTTCTCGGAAGATGCCTGTTTCTTGTCAGCACTACAACCACTTTGTCCATGCCATCTTCAAACGCCCTCTTATAAGGTATCGGATCGGACAGCCCTCCGTCGAAGTACGGCGTTCCCTCGAAAACCGTCGGCTTGTTCAGCACAGGAAGGGTCGCAGAAGCTTCAAGGATCCTCATGTCGTTGTCTTTGAGCGCACTTTTGGGAAAGTATTCGGCCTTCCCTGTAAGCGCGTTCGTAGCAACGTATTCAGCGTCTATGGGGCTTGAAAAGAACGTATCGAAATCAAAGGGATCCTCGCATCCCCTGTTTGAAAGCGTCCTGTAGATGTAGGAAAGATTCAGAAACGAGCCTTCCTTTATAAAATGCGAAAGCCCCATGTACTCCTTCCGCTTCGGATAGATCGTATAATAGCGGAGCGTACGCCCCCTCTGCCTTGAGATGTATGTGACGAGGTTCGATGCCCCCGCTGATATCCCGTAGGCTTTCGTAATCATGATCCGGTTGTCCAACAAATAGTCGTAAAGACCCGAGCTGAACGCACACTTCATCCCGCCCCCGACGTCAACAATTCCCTTTTTCATCACTTGCCCCCGAAAAGCGGCCTGAAATATTCCTTCACCTTTGAAGAGAATTCATTCCCGTCATCCTCATCAAGTGAGAATGCAAAAATTTCCAGTGCTTCCTTTGCATCACATGCCTTCCCTTCCCTGATCAAAGCGATCAGAAAGGACGCAAGCACAGGATGGGCATAGCGCTCTGGAATCAAAAATTCCCCATCGTACTTTGAAATGTATCCCCTGATTTCAGAAACGGTCTCTGCATATGCCCTCCGAAGCTCCCTTCTTCTGTTGTTCCTCGAAGGAAGAACAGTGTACGAAAGCGAGAGATATACCAGTACAAGACCGATCAAAAGCGTAAGCACGTCGTTCCCGGAATACGCGGAGATAAGAGAAGTGAAAGAGATTGCCGACAAGACGATGCCGATTGCAAAAACCAAAAAATAGAGGTACCTCATTCTCTCCTTCTTATTCAGAAGACTTGCAAGCGAGACGCGTAGGGAGAAGATGAGCGGGTTTTCCTCCATGTACGCCCTTTCGCGCTTCAATTCGCTTTCGCATTCCGAGGCACCATCCTCAAGGCGCCTCAAAGCTTTCCTGTCCCATTCATGACGAAGCTTCAGATAAAGTTTCTCATCCCTTTCCGAAATCGTCTTTATCTCGGGAAAACAGGATGCGACATAAGAGAGAGCAATGTCACACTCCTCTTTCTCGTCCATTGCAATCGAACGCACAATACCTTCGTCGTACGTTACTTCCAATTGTCTGTCCTTCCCGTCGATCACGCCCTCGATGCGCGATATCGATGAGTACGGGATATAGAATTTGTTTCTTCTCGAGGGAGTTCCGAAATAAAGCGCCCTCTTTCCAAGGGAAACGTTTCCACACCTGAAACTTCCCTTCAAGTCATCCTCAAGTACTTCTTCCTCGAACATCTCCCTGCTTACTGGAGTCGGCTTGAAAAACATCTCAACCTCCTCTAGAGAAGATAAGGAAAAATTCAAAAGAAAGGAAGTGGAGACAGAAAGAAGGCCACAAATCGATGTGGCCTTCTCCAGTAATGGCTATGACGTTGTCACCAAGCCATGTATGTTTAAAGTGAGATCAAAGGATCTCGCCGAGTACCTCTCCGCACTTCTCGTAGAATGCGAGACGTTCCTTTGCATCCTCAGCAGCCTTCTTGAAGAGCTCGTCTGCGTGTGCAGGGTTCGTCTTGTAAAGAGATGCGTACCTGACTTCTCCCTTGATGAATGCTTCGTAATCTCCAGTTGCCGGCTTGGTCTCCCAAACGAACCTCTTTCCTTCCGGAAGCATCGGGTTGAAGTGATAGAGCGGCCAGTAACCTGCTTCGACTGCCTTCTTGGCCTCAACCTGCGAATAGCGCATGTTGATTCCGTGGTTGATACACGGTGCGTAGCAGAATACGATGGACGGTCCCTTGTAGGCGACTGCCTCCTGGAGGCACTTCTGAGCCTGAAGCCTGTTGTATCCGAGTGCACAGGATGCTACATATGCGTGGCCGTAACTCATGCACATGAATCCCATGTTCTTCTTTCCAACCTGCTTACCAGCGTTTGCGAACTTCGCAACTGCTGCCATAGGCGTGCTCTTGGAAGCCTGTCCGCCGGTGTTGGAGTAAACCTCCGTATCGAGTACGAGGATCGTTACGTTCTTGCCGGAAGCAACAACGTGGTCGACGCCACCGTATCCGATATCGTATGCCCATCCGTCACCACCGATGATGAGAACAGCCTTGTCGGTGAAGTAATCCTGGAGTTCGATGACTTTCTCCAAGAGTTCCTTGTTTGCATCCGTCGCCTTCTCGTTCTTGAGAACTGCCTGGACTTCCTTCTGGGCCTGGATGCCCTCTTCTCCGTCGTTGTCCCAGAGCGAGTAGCACTTCTCGATCGCTGCCTTGAGCTCTGCCGAGCATCCTGCCTCGATGAGTGCGTCACACTTGATCTTCAACAGGTTCCTGTTGGAATCGACTGCAAGGCGCATTCCAAGGCCGTACTCTGCGTTGTCCTCAAAGAGTGAGTTGCCCCATGCCGGTCCTCTGCCGTCAGATGCCCTCTTGGTGTAAGGGATCGTCGGGAAGGTTCCGCTGTAGATTGAAGAACAACCTGTTGCGTTTGCAATGATCGCCCTCTCTCCGCAGATCTGGCTGAGAAGCTTTACGTACGGGGTTTCGCCACAGCCTGCGCATGCACCGCTGAACTCGAAAAGCGGCTGCTTGAACTGCAAGCCCTTCACTGTGTTCATGTTCAGTCCATCGAGGTTGTCGTATGTGAGGCTCTCGAAGTATTCGCTTCTCTTGGTCTCCCCGTTATCCCTCTCAGTCTGGAGCGGGCTGAAGGAGAGTGCCTTCTCCTTTGCAGGACAAGCTTCGATACATACTCCACATCCCTGGCAATCCTCAGGATATACCTGGATCCTGAACTGGAGATCCTTGTCGTTCTTGGTGTTACTCTTGATCGTTACGAATCCCTCAGGTGCCTTCTCGAGGTCTGCAGGAAGAATCTGCTTTGCCCTGATTGCAGCGTGCGGGCAGGACTGTACGCACTGGTTGCACTGGATACACTTCGTGCTGTCCCAGTGAGGAATGAATGCAGCGACTCCCCTCTTCTCGAGCTTTGCAGTTCCAGTCGGAAGAGTTCCGTCGAAGGACATGTGGGAAACCGGAATGTTGTCGCCGAGGCGGTGCATTACAGGTTCGATGATGTTCTTCGTGAATTCATCCGCATCGTCGCTGATAAGCCTCTTCGGCTCATAGCTCTTGGTGATCTTCTCAGGAACCTTGACCTCTACGAGGGCAGCGCTTGCAGCGTCTACCGCGGCCCAGTTCTTGTTGACGACATCCTCGCCCTTCTTGAGGAAAGTCTTCTTGATGTACTTCTTGATCAATTCGATCGCTTCATCCTCGGGAAGGATGCGGCTGATCTTGAAGAACGCAGCCTGCATGACCGTGTTGATCCTTGTGCCGAGTCCGACCTTCTCGCTGATTGCAAGAGCGTTGATGTTGTAGAAGTGGATGTGCTTGTTGATGATCTGCTCCTGCTCCTTCCTTGTAAGGTGCTCGAACACTTCGTCCGAAGGAATCTGGGAATTCAGGAGGAACACGCCGCCATCCTTGAGTGCCGAGAGCATGTCGTACCTGCCGATGTATGCAGGGTTGTGGCATGCTACGAAGTCAGCGTGGTCGATCAGCCATGGCATGTCGAGTTTGCCCTTGCCGAAGCGGAGGTGCGAAATCGTAACGCCGCCGGACTTCTTGGAGTCGTAAGCGAAGTATGCCTGTGCGTTCTGATCGGTGTTGTCTCCGATGATCTTGATCGAGTTCTTGTTTGCGCCGACAGTTCCGTCAGAGCCGAGGCCCCAGAACATGCAGGAAACAACGCCCGCCGGAGTTACGTCGATGGGAGCGCCCACAGGAATGGACCTGTGCGTGACGTCATCCTCGATTCCGACTGTAAATCCATGGAAGGAATCATCCTTTGCGAGGAAGTCGAATACTGCCTTTGCGTGGGTCGGAGTGAAATCCTTGCTCGAAAGTCCGTACCTTCCGCCGATTACCTTGATTCCAGTCCTCTTCATCAAGTCGAGTGCTGCCACTACATCGAGATACAAAGGCTCGCCAAGGCTTCCAGGCTCCTTTGTCCTGTCGAGTACTGCAATCCTCTTCACGCTCTCAGGAAGTGCTGCTACGAGGTGCTCTGCGCTGAACGGGCGGTAAAGCCTTACTTTCACGAGTCCGACGTGTCCACCCTTCTTGTTGATGTAGTCGACAACCCATTCGAATGTGTCGGCTGCAGATCCCATTACGATCACAACATCAGTTGCGTTCGGATCTCCGACATAGTCGAAGAGGTGGTACTGCCTGCCTGTGATTCCAGCAACCTTGTCCATGTACTTCTGGACGATAGCAGGGAGTGCATCGTAGTACTTGTTTACAGTCTCCCTTCCCTGGAAGTATACGTCTTCGTTCTGAGCTGCAACCTTCGTCATCGGGTGCTCAGGACGCTGTGCGCGTGAGCGGAAGCGTTCGATGTACTTCTCGTCGACGAGCTTCCTGATGTCGTCGTAGCTGATCTCCTCGACCTTCTGGATCTCGTGGCTTGTCCTGAATCCGTCGAAGAAGTTGAGGAATGGGACCTGCGCCTCCAACGTTGCAAGGTGTGCAACGAGAGCGATGTCCATCGTCTCCTGGATGCTTGATGCACAAGTCATTGCAAATCCAGTGTTCCTACATGCCATTACGTCCGAGTGGTCGCCGAAGATCGACAAAGACTGGGCGGCAAGGCTTCTTGCAGAGACATGGAATACCGTAGGAATCATCTCACCTGCGATCTTGTGCATGTTCGGGATCATGAGCAGAAGGCCCTGAGATGCCGTGAACGTCGTCGTGAGTGCACCTGCGGCAAGTGCGCCATGGACAGCACCTGCGGCACCTGCCTCGGACTGCATCTCCATGATGTCTACTTTCTTGCCCCAAAGATTCTCGCGACCTGTGCTTGACCACTGCTCAGCATACTCACCCATCGGAGATGAAGGCGTGATCGGGTAGATGGCGGCAACATCGCTGAATGCGTATGCTATATGCGCGGCAGCGGTATTACCGTCAATTGTGACCATTTTCTTTTCAGCCATTTCCAGTTACGCTCCTAATATTTTTGACACGGAATTACCCGTGTAAGGTTTTGAATTGGTAATAGAATATACCATCGATGTGAACTTTTAAAGGGCAGATGGGGCTAAATGCCCCCACCTGCTTCCTTATAGATGTCCCTGTTCCAGGGACGACCGGATTTCCCTTTCCGGTATTGAAGCCAAAGATAGGTCTCTTCGTCGACGCGATATCGGCCGTTTTTCTTCTTCAGCCCTTTCTTTTTGAGCTTTGCAGCCACCGACGCGACGGACACACCCATCTCATCTGCGACATCCCGTACTGTACGGAATCCCTTTTCTTCCCCCTTTGCTGTCATTTATCCCCCTATGCTTCGTCAGTATCAATAGCCCAATGCACACATTGCATCAGCAACTTTGATGAATCCCGCTATATTCGCCCCCTTCCTGTAATCGATATATCCATCTTCCTCCCTGCCGAATTCAAGGCAGGAGGAGTGAATTCCCTTCATTATACCCTTCAATTTCCCATCGATCTCTTCATCGTTCCAATAGATGTGGCCTGCGTTCTGGCTCATCTCAAGGCCCGAGACTGCAACGCCACCCGCGTTCGCGGCCTTTCCGGGAGCAAACGGCACCTTCTTCGAGACAAGGTAGTCGGCAGCATCCCTTGTAAGCCCCATGTTCGATACCTCAACCACCGCATTCACCCCGTTATCTTCCAGCATCTTCGCATCCTCAAGCGAAAGCTCGTTCTGGATTGCAGACGGCATCGCGATGTCGACTTTCTCACGCCACGGCTTCAAGCCGGGGAAGAACTTCGCACCGAACTTCTTCGCATAAGGCTCCACCACATCCTTGTTGCTCGAACGAAGGGAGAGCATGTACGCCCACTTTTCAGGCGTTGAAACCCCATCTTCGTCCAATACATACCCGTCCGGACCCGAGAGGGTGACTACCTTCGCACCCATCTCACTTGCTTTTTTCGCAGCACCCCACGCGACGTTTCCAAACCCTGAGAGGGCAACCCTCTTGTCCTTGATATCCATACCGGCATCCTGGAGCATTTCGCGCGCAAAATACAAAGCGCCGTATCCGGTTGCCTCCGGACGCATCGGGGATCCTCCGTACTCAAGCCCTTTCCCGGTAAGAACCCCTTCGTGCCTTCCCGTGAGCCTCTTGTACTCTCCGAAGAGGTATCCTATTTCGCGCTTTCCGACCCCCACGTCCCCCGCGGGCACGTCCACGTCAGGCCCGATATGCCTGTACAGCTCGCGCATGAACGCATTGCAAAACCTTCTTATCTCCTCGTCACTCCTACCTTTCGGGGAGAAGTCAGATCCTCCCTTTCCTCCCCCCATCGGAAGGCCCGTGAGACTATTTTTGAATATCTGTTCGAATGCAAGGAACTTCAATGTTCCTTCTGTGACGGATGAGTGGAACCTCAGACCGCCCTTGTAAGGCCCGAGTGCGTTGTTGAACTGCACCCTCCAGCCCCTGTTCACGTTTATGTTTCCTTCGTCATCCTCCCACTCTACTTTGAATGAGACGACGCGGTCAGGTTCGGTGATCCGCTCGAGGATCTTGTTCTTGATGTAGTACGGATTGTCGTTTACCCAATCCAATACAGACGATACAACTTCCGATGCAGCTTCGATGAACTCAGGCTCTGAAGGATTCTTCCTTTCAAGGTAAGACATGAAGCTATCGAACTGATACATGCACTGTCCTCCCAAAGGGGCCGTTACGGACCTCAGACCTATTTTATCATGCTTGGAAAAGAAATTGGCAAGAAAAATGCGGGCCATGCATGTGTAGATTGGGTGATCGGAATGTTTGGGCAAAACCTTCCGGGAATGCTAGAATCCATATGTATGTATCTACTTGACCAGACATGGATGCCTTTTTCAAACCTGATGCTGAGGCACATCTACAACGTTCTTCTGATCTGCTCGGACTACGACAGGTTCATGCTCGAGGAAGACGGACGCGTGGAGGAAGAGCTCTACAAGGAATATACCGCGCTGGGGCTTACGAACCCGCCGAAGATAACGCACGTGAACGATGAGAAGGAAGCGCTCGATGCGCTTGAGCGGATGCACTTCGACCTCGTGATCTCGATGCTCGACCTGGCCTCCGGGAAGGTCGAGAACCTTGCAGAGGATGTAAAAAGACGGGACAGGAACATGCCTTTCATCGTCCTATCCCCATCACCCGACCACAGGAAGGTCAAGGAACTGAAGGGAGAAAACTCCCCTTACATAGACTACATGTTCTACTGGCAGGGCTCGGCATCCCTCTTTCTTGCGATGGTAAAGCTCGTCGAAGACAAGATGAACATAGACCACGACACTGCGGAGGCCGACGTTGAAGTGATAATACTCGTCGAGGATTCGGTGAGGTTCATCTCCTCGTACCTTCCGCAGATCTACACGTGCCTTATTCACCAGAACAGGGTAAGCATACTCGAAGCGATAAACGAATGGGGGCGGACGCTAAGGATGCGAGGCCGTCCGAAGATCGTACTTGCCCAAAACCTCGGGGAGGCGTGGAAACTCTACCTGAAATACGAGAAGAACGTGCTTGGCGTGATAACCGACGTATCATTCCCCGGGAAAAGCGGGAAGGAGGAGGCGGGATTCGAGCTGAGCGCGATGATCAGAGAAAGAAGCAAGGAAGTCCCGATACTCATCCAGTCAAGGGAGAAAGGGCACAAAAGGAAGGCCCGGGAATACGGATTGGAATTTTTATGGAAGCTATCCCCGTCTCTATTCCTGGACTTGGAGAAGCACTTCATCGAGTTCTATAACTTCGGTCCGTTCGTCTTCAAGGATCCGGAGACAGGAAAGGAGATCGGAAGGGCTGAGACGATGAAGGAAGTGCAGCGCTATCTGAGGTACATTCCGATAGAGTCGTTCATATACCACAGCAGGCGTAATGATTTCTCGAGGTGGCTGAGGGCTCAGTCGCTCTATACGCTTGCATCCAAGATCAAGGGGATAAACCTCAACGACAAGGAAAGCCCCGAAGAGACGAGGATGAAGCTATACACGACTATAAACGAATTCAGATCGGAGCGTAGCAAAGGGGTGATCGCGGAGTTCTCGAAGGACCACTTCGACGAGACGCTGCATTTCTCCAGGATAGGCAAAGGTTCGCTCGGGGGGAAAGGGCGCGGGCTGGCGTTCATCTCGATGGAGATGCATGCCAACAGCATCCCAAAGGAATTCCCGGATCTGGATGTAGTCGTACCCAGGACTGTAGTCGTGACCACCGAGTACTTCGATGTCTTCATGGAGGAAAACAAACTCTCATCGCTATACTTCATCGAGGAAAGCGACGAGGAAATACTTCGCCTATTTCTTTCAAAGAAATTCCCGGAGAAACTTTCAGCGGAACTATCCGAGATAGTGAAATTCTCATCAAATCCACTCTCCATCCGCTCATCATCCCTGCTTGAGGATTCCCATTTCCAGCCGTTTGCGGGCGTCTACCAGACATCGATGATCCAGAACCAGGGAAGCTTTGAAGAAAAGCTTGAAGCGCTTGAGAGTGCCGTGAAGACCGTGTGGGCAAGCACATATTCCCGCTCTGCACGCGAATACCTCTCGCGTACCGAACACGGACTTGAGGAAGAGAAGATGTCCGTGATAATCCAGGAGGCGGTCGGAAAGAAAAGGGGCAGATACTTCTTCCCTTGGATAAGCGGGGTGGCCAGAAGCCTCAACTACTACCCCACCCCCGGGCAGAAGCAGGAGGACGGGATAGCACTCCTCGCACTCGGATTCGGAAAGATGATAGTCGACGAAGGGACTGCATTCCGTTTCTCTCCTGGAAAGCCCAAGAAGCCGGCCGAGATCACATCGGGAGTACAGAAGAGCCCCCAGGAGTACTACTACGCACTCGACATGGAGAAGAAGTTCTCACCTGTGGAGAACACTGACAACCTCGAAAGGCTTCCTTTGGAGAAAATCCTTGAAGAGAAAGACGTCCAGAGGGGAACATTCTCCACTATGGACAGCGTGAGTGGAACGCTAAGCGAAAGCAGAAGCGCAAAGGGAGAGAAACTACTCACGTTCAACGGGATAATAAAATACGACATGTTCCCGCTTGCAAAGGCGATCGACAGGATGCTCAAGCTCGGGCAGAAATCCATGGCGGAACCTGTGGAGATAGAGTTTGCAGTCGAGACCGGGGACCGCCCCACCCTTTCGATTCTGCAAATGCGCCCGATTTCCTCGGCAGGAGGGGAATACGTAGAGATTACTGAAAAGGACAAGAAAAGCGCTTTCATCTATGCCCATACCGTGATGGGAAACGGAAACGTAAAGGGCATCAGGGATATAATTGCATTCAAGCGAGACTCGTTCAGGAAGGAAGAAACCGTAGAGATGGCGGGGGAACTGGAGAAGTTGAACGCATCGCTTGATGAAGAGTACCTTCTTCTTGTCGCAGGGCGCCTTGGAACAAGTGACAGATGGCTTGGCATCCCATGCATCTGGAGCCAGATATCGAAAGCACGCGTGATCGTCGAAACGGGCATAAGGGAGATGGACACCGAACCGAGCCAGGGCACCCACTTCTTCCAGAACATGACGAGCCTCGGAACCGTGTACATGAACATCAATCCACTTCATGGAGACGGTGTATTGGATTATGATGAATTAAACAAACTTGAGACAGTAGAAGAGACGAGGCACTTCGTGCACCTCAGATCAAGCGGTGAACTGGGGATAAAGGCGAGTGCCAGGACAAGCGAAGCTACGATAACACTCAAGTAGGAGGAAAAGATGGAGATAAGCAGGTACTATACGCCGACAAGGGTTGTATTCGGGAAGAACGCACTCTCAGAGCTCGGCGGGGAGCTGAAGAAAGAGAATGCGAAGAAAGTGCTGGTGCACTTCGGCGGACAAAGCGCGAAGAAGTCCGGACTTCTGGACAAAGTGCTCTCGATACTTGATGAGAACGGGATAAGCCACGTAGAACTCGGGGGCGTCAAACCAAACCCGAGGCTTTCCCTGGTAAGGGAAGGCATCGCACTCGGAAAGAAAGAGGGAATCGACTTTATCATCGCACTCGGCGGAGGAAGCGTCATCGACAGCTCGAAGGCCATCGGATACGGATTGAAGTACGAAAAGGACGTATGGGACTTCTACTCGGGGAAGGCAAAGCCGGAAGGCGCCGTAGGAGTCGGAGCAATCCTTACGATCGCTGCCGCAGGAAGCGAGATGAGCGACAGCTCCGTAATCACGAACGATGAATCGGGATGGCTCAAAAGGGGTTGCAACAGCGACGTATGCCGATGCCACTTTGCAATAATGGATCCGGAGTACACATATACCCTTCCTCCTTACCAGAGCGCATGCGGGACTGTAGACATCATCATGCACACACTCGAAAGGTTCTTCCATAGCGGAGACGGCATCAGCCTCACCGACAACATTGCAACTGCAATGATCAAGAGCGTGATCGAAAGCGGAAGGAAAGTGATGGAAGACCCGGACGATTACGAGGCAAGGGCGAACCTGATGTGGGCATCCTCGATCTCCCACAACGGCCTCATGCAGGTTGGAAACGACAACAGGGGCGACTGGACGTGCCATCAAATGGAGCACGAACTCTCGGGAATGTTCGACATCGCGCACGGAGCGGGACTTGCAATCGTCTTCCCTGCATGGGCAAGGTACATATACAAGGATCACGTTGAAAGGTTTGCAAAACTTGGGAATCTTGTCTTCTCATACGAGGGAAATGACGAAGCTACGGCTTTGAAGACGATCGAAACATTCGAATCCATCTTCCACTCCCTCGGAATGCCAGTGCACCTCAAGGATGCGGGTATCGAACTGGATGAGAAGAAGATGGAGGAGCTTCTGGACAAACTCACGAACAACAACACAAGGACCCTCGGCGTATTCCACAACCTCAAGCGGGACGACATGAGGAAGGTATACGAGATCGCAAGGTAACACCCGATCACTCCGCCTGGGATGACCCGGGCGGAACTTTTTGACTCCATTCGAAATTAATTTGAAATTGCAAGTGAATATCGAATAGAATACACATATGGCACCGATATTCGACAGACAGGAACCGATTGCTCTTCTTGACGACTATAAGGGAAATGGTCTAGTGAAAGCAATCACGGGGATCAGAAGGTGTGGGAAATCATACCTGTTGTTCGATCTTTACAAAAAACACCTTGTTGAATCCGGAATACCCGAATCATCCTTCGTGGAAATCCATCTGGACAGGAAAAGCGAGGAGTACCTCAGAGTGCCTGGCACGTTCCTTTCATTCATCGGAGAAAAGATGAAGAGTGCAAATGAAACTTTATACATCTTCATCGATGAAGTTCAGTCCCTTGGTGACTTCGTCGCAGTACTCAATGACATCAACAGGCCCGGGAAGACCGACATATATGTGACTGGAAGCAATTCCCACCTTCTTTCCTCGAACATAGCAACGGAGTTCAGAGGACGTGTAAGCGAAGTAAGACTCTATCCTCTCTCATACAGGGAAATAATGAAAGAGATGGAATATTCCATCGATGACTACCTGATCTACGGGGGAATGCCCACAGCAATCCTTTCCGGATCAGAGATGGCAAGAACGAGAACGCTGGAATCCCTCGTCCGGACAGTGTATCTTCAGGACATCGCGGAAAGACACAACCTCAAGGATGATGCAATCCTTTTAAGTGTACTCGATGTACTCTGCTCATCAATCGGGTCGCTTACCAATCCTCAAAAGATAGAAAACACATTGAGAAGCAAAGGGAGAAAGATAGCCGACGACACTGTTTCTACATACATCGGGTATTTCCAGGAAGCATTCCTGGTGGAGGAATCAAAGCGATACGACATAAAGGGGCGGGATTACCTTTCGACAAATCCCAAATATTATATCGAGGACAACGGACTGAGAAATGTACGACTTGGAATGCGCCAAATCGAAATGTCGCATCTGATGGAAAGTGCAATCTATCTCGAGTTGCTAAAACGTGGTTACATCGTCGATACAGGGACTCTCCCGATAAGTACTCTTGCAGGGGATAAGAGATCAACAATACAAAGCGAAGTCGATTTCGTCGCAAGAAAAGGTTCTGCTACGATCTACATCCAGTCGGCATACATGATCCCTGACGGGAAAAAGGAGGAACAGGAGAAGCGACCACTTATGAAAATCAAGGATGCTTATCCACGTGTGATCATCACGCGTGACGGGGCGAAAAGCCACTATGACGAAGATGGGATACTCCGTCTTCCCCTTTCTGATTTTCTCCTGGAAGACAATCCGTTTGTTCCAAGGATGTGAATGCAATTACTGAACTCTTTTTCTCCAAAAAGAATTGCTTTAAACATTTACTTGAACTTATCATTTAAGCGTGAACCCCAAACTGAAAGAGAAAATAATTGAATCGATGACGTCGGTTTTGCCGATCACCCTCATAGTTATGATCATCAGCATAGTGCTTGTTCCGATAGACATCGGAACGATGGCTGTATTTTTGATCGGAGCTGTTCTTCTAGTGGTAGGTATGGGCTTTTTCCAGCTTGGAGCGGAGATGTCGATGACACCGTTCGGAGAGGGAATAGGCGCAACGATGTCCCATAACAAGAAGGTTTGGCTGATTGCGATTATCGGCTTTTTGATGGGCACGATAATAACGATATCAGAGCCCGATCTGCAGGTTCTTGCCGAGCAGGTCCCCGCAATCCCGAACTTCACGCTTATAATCACCGTTGCAGTCGGCGTAGGCATATTCCTTGCAATCGCGATATTAAGAATTCTATTGCAAGTCAGCCTTTCGAAGATCCTGGTGTTCTTCTACATCCTTGCAATCATTGCATCGTTCTTCGTTCCGAAGAGTTTCATTGCAGTTGCATTCGACTCGGGAGGAGTTACCACAGGTCCGATGACTGTTCCATTTATCATGGCAATGGGCGTAGGACTTGCATCAGTCCGTAGCGACAAGAACGCGGCAAGCGACAGCTTCGGCCTTGTTGCGCTCTCCTCTATCGGCCCGATCCTTGCAGTCCTCCTTCTCGGTATCTTCTATACTCCGTCAGACGCCTCGTATGAACTCTCGTCACTTGGGCACGTTGAGACCACCAAGGATGCCGTCTATGAATTCGTCGTAGGACTTCCCAGGTATTTCAGCGAAGTTGCAGTATCGCTCTTGCCGGTATTCATCGTTTTCTTTATCTTCCAGCTTCTCACAAGAAGGTACAAGGGAATACAGGTGATGAGATTGGTAATCGGTTTTGTCTACACATACCTCGGCCTTGTGATATTCCTTTGCGGAGTGAACATCGGTTTTGCCCCAGTGGGCGCGTACCTCGGAAGTACGATAGCAATCTCCGGTACGAGCGAATGGCTTTTAATCCCGATCGGCATGATAATCGGTTACTACATAGTCAAGGCAGAACCTGCAATACAGGTATTGAACAAGCAGGTTGACGGAGTTACCAACGGAGCAGTGCCTGCAAAAGTGATGAATGCATGCCTTTCAATCGGCGTTTCTATAAGCGTTGGGCTTGCCATGCTCAGGGTAATAACCAGTCTTCCGATCTACTACATCATCATACCGGGCTATGCAATTGCGCTTATACTCTCATTCTTCGTTCCGAAGATCTTCGTAGGTATAGCGTTCGACTCGGGTGGAGTTGCCTCAGGACCGATGACAACTACGTTTCTCTTGCCACTCAGCATAGGAGCGTGCAACGCACTCGGCGGGAATATGATGACCGACGCATTCGGAGTGGTTGCACTCGTTGCACTGACCCCGCTGATCGCAATCCAGATCATGGGATTGCACTACAAGGTGAAGACAAGCACGGAAGAGAAGAAAGAGAAAGTCAGAAGAGAAGACAAGATCGTCGTACTCGAGGAGGCATGGTATGCCTGAGAACAAGTTCTATAGGATCCTCGTGCTGATAGCAAACCCGGATGTAGCGCTCAAAGCGGAGAAACTGCTTGCAGAGAGTGACATACCCGTACAGTACAGGATAAAGGCACAGGGAACTGCATCAAGCGAGATAATAAACATGTTCGGTCTCGGAACATCTGAGAAGACAATGATGGCGATGGCCATCCAGCAGACAGAGGCACCGGGCATGCTCAGACAGTTCAGAAAGAGATTGTACCTTGGAATGCCCAACACCGGAGTTGCTTTCACAATCCCGATCTCCGGAGGGGGCCAAAACCTATTCGACTTTATAGATGAAGCTACAGAACCTGACGAAGGAGGAAATATGGCAGAGGAAGGCAGAGACTCCTGCATGATAATATCGATAGTGAACCAAGGCCTGAGCGACGAGGTTATGAAAGCTGCACGCCCTGCAGGAGCAACGGGCGGTACCGTATTCCACTCACGTAGGCTTGGGAACGAAACGGCAACCAAAATCCTTGGAATCTCAGTGCAGGAAGAAAGGGAAGTGGTGATGATACTTGCACGCAACAGCCGCAAGAAAGAGATCATGGAGGCGATAAACAAGCACTGTGGAATCGATTCAGAGTGCAATGGAATAGTATTCTCAGTCCCGATTGCAGACATAGAGGGCATGGGCTGAGAACAAAACCAATCACATCTACATCAAGTAAAGAAGGATCCGGGTCTCCGAGAAGAAGTCCGAATCTTTTCTTTCCGATTCAAATAAAGGCAGAGTCAAGGATTCTGAACATGCCGTTGATCACTATGCCATTATTGTTCCATCCATCTTTTTGTTTTGTCTCGATTCCAAACTTGCTTAGCTTCCAAGAGCACGCTCTAATATCAAGCGAACCCAATGTTGATAATCGATGAGAAAGGCCCTCTCGGTGAAGGCTTTTTCATACCGTTTGCAAGACGGACTACCGCAGGATTTTTCTAAAAGCATGGAGGGAGGCCCCTCCTTGATTCTTGTCACATCTTCTCAAAGTGTTCGACATCCATCACGAAGAGCGTCATCCCCCCGACTTCAGTCGGCACTTCAACAAACGGGATTGCGGAAGCGTGCGCTCCCGTCTCGACAGTCGTCGGACTGATGTACGGAACCTTCTCCGTCCTCTTTCCTGCATATGTGCGTATTATCTTCACGACCGAGTCGACCTTGTCGTCATCGGTTCCGATAATTATCGTGGTGTTGTTCCTTCGGAGAAAACCGCCGACGGTTGCAAGCTTCGTTACAAAAAAACCTGCCTTGTTCAAGGCTGAAACCGTCACATCCTCATCTTTCTGGGAAATGATGGCGAATATCATCTTCATGGAAACATATCCTCCTAATCGATTCGATTATACAGCATTCCACTCTTTTCTAAACATCCCTTGATGCGATTTCTTCAAAGTATTTCCAAAGGCTGTCATCTGGAACCGGGGCTGTTATCTCGACCATTTCCTTCCTCACAGGATGGGTGAACAATAACTTCCTTGCGTGGAGCGCTATACCCCCGTCGGGATTGCTACGACGCGCGCCGTACTTCAAATCCCCCTTGATGTGCACTCCGATTGCATTAAGCTGCGCCCTGATCTGATGGTGCCTTCCCGTCATGAGGTCTATCTCAAGAAGCGCATAGCGCTCCCCTTTTGCAATCACCTTGTACTTCAGCCTGGCGAACTTGGATGATGGAACTTCCTTGGAGAATGCTTTCGATTTGTTCGTCACTGTATCCCGGAGGAGGTAGTGCACCAATTCCCCTTCCTCTTTTTCGGGGAGGTTGTCGACTATCGCCCAATATGTCTTTTTGACATCGCTCGTGCGGAAAGCTGCGCTCATCCGTATAAGCGCCTTCTCAGTCTTCGTATACAGGATAGCGCCGCTTGTGGGCCTGTCGAGGCGGTGCGGGGATCCAAGATAGACGTTGCCTTTCTTCTCATACTTCACCTTCAGGTATTCCTTGACGTCATCTTGGAGCGTTCCATCCCTGGTCTTGTCCCCTTGTGTGAGCTCCCCGGGGAGTTTGTTTATGACTATGAGATGGTTGTCTTCAAAAAGGATTCTTCCAGATATGTCCACAGATCACTCCTTGAAAAGATCAGGCTCTGCTGAAGAAGAATCAGTGTTCTTCTTCATCTCGCGTATATTGAATTTCTCGACTTCCTTTGCCGTTAGAAGAAGCCCCTGCCCGTTTGCATTCTTCTGGACTCTGAAGTCTGCAAAATACCTGACTTCCTCAAGCTGCCTGTAACCAAAGCCTTTCTTGTATTTGAGTGTTATCATGGCATTATCAAAGAGGTATAGCTTTCTGATCTTCGCTTTCGGGCGCTTTAGAATCGAATAGAGCTTTCCAAGGGTAAATGAAGGTATCTGGAAGCGTTTGATATAACAAAGGGAACGCCCCTTCTCCTCGCTCTTCTCTGTATAGATGACAGTGAAAACCTCTTTCGAGATCACATCCTTCTCCCCGTAGTTGAAGTACAACAAACCTTCGGTACCGATGAATTCCTTGTCGCTTACGTTCGTTACGCGGTACTCCCCGTTTGCCTTCATGTAGAAGAACTTGTCGAATGTCGATACTTTGAGAAGCACTTCGCCGGTCTTGAGTGAAGTTCCGATGTACCCTGTCTCCTTGTCGTACCTTAAATCGAGGTTTCTTACCGCAACTTCCTTGGCGCTGAGGCTCTCGAACGCCGAGATCTCCGTATTCCTCTTCCTGAGGTTCTGGTCTGCCGACGCCTCGATGTCATCGAGGGTATCGATCGCGTATTCCACTATGTGCGTGAGGTTGTAATCGATCTGACCGATCCGTGCGTTTATCTCCTCTATCTCCTTTCTGTTCTTTTCGATGTCGAAAAGGCTTATCCTCCTGATGGGTATCTTCAACAGCCTTTCGATATCGTCGTCGGACAAAGGATGGTAGGAAGTTTCCTTGATGAAAGGATCCATCCCCTTTATGATCGCGTTCTTCACCCCTTCGCTCGTCTTCACGTTCTCGATCTTCTTGTAGACCCGTTCCTCTATGAATATTCTCTCGAGGGTACGTGCCTTCAGCTTCTCCTCTTCCTCCCCCCGCTGGTACCTAAGTTCCTTTTCAAGTACGTCGATAAGGTGATGTGCGTGGTACCTCACCTGTTCTGATATCGGGACGATGTGGGGAAGGCCACCCTTGATGACAAGCGGATTGACGCTTATCTTGATCTCGCAATCTGTGGTCGCGTACAAGACATCGATCATGTCCTTGGAGTAGGTGTTCCTCTGCCAAGCTATCTCGATCGAGGCCTTGTTGGAGGTGAAATCGTTGATCTGTGCGATCTTCAGCTGCCCGTTCTTGTTCGCATTCTCGATGCTCTGGATCATCTTTTCGGTCGTCACTCCGTAAGGAAGCTCCTCTATGACGATCTTCTTCGGATCCTCTGCATTTATCTTTGCACGTACAGTGACCTTGCCCGTGCCGTCAGCGTACTGGGAGACATCCATCACGCCTCCCCCGGGGAAATCGGGATAGAGTTCGAACGGCTCTCCCTTGAGAACCTTCTTCTCAGCCTCCAACACTTCGAAAAGATTGTGCGGAAGGATGTTCGTGGACATCGTGACTGCAATTCCCTGTGTGCCCTGGATTATCGCAACCGGGATTTTTGCAGGAAACACGACCGGTTCCTTGTGCTTTCCGTCGTATGAGTCTACGTACTCCGTGATCTCAGGGCTGTATAGCACCTTCTTTGCAAACGGCTTCAAACGACACTCTATGTACCTTGCGGCAGCAGCGCCGTCACCGGTGAGGAAGTTGCCGAAGTTTCCCTGCTTTTCTATGAATATCTCGCTGTTTGCGAGGTTGACGAGTGCATCGTAGATCGAAGAGTCACCGTGCGGATGGTATTTCATCGCCTCCCCGACCACCCCGGCAACCTTGATGAACTTGCCGTCGTCGAGGGTGAAGAGGGTATGCATTATCCTTCGCTGTACGGGCTTGAATCCGTCCTCGATCTCGGGAATCGCACGCTCCCTTATGACGTAGGAAGCGTATTCGAGGAAATTCTTCTTATATAAATCGTCTGCATATGCCATCAGATGAGGTTCTCCATAATGTATTCCTTCCTCTGCGGGTTGTTTTCACCCATGCAGAAGTCCATGACCCGCCTTGTCTCCGTGATGCTTGATATCGTAACCGGCGTAAGCTTTATATTCTCCCCGATGAACGCACCGAACTCACTCGGACTGATCTCACCAAGCCCTTTGAACCTTGTAACTTCGGGCGATGAGATTCTTTCCATCGCATCATCGCGTTCCTTCTCGCTGTAGCAATATACCAATTCCTTCTTGTTACGTACCCTGAAAAGGGGAGTTTCCAAGACAAACAGCCTTCCGGAAGTGACAAGCTCCTCGAAATAAGAAAGGAAATATGTCATGAGGAGGTTACGGATATGAAAGCCGTCGGTATCCGCATCGGTAGCTATCACAACCTTTCCGTACTTCAATCCCTCAAGACCATCCTCGATTCCAAGAGCAACCATCATGTTGTACAGTTCCTCGTGGGAGTAGATTATGCTCCGTTTCTTTCCGATCACATTGAATATCTTTCCGCGAAGCGCGAAGACCGCCTGGGTCATCGGATTGCGGCTTTCCGTAATCGTTCCCGCAGCGCTGTCGCCCTCGGTGAGGAATATCATCGACGCTTCCCCTTCAGCCCTATGCGCCTGCGATTTATCTGTAAGGTGGTATTTGCATTCCCTTAGCTTGGGGATGTTCACAGCCGTCTTTTTCGCTTTCTCCCTTGCACCGTTCCTGACAGCCTGCTCCTCCTTGTGGACCTTCTCATTCGAGACGATCTTCTCCTGAAGAGCCTCCCTGACCTTCTGGTTCTTCATCAGGAAGTCCACGACCCCCTCTTTGACTTTCGGGATGATCCAGCTTTTGACGTCCGTGTTTCCAAGCTTGTTCTTCGTCTGGCTTTCGAACACCGGATCCTTGATCTTGATCGCAATGGCCCCTACTATCCCATCCCTGATGTCTCCGCCGTTCCAGGATTTCTTATAGTACTCGTTTATACCCTTCAGAATGCCTTCCTTGAAGGCTGCAAGGTGTGTTCCCCCGTCGCTTGTATGCTGTCCGTTCACGTACGAGAAATAGTTCTCGCCATACCCGTTGGTATGAGTGAACGCGAACTCAAGCTTATCCTCATCGCTATCCTTGTAGTGGACGTAGTCATAGAGCTTCTCTTCCCCGAGCTCTTTTCCCAAGAGATCCATGAGCCCGTTCTGGCTTTTGATCGTCATTTTATTGAAAAAGATCGTCAGCCCCGTATTGAGGTATGCGTAGTTCCAAAGCCTTTGGACCACCAAATCGTTCTGGTAATTGTACGACCCGAACACCTCCTCGTCAGGGGAGAAGGAGAAGAACGTGCCATCCGGTTCATCGTCCTTTCCTTTCAATTTCTTCTTCAGTTTTCCCCTTTCGAATGTCGCTTTTACAAACTCCCCGTCCCTGTGGCTTATTACGGTAAATGACTTTGACAAGGCATTGACAGCTTTCGTTCCAACTCCATTGAGTCCCACCGAATACTCGAATGCATCCCCGCTGTACTTTGCTCCCGTATTCATTTTGGAAACACAATCGACGACCATTCCGAGCGGGATTCCCCGTCCGTAGTCGCGTACCGATACCGTATTGTCAACGATCTCGACGACGATTCTGCTTCCATGCTTCATTACGAACTCATCGATCGCATTGTCTATTATCTCCTTCAGAAGGATGTAAATTCCGTCATCTATGTGACTTCCATCCCCAAGCCTTCCGATGTACATCCCCGGGCGCACCCTTATGTGTTCGAGCGGATCCAAAGACTGAACGCTTTCTTCTGTATATGCTGATGCCATAACTAGAAATTATATGGCAAAACAATATCTTGTTGCAAATTAGATCAAAAACTTTGAAGATCTGGATGCAAATGAATGCCGATTCAATGCCTTTGATCTTCATCATTTCCAATCGATTCGAATCATTCAGACGTAACGAATTGTTGACAGGTCGGGAAGAGTACGTTCACCATTCTTGTATGACGCTGATTGATGAAATCTATACGGTTCTGAGGAAAAAGATACTTAAGGCAGAACTCTCTGAGAACGAAAAATTATCGGAAAACTCCCTTGCGGATGAATTCGGATGCTCAAGGGTTCCTGTCAGGGAAGCACTGAAACGACTGGAAAGAGATGGTTTTGTAAAGATCAAACCATATAGTGGAAGCTATGTCACGGAACCTACGTTGAAAGACTTTCTTGAACAGACCGAAGTAAGGGCGTACCTAGAGGCACTTGCCCTTCGCCTTGCCTGTGAAAAGAAAATAGATACCCATAGCTTGGAAGATATCCTCAAGAAAATGGACGAGATAATACTTCAGGATGAGATAGACATACTCTCTTTCTCGGATTTGCACTACCAGTTCCATAGGACGATAGTGGATTTGTCTGGAAATGATCTCTTATCATCCATATATTCCAAAATGAACTTCAATACAGCGTCGCAAACGTTCTATCAATGCGCACAGGAACGGGATGAGTTCAAAACCATGCAGGAACAACACTGGAAGATCGTTGAATTGATTAAGACAAGGAATGTGAAACAGGGCGTCGAGTACATAATGGAAGATCACCTGTGGAAGAAGCGCGAACTTTTCAGGAAGCAGATAGATAACGGGAAGTGATCATTCCCGTCATCCATATCATCAGGCTTTCACATCCTTCAATCTCTTCTCGACTGCATCTGCAAAGAATGCCATGTCATCCAGTATCGTTACGTAAAGGAAGCCTTGTTCTATCCTCTTTCGTGCCATCTCCAACGAAGGGGCTACTATCCCGGGTATAACTGAAGATTCAATGCAAGCATCATATATTTCGGCGATGGCATCTTCCACGATCGGATTCGTCACATCTCCGGGAACGCCCAATGCCTGTGACAGGTCGAAAGCTCCAATGAATATAGCATCCAGACCTTTGACTTTGGCAATCTCCTTGATGTTCTTCAATCCCTCAAGCGATTCACACATGACAGCTACAAAACTCTCTTCATTGCTTTCCTTGCGATAATCATTGATCCTCCCCCACTTCGTTCCACGCCCTCCGGACATACCTCTGTTTCCTTCAGGAGAGAACTTCATGGCTTTTACAATCCTTTCCGCCTGTTCTGCAGTGTGTACCATCGGTACCTGTACGCCATACGCCCCTACATCCTGGTAACGCGATATGTTTTTGGGAATATCATCGGGAACGCGTACGATCGGTGTCATGCCATATATCTCCGCCGCCCTCATCATATCCACTACAGTCTCGATGCCTGAAGCAGTATGTTCGGTATCGATGATCACGAAATCAAAGCCAGCTACGCCAAGTACCTCGACAACTTCAGGACAAGGCGCTGTTATGAAAGCTCCGATCTGGACCTTTCCCTCCTTTAGATTACGTTTCAGTTTGTTTTCAAAATCGCAAGCCATTGCAAATTACCTCTTTTTCAAAGCTTTCATGATCTGTGCAGCAAACGTGACCACGACGAGAATGATGGAGATTACAAGGAAGAATCCGGATACCCCGCGGGTGAAGAACATAGAGAAGTCTCCACGGCTCATCATCAAACCACGCCTCAAATACGTTTCGCATATCGGGCCAAGGATGAACCCCATGATGATGGGAGTTAATGGGATTTCGAACTTGGAAAGCAAGAACCCGATTATTCCCCAGAAAAGCAATGTCCAGATATCGAATATGCGGTTGTTCACTCCAAACGATCCGATTATGCACAAAACCATCACCATCGGAAGGAGGATGTTCTTCGGCACCTTAAGTATCTGGGTGAAGCCTTTTATCCCGAAGTACTGGATAACAAACGTTGCGATGGATGCAACTATCATGATTGCAAAAATCACGTAGATGAGACTTATGTTCTGTTGATAGAACATCGGCCCTGGAGTAAGTCCGTTGATAGTGAATGCCCCCAGCAGAATTGCAGTCACCGCATCTCCGGGGATTCCCAACGTCAGAAGAGGAACCATCGTTCCACCGATACATGCATTGTTTGATGTTTCGGATGCGACCAACCCGTCGATTACTCCGGTTCCGAACTTCTCAGGGTTTTTTGACATAGTTTTTGCAACTCCGTATGAAAGGAGATTGCATACCGATCCTCCGATCCCGGGCAATATCCCGATGAAACACCCTATTATTCCAGAACGGATTGCGTTTGGTATCTGACCGAAGAATTCCTTCGCGCTCATTCCAAACCCGTGCCTTTCGATATGTGCTATCTTCTGCTTTACATTTGCTTTCTTTCCGCTATTCAGCAATTCGGAAATCGCAAACAATCCGACAAGAGCAGGCACCTCGTTAAACCCGGCATCAAGATCATGTATGCCGAAAGTGAAACGCGGGAATCCATCAACAGGTGCAGCACCTACGGTTGCAAGGAACAATCCGATAAAGCACGCTATAAGTCCTTTCACCAATGATTCTCCACAGAGAACCGAAACCAAAGCCAGAGAGAATACGGCAACCGCAAAATACTCAAAGACTCCCAATTTCAATGCAAAAGTGCCAAGTATCGGGGTAAAAAGACACATGATGACGATTCCAAACATCGTTCCCAAGAAAGAGAAAACTATGCATACGGAAAGTGCTTTCCACCCTTCTCCCCTATCAGCCATCGGACCACCGTCAAATACCGTGGCGACGGAAGCTGGGGTACCGGGAATCTTGATAAGTATTGCTGCGATCAACCCACCTGAAATACCTCCTATGTAAAGGCTCATCAAAAGCGTAAAGCTTGGTACTATCTCCATCGCGAACGTCAACGGCAGGCACAGTGCGATCGCCATTCCTGCGGTCAGTCCGGGGATGGCTCCGAAAATAATACCGACGACGGAGCCGAAGAACACAAGAAGAAGATTCACCGGGGAAGAAAAAACTACCGGAAAAGCTTCCATGAAACCTGTCATACCAACCTCCCTAACATGTTCACGAAATCACCTGTCGGAAGCATCATCTTGAAGCCGTAACGGAATATGACGAAGACCGCAAACGTGAACACCAGATCGATTACAAGGAACTTCTTGTAATTCCATTTATCCCTTTCCGTAAGAACCAATATCTGAAGGAAAAGGTACAGAAGAGTCATTATCACGAACCCAAGATATTCAAGCCCGAGAATGTAAAGGAACATGAGAAGCAGTGTCTTGATGGATCTTGTCTTGTCATCAGGATCCATCTCCTCCTCTTTTACATCCACACCGCCATCTCTTTTCCTTTCTTCCAGTAAACTTTGAACAAATAGCAGGATGCTGAGGGCACACCCACCTATTCCGATTATCCTGGGCCAGAAACGTGCATCCACCGTCGTATTGACTACCAGGAGCCTTATATCCTTTGCAAAGATGATCACAAGAAGAAAAAACAGGAACATAACAAGAGCAAACAAGCTTCCCTTATGTCCTGAAAGGAAACCTTTTATTCTATTTTCCATATCCAATTACTCCGAGAGAGGGCATGCCATGACGACACGCCCTTGAAAGAAACTCACTGAACCAACAGCTGATCCTTGTATTCCTGCATCACCGCATAGTAGTCATCAAGGTAAGCTACCGCATCCGCACCTTCTTTAAATGCAGGTGTTACATAGTAATTCGCGCAATGCTCCTTGAACTCATCGGAGGAAACTGCCTTCTCGACTGCATCGTTGAACTTGTCTATGATTTCCTGAGGCGTTCCTTTCGGGAACCAATATCCGAACATCTTTCCGATGGGGAAGCTTTCTCCGGTCAAATCCTTCCATGTCGGTGTATCGCTTCCATCCAAGGCCTCATCGGAAAGGTAACACATCGCATTGAAATCCCCATTCTCAATGTAATCCTTGTATGTTCCATATATACCCATGCTGAAATCTATGCTTCCATTCAGAATGGCCGGGATTACATCCTTTGTTCCATCAAGATCCACATAACTGATATCCAAACCAAGTTTGTCAGCCAGAATAAGCGTATAAAGATGTGAATCCCCTCCAATGGAAAGACCTGTAAGCAATTCACCCGGATGCTCCTTTCCATATTCCACGAACTCGTCAAAGTTGGAGAATTTATCAGAAGAGGCACTGGAGCATACAAACGATGATTTGTCATCAATCACGGTACATGCAGTATCGAAATCCCAATATCCGAAGTTTGCTATACCAAGCATGCTTGCCATAAGAAAACTGGTCTGATGCCAAAGTATAGTATATCCATCAGGATCCGCATCCAGTACCTGCCTGGCACCAATACTTCCCGAAGTACCCGTTACGTTTGTACATACGATATTGACTCCGAGTTCTTTAGAGACCAGATCGGTGAGTACCCTGCAATGCAGATCCGTATCCCCTCCTGCACCAAACGGTATGATCATCTGAATTGTCTTACCTGACGGCCAGGAATCCGCACCTGACGATGAAGAATCTGCTGCACCACCTGCAAATACAGACAAACACAATACTGACAAAATTAATGTAAACAAGAAGAAACGCTTCATCGGAAACCTCCTTTCGCCGAATGGTATTTCTATTGGCAGTATATCATACAAGTAGGAGTTGTCAATAATACAAGTTCTTTTAATTATTTTATTTATAGTATTTTAACTAGTATACAAGTTTATAAAACTAATATACAAGTTTTGCAATGATGCAATCAGGCCTTCCAAATACAATCTTCCTGTTGCTTGAATGATCAAAACAGCTGACTTCAAAAGCCTAAAACCCATGGTAACCACCACGGTCATATACTCGATTATCATGTTTTCAAATATTTTCTGTTGTTTTCTATTATTTCTGAGATCCATCCGACGATATTTTTCAAATAGCCTGGAAATACCCGGACATCGTGCATTCCGCGATGTTGATCAATTCCCTGTCACTTCTTATCATTTGTGCCATGAGTAAATATCCATTCGGTGAAATCGAGAAGAAATGGCAGGATTACTGGGACAAGGCAAAGACGTTCAAAGTCACTGAAGACCCTTCTTTCCCCAGGGAAAAGAGAAAATACATACTGGACATGTTCCCCTATCCATCCGGGGCGGGATTACACGTGGGGCATCCCGAGGGATACACGGCGACCGATATCTATTCAAGGTATTGGAGGATGAAGGGATACAACGTACTTCATCCGATGGGGTTCGATGCTTTCGGACTGCCTGCTGAGAACTATGCAATCAAGACGGGAACGCACCCGCATGTGACGACAACGAAGAACATCGAGAACTTCACGAGGCAGCTTAAGAGCCTTGGTTTTTCATACGATTGGGATCGAATGATCTCCACCTGCGACCAAAGCTACTACAAATGGACACAGTGGATCTTTGAGAAGCTCTTCGAGAAGGGGCTTGCGTATGAAGCAAGCACTCCGATCAACTGGTGCCCGAGCTGCAAGACGGGACTTGCGAATGAAGAGGTAAAGGAAGGCAAGTGCGAACGTTGCGGCACTCCTGTTGAAAAGAAGAACATCAGACAGTGGATATTGAAAATAACAGCGTATGCCGACCGCCTTTTGGAAGATCTCGACCTCGTAGACTGGCCTGAGTCGGTAAAGACGATGCAAAGAAACTGGATCGGAAGAAGCGAAGGGGCGGCAGTATTCTTCAAGATCGATGGAATGGATGAGAGCCTCGAAGTGTACACCACTCGATGCGACACGCTCTTCGGCGCAACGTACATGGTAATCGCACCTGAGCACAAACTCGTGAAAGAGCTCACTACAGACGAGCACAGGGAAGAGGTCGAAAAATACGTCGAGGAAGTGAAACACAAGAGCGATCTGGAGCGCACGGACCTTGCAAAGACCAAAACAGGTGTATTCACCGGATCATATGCGATCAACCCGGTAAACGGGAAGAAAATACCGATTTGGATTGCAGACTACGTACTCATCAGCTACGGCACCGGTGCGATCATGGCAGTTCCGGCACACGACGAGAGGGACTGGGAGTTTGCAAAGAAATTCAACCTCCCGATAATCGGAGTACTCGAAAGCCCGCACGATGTGAACGAGAAAGTCTGGGAAGAGGATGGAAAGCACGTAAATTCCGAATGGCTTGACGGCCTCAACAAGGAAGATGCAATCAAGAAGATGCTCACCTGGCTTGAAGAGCACAAGGCAGGGCACAAGGCGGTGAACTACAAGCTCCGCGACTGGATATTCAGCCGCCAGAGGTACTGGGGAGAGCCAATTCCACTCATCCACTGCCCGAAGTGCGGGACTGTGGAAGTTCCAGAGGATGATCTCCCGCTTACCCTTCCGGAAGTCAGGAAGTACGAACCATCCGGAACGGGCGAATCCCCGCTTGTGAACGTTCCCGAGTGGGTGGACACGAAGTGCCCGAAATGCGGAGGGGATGCAAAAAGGGAAACGAATACGATGCCTCAGTGGGCAGGTTCGTGCTGGTATTACCTCAGGTTCATCGATCCGGAGAATAGCAAAAAGTTCGTCGATCCGGAGAAAGAGAAGTACTGGATGCCCGTAGACCTCTACGTAGGAGGTACAGAGCACGCGGTATTGCACCTTCTTTACTCACGTTTCTGGCACAAGGTTCTCTATGATCTCGGACTTGTTTCCACAAAGGAGCCTTTCCAGAAGCTTGTAAACCAAGGCATGATCACAAGCTTCGCCTACCAGAAGAAGAACAAAGTGCTTGTTCCCGCCGACAAAGTGATCGAGAAGGAAGGAAAGTACTACGACAGCGAAAGCGGGGAAGAGGTGACGCAGGTTATTGCGAAAATGAGCAAGAGCCTGAAGAACGTAATCAACCCAGACGACTACATCAAAAATTACGGCGCTGACTCGGTACGCCTATACGAGATGTTCATGGGTCCGCTTACTGAAAGCAAGCCATGGCACACCGCGGGCTTCATGGGAGTCTACAGGTTCCTTGAGAAGGTGTGGAAGATCGCAAGCGAAAAGAAGATCGTTGAAAAAGAGCCCGGGAAGGAACTCGACAGGCTGATGAACAAGACGATCAGGAAAGTCACAAAGGACACTGAAAGCCTAAGCTTCAACACGGCAATCTCACAGATGATGGTTTTTGCAAACGAACTTGCAAAGCTTGATGAGGTTCCGAAGGTGGCTATGGAGAACTTCGCACTACTACTATCCCCGTATGCACCGCACATTTCAGAAGAGATGTGGTCGATGCTGGGGCATGAGCCATCGATTGCGAACGTTTCGTGGCCTGAGTGGGACGAAGAGAAGTGCAAGGATGACGAGATCGAGATCGCAGTACAGGTGAATGGAAAACTTCGCGGAAGGTTCAAGATCCACCCGGAAGCGACAAAGGAAGAGCTGCTCGAAATGGCCAAGGAGGACGGAAACGTATCAAAATGGCTTGAGGGGAAGAGCTTGGTGAAGGAGATCGTCGTTCCTGGAAAACTAGTGAACTTCGTAGTCAAATAAACAATTGAGGGTTCCCTCCCCGGGAACCCTTTCAATTCTCATATGTCGATACTAAATCAGATAGCAATAATATTCGGAATATCCCTTCTGGGAGAGATCGCAGCGTACATACTGCCATTCACATTCCCATCCCAGATAATCGCGCTGATCATTCTCTTCGTACTTTTGATGACCGGAGTACTGAAGATAGAACACATAAAGGAGAAAAGCGACTTCCTATTGAAGAACATGGCATTCTTCTTCATCCCCGCAGGGGTTGGAATACTCGATGAGGTGAAAGAGATATGGCCGGTTTTTTGGAAACTCATATTCATAATGGTGAGCGGAAACTTCGTCGCATTCTTCTTCTCGGCACTATTTTGTACGCTTGCGATGAAACTCACGGGAAGGAGGGAATCAAGATGAAGGAAGTGATCACATCATCCCCGTTTTTCGGGATAACGATATCGATAATCGGATACGCACTCGGAAACGCGCTTTACAAAAGAACAAAGAAAGCGATATGCAACCCGCTTCTCGTCGCAATAGCTTTCGTAATCCTTGTCGTACTTCTTTTCGACATCCCTGTAGCAAATTACCAGAACGGAGGAAAACTTATCAGCATGTTCCTATCCCCTGCAACTGTAGTTCTTGCAATAACGATATACAGGGAAAGAAACACGATAAGAAAGAACGCGCTTGCAATCATCATGGGAACGCTCGGCGGATCGATTGCCTCGATAATCTATATATGGGGACTCTCCCGCATCCTCTCTCTGGATGAGACGATGGCACTCTCGATAATCCCCAAAGGGATAACAACCCCGATGGCACTATCGGTATCGAAGGCCCTGGGAGGAATGGAAGGACTTACGATGCTCTCGGTGCTCGTCACTGGAATATTCGGAAACATCTCTGCAGAGATGATGATAAAACTATTCAGAGTAAAGAGCGCTATTCCACGCGGAGTTGCAATCGGTACGTCAAGCCACGTCGTAGGTACTTCAAAAGCTATGGAGATCGGAGAGGAGGAAGGTTCGATATCAGGAGTTTCGTTGATCCTTACGGGAATCATTACAACGATACTTTCTCTTATAATCTTCTCCTGAAACAAAACTGGAGCTTGCATTCTTTTTCCAAGGATGCAAAACGCCCTCGCGCATCATAGTGCGGGGGTTGGTTTTTATTTGTGGTCTATCTATCACAATCAGCCGAGAGGACTCCACCTTCAAATCGGAGATTAAGGTGGAGATGAATCGGCAGCCATGTTATAATAAACCATGCTCACAGGATACGTTGTCAGGATATACCCGACAGAGGGACAGGAGGGCCAGATCAGGCGCTCCGGCGGTTCATGCCGCTTCCTGTACAATGCTCTCCTGAGCTGGGAGAAGAGCGTATACGAGAAGGAAAGGCGCTTCGTCTCCGAGTATGAGCTCAACAGCTATATC
>CALXOH010000029.1 GCA_944389975.1 uncultured Spirochaetaceae bacterium
TGGTCTTCCTTCTCGAAGCCGTATGCCTTCAAGGACTCGAACATCTCCATCACCTGCCCCGTGAGCGGTACCGGCGTTGCAACAGCGTGTGCCGCATTCAAAGCATTGGTCAAATCCTTGATGTGCAACTCGATCCTGAAGCCCGGCTTGAAGTTGCCTTCGATCATCATGGGTGCCTTCGCATCCATCACGGTGCTTCCCGCCAGGCCTCCCCTTATCGCCTTATATACAAGATCGGGATCCGCCCCCACCTTCCTGCTGAAGGTAAGTGCCTCCGCAACCGCCGCGATGTTGCATGCGACCACGATCTGGTTCGCAAGCTTCGCGATGTTCCCGGCCCCCAGTGCGCCTACGTATGTGACGGTTCCCGCCATGTCCATCAAGACGTCGTAGTACTCGTCGAATACTTCCTTCTCCCCTCCGACCATCACGGACAGCGTTCCGTCGATCGCCTTAGGCTCACCGCCCGAGACCGGCGCGTCGAGCATCCTTATCCCTTTTTTCGCAAGCTCTGCCCCGATCGCCTTGCTCTCCACGGGGTCGATCGATGACATGTCGATCAGCGTGAAGCCTTCCTTCGCTCCCTCTATAAGGCCGTCCTTCCCGAGCGCGACCTGCCTTACCTGCGGGCTGTTCTGGACCATCGTGATCGCCTGATCGCATAGGGATGCAACTTCCTTCGCGCTTTCCGCCGCGGTCGCTCCCGCCGCCACAAGCTCCTCGACTGCTTTCTTGTTGAGGTCGGTTACAACGACCTCGTGTCCCTTCTTCAGAAGGTTCCTAGCCATCGGACGTCCCATTATTCCCAATCCGATAAATCCAATCTTCATATTCTTTTCTCCTAGTCAAGATACAACGTTCACTTTCTTTCCGGAAAGGAACGACTCGAGGTTTCCGATCGCAATGTCGAACAGCCTCTTCCTGCTCTCATAACTCGCCCACGAAATGTGAGGGGTTATGATGATGTTCTTTGCCTTCAAAAGGGGGCTGTCCCCCTTGATGGGCTCGCTCGATACGACATCAAGCGCCGCACCACCCACCTTGCCCGAATCGAGGGCGTCGGCAAGTGCATTCTCATCCACCAAAGGTCCACGGGAATTGTTGACGAGGAGAACCCCGTCCTTCATCTTCGCGATGTTTTCCTTGTTTATGATCCCTTCCGTCTCCTTTGTAAGGGGGCAATGGAGGAATATCACATCGGAGGATGAGAATATCTCGTCAAGGGATGCATACCTTGACTTCCCGTCTTCAAGCTCCTTGCGAGGGTAGCTATCATACATCAGCACGTTCATCCCGAATGCCTTTGCAAGTGCACCCGAGCGCTGGCCGATCCTGCCGTAGCCGATTATTCCGATAGTCTTTCCCGCAAGCTCGACCTGCGGGTAGTTCCAGTAGCACCATTTCCCGCTTCTTGTCCACGCACCCGAAAGCACGTCGTCGGAGTGCCTTTGGATGTGATGGCACATCTCCAATAGAAGCGCAAACGCAAACTGCGCGACCGAATCGGTCCCGTACGTAGGCACGTTCGTAACCGTCACCGAGTGCTTCCTCGCTTCCTCAAGGTCGATGATATTGAATCCAGTTGCAAGCACCCCGATGTATTTGAGGGCCTTTGCAACATCGAATTCCCTTTTTCCGATCACAACCTTGTTCGTAAAGACGACATCTGCATCCTTTATCCTTTCCAAAGCTTCCTCGGGAGTCGAATTCTCATAGACTTCGACAGAACCGTACTTTTCAAGAATCGAGAACGACATCCCATCCGAAACCAGTGGTGCTGAATCCAAAACGACTATCTTCATGAAAAATCTCCTTTCGATTCAGTCTAACGCACTTAGTTCCTTTTTGACATTCTTAAATCCGTTTGTAAGAACGTCGATATCCATGCTGAACATCTGCATCCTTATCCTGCCCTTCCAATGAGTCTGGAGGCTCATCGGTCCGTGCACGCTGAATGCAAGATGGTTCTTCTCAGCAGCCTTGCACACCTTTTCAATCGCATCAAGGAATTCAGGGTTATCGTACGCACCCGGCATTCCCATCGAGATCGAAAGGTCGTTAGGCCCGATCAGAAGCACGTCAAGCCCTTTGACAGAAGCAATTTCCTCAATGTTCTCAACAGCCTCCGCAGTCTCGATCTGGGCAATTGCAAGCGTCCTTGCATTCTGCGCGTCCATGAAAGCCTGGGTCTTCAAGCCCTGCATTCCCGCATAATCGGAAAGTCCGCCATTGCTGCCAAGTCCGCGCTCTCCGACAGGCTGGTACTTTGCAAGGCGCACGAATTCCTCTGCCTGCTCTTTCGTGCTGACCATCGGAACCATCACGCCCTCGACACCCGAATCGAGCGCTCTGGAAATATAGCTCTTCCGAAGCTCCGGAACGCGGCAGAATATGCCTACGCCCGCAGCTCTTGATGCAGCTGCGATGTCCGAGAGGGTTTCAAACGAATAGGAGCCATGCTCCATGTCAAATAGGAGGAAGTCAAGGCCTGCAGCCTTTGCGACAAGGGCCACCCCCGGCACCCTTATAAGGCGTGCCAGGGTTCCCTTGATGACTTCACCGTTTTTTAGTCTTTCCACTGCTGTCATTCTAGTTGTCCTCATCCTTGTATCCCGTGGTCTTCTCGACTTTCACGCTGCTTCTCCTGTTCAGACGCGGCAGGAATACTGCAAACACTACCGTGAGAACAAGGAATACGAGGCTGTCGATCTCGGTAAAGAAGATCATCGGATTTCCGTGTCCGAGCGTGAGCGTCGTCCTGAGGTATTCCTCGCAAAGAGGTCCGAGGATTACACCGAGTATGAACGGAACGTTCGGATAGCCCTGGGTCTTCAGGAAGTACATCGCAATTCCTACGAGGATTGCAAGGAACATCTGCACGACAGAGGATGTTGCTGCATACACGCCAAGAAGTGCGATCGCGCCGATCGTGCTGTAGAGCACAAGCCTGTTTATCTTCACTATCTTCAGGTAATATGGCCCGAAGAGGAAAAGCGAAAGAGGAAGCAGCACGAGCGCAGAGAGAAGAAGCGCCACATACATCGGAGCAAACGTCGGAAGTTCCTTTGCAAGCAAATCCGGTCCGGGAACGATTCCATAGACAAGGAACACACCCAAAAGGATTGCAGTCGTGCCGTCTCCAGGAATACCCAGGGAAAGCATCGGAACGAGCGCGCCGCCGCAAACTGCGTTGTTTGCAGTCTCAGGTCCTGCGATACCGCAAGGATCTCCATGTCCGAACCTCTCAGGATGCTTTGCAGTCCTCTGGGCCTCGGCATATGCGACAAAACCTGCCATGGAGGCGCCTGCTCCGGGAAGAACGCCGATGAAGTATCCGATGAGTGCGCTCTTGATGTAAAGCCAGATGCCGATCTCCTTCATGTCGCTCCAAACATCAAAGAAGTCTTTCCTTCTGAATTTAACCTTGTCCGCTTCCTCCGTAAGTTTCTTGTAGTCACTATTGCTGATCTTGACCTGGGAGATGAACTCGCTGACTGCGAATGCACCAACGATGAGCGTGGTCTCGTCAATTCCTTCAACAAGTTGAGAGAAACCGAACGTGAAACGGCTTGTAGCCTTGAGCTTGTCTATGCCGATTGTTGCACACATCAGGCCGAAAGCAAGGGTGATAAGGCCCTTTCTCTTGTCCTTTGAGATGAATACCATCGTCGCAAGTGCAAATAGGCAGAGGGAGAACTTGCCCGGAGTCCTGATATTGAGTGCAAGCTGCACCGTCAGCGGGGATACGAAGATCAGCAGGAGTGCACCGATTGAACCGCCTATGGCTGATGCAAGCGTTGCATGCCCGATTGCCTGGGCACCCTTTCCCTGGAGCATCATCGCATGCCCTTCGATACATGTCATTGCAGATGCAGGAGCTCCTGGAATTGCAATCGTTACTGCGGTAATCGATCCGGAATAGATTCCCGCCATGTATACGCCCATGCACATTATGAGTGCCTGCTGGAGAGGCATTGAGTATGTCATCGGCAACAGGAGTGCGATTGCAAGGGCGCTTGTCAGGCCCGGAAGTGCACCGAAAACGATACCGATGAAGAATCCGCCAAACAGATACAGAAGGGAAACAGGCTGCATTACGACGAAAATGCCTTGGAATATAGTCAATATATCACCCATTTTGAACCTCCTACCAAAGTGACGGGAAACGTATGTCGAATACGTTCACGTAAAGTGCATAAATGAGAATCGAGATGATGATCGAATAGATTATCCTCTTCAGATAGTGGCCGAAATGGTCGTCATAGAGGTTCATCGCGACAAACACATACACCGGAACGGTGAACCAAAAACCGAATGCATCGAATGCAAGCACCATGAAGAATGCGACGGCAATCAGGATGATGCACTTGACTCCGCGCCACTTCTCTTCCTTGTCTTTCTCTGGAAGCGGGCCGTTGGCCTTGATCTTCTTCAGAGAATCAACGACAAGCGAGATTGCCGTAGGAATTCCAAACAGACAAATGATTATCGGGAAAAATGATTCCTGTACTACTCCGTTGACAACCGGAGGGGATAGGCGAAGTGCCTCAACGCCGTAGATTACCATGCCAAGCGCGGTAACCAGCGGGGTGAGGAAATCTGCCCTGATGTATTTTTTCATTAAACTCTCCTACTAAATCGAATTTTATAAACCGGGGCCATAGTCAAATGGCCCCTTGAATCAGACACAGATTGATTACATCAACCCTTCGGCCTTGAGCACATCCAAAGCCTCAAAATCCTTTACCTTGAGTTCATTGCAGTACTCAAGAAGCTCTTCACCCTCGAGCCATGACGGCGTGATACCTGTCGTCTTCGCCCATTCTGCGAATTCCTCGCTTGTAGCTGCCTGCTTGAAAGCATCGACAAGCTTCGTCTTCACATCATCAGATAGTCCCTTGGGCCCTGCGATGATGATGAACGATCCGGAGATGAAGTCCTCGGGAAGTCCGATTTCCCTGCATGTCGGAACGTCAGGATATGTTGCATTGCGTACTTCGGAGAACTCGATTATGCCGATTGCATCCCCACTCTGGAGAATCGGAGCAAAGTCACCGAGGCTGGATACTACCGCATCAACCTCTCCGTTGAGGATTGCCTCTCTCTGAGGAGCGGAAGAAGTGTAGGAGATCTTGTTGAATTCAACTCCATAGTACTGCTCGATCTTCCTTACAAGAAGGTAAACGCGGCTTCCGATTCCCTGATCCCCTACGCGGATCTGTCCCGGGTTGTCCTTTGCTGCCTGAATGAATTCATCCCAGGTCTTGAAAGGTGCGTCGGAGCGGATTACGAAGGAGTCGGCTTCGCGGGTTACCATGCATAGAAGGTCGAGCTTATCTGTCGAATAACCCTTCATGATCTGCTGATATTCGCCTGTGACGACAGCACCATAAGTAAGATTGCCGATCGAATATCCGTCCGGCTTTGCAGACATAAGCACGTTCGGACCTACGCAGTCGGATGCGCCCGGCCTGTTCGTTACATAGAAAGTTCCGCCGAGGATAGGCTCTGCAAGCTGACAGACCTTGCGGCAAATCGCGTCAGATCCACCACCAGCTCCTGCGCCAACCGTGAATTCAATATCCTTCGATGGATACACATCGCTTCCACCACCTGCAAAAAGCGCACCCGCTACGAGGCAGAGTAACAATAGAACGGAAATAAGTTTCTTCGTCATAAAACCCTCCTTTTGGCTTTTGACATGAGAGACTGACTCTCTTATTTTTGAAGTTTATTTTATGTTTTGGTTAACTAAAGCACGAAATTTGGTGTAATATGCCGCATTTCGGACCCGACGGAAAGTTGACAAAAACAATTTGCCTAAAAAAATCTGCACAGATCTGTTTATCAGTGATATTATTTGCAATATACACATTCTTTTTGCAAGAAAACTTGCCGATTGAACAACTTTTAAGGGGGCTCTTTTATGGAAACGAAGTTCATCGGAGCGCTTGTCGCCCAATATGCACGTCCGGATGTCGAGATTGCAGTCTACGACCCTGAAGCAAAACTGATCCATACGACGGGATTGAACGCAAACAACTACCTTGCAAAATTCTCCCGCTATGCCCTCGAGGGGGATTCCCCGCTGATGCTCTCAACCGAAGAGAGCACGGAAGATGACGGGATAATCTACACGACATCAATCAAAAGCGGGCAGAAGCAGACTGGAGCGATCGTACTGAAAGGGAAAAGGGATGCGGTGCAGAAGATCGGGCAGGAATTGAAGGCTGCCATGGAAGGCACGTTGATGTACGAGAAGTTCACGAAAGAGAAGAACATCACGAAGGAAGACTACATCTCTGAAATCGCACTTTCTTTGACAAAAGCGAGCTTCGACAGGGACGAGGCTGAGAAATCGCTCGTCAGGTACGACATGGATCCGGCACTGCTGCGCTCGGTAATATATATAAGGCTTGATTTATACCAGAACAACTACTTCAACATAAACCTCTCCCTGGGATACAAGGCATCGTTTGAAGAGCTCAAGAACGAGATAATCAGGGAAATTAGGGAGAGCGATTACATGACTGGACAGGATATGGTTGCGATGAAAACCCCCACCACGCTCATAGTCATCAAAAGCTTCCAGAAAGGTTCTGACATAAAAAAGGCATACAAAGCACTCGATATAATCGCCAGCGATTTGGAAAAAACGTTGGAAAAGTACTCTTCGATGTCGTTTGCAATCGCATACGGAAGCATCGTAAGCTCCCTCAGGGGCATACGTTCAAGCTACAAGGAAGCGGAAGAGATAATAGACCTGGGAGCGGAGAACGGGCATAAGAGCGGAATAATAACACTCGAGGATGTGTTCTTTGAAAGCAGCTACCAGAAGCTGAGCCCCCAGATTATAAACAAGATACTCGATCCTGCGCTTGATGCACTGAGAAGGAAAGACGGGGTATTGCCTTACGAGATGATCGAAAGCTGTCAGGCGTTTGTGAATTCATGCATGAACTTGTCGCTTGCATCCGAAAGAACGCACGTTCATCGCAATACGATCTCCGTAAGACTTGAAAAACTCAAGAACCTCACGGGTCTTGATCCGGCGGAGAACATAAAGGATGCATTCCTTGTGAAGATGCTTGCCGCAAAAGCAAAAGAGGAGATGGAGGAGAAAAAAGAAGAAGGGAAGAAGTGAAAAATCCGGGGTTGCCCCGGATCAATCAACGCCCTTTCCTCGGATTCAAAGGATGATTCACTGCGTTACGCGGCGCCTTGTCGTCGATCATCACATCCCATACGTTCTTTCCCATCTCCTGACTGCTCCCACAGGCAAGCCTGTGGGGTTCTGGTGGATAGGCTTGCACCATGTCCGTACACCATTCTCAGGCTTTGGGACCAGGGCTGCCGCCCAGAGCACCTGAACTGCCGGCCAAGCACCCCGCTGGGCACATTAGCGACCGG
>CALXOH010000030.1 GCA_944389975.1 uncultured Spirochaetaceae bacterium
TGGAGAAGGTTTTTGACATTGCATAGTCTGGGTGCCTGGAGCACGGCAAGCGGTGTTGTTCCTCCTACGGGAGGAGTACAAGCCTCCCGATCACATAGCCGTTCGGGCCGGCATATGTTGGAAAAGGAGGTGTTGCCTATGAGCGATTACGAACTCTTGATGATCGTATTGACGATGATCGGAATAGTAGTTTCCATTTCAAAAAGCAACGGCCGCTAAGTCTTTGGGAGTTTTAGCGGTCGTTTAACCACTCAAAATTTCAGGGACACGCCGCTTGCGGCACCCTTCCTATAGATATCTTACCTATCGGTATTGGATATCGTCAAGGTTTCGGAAGAGAAGTCTGTCAACGCAGTAATTCATGATGAGAGTTTCTGGCTTACCCGAAAGGTCATGGGAGAGTTGTTTGATGTTGTCATCCCGCCATAAACAAACTATGGTTGTTTCACAAAACGGAAAAACCACTCAGCATGGTGCAATTGACGGAAAACCCAGACACGTGAAACGAAGTTTTACAACCTTGATGCGATTTACCAGTCGGTTACAGGGTTAATTCCCGTCGTGCCACCCATTTCCCAGAATCGGCATTGAGTATTAGCACGCAATAGTACTACTTGTCGCATCATCGCACCATTTGTTTTCAGCTTCATTTGTGGAAAAGTGTAAAGCATGAACTATAAGTCACGGCTAGCCGTGACTCTGTGATATTCATTCCTTAATAGCTTTACAGAAGAAGTATCATCTGATTAAGGCTGTTGTTGCTGTTCTTGTAAAGATGAATGAATCCCTTTTTCTCATAATAGTCAATGAGATCGTCATTGCATTCAGCAAGGAGGAAGCGCCCTCCCACAAAGGACTGACCTTGGTAAACAGCATTCATCATCTCATTGAAAAGGCATCCTTTCGGAAGTGAATCGTATGATACTCCATGATTGCGGGCAAGCTGTCCAAGGAGAATACAGGTGAGGACCGTTGCATCTCCGTCTCCAACTCCTCTGAGCTTCTTCCATAGCTTCCCTGAAATGTCTGCAGAGTATTCCAGACGTCCAAGTCCGAGCGTGAAATAGGCGAGTGGATAGGTGTTCTCATCCACAAGGATATATATCCTGCCCTTATTTTGCCTTCTCGTATGGGATTGCATTCTTATGTGCAAATCTTTCCACATCGTCGTCCGAGGGCTTCAGTACAGGAGCTATGGAAGGTGATGGTAATTTAGGGCCGTTCTTCTCATATTCTTCCAGGCCCTTCTTCAGGTTCTTCACACCCCAATCGGGATTGATTCTGAATGTAGTGTCAAAAGAAGTTGTAGCCATCTTTCCCTCCTATACTTAGGATATAGCATATTATAATTCATTCGGCTATAAGGCTTTCAAAAATGCCTGATCTTTAGAATCGATAGCCTGACTTTCAAGCAGGAATGCAAATATTGGAAAAGGAGCAATGATTACTCTGATTCAGGTGATTGTACTTCTTCTTTTTTCTCCATGTTCGTGTTCATGTTTTGATTTTCCATTGCTGATGTCCTATCATAGAGCTGTCTTGGATCTTCAGCCGATGTTGTCCCATCCAATTGAGTGAACTGTCTCTTGTTTGTGATTACTCCCTTGAATGCCATCTTGCATCCGAGCTGTTCGAGCAATTCACTGTTCTTAATCCTTTCCCGTACAGTCTCGATCAGGAAGATTGCATTGTTTGTCATGTGGTCCAAGGTGAAGGCATCATTCTGTTTGCTGTCGAACTGGAGAATGAAATGAATCCTGTTCCTTGGATTGTTTTTTTCGGACTGATGAATGGATCCTGCAGAATTGGCATAGTCTTTGAATTGCTTTCATCTACTTTTGTAGAACGAAATATAAAGCCTGTAGATCGATTCGATGTCTTTCACTCCTGCCATCTCGAATGCCGAATGCATCGCAAGCTCCCCGATCCCAACGTCGATTGTCGGGATGCCGACTTTCCCGATCGAAAGGTTGCCCAAAGTGGAACCTCCGGGGATGTTCGAGTTGTTTGCAAACTCCTGATACGGGATATCGTTCTCGATCAATATCCTTTTCAAAACTGCTTCAGCCATTCCTCCGCTGGCATACTTCTCACTTGCAGAGTGTTTGATCAATATGCCGTTGTTCAGTACCGGCCTGTTCGTCCTGTCCGCTTTCTCCACATAGTTCGGGTGTACGGCATGCCCGTTGTCAGAGGAGAGCATCATGCTCTTTGAAAGTGACATGTAGTGCTCCTCCTCATCCAAGCCAAGCGATAACGCGATCCTCTTCATTGTCAGCGATAGGAAATCAGAGAGGGCACCGGAACGCGTCATGCTGCCCACTTCCTCGCTGTCAAAGAGTGCGATCATCTTGACGCTTTTTCCCGTTTCGGTGCTTTCCGAGAGCGCTTTTGCCGAGTAGTAGGCTGATGAGAGGTTATCGATCCTCGGTGATGAGAAGTACTCCCCGTCAATTCCCCATACCACCGGTTCGTCTTTTACGTAGAGATAGAGGTCGTAACTGAGTATGTTTTCTTCCTCTACTCCGAGTTTTCTGGCAACGAATGTAAGCAAAGATACACCATTTTGATTGAATATAGGGGCAATCTCCTTCTGCGCATCCAACTTCCTTCCGTCATTCATTCCCCTGTCCATGTGGATTGCAAGGTGCGGGAGTGAGAGAACGCCATCCTTTGCATCGAACAAAACCTCTTTTTCCTTTTCCCCGTCGAGTACGAATACCCGTCCCGAGAGCGATAGGATGCGGTCGAACCACGAGGAGATTATCGCGCCGCCGTAGCTTTCGACGTTTAATGTCGAATAGCCTTCCTTCACATCGTCAGGCATCGTTTTCACCTTGAAAGTCGGACTGTCGGAGTGGCTTGCTATCACGGAGAAGGATTCGTATCCGGAATTCGGAACGACAAATGCGATAAGCGCGCTTGAATCTCGTGTGACGTAGTACCTTCCGCCCTTTGAAAGCGAAAATCTTTTTCCTTCGTCGAGCTTGGAGAAACCGCTTTTCCCGAGCATTGCGCTGATGTTCTTGACCACATGGAATTTGCTCGGGCTCTCTTTCAAAAACGCAACAAAGTCGTCAATCATCTTCTCTCGATCTCCTTTCTTCCCCTCCACTTGTCTTTCCCGAGGGTTATATCAATGTTCTTTCCCGCTTGGAACCCTTTGTCAAATGATTCCTTGCTGAGAAAGCTTGTACTCCTACGCGATCTGGATGTGATCATCCCGCTTATCCTCTTGAACTTGTCGAGGTTCTCCTTCTGGCAGATTGCAATCGCCCTCTCTCCGTCCTTGTCGCTCTGAAGCTTGTATGAAAGCGATGTCGCAAGCCCCAATGAGAACGTGCTTTTGTTGATGAGCGGGTCGAATGCCTTCGCTTTCCTGTATTCCTTCTCAAGTTCCCCGTAGAGGTATGGCCAGAGGTATGCTGCGTACTCGATCTGTTCGAGGTTGCCGTAGAACGAAAGCGATGTCTTCCTTCCCCGTTTCTTCTCGAGTATCCCCATCGCCCCGGTAATGCGGGATGTGATTGATAGAAGTGTTTTCTCATACTCGTGGAAACGGAGACGTTCGAGCACTGAGACAAAGTATATGAGGTCTTTCTCCTCCTCGTCTTTCTTCTCGATGTTGTATTCCAGAAGAAGCGCGCGTGCCTTCTTCAGCGCTTCCTCTGCTTCGTTCTCGTACGGGCTTGATGAGAGCGATATCAACTTCTCGACTTTCTCCCTTGCATTCTCTTTCTTCAGCAGCTTTTTCTTTATCTTCGCTTTTTCAAAGCCTTCGGGAACGCCCAGGAGCTTGCAAGACTCCCTGAAGTACGAATCGTGTGAAAGGGATCCGAACTTATGGAATGCATATGCGTGCGCAAGTTCGTGTAGAAAGACGTTTCTTCTTGTCTCGCTCTCATTATCCAAGGCCAGTTCATCCCTGATGACTATGAGGTTCTGATCGGGCGAGAAGTACCCGAGCCTCGGATCATTCTCCAATGGAGAGAAGAGTATGGAGGGAAATATGTTTCCCAGTAGATGTTTCTTCTCCCTCATCGTTTTTTCAAGTTCCGAGCGTGCCTTCATTATCCTTGGGCTGAGTATTCCGATTTCCATACACTAGAGTCTATACAAGAGCATTCAATGGAAAAAGGGGGATAACCGGCCGTTTGAGAGCTTGTATATCTTCGTTGCAACGCTTTTAACCATGTTGATGTCGTGCGAGACGAATAGTAGTGCGAATTTGTATTCCCCGCTCTTTTTCGCCAAGAGGGTGAGTACTTCGTCCGCACTCTTCCCGTCGAGGGATGAGAGCGACTCATCCATCAGGAGAAGGGCAGGGCGTACAAGGAGCGAGCTTGCTATGTAGACTTTCTCCCGCTCACCCCCTGAGAGCATCCGCGCTTTCCTATCCCAGAGCTCCTCTGGTATTGAGAACAAGGAAAGTGAATTTCTTGCAATTTCCCTTATTCTGTCTTTTCCAAGCTTTTCCCCGAGCCATCCCCTTTTTTCATAAACTTCAAGAGGCTCCTGGAGTATCGTTTTGACTTTCATCTCCGGATCCAGTGCGGAAAATGCATCCTGGAAGAGCATCATGACCCCATTTCCGCTTTTCATCACGCTCCCGCAATCTTCCTTTTCGATTCCCGCTATTATCCTTAAGAGCGTGCTTTTCCCCGATCCGTTCTCTCCTATGATCCCGATTCTCTCGCCCTTGCGCACCTCGAGGTCCATACAATCGAGTACTTTCTTCCTTCCGTAGCTTTTTCCAAGCCCTTTTATTTTCAACACGACTTCCCCGTCAACCACATCCGGAAACGAATAAGGTTTCCTTCCTTCCTCTTTTCTTCCGATCTCCAGGTATGGAGCGTTGAATCTTTCGCGTACTTCATCATCGTGGGTTACGACGATATAGCTCGTGCCATACTCTTTCTGCCTTTTCAAAAGAAGGGAGATGATCTCATCCTTCCCTTTCCCGTCAAGCTGGCTTGTCGCTTCATCGAGGATTACTATCTCAGCTTCATCGGATAGGGAGAGTGCGATGTTGACGCGCGCCCTCATTCCCCCCGATAGCGTCAACGGATATGAGTCGAGTACACTTTCGGATAGCCCGACCATGCGAAGCGCATTCCGCGCTTTTTCATCGTTCATTCCCGCTTCCTTGAACGCTTTTTTCACTTTGTAGTATGGGGACAGCGCCATGTCAGGGTTTTGGAACACGAACTTTATTTTCTTCCGTGCTTCTTTCAGTGGTTTTCCCTTCATTGCAAGCAGGTTTTCCCCGTGGAAGAGCACTTCCCCGGATGTCTTGAGGCTGCTTAACTGGGCGATGGCGAAAAGCAGGGTACTTTTCCCCGCGCCCGACGGCCCTTCAAGAGCGATCGATGCCCCTCTTTTCAGCGTGAAAGAGAGCTCTGGTGCGATTTCTTTTCCTTCACCCGTCACTACCGATAGTTTTCGTACGTCCAAAAGCACATCATTCATTCTCTTGCAAGCTTAGCTTCTTTGAAATAGAGTTTCTACCGTGCAGAAACGAATATATCTAGAAAGCTTGGGCTGTGCCAAAAACCAGGTCGACTCCGAGATATTGCTCTCGTATGCGATCGATCGGGGATACGAAGTAGTAAGCGATCCGGGGAAGGCATCGCTGATCGTCGTCAATTCATGCGGCTTTATCGAAGATGCGAAGAAAGAGTCGATAGAGACCGTTCTTTCCTTCAGAAAGCTCTATCCGCATGCATACATAGTTCTTGCGGGATGCCTCTCGGAACGCTATATGGATCAGATGGATTTCGAGGAAGTTGATGCGATGTTCGGAAACAGGGACCTCTCTGAGTTTCCAAAGGTGCTTGAGGCTTCCGAAAGGGGGGACAAGTACTTCCTTCATCCCGATTACCCCGGGGGAATGTATGACGAGAGGTGCGACAGGAAGATCCTCCTCTCGCTTCCAAAGAGCGCTTACTTGAAGATATCCGAAGGGTGCAACCATCGCTGTGCGTACTGCGCAATCCCGATAATAAGGGGAAGTTTGAGATCGCGTCCGAAGGAGAGCTTGGTCAAAGAGGCCGAAGAGCTTCTGAAGAGCGGAGTATACGAGATAAACATCGTGGCCCAGGACCTCGCTGCATACGGCACCGACTGGGATGGAAAGAGCCACTTCGTGGATCTCATGGATGCTTTGTCATCCCTTGACGGGGATTTTGTCTTGAGGATGCTTTACATCCATCCCGACTTCTTCCCGTTCGAGCTGTTGGAATTGATGAAGGAGAGAAGGAAGATCCTTCCGTACTTCGACATTCCGATCCAGCATGTCGACGAGAAGGTGCTTCGCCCGATGGGGAGGGTGGGGGATGAGGACACATACCTCGATTTGATCGGTAGGATAAGGCACGAACTACCCGATGCTGTAATCCGTTCAACTTTGATGCTGGGCTTCCCCGGGGAGGACGATGAGTCGTTCGCACTTCTTGAGGATTTCGTGAGGAAAGCGGATCTCGACTGGCTTGGAACGTTCCTCTATTCGCGCGAAGAGGGAACTGCGGCGTGGAAGATGAGGAACAAGAAAGAGCATGACAAAGCTCATAAGAAAGCGCGTTCTTATCAAATGGAACTAGAGAAAATACAAGGGGAAGTGAGCAGAAAAAGGGCATCCATGTTCGTCGGAAAGAGGTTCAGGGCACTTGTCGAGGAGAAGATCGAAGGAGGAGATGCGCTCTCTTTCGGAAGAATATACAGCCAGGCTCCCGAAGTGGACGGGGTTACCGTCATCGTTGGTGGAGACTTGAAACCCGGGGATGTGGTGGATGTGGAGATCACGAAGTCGATGGATTTCGATCTGGAGGGGAAAGTAATTGGCTGACGTATTCCTCGACGGCCTGAACGCCGAGCAGCAGAGCGCCGTACTCGATACCGAACACAACCTCCTGATCCTTGCATCCGCGGGCTCGGGGAAGACCCGTGTGATCACGAACAAGATCGCATATTACATAGCAAAAGGGATAATGGAGCCCTACAGGATCCTTGCAGTCACGTTCACGAACAAAGCTGCAAAGGAGATGCGCGACAGGCTTGAGAAGATGCTGCCCGATGTGGATGTGACGAAAATGGAGATCAAGACGTTCCATTCATTCGGCTTGGGGATAATCCGTAGGGAACGCGGGAAATTCCCGTTCCTTTCTCCGTCTTTCACGATCTACGACGATGATGATTCGCTTTCTCTTCTCACAGGAGCTTTTCCCGGGGAAGACAAGAAGGATCTCAGGGATATCTACAGGAGCATTGCAAAACTGAAAGAGCTCGGGATAAAGCCGACGGACAAGGAAGTCGAGAGGTATGCGAGGACAATCCCTGACTTCCGTATGTATTTTTCAATGTACCAGAAGGAACTGGAGAAATCGGGCAACGTTGATTTTTCAGACCTTATCAACCTCCCCGTATCGCTATTGAGGGAAAACAAGGAGATAAGGGAGAAGTACAAAAGAAGGTTCTCTCTCATCCTGGTCGACGAGTACCAGGATTCGAACAAGATGCAATTCGAACTCTTGAAAACGCTCTATTCCCCGTCTTCCCAGCTATGCGTTGTCGGAGACGACGACCAGTCGATATATCGTTTCAGAGGCGCAGAGATACAGAACATACTCACGTTCTCAAAGTCGTTTGAAAACGTAAGGGAGATAAAACTTGAGAAGAACTACCGCTCCACATGCGAGATACTGAAGTGTGCCGATTCCTTGATCGCGCACAACACCGAACGGCACGAGAAAAGCATAGTGAGCGCTACTGAGCGTCATGGCGCAAAGCCCGATCTTTTGGTTTCGGAGAACGGAAAGCTGGAAGCAGAGAGGATCGCTGGGATTTTAAAGAGAACGGGAGACTATGACTCGACTGCAGTGATCTACAGGACGAATGCGCAGTCGATGGAGTTCGAACGCGTTTTCTCAGAAAAACGCATTCCATACAAAGTAGTCGGCGCACTCCGCTTCTACGACAGGGAGGAGATAAAAGACTCGTTGTCAATTCTTTCATTGGCGGTAAACGGCCGGAACGGTGTTGCATTCACGCGCATTGCAAACAAACCTGCCCGGGGAATAGGAAAGAAAGCCCTATCTGATATAACAGCATTTTCAGACAACTACATCGAAGCGTTGAAGCTTTACAAGGAGAATGGAAAGAAGAAGATCGAAGGGGTAGACACCCTCATCAGGGCGTTTTCGAACCTCGAGCGGGATATAGATGAGAACGTTCCACTGGGAAATGCCTTGTCAAACAGCCTCCATACCCTCGGCTTCATCACGCTTTGGGAAAGCGAGAAAGACAGCGCTGTGAGAAAAGCGAGAAGCGAGAACGTAGGTGCGCTCGTGGGAAACCTGAACGAGTACGGCACGGGGCGCGAAAAACTCAAGGAATACCTGGCGAACATAACCCTTGATTCTACGACAGTGAACGGTGATGGAAAGGACGACAGGACCGGGGTGACATTGATAACCATGCACAACACCAAAGGCCTCGAGTTCAAGAGGGTGTTCGTAGTCGGCTTGGAAGACGAGATCATCCCGGGACGCGCAGAGCTCGATGAGGACCTGGAAGAGGAACGTAGGATATTCTACGTCGCGATAACCCGTGCGATGGATTATCTATACCTTTCGTATGCACTGAACCGTACCAGATGGGGAAGTTTCCAAAGCGAGAACCCTTCAAGGTTTCTTTACGAGATACCTGGGGAATATTATTCGGGATCAATCGTGAAGGATCGTTTTGAAAGCGTTTTGACACACGTCGGGGACTATGTCGCGCCAAGGTGGAAGCCAAGTGGTTCCTCCTGGTCGGGGCATGTTGCATTCAAAAAGAAGGAAGCCAGGTTCTCAAGCGGCATGAAGGTGCGTTCTGCATCATACGGCACGGGGTATGTGCTATCAAGTGCGATAAACGACCTCGGGGAGGAGATAGTCAGAGTGGAATTCCCGGAGGAGACTCTTTCCTTCAATACGCGTTATTCGAAACTCGAGAAGGTCTTGGATGAGGATGACTCAAAGGTCGACAGCGCCACCCGGTATTCAGCCGGCGACAAAGTGAAGTCCAAGGCTCTGGGTATAGGCGTTGTGAAGGAAGTTGTGAATGACGGGGTGAATACAGTTCTCGTGATTGAATTCTCCCGGGGAACTTTGAGACTGAACAAGGAGTATGCGAAAATCGAGAAGTTGTAGAGTGCAAAACACTTTACACCGATTTTCCATTTCCATATAATACGAACTTGCTGATTTCTCAGCACATGCAGGTAAGATTGGAAGGAAGGTGGATGGACGCCACACCCGGATGCCTTACGGATGATCTTATGCCTTGAAGTCAAGAAAGGAAAATAGGAAAGAGCCTTGTTCCTTCATCCCCCTTTCCCCGGAGATAGGAACACTTTCGTATCCCTTTTGCGGCCGGTGAACCTGGCTTTCCTGCGAAATAAAAGATTTGAAGGTTTTGGAAAATGAAAACTATTTTCGTAAAGCCCCTCACGATGAGCAAGAAATGGTATCTCATCGATGCAGAGGGAAAGACCCTCGGACGTGTTGCAGTTGAAGCTGCAAGGATCCTCAGGGGAAAGAACAAGAGCGAGTATGTCCCACACCAGGACATGGGGGATTACGTCATCATCATCAATGCAGCAAAGGCCAAGGTAACCGGCAACAAGATGCAGGACAAGATGTATTATCGCCATTCGATGTTCCCGGGCGGACTGACGGCAGAGAATTACAAGGACATGATTGCCAGGAAGCCGACATATCCTATGGAACATGCAGTAAAGGGCATGCTTCCACGCGGACCTCTGGGAAGATCTCTCTTCACACACTTGAAGGTCTATGCTGGTGCAGAGCATCCGCATATGGCACAGACACCTGAGAAGGTAGAGTTTTGAGGAGGTAGATTAAGATGGCCAATACCGTAAAGAAAGATAGCAAGGTCGAGAACCTCTCCATCGGAGTCGGAAGGCGCAAGACCGCAGTAGCCAGGGTTTACCTCAGGGAAGGTAACGGAAAGATCACAGTAAACGGCAAGGATGTGAACGAGTACTTCGTAGACGTTCTGAACGCATCTCTCGTTTCCCAGCCGTTCAAAGTCACCGAGACGGAAGGAAAGTACGATCTGGTGATCAATGTAGTAGGCGGAGGAATCACGGGACAGGCAGCAGCTTGCCGCCACGGAGTTGCACGTGCACTCGTTGCATACGACGCTTCCTACAAGCCGGCACTCCACACCGCTGGCATGATGACCAGGGACCCGAGGATGGTCGAAAGAAAGAAGTACGGACAGAGGAAGGCAAGAAAGCACTTCCAGTTCTCAAAGCGCTGATCGCGTTTTTCATTCGGAAAAGCAAGAGCCGACGGAATATCGTCGGCTTTTGTGTTAATATTGTGTCATGAACGCTTACGACAAGGCATTGTTTTACCTCTCTTCCAGAGAACATACGGAGAAGGAGATCAAAACAAAACTCAGGGGCAAGGGCTATCCGGAGAGCGAGATCGCAGATGCCGTATCCAAACTACGCGATGCCGATTATTTATCTGATGAGCGCTATGCCGAAGTTTATCTATATTCAAGGATGAGAAAGAACCCGGAAGGGGAGTACCTGCTTGTGATGCGCCTGGTAGAGAAAGGCGTGGACAAGAGCATTGCGTCAAGGATAGTAGGTGGGTTCTTTGAAGAAGAAGGGCACATACCATACCTTGGGAAAGCTATTCAAAAGCTCCAGAGAACCAAAGAAATTGATAAAGTGAAAGAGGTTTTTCTTCGGAAAGGTTTCAAGGTACAGGATATAAACAAGGCCATATCTGATCTTGAAAGTGCACTCTGATCGGTCAAGTTCTCATATTTACTTGAAGATTACAAATGGTTAACAGGCCACCGAACAAATACTTATTGTAAATACATATCAATAAATGGCGCAAAAAGTTATTGAAACTTCACTGAATGTACAAAGAGCGCGGATATATTCAAAACAATGATATTCTAATACACATTCGATACCCATTTGTGTTGCTTTTGTGTGTTTTTGTCTTGACAGTAGCGAAACCCAATATCTAAAATTGAAGTACATAACGGATCAAAGGGGGAATGAGCGCACCTTGAGGTGTGTCCCCATGTTTATTTGGAGGAAGTATGAAAAAAGTACTTGCACTATTGCTTGTTTGCTTGCTCGCAACTTCTGTAGCATTCGCAGCTGTTCAGTTCAGCGGATCTCTTACAGCTGGTGCAGCAATCAACTATGACAAGGACAGGGCAGACAACGATGGCTGGCGTGTCTACACATACGGCGATGATGGCGATGACTCTGACGAGATGAGCCTGAATTTCACACTCGGCGATGACCAGGGTCTTTGGTCTGCTGACGTAAAGGGTCTCTGGGGCGGACAGCTTGGAAACACTGAGCAGCTCTTCGGTGAATCCGGTAAGATCGAAGCCATCTTCAAGACAAACATTGCAAAGGCAATTGCAATGGCAGTTGGCGGCGAGAGCCCGATTGATGTGACACTCGAAGCTGGCGGCAACAGGCGTGTAACAACCCTCAGGGCATATGCAAACGCATCTGGCGCAAACCTCGACAGGGTCAGGACGATCAACAACACAAGCCCGTTCGGACTTACGATCGGTTACCAGGACTTCGTACAGGCTCAGGTGACATATGCTCCGGAGCTTTGGGACGACAGAAGTTCTTCTGCTTCTGCATATCCTGAAGACCTCACGGCATCATTGCTCGTAAAGCCTTACACAGGTATCGCACTTTCCGTTGACTATGCTATGGTTGGTGAGTCAAAGGTTCTTGGTGGAGCAAATACTGATGTTGCTTCTACAACTGTAACAGGTACTGGTGATACAGATAATCCATTTGTGAATCCTTCTGCAACATACAGCGATGCGGGTGGCCTCATCGGTGCAGCACTTGACTTCAACATCGGACAGCTCCTCGGAGCAGACTACAATGTTGGCGTATCTGTAGCAGACAGGTATGAGTTCGGAACCAAGTACAACCAGTTCGCAGCAACAGTCTATGGTGGAATCGACATGGTTTCCGCTTATGTTGAATATGCTCTCAGGACTTATGGAAAGAGCCTTTATGCAGTAGCTGATGCAGAAGCAGCCGGTGCCTTGGATAACACTCTCGTACACGAGAAGGGCGTTGCAGAGCACTATCTCAACGTTGGCGTTGACCTTGCAGTAGTGGAGAACATGAACCTCAACGTATACTTCGGAGCTGACGATCTTGCAGATTTCGTCAACCAGTACTTCGTTGGTGGCAACATCGGCTACACGGTAAGCGGCATCAAGTTCAACATGGGTGTTGAATACAATGCAAGCAACTGGGGTGCTTACAACTACGACCACAAGGGACTCATGCTTGTTCCTAGCGTAGCAGTATCCTTCTAATCGATAAAAAGAAGTTAGAGCAAATTATTATAGAGATCCCTCGGTTTTCGAACTGGGGGATTTCTTATTTCTTCATTGATATTCAATTTGTTTGATTCTTCTTACAGCATGTACTTACGCCTTAAGCTTTGTACTTTTCGATCTGAGAAATTGATCATCCCATCATGTTGTAGTCTTCCGGCAATGATCGAAGGATCTCTGTTTATCTTTTCTGAGAACTGCATTATCGAATCGACATCGAATTTGCCTCCGCACTTGAACGCATTATATTCATCATTGGGTATCAATATATCCTCTGCAAACAAATCTGCCTTTGACTCCTTCTCTCCATCCTCATCTTCGAATGAGATTCCATAATCTCCATTCAAGGCATGTCCGACTTCATGCATTAACGTAAACCAGAACGTATCTATGTATCTCATTCTGTCGTTCACCAGGATCAGTATTGAATCTCCGACTTTCTTCACGGCTCCATTCGTCTTTGAACCTGGAATGTTGGGAAGAACAATCAATTTGACCCCGGATTTATTAAACAATCCTTTAAGCTTGGTGATGAAATCTTCTTCAGAAGTAGTTAGTGCCAACGCCTCAGGCAATAGCGATCTGAACTTTTCTTTATCGAATTTCGGAGTATTGATCTCAAGTGCCATATTGGTAGCGATCTCTACCATTACATTAGCCTTTATGATGTTTTCATCCGTCATATTGCTTTTTGAAGATCGGAAGCTTACAGCCATATCTTTCTTTTCAAAGACCACAAGGGTAGCTACTTTAAGAAATCTTCTTACTTCCTCCACTTGTTGATCTATTTTTCTTGGGATGTCCAGAAGATTGAAATGATCCTTGAAATAAGAATATCCAATGACGCTTAATATTTTCCGCTCTTCTTCCAGCATGCGCTCGGATTCGATATTTGCGATCGCTTCGTCATACGCTGTCTGGAGATTAAGCCAATACCCGATGCTTGTTCCGAGCATCCTGGATAACTTTATTGCAATCTCGGGAGAAAGTTTCTGCTCTCCTCTGATAAGTATGCTGAGGTTTTTAGGCGTAGTATCAAGGCGTTTCGCAAATTCTTCTTGCGTAAGTCCGCTATCCTCGACAAGTTCCTTGATGTAGTATCCTGGGTGAAATGCAATTTTCCCATCGTATTCAATATAGTTACTCATAATGCTTGCTTACCTCCTCGATTCCTACCACTATTACTTTTGATGCGATTTCATCGATGTTGTGTGGGCCAAAATCTGATTCATCATCCTTCAATGGCTTTAGAATCAGTCTCCATGGATCTCTACGCGTCTTTATATCAATCGCATAAAACCCTTCAAGATCTTTTCCATTCTTGTTGTGAAGATTATGAAAATGAAACACCTTTTGGATAATGATGTCTTTCAGCGTTTCCGCGTTCCGTAGTGCGTTGATTCTTGCATGCAAACTGATCGCCAAATTCCTGTCACCTCCAAAGAATCTTGTCGTTGATTTCATATCGCTACATATTTTTTCGACCTTCTTTGACTGGAAAATCACTTTCAATCTTACTTACCCCAATTTATATTACCTATTAGGTAATTTATATTAATTTAATAATGCAGTCAATTCGAAGATAAAAGCAGTCCAAGTATTTCCCGTTGTCTCTCTCAAATCTCCACCCACTCTTCACAGTTTTAAATGCATTGGGAGCTGTCCAATTTATTACCTCTTTGATATACCTTTATTTGTAATAATGTCTTTTTGCTTTCTAATGCAAAGGGAACTGGAAGCTATATATAAGGATTCCCCAAGGAGGAATTTTCCATATGTCAAAAAAGAGAACACTGGCATTCTTGTTGGTTCTTCTTTTTGCTCTTCCCCTTATGGCTGCTGATTCTACGTGGGACAACGGAGATGGTATCCTATCAGTCGAAGAAGCGCTCGGAATGGCAAAGAAGAACAATGTCAGCCTACAGGTTGCCCAAGTACAGTTGAATACGGCAATCAGGAATGCAAATGCGGTCTCCAGCACCTATATGCCTCAAATTGATTTGAGCGGCAGCATAGGAACAACGACTGGTGGATGGCAATTTATAAACAATAACAACAATGCAACGCCCGGATTGACTTACAACGTAGGTTTGAGCGCATCGATGCCTTTCTCAGGCAACATGGTTACCGATGGAAGGACGAGAAGCCTTGCAAAGACAAGCGCAAACCTTGCCTATGAGACTAAATATAATTCCCTTGAAGAAGGTGTTATAGATGCGTACTGGGACCTCGTTGCGTGCGACACTGCAGTACAGATCGCAAAACAAAGCTACGAAAGTGCGAAGATGACGGCAGATGCAACAAGGGAAAGTTACGAGGCAGGACTTACTTCAGAGCTGATGCTCGTACAATCCGAATACAACCTTTCTGATGCAGAACTTAACGTAAAGCAACTGGAAGATCAGAAAAAGCTTGCGCTTTTGTCATTTGAAATCCTCACGGGAATCGAAGATGCCTCCATTTATAAACTTGAAGATCTTCCGGAGACTGTGTACCTCTCGTTCCCGACTCCGATGGATATATATTCAAAGTACGCTTCCGGAAGCCTTTCGATAAGGACAAGCCAGAACAGCCTCTCTTCGGCAGAGAATGCAAGCGAGACCCAGAAATGGTCTTCATGGGCACCGACATTCACTGTAAGTGCAAGTTACGGCATCAACCAGACCCCGATAACTGCAAAGCCTGGAAATCCAATTGTTCCATCAAGTACGGAGCTTGGTGATGGACTGTCCCTTACAGCTGCTGTATCGATCCCAATATCCGCGTACATTCCCGGATCTTCCCAGTACCTTGCAATCCAGGATAAAGATGACGCAGTGACTGAAGCAAGGCTTAATCTCAAGAATGCGCAGGATACGCTTCTCAACAGCATCACATCGGATGTGCAATCGATCTTGCTTTCCCAAGAGCAACTTGATCTCTTGAACAAGAACATTGCACAGGCAAGGTATTCATACCAACTGTCGAAGGAAGCATACGAAGGTGGTTTGATCACAAACAAAGATCTGAATGACAGCAGACTTACGCTGCTTACTGCAGAACTTAACTTGGTATCGACACGCCTCGATCACCTCTCGAATTGCTATAGCCTTGCATACCTATTGGGAATTGATTTGGAAACACTACAGAACGAATACCCTTACACGGAAAGTGCTACCGTCCAGGGAATGGAGAATTGATAGATGAAAAACGGAAACAGTAAACCTTTTGATAAGCTGGTCACTTTGGTGCTTCTTGCCATTTGTATCGTACTGGCAGTAGCAGTCCTCATAGGGATGTTCACCAAAGAGGAAGAAGTACAGGTACAGACTACGAATGCATCTACTGCAATCAACGTAGGAACCAAAGTAATGGCATACGAGCCGTTCGTGCGCACAACACACGTGAATGGCGAAGTTTCAAGCTATGACAATGACGTTGCAATCCTTCCGGATACCGCAGGCACGGTGACTTCAGTCTTCGTACGCCGCGGCGATATCGTGGATGAAGGAGAAGTGATCGCGATGATCGACGCTTCGGTCCCGGGCGCAAGGTACAAGGAAAGCCCGGTTGTTGCAAAAGTTGCAGGAGAAATCAGCGCAGTAAACGTCGGCGTCGGCGAGAAAGTATCGCAGTCTTCTGTGATCGCTACGATCGTAGGGGACAAGACCTTGTATGTTAATGCAAACATCCCTGAAAAGTACATGGGAACGATCGAAAAGGGAATGAGCGCGACTTTCACTTCCGTTGCATATCCCGGAAAGAGCTACACTGGAATAGTCAGATACATCTCACCTGTCGTATCACAGACGAACAGGAGCGTTGAAGTCGAACTCGAACTCGATGGAGATACCACAGGCCTCAAGGAAGGGATGTATGTAAGCATCAACCTCGAGACGGAGAAGATCGACGAGGCTCTCACCGTTCCTACGAGTGCAGTCGTCTCATTCATAGATTCTTCTGTCGTATACGTTGTAAACAACAACATCGCATCGCGTGTTGAAGTTACCACGGGTAGCAATAACGATACCGATACTGTAATCACATCCGGCCTCAACGTCGGAGATCAGGTCGTAGTGGAAGGCACGGTCGCTGACGGAAGTGCCGTCAACATCGTTTACTAGGAGTCGCCTATATGACGTTATCAGAATTATCAGTAAGACGACCTGTGTTGATGACGATGGTCTACCTGTTGATCTGTGTCATCGCACTTGTATTTCTACCTCGTCTTGACATAGCACTATATCCTCAGGTCGACTTTCCTGTAATCTCAGTCATAGTCAACTGCAATGATGCAGGCCCGGAGGAAATAGAGCAACAGGTTGCAAAGGAACTTGAGGACAACCTCGGAAGCATTGAAAACCTCGATACGATGACTACCGTATCCCAGGAAGGGATGTGCTATGCGATCCTTGAGTTCAAGTATGGAACGGACCTCGACGACGCGCAGACCGACCTCACATCCCTGGTGACGATGGTCACCCGTCTTCTTCCTGACTGGGCTGAGGCTCCGCAGATCTTCCGTTTCGATGCAGTAGGCGGATCCAGGGTCGCTACCTTGGTTCTCCAGGGCGAACGTCCGCGCGATGAGTTGTTGTCGCTTGCAGAAGACACGATTGCACCGATGATCGAAAGAATCGAAGGAGTTGCACAGGTGACATCCTACGGCGGCGGCGATACGATCTTCTCGATCAACGTCGATCCGAACAGGCTTGAAGCGTACAACCTCTCTTTTGCCCAGGTAATGGCAGCGATAGCAAACCGCAACCTCCAGGTGACTGAAGGAAACGTTACGTGGAATGGAGTGGATTTCCAAGTCGCATCCGATGAGAGGTACATGAATCTCGAGGAGATCAGGCAGACAGTCATCTCCGTAATAGACGGAGTGCCTGTGAAGATCCAGGATGTAGCTGAAGTAATACAGGATGAGGAGACCGGAGGAAGAAGTTCATACCTCAACGGGAACGAAGTTGTCTCGATGCGTGTCTCCAACGATTCGGATAGCAACGCAACAACCGTTGCCGACAACGTGATTTCAGCACTCCCCGAGATTAATGCAGACCTTCCGGAAGGGGTTACTCTCACGCTTCAGAGGGATAACACCGAGATGATCCGCGATACGATGAGCGAGGTATACAACTCCGCTGTCCAGGGCGTCCTTTTGGCGGCACTCGTAATCTGGATCTTCCTACGCGGTATCAAGACTACGTTGATCATCTCCCTCTCGATGCCTATATCGATCCTCTTCACCCTCATGGTAATGTCAATTGCAGACATCTCGATCAACTTCATGAGTATGAGTGGACTCATCCTCGGTATCGGTATGATAGTCGACGCGTCGATCGTCATATTGGAAAACACGTTCACGTACCGCCAGATGGGGCAGAAATCGGCAATAGCTGCAATCCTCGGAAGCAAGAACATGTTCAATGCAATCTTTGCATCCACGATGACAACGCTCTGCGTATTCGTGCCGTTCATAATCTTCAAGTACGATCTTGAGATGATCGGCGTAATGCTCCAGGACCTCGTCGTAACGATCTGCGTATCCCTTGCTTGTTCGCTCTTCGTGTCGGTAACGCTCGTTCCCGCTCTCTGCGGAAGCATTCTCAAGATCAATACGAGAACCCAGAAGCCCCTGAAGAACCACTTCTTCAAGACTGTAGATGATGCAATGGCAAAGTCAGAGGAGAAGCTCAGGAACGGATATGTAAAGGTATTGAACTACTTCTTGCATCACAAGTTCCTCCTGATCATGCTTCTCGTGCTTCTCTTGATATTCAGCATGCAACAGTTCGGAAAGCTTGGATTTGACTTCATGCCGAGAAATACAACCGACGACGAAGTTGCAATCAACTTGGAACTTGAACCCGGTACGAACGAAGACATAACGACAAGGTATCTCTTTGATCTCCAGCAGAAAGTCATGGATGCACTCCCGCGTGAGGCATGGACAGACATGATGATCACCGTTGACGGAAACAACGAGGGATCACTGAGCATCGAACTGCCGGATATCACGGAACAGACGATGGGTGTAGATGAAATCAAGAATATCGTCCGTCCGCTCTTCGGCGACGATCCGTCCGCCACCTGGTCGTTTGAAGACTCCCGTGGAGTTGGCATCAGCCCGATCGACGTAGAGATCCACAGTACGAACTCGGAAGATGCCCTTGCAGTTGCAAACCAGGTCGAAGCGATATTGAAGACGCACGTACCTGAGACGAACAACATCGTCAGCGACATCAACAACGGTTCTCCGAAGTTGCGAGTGAAGATCGACAACCAGAGGGCAAATGACATGGGCGTATCCGTAAGCGACATTACTAGTACGCTCACGACTGCAATCAACGGTACGATCTCCACTCAGATCACAACCTTCGATGCGAATACGACATACGACGTGTATGTTCAGATTGCGGATGACGAACTGAATTCGGTAACGGACATCGGAGCGATCCTCGTGCCCGGAACAAACGGATTTGTACGCGTTGACAGTGTTGCGGACTTCATCTTCGATACAGCTCCGATCCAGATCGTCAGGGAGGACAAGATCAGGGTGAACCACGTCACGGCAGACATCGCCGATGGTTTCTCCTCAAGCGACGTGCAGCCGATTGTAAACGCAGCGCTCGACGAGTACCTGATGCTTCCTGAGGGAGTTGAGATCGTACAGAGCGGCGAGATGTCCGAGTTCGCAAAATATATCGGACCACTCGTGATGATAATCGCCCTTGCACTCTTCCTGGTATATGCTGTCATGGCAGCCCAGTTCGAGAGCCTCATGGACCCGTTCATCATCTTTGCGACGATCCCTCTGCTGTTGATCGGTGTAATCTGGGTGCACATCTTCATGGGACAGAGCTTCAGCCTCTTCTCCCTTGTCGGTGTAGTTGCACTCATAGGTGTTGTCGTCAACAACGGTATTGTTCTCATCGACTGTATAAACCGCTTGGTAGAACACAAAACGCCGGTTGAACAGGCATGTTTGCAAGCTGCCCATGGAAGGCTCCGTCCTATCCTGATGTCGACTATCACGACGATCGTAGGACTTATTCCTATGGCGTTCTTCCCGGGCGAAGGCTCTGAGATGATCCAGCCGATCGCTCTTACCTTCTTCGGAGGAATGATGACCGGAGCAATGCTCACGCTCTTCCTTTCCCCGGTCTTGTACTTGATACTCAACAAGCACAAGGAGAAGAACTTCGACAATCCTGATTCCTTGATCAACCAGCTCAGGGAATACGATATCAACAAGATGTCGAATATCGATGCTTACCTTTGATGGAAAGCGCTCACAAGTGGGGAGGGTCACACCTCCCCGTTTTTGTTTCAGAAAAGATCGGAATTGTAGATATCATTTCCATCGATGAGGATCACTCCATCCGTCCGAGAGGCAAACCCTGATGAGGATATCAAGCCTGGGTTTTCTGACTTTGAGGGATGGAATTGCCTTGATCTTGCTGATTTCTTCCCTCATAAGTGCATTATCCATACTTTCTTCAGGAATTTGACTTCATTTTGCTAAATTTGAATTTTGGCAGTCGTAACTTAGTAAAGGTAAAGCATAAAATGACGCAAGGATGCAAGGAATTGTTTTTCATCCCTTCGTGACATCATTATTATTCCCAAATTCCGGTGTCCTATTACCTATGTAGCTGTCAAATTCAATTATATGTTTTATAAAATTTACAATACGGCTAGATTTGTATATTATTAGTTACATGAAGAAGGATGTAGTTCTCTATCCACGGGAAAGGAAGATGATGATGGATGTCGGCAAGCAGATCAAACTTGCGCGGAAGCGTAGGAAACTCTCAAGTGCACTTGTTGCGGAGAAAGCAAAGATATCCCGTCAAACCCTTTGGAAGGTGGAAAAGGGAGATCCCAGCGTATCGATCGGAGCATATCTTTCAGTTCTTTTTGCATTAAGACTTGAGAAGGATATTCTTTACATTGGAAAAGACGATGAGTATGGAAGAATGCTACAGGATGAAGAGCTTCTATATAGGGATAAGCGATGAACGAAAAAATATTTGCATATGCTGATTTTGATTTCTTTCCTTCTCCCGAACTTGTTGGGTGTCTCCTCACGGAAGATATTCCTCACAGGGGACTAAGATATCGATTTGTTTTTGATGCAAAATGGCAAGAACAACACGGTAATATTCCTCTATCTTCATCATTTGGAATAGAGAGTTTGTATTCTTCAGAAATAAACATACCCTTCATAAAGGATAGTTTTCCTGATCGATGGGGAAAAACATTGATAAGCCGGTACAACGCCAAACGGAATGAAAAAGAGGGAAAGAAACCTCGCCTATGTACCGATCTGGACTATCTTTTGGGCGTTGCTGATTTCTCACGCAAAGGAGGCATTCGCTTTTGTAGGGAAGATGGAAAGTTTCTAGCCTCTTCCGATGAAGTTGCTGTGCCACCTCTTGCCAGACTTGGTGACTACATAGAGATGATAAAGGACTACGAGGATAATGGCATAAAAAGCGAACTATTATCAGACTTCTATTCCTCTTCGTCTTCGCTAGGTGGAGCAAGGCCTAAAATCAACATAGTGGATAGTGATGGAAGTCTATGGATTGCGAAAGTTCCTTCCCGAAATGATGCATACGATGTGGGCGGATGGGAATATCTGGTATCGCTTCTTGCAAGAAAAGCCGGCATTAATACAGCCGAATGCAAGATCATCCGTCATGCAAGCGGGTGGAATACATTACTTTCTAAACGTTTCGATAGAAAAAATGGGAAACGGATTCATATGGCATCTCTTTCAAGTTTTATGAATATAGCAAGTGACAGTGCATCTTTTCTCGATGTTGCTGAATTGATCGTGCAATTCTCCTATGAACCGCAGAAGGACCTGAAAGAACTTTTCAGGCGTCTTGTGTTCAGCGCTCTGATCAATAATACCGACAACCATCTTCATAATCACTCATTTCTCTTGGATGAGAATGGATGGCGTCTTTCTCCTGCATACGATATGAATCCAAGTATCGATGGAAAAGAATCGGTACTTTCGATCGATGGAGATGTAAAAATGTTCTCTATGGATGTCATTCTAGAGACAGCGGTTTTCTACGATCTGAGAGAAAAAGAGGCCTTGGATTTGATTGATGAGGTCCGATCTTCTGTTTCATCTTGGGAAATGGAAGCAAAGAGAATTGGCTTGGATAATGAGATTTCACTCATGCGTCCGGCTTTTAATCTTTTTTAATCTTTTCCTGCCTCATGTTGAAAACGAACATAAGTACAGCAAAGAATATGATCGTGATGTACCCGACGATGCTCATTGCGTCAGGTACTTGGTTGAAAAGCATGAAGCCAAGTAATGCTGAGAAGATTATCTGTGAGTAGTCGTACACCGATATCTCCCTGCCCGGGGCATACGAGTACGCAGCGGTTATCGAGAACTGCCCACCGGCTGCGGCAACGCCAGCAAGCATCAGAAACACAAACTGTTCAAGGCTCATCGGATGAAAGTCAAAGATGAGGTAAGGAAGGGTCACCAGACAAGAAAAGGTTGAGAAAAAGAACACGATGAGTGCTTTGTTTTCGCCTTTTGTCCCGAGTGCACGTACGCACGTGTACGCCGCACCTGCACCAAGCCCACCCAAAAGCCCTATGAATGCTGCGAACATATCTACATTTGAAAAACTTGGCTTGATAATAAACAAGCTTCCAATGAAAGCACCTATTACTGATATCGCTTGGAATGGTTTGATGCGTTCAGAAAGGAATAGAGCGGAGAAGATAATCACGAAGAATGGCGACATCTTGTTCAGCATCGATGCATCTGCAAGCACCAGATGATCGATCGCATAGTAGTTGCAGATTATACCGACTGTTCCGCAAGTCGAACGAAGAACAAGAAGGGGAAGGTTGCCTTTCTTCCATTTGAATATTCCACCTTCCTTTATCAAGATGGCAATGGCAAAGAACATTGCAACTAGATTGCGGAAGAAACTCTTTTCAATAGATGGAAGATCACCTGAAAGTCGTACGAATGCATTCATCAGAGCAAAGCAGAACGCAGAGATGATGATGCATATTATTCCCTTGTATTTCTTGTTCATATGAAATCAATTATTGCGTTTACGAAGAAAGTTTCAATCTGTCAGCAAAGGAAAATAAGAAATCCCCCAGTTCGAAAACCGAGGGATCTCTATAATAATTTGCTCTAACTTCTTTTTATCGATTAGAAGGATACTGCTACGCTAGGAACAAGCATGAGACCTGTGTGGTCGTAGTTGTATGCTCCCCAGTTGCTCTCGTTGTACTCGATGCCAAGGTTGAATGTCATGCCATAGAGTGTATAGCCGATGTTTCCACCCACGAAGTACTGGTTTGCAAAATCAGTAAGATCGTCAGCTCCGAAGTATACATTGAGGTTCATGTTCTCTACGACTGCAAGATCAACACCAACGTTGAGGTAGTGCTCTGCTACGCCCTTCTCGTGTACGAGAGTGTTGTCAATAGGTGTTGCTGTAAGAGGATCTGGACCTTCTTCTGTAGCATAAATGTCAGCACCATAAGTCCTGAGTGCATATTCAACATAAGCGGAAACCATGTCGATTCCACCATAGACTGTTGCTGCAAACTGGTTGTACTTTGTTCCGAACTCATACCTGTCTGCTACAGATACGCCAACATTGTAGTCTGCTCCGAGGAGCTGTCCGATGTTGAAGTCAAGTGCTGCACCGATCGTGCCACCAGCATCAGAGAAGGAATTAGCCACGACTTCGTATTTTTGTGTTTCTTCATTCTGCCTTGTTTTGGTCTGGGCATTGAGGTTATCAGCTGCAAGAACCTTAGACTCACCAACCATTGCATAGTCAACAGAAAGAGCGATACCTGTGTAAGGCTTTACCAAGATAGATGCTGCAAGATCCTCATCGTATGCCTGGGTATCATCGTCATGGAACCATTCAGGAGAGTACATTACGTTTGCCTGGATGAAATCCTTGTAACCGATCGTTGCTCCGAACGGGCTAAGTCCATTGAGTGTCCTTATCCTGTCGAGGTTTGCACCAGACTTGTTCGCATAAGCCCTAAGGCCTGTCACACGCCTGTCGCCACCGATCTCAAGGGTTACATCGATCGGGCTCTCGCCACCAACTGCCATTGCAATTGCCTTAGCAATGTTTGTCTTGAAGATGGCTTCGATCTTACCGGACTCGCTGAAGAGCTGCTGTACATCCATAGTATCAACAAGGCCCTTTACCTCAGCTTCCCAAAGACCCTGGTCGTCAGCAAGCTTGAACGTAAGGCTCATCTCGTTTGAATCATCACCATCATCGCCGTATGTGTAGGTTTTCCAATCCTTTGTATCCGGATTGTAGTTTACTGCTGCACCAGCCTTAAGAGATCCGCTGAACTGAACAGCTGCGAATGCTACAGAAGTTGCGAGCAAGCAAACAAGCAATAGTGCAAGTACTTTTTTCATACTTCCTCTATGAAAAAAACATGGTTTTCAGTGGCGTTTTGCATGGTTTTGATTGGCGGAATCAGTAAAGAATGCAGTGAAAATGACGTTTGATTCTGATTAAATACTTTTAGAGAGAATAAATATAGGAATGGAAAAGTGCAGTAAATGGAACAGTAACTGGACGCACTTTCTAAAATCCAGTCAGAAATATCCAAGAGAGTAGACAAGAAAAGATGTTATGGAACTATATATGCAAGGAGGTTGCATGAAACCCATCACGATTCTGTTTGTCATCGTATCGGAAGAGGAAGAAGAGGTTGCATTCCTGAGGGAAGATGATCCTTCTTATTCGTTCTACGATGATGCAAGAAGAGAGTTTCTGGAAAAGGATTTCACATCCGACATCCTTTTCCGCATA
>CALXOH010000031.1 GCA_944389975.1 uncultured Spirochaetaceae bacterium
CGGGAGGCTTGTACTCCTCCCGTAGGAGGAACAACACCGCTTGCCGTGCTCCAGGCACCCAGACTATGCAATGTCAAAAACCTTCTCCATGAAATCCGGAATCGGACATCGCTTCCAGCTTGCCCAATACTTGCTTCGGATTCTCCATAGGGAACTTTATGAAAGATCCCAACTGATCTTGTCAGTCATCATGTGATCTCTTATTCACTTTAGTGCGATTACTTCTCTTTTTGCTTACCAGGCATTACAACCTTGATTTGTAGTCAGAGATAAATTTCCTTCTTCACCAGCCACCAGATGTTCTTCATTCCCTTCTCAAGCCCGAGCTTTTCCTGAAGCGCCATGCTTGGAGCGTTCGAGGAGAACACGTGGCAATACGGAAGTTCGCCCTTTCTGAGTGCAAAGTCGATATCGCAAAGCTCGAGTATCTCCCCGTACCCCTTCCTTCTGTACTCTGAAAACACGTGGAGCATACCCATTCCGCCTTCGTAGTGCAATCCGACAAACCCCACGAGAGAGCCGGAGACGAAAAGCCCGCATACACGCCCTGCGGCGATATCTTTTCTCAAGTCGGATTCATCGACGAGCGTGTATACACTCCTTATTTTGGGAAGATATGACAAGTCGAGAACCCTGAAGTCGTATCCGGAGAGATCGACATCCCCTTTCCTCCAAAGATATGTGGAGCATCCTGTCTCGTTGTGGTAGCCGTTTTTCCCCACAAGATGATTACGTAACTCCTCATCGTGCACGCATAAAGTCGGGAATGAGAGTGGTATCGATTGAACGATCCTCTCCCAGCTGGAGAAGACAGCCACGGAAGCGATCAAATCGCCATAACATACGATCATCCCGTCGGGGGAAGAGAAAAGTACCCTTCCCTCATCCTTTGAGAGGTATGAGATCATATCGCTGTACGAAATCTCATCATGGGAGAGGAGGATCCCGATCGCATCTTTCTTATTCATCGCTCTCCACTACTTTGAAAACGCCAACATACCCTTTTGCCCCGGAAAGGGAAAACAATTCGTCCGGGGTAAGCTTTACTGCGCTCCTATCATCCCCGACTGCAGGATATACGTACTCAAAACGCTTCAAACTCTCGTCGAGGTATACGGGAATGTCCGTTTGAAGTGCAAACGGACATACTCCGCCGACGTGGTGTCCGGTTGCATTGAAAGTCTCATCAGGCGTCGCAAGGGACGGCTTGAAGCCGAACGTGCGCTTGAACGCACCACCCACCACCTTCGTATCCCCGGCGGAGACTACGACAAGATCCCTGTCCTTTCCCTTGAAACACATCGTCTTTGCAATCATAGCGCCAGGCACGCCCAAACGCTCGGAGGCAAGTGCCACCGTGGCACTTGACGAGGAGAATACGCTGACTCTATCCGAAAAACCCTTTTCTTTGAGGAAATTGAACGCTGATTCGAAACTCATATCCACTTCCACTCTTTGGCGATGCTCTCGACATCCTCGCCGTTTATATAGCTGTTCGCAAGAAGGAATGCAGCAACAGATGCGCGCCTTCTGATCGAAAGGCGTCCCCAAGTGGAAAGCTTCACCATCACGCCCTGCGTCTCTCCGTTTCCGGATGCAAAGCCGAATGCTACGGTCCCGACCTTCTTCCCTTCGCTCTCATCCGGTCCGGCAACTCCGGTGATGGAGAAAGCCACGTCGCTCCCTGTGGCCTTCAAAACGCCCTCAGCCATGGCCTTTGCGCACTCTACGGATATCGTACCGTACTCGCTTATCAGAGTTTCGGGAACGCCAAGTACACGCATTTTTACTTCAGGAGAATAGCTTACTACAGAACCAGAGAAATACCGGGAAGAACCGGGCTTCTCGGAAAGGAGATCGGATGCAACGCCACCGGAACAGCTCTCTGCACAGGAAATGGTCATGTTCCTTTCAAGAAGCGTCTTTCTAAGGATGTCTATCGCTTCCAAGTTTCCTTCCACAATCCTGTACTTTCCCACTTCGCCCGAAATACCTTGGACGGCACGATCACGAACCTCCTTGCTTCCTCCGGAGACGTAGAGGCTTATCCTGTAGTCCTGGAATCGCGTACCCCAATCCAAACCGGGGCCGAAGAGTTCGCATAAATCCTCAAGCTTCGACTCCCCCGTGATGAATGAGGAGTACTCATCCCTCTCCTCTTCCGGAATGTCGAGCCACTTGCGGATCAAGGGGAGAACATACGTAGTGAACATCGGCTCCATCTCCCTCGGAGGTCCGGGAAGTGCAATCACTTTCACTTCCTCAGTACCGCCATAGAATCCTGGGGCGGTGCCGTTCTCGTTCGGGATCGTATCAAAACCCTCGGGGATATAGGCCTGCTTGATGTTCGATCCCCCGAAGCGCTCTCCCAATCTCTTTTTCAGAAACTCCACAGACTCGGGATCTTCAACGAGCTTCCTTGAGAAAGCTTTTGCGATTATGCTTCGAGTAAGGTCGTCCTGAGTCGGGCCGAGCCCTCCGGTAACTATTATTATCCCTTTCCTTTTGACAAGAGAGGAAAGGACAGCATCGACGGATCCATCGTCGGGAAGCACCACGGAACTACGCATGTGGATGCCAAGCCTTGTCAGTTCCCTCGATACAAGCTGTGTGTGCTTGTCTTGTATTATGCCCCTTGTAAGTTCTGTTCCGATGACTATGAGAGATGCTTCAGTCATTTTCTTTTCTCCTCCTTCTTTGCACGAATTCCACGACCTTCGATATGCACCCCGCAACCAAAATGACAACCGATGCATAAACTGCCATCTTGCCGAAGAGATCTATATGCCTTACGTAGAACGTATCGGGATTGTCGTCGTGTGTATAAATCGGCACGTCGTAGATGTTGTACCCCATCGTAAACGGTTCCATCTCATCGTGCACCCTTCCTTCCGGAGTCACAAGGCATGTGATTCCGCTGTTTGTTCCGCGCACCATCGATTTTCTGGTCTCGATCGAACGGAAGGTCGCGATCTCCTGGTGCTGGCGCTCTGCGGCGATGCTCTGGGACCAGCTGTCGTTGGTCATGTTTATGATCAAGTCTGCTCCATTTGCCACAAACTCGGCGGAGATGACTCCGAACACGTCCTCGAAACATATCGGGGTACTGAACTTCACCCCATCAGTCTCGAATACGACAGGCTCCGTGCCTTTCTCCCACCAATGGTATCCATTCGCCTTGAGCATGTTGTAAAGCCATGGAAGCTGACGCTCGTAAGGGAAGTGCTCGGTAAAAGGTACGAGGTGCTGCTTACGGTACTTTTCCACGATGCTTCCGTCATCAAAGAGGATGACAGAATTGTAGTCATCCCTGTTCTGGCTGCCATCCTCCAGGAAAGGCCCTTTGTCAGGATACTTCGGCTCCCCGTCGGCGTTTCCAGTCAAGAGAGGAACGGAAAGCCCCTCCCCGAACGCTACGAACTCAGAGATCAGATTTCTCATCCCTTCGTTGCCCGGGTATTGGAAGCGCATGTTCCAATCGATGGACGGAATGAACGCAGTCTCGCTCCATACCACTATGTCGGGGCTTCGGGTGACGGCTTCCAACGTATACCTTCTGAGGTTGTTGAAGTTCCTGATGTATGTTGGAAGGCCACCTTCCCATGAGTCGTGGTTGTGTTGCACGGTTGCAACCTTCCACACCCTTTCAGGCTCCCTGTCAGACCAGTAGGAAATGCGCGAAAATCCGAAAGCGAACGTCAGTGCAAGAAGAACCACGTACACCACAGCCTCGATCAGGTTCGACTTGATGAAAGAGATGAACGGATAGTGTTCCCCTTTGATGTAATCGTGGAGGTAGCGCGCGATGAAAGTCTGGGGGAATATCATCAGGAATACTATACCCCACGCCCCGGTTATCTCAGCTATCTGGATAAACGGGAGGAACGAATAAACCGCATAACATATAGTTCCGTACGGAAAGCCCGCAAACCACTGTTCGCAAAGATATGCATATGCAACCCATACGATGCTTTGCACGATGTACCCTTTCTTTCTGAAAAGCGAATCAGCAAGCTTCAATACAGGGAAAAGGAGTATCATCTCAAAGCCCTTGATGAAAGGCATTATGAGGATTGCAAGTGGATGGAACGTCTTCAGCCAGTAGTTGAATATGACGTAGAAGACAAAACCGAAGAGAAAGCCGTATGGGGCTATGAGCTTCCAGCTTGTGTTCCTGATTACTATGAATACAGGGATCAAGGAGATGAAAGCAAGAGCCCCGATCCCGTGCTCCAAGAAAAACCCCGGGAACGCCAGGGAATATACGAACGCAGATATTACCAATGCAAAAACCTCAGAACATACTGTCCTGAGGCTTCTTCTTTCAAGGTTAATCAAAACCACAACTCCTTAGAATCACTCTTCCCGTGCAGAGCGGACATCCCAAACGAATTCCTTGAGTTCCTTTCCTGGACGGAAGATGGCTACTCCATGCTTGTCGACGGCAACGACTTCCCCGGTCTTGGGGTTTCTGGCCTTCTCCCGGCCCTTGCGCGTTCTGACTTCGAATGTTCCGAACCCACGAAGTTCAATAACCCTGTCATCCTTCAAGCCGTCCTTGATTTCCTCGAATAACTCATCAATGACAGTATGTATCTCTGTCCTGTTCATTCCAAGTTTGTTGTGCAAACTCTCGATGATGGCTGCCTTAGTCAGTTTCTCTTCCATAATTCAAATGCTCCCAAAGAGAAACGATTCAAGCCAGCTTGTTGAAAGCGTGAGCCATCCTGCTCTTTTTCCTGTCGACTGTGTTGCGGTGCATCACGCCCTTGTTAGCTGCACTGTCAAGGAGCTTGAAGCTCTCCTTCATCGCCACCTCGGCTGCACTCTTGTCGGATGCAATCACAGCTGCATCGAATTTCTTGATGGATGTGCGAACTTTGCTTTTAGCCGCACGGTTGATAAGCCTTCGTGCCTGATTCCTCTTTTCACTCTTCTGAGCGGATTTCTTAGCCACGTTTTCCTCCAAAGTATATCTATTATGATTATCGAGCTAGAACGTTGCCTGAAGCAAGCCTGCTTTGACAACAGCAACTAATTTACCACAAAGAATTAATTTGCGTCAATTCTCTACGAAAGCATGTCTTCCTGGAACTCTTGGGAGACATTCCAGTACCCGCTTTCCGAATCGTAATGGATTTCAGATATCGGGATGTACATGCTTCTGGCCTCACTTCCGAGGACAGCTATCTTATGAGAAAGGATGTTCACCTCCGTCACTTTCCATAACTCGTGCCCTATCTTGAGTCTCGTTCCCTCAGGGGGATACGATGCCTTCTCCTCCAAATAGTACTCGTATTCGTAATTCAGACAGCACAACAGGCGTCCGCACGGCCCTGATATCTTCATGCTGCTTAAAGAAAGGTTCTGCTCCTTCGCCATCTTTATCGTCACAGGATCCATCTGGCTTTGGAAAAGGTGACAGCAATAATCGCGGCCACAGACCGAAAGCCCTCCGATGAGGCGCGATTCGTCCCTCACCCCGATCTGCCTCAGTTCGATCCTCAGGCGGAAGACGGCACCAAGATCCTTCACGAGATCCCTGAAATCAACCCGGGAATCGGCGGTGAAGAAGAATATGATCTTCGGCTCGGCGAGCATGAAGTGCGCTGTGACGAGTTTCATGTCGAGCTTGTGCTCAAGCACTTTCTCCCGGCATACGCGGAGTGCATCCTCCTCCCTGGCCTTCTCGCGTTCGTACTTCGCCATCTCCTTCGGCGTCGCAAGATGATCGATGTAATCTATCGATCCGACCTCCATCAATTCCGGTTCCTTCATCTGACACGACGAAGAGCACGATGCACCTTGCACCGATGTACACCCGGGTTCGTAGTGCCTGTTCCTGTCCGGAGCGCTTCCCAGCACTACTCCGAGGTCCAGACCGAATTTCGTCTGGTAAACAACAGGCGTACCCGGGTAGAGCACGCTATCCCAAGCAGAAAGACATACGTCGTTGTAACTTGGATTCCCGATCAGGTATATGTAGGCCTTGTCCGGCTCTTTTTCCTTGCTATCCATATGTTTGAAACGTTATCATGGCACCTTGCATTTGGCAACAGGTACACCTTTGTGATAGATTGCATACCTATGTACATACTCGCACCTCTTGCAGGTTATACAGACAAGGCATTCAGGGAGACGACAGCGCTTTTCGGATCGGACGGATCGGTATCGGAGATGGTATCTGCCGAGGGGCTTGCCCGCTCGGGGGAGAAGACCCTTTCGCTGATGGACAGGTACCCCGGGGAGAAAAACTTATCGATACAGCTTTTCGCACCGGATGACGAGACGCTGAGAAGGGCTTCTGAAAACCTGATGAAAAGAAACCCGGAGAGGATAGACATAAACGCGGGATGTCCCGTTCCGAAGGTCGTGAACAACGGCTCCGGATCTGCCTTGATGAGGAAAAAGGGGATGATCGGGAAGATGGTGAAAGCGCTGAGGGAAGAGACAGGGCTTGAAGTATCCGTGAAGTTCCGCCTCGGTTGGGACGAGAATGAGATCAACTTCCTCTCTTTTGCCGAAGAGGCTGCCAAAGCGGGGGCTTGTCAACTGACGATGCACGCGAGAACGAGGAAGGAAGGGTATTCGGGCTTTGCCCATAAGGAAGCCTTCTTGGAGCTTAGAAAAGCATTCCCTAAAGATGGCGGTTCCCCCCTTCTATTTGCATCCGGAGATGTCTTTGATGCGGAAAGCGCAGTTGAGTATGTGACAAAGTACGGCATGGATGGGGTGATGGTTGCGCGCGGCGCGATAGGAAATCCATTCATATTCAGGGAGATAAAAGAGCTTGAGAAGTATGGAAAGTACACCAAAGCGGGGAAAGAAGAGAGGTTGGAGACGGCTTTGTACCATCTGCGCCTCTCCATATCATACTTCGGCGAAGGGTATGCTGTACGCGAAATGCGGAAGACGATGATGGCTTACGTCAAAGGCCTGGATAACTCGAAAGCGATGAAGGAAAAGATCTCTCACGCGGGTACATACGAGGAGTACGAGAAGGCTCTCTCGATGCAATAAAACAATATTTTCGTTGAATTGCAAATTCCACTATGGTAGCTTTTTACTCGAGAGGTTTGTATATGAAGGTTTTGGTTCTCGGGTCGGGAGCGAAAGACCATGCCCTTGCATGGTGGATAAGCAAGAGCAGTCTGCTTTCCGGATTGTATATGGCGAAAGGGAATGCAGCGACGGAAGACTATGCTGTCCGCCTGCCTGATGTCGATCCTTCCTCGAAAGAGGATGTCTACGCAGCAGTCCTTGCATACGGAATAGACCTGGTCGTAATCGGGACGGAAGCGCCGCTTTCAAGCGGTGTGATCGAATACCTGAAAGAGAGGGGGATCAAGACATTCGGGGCACCGGAGGGTTCGATCAGACTCGAGGATGACAAGGAATTCAGCAGGAAGTTCGCAGAGCGGCATGGAATACGTATTCCTCCAAGACAGCTCTTCCAAAGCAAGGACGGACTTGAAGATTTCCTCTCAGCCCATGCAAAAGAGGAGTTCATCGTAAAGAGCAACAACATCTCCCCGTCAAGGGAGACGCTCCGATCCCACGACTATGAAAGCCTCCTCGAATACTCTAAACACATGCTGAAAAGGGGTGCAGTCCTCATCGAGAAGTTCATACCCGGACTCCCGATAACTGCAACGATACTCCTCGACGACGAGGGGTATATGATGCTTCCGATAGCAAGCGAATATACCGAGAAGGACGAAGACGACAACACTCCAACGGGTGGAATGGGCGCGATATGTCCGGTACCGATCGACGATGAGATAATGGCGAAAGTCGAAGAGAAGATAATAAAACCGACCTTGTCAGGGATGCTTGGGGAGGGAATCTCATATAAAGGGGTGCTGACGTTCTCGATAATAATTCCCGAAGACAGGGACCCTGTACTGGTCGATTACCATGTACGATTCAACGACCCTGCAGCCCAGGCGTTCATACCTTTAGTGAAGAATGATTTTCTGGAGATCGTGGAGGCGATGAACAGAAACAACTTGAAGAATGTGAAGCTCTCCTCCTATGGCGGTTTCTCGGTTGCAGTAGTGCTTGCAAGCGAAGGCTACCCGGTCTCTCCCGTTATCGGAAGGGATGTAAAAGGGCTTACTGCATTCCGAAGGGCTAAAGTCAGGGGACTGGCGGAAGTGTTCGTCGGCGCAGTTGACAAGATCAACGGAAGGGAAGTCACCGTCGGCGGAAGGAACATCACTGTCGTTGGAATCGGAGAGAACCTCGAAGATGCGAACAAGATGGCATACAACGCAGTCAAGGACTTCCAGATAGAAGGCGGCTGGTTCAGACGTGACATCGGGAACAAGTTCTTCGACGAGAACAGGGAGAAGCTCTCGCTGGGAAGGACCTAACGCTCCTTGGACCTGTATTCGTACAAGAGGATGCCCGTCGCTACGGAGACATTGAGGCTGTCTATGTGCCCTTGCATCGGGATGGAGATGACGAAATCCGAGTTTTTCCTCACCAGTTCGGAAATCCCTTTGCCCTCGCTGCCCATGACGATCACGCTCCGGGGAGCAAACGAATAGCCGTAGCTACTCTCCCCCGCCATATCCGACGCGTAGATCCAGAAGCCGTTCTCTTTGAGTTTCCCGAGTTCGCGGTTGATGTTCACGGTCACTGCCAAAGGCACGTACTGCGCACTTCCTGAGGAGACTTTGACTACAGTCTCGTTGGCTTGAACGCTTCTGCGGGAAGGGATTACGACCAAATCCACCCCGAATTGATCTGCCGAGCGCAGTATCGCACCGAGGTTGTGCGGATCCGTTATCCCATCGAGGACTAAAACCAAAGCCTTGTCACCCTCCTTGAGGGAGGAAAGGAATTCATCGACTGAAGTCTCTTTGAGTTTTGACGCTCCGGTCCTGGCCCCGCCAAGATCCAACAAGGCACCCCTGTGGTCCACTCCAGGGCACATCGAATCGAGTTCATCCTTCGAGACCTTCTTCACAGCAACCTTTCCTGTCGCTTCAGCTTGGAATACAAGCCTTTTCAATCTCTCGCCGCCTCCGCGGACAACGTAAAGCGTAGAACCCGAAGGGGATTTCTTCAAACCTTCCTCGATCGCATGAAGCCCATAAATCCGTTCGCCCATCTCTTCCTCCGATAAAGAAAGTATCACATTTCCCATTCAAAATGAAAGATTGCAAAAACCGAATGAAAAAGAGATGGAAAGGTTAATGCCTGTCTCCGATCGCACCACCAATCATCCGGTTGTATTTCCAATTCGCCTCACCCTCTTCGGTCATATACTTTGTCACAACATCATCCCTTTCCAGTAGGCGTCGGCATATAGCACTTTCCCGTTTGTAAAGTTGATTACAACCTCTGGTTTCTTTTCCTTGTCTCCTATGGACATCGCCGAGTTTCACAAGGCTGTATTTGTTGGCTTTTGGAAGATGCATGTTGCCATGGCCATGGATCTTTCATGCCACCCTCTCTAATCACGTGGAATCATGATGTACGCTTCATGTATTCGCCCTGAGTTGATCAATTCGTAATTGATCTTGCCCATAGCCTTCTTTACATCAAAAGAATCATATATAGCCCGGCTTTCAAAAGCCGCCATATCCCAGACGGCAATTGAATCAGTATAGATGGGTTCACTCCAGATTGTTTCTCACTTCGCATATTGAGAGATTTTCTCTTCGCGCGATGGCTGCGACGTCGTCGTATCCTGATTTTCTCCGTTCAACGCCATACCCCGATGATCTCTTGATGCGCACTTTACCGTACTTTGTGTCGACCACATCTTCGCTTCTATGCAAAGTATGACGGGAGAACACGCTTTTCCTGATCCCCAAAGTCGATGTGTACTTGAAGAGCGCCCTCACAAGCCTTTCTTCGTCCTTTTCTTCGCATATCACGGATATCATCACGCCAGGCCTTGATTTCTTCATTCCGATTCCTGTCGTGTACACATCCAGCGCACCTTCTTCAAAAAGCATCTCGAGTGCAAACCCGATCTCTTCACCGGTCATGTCATCTACGTTTGCAAAAAGCCCTGAAACTTCATCGCTTTCCACTTCTCTCTCCCCGAGTATTGTACGCAACAGGTTTGCCTTCGGAAAATCCTTCGTTCCCATTCCGTACCCGATTTTCCCAACGCTCATCAGAGGCATTTGTGTGAATTTCTTTACAAAGTGCTTCAACAAGGCAGTTGTCGCAGTGGTTCACCGGAATGAGTATCCGCTTCGCTTTGCTCTGGCTTATCGCAAGCGCCATTTCAGGCGTCACTTCCCCGAGCATCGGGTCAGCGATGACATACCCACGGGACCTATTATCACATCCGCCATCTTGGATGCAACGATGACAGGGTTTTCCCCACTTGCACCTTCGTCAGCACCGGCTTTCACCATCTGTAGCGTAGCTTGTGCGTTCGTTCCGATTGCGATCACCTTGACTGATGGATAAGCTGTCTTGAGGGAGGATACGACCTGTTTTCCGATCCCCCCCTCCCTGGCTGTCTATTACAACTATGTTCATGCTTCGTAATCCATCGGCTCCGGATGATCGGTCTCCCCAAGTTCCATCGAAAGATCCTTGAGCATCTTACGCGCCTTCAGCGATATGTGCTTGGGGGTTTGGACGTGAAGTCTGATGAACATGTTCCCCCTCTCAGTCGAGTTGACTGCCGGGAAGCCCTTACCTTTGACGCGCAATAGCCTTCCCGACTCGGTATTCGGTGCGACAGTTACCTTTATCTGTCCGCCGTCGATCGTCGGCACGTAAAGTTCAGCCCCAAGTGCAGCCTGCGTAATCGAAATAGGTATCTGGAGGTATACGTCCTGCCCGTCCCTGAAGAAATACTTGTCATCGCGGACTGTGATGAAGATCACGAGATCCCCGTCAGGACCGCCGTTCTCCCCGGCATCCCCCTTTCCTCGGAGCGTAAGCCTGCTTCCGGTATCAACGCCTGCGGGAATGTTTACCGAGAGGCGTTCAGTCTTCCTCTCAAGCCCCGTACCACGGCATGTCGCGCACGGTTTTTCGAGGATGCTTCCCGTTCCGTGGCATGACGGGCACGTCTTCGTGATGCTGAAAAATCCGCCGCCTTGCTGTATTCTTCCGGTCCCTCCGCAAGTCGGACATGTCTTCCTGCCGGTGCCACCGGTGCCGGAACACGCGGAACACTTCACCTTGTGTGAGAACGATATCTCCTTCTTCACGCCATGAACTGCATCCAGAAAATCGATCGTAAGGTCGTATCTGAGCGACTGCCCGGGTGTTCCGTGGTACTGCGCGCCCCTTCTCGAGCCACCGCCTGAGAAGAACGAACCGAATATATCGCTGAACCCACCTGAGCCGAATATATCCGAAAAGTCCGCAAACCCCTGCTGGAAACCACCACCGTCAGAGCCGAGTCCACCGAAGCCAAACGTATCATACTGCTGCTTTTTCTTGGGATCTGAAAGCACTTCGTATGCTTCGCTTGCCTCCTTGAACCTTTCCTCCGCAGCCTTGTCTCCCGGATGGGTGTCAGGATGGTTTGCCATCGCAATCTTCCTGTATGCCTTCTTTATCTCATCCGGAGAGGCATCCTTGGAAACTCCCAAGACCTCATAGTAATCACGTTTTGCCATTGCCATACCCTTCAAACGAGAGAAACAGCATGTCTTGCATGCTGTCTCCCGGAAATCTCTTCATGTAAACGAAGTTTATTTTACTTCCTCGTAGTCTGCATCTACGCTTCCATCGTTGGAAGATGATGAGGAACCACCTGTCGAGCCTGTCGACGACTCTCCTGCCCCAGGCTGGGAAGCTTGAGCCTTGGAAGCTTCATAGATCTTCTGTCCGAGCTGCATCGAAGCCTGCTGGACTTTCTCAGTCTCGCTCTTGATCGCCTCTGCAGACGCATTCTTATCTGCAAGAACAGCCTTCAAGGAATCGACAGCGCTCTGAATCGAGCTTCTCTCGCTCTCGGAGACCTTGTCGCCGTAGTCCTTCAACGCCTTCTCGGTCTGGTATACTACGCTCTCTCCGGCGTTCCTCGCTTCGATAGAGTCACGTGCCTTCTTGTCCTCTTCGGCGTGTGCCTCGGCTTCCTTGACCATCTTGTTGATCTCCTCTTCCGATAGTCCGCTGGAAGACTGGATCTCGATCCTCTGCTCCTTGCCCGTTCCGAGGTCCTTTGCAGATACGTGTACTATGCCGTTTGCATCGATGTCAAACGATACTTCGATCTGAGGTACTCCGCGCGGTGCAGGTGCAATGCCGACCAAGTCGAAGTTTCCAAGCGTCCTGTTCTGGCTTGCAAGTTCCCTTTCTCCTTGGAGAACGTGGATCGATACAGCAGTCTGGTTGTCTGCCGCGGTGCTGAATATCTGGCTCTTCTTGGTAGGAATGGTGGTATTCCTTTCGATCAGCTTCGTCATGACTCCGCCGAGCGTTTCAATTCCAAGCGAAAGCGGTGTGACATCCAACAAAAGGACATCCTTTACGTCGCCCTTGAGTATTCCACCCTGGATTGCCGCGCCCATTGCGACAACCTCGTCCGGGTTGACTCCCTTGTGAGGCTCCTTTCCGAAGATCTCCTTTACCAGCGTCTGGACGCATGGGATCCTCGAAGATCCTCCGACGAGGATGACCTCATCGATCTGGCTTGCGGTAAGTCCTGCATCCCTGAGTGCGTTCTGGCACGGGATCTTTGTCTTCTCAACAAGAGGAGCGATCATCTGCTCGAACTTCGCCCTTGTAAGCTCTGCAGTGAGGTGCAACGGCCCGTTCTGGTTTGCTGTTATGAACGGAAGGTTGATCGTCGTGCTCGTGGAGCTTGAAAGCGTGATCTTTGCCTGCTCTGCAGCTTCCTTGAGCCTCTGGAGAGCCATCTTGTCGGATGAAAGGTCGATGCCGTTCTTTGCCTTGAAATCCTGTACGAGCCAATCGATGATCGCCTGGTCGAAGTTGTCTCCGCCGAGGTGCGTGTCTCCGTTCGTGCTCTTTACTTCGAAAACGCCATCGCCGAGTTCCAGGATCGAGATATCGAACGTGCCTCCGCCGAGGTCGTATACTGCGATCGTCTCGTCCTTCGACTTGTCTTTTCCGAATCCGTATGCAAGTGCTGCAGCCGTAGGCTCGTTGACGATCCTCTTCACGTCAAGTCCTGCGATCCTTCCCGCATCCTTTGTTGCCTGACGCTGGGAGTCGTTGAAGTATGCCGGAACTGTGATTACTGCCTCGGTAACGCTCTCGCCGAGGTAATCCTCCGCAGTCTTCTTCATCTTCTGCAAAATGACTGCGCTGATCTCCTGCGGGGAGTACATGGTGCCGCTGATGTCTACTTTGACTTCGTTCCCTGCTCCCGATACAACTTTGTAAGGAACCATCGAAATCTCTTCCGATACCTCATTGAACTTCCTTCCCATGAACCTCTTGATGGAATATACGGTGTTCTCAGGATTGGTCACCATCTGGTTCTTTGCAGGTTTTCCGACAAGCCTGTCGCCTTTGCTGAAACCTACAACCGACGGCGTGGTCCTGTCTCCCTCGCTGTTCGGAATTACCATCGGTTCGTTGTTTTCCATTACTGCAACGCAGCTGTTCGTAGTTCCAAGGTCAATACCTATAATCTTTCCCATTTTATTACTCCTGATGATTTATATCTTTCAAAACGTACCTTCCGGCACAAAACGAAAATAACAACGGCAATCCAGTTCGTCAAGCTTTGGGCTTTCCGACTTTCACCTTGCTTGTGCGGATCACCTTTCCGTTGAGGATATACCCCTCCTGATAGACTTGGAGCACAGTTTCCTTCTCCAGTCCCTCGACCTCCTCAGCCTGGTATGCTTCCATCGTCTGAGGATCAAAAGGCTGACCTTCGCTGGACATCCTCTCAAGCCCCCAGTTGTTCTTCAAAAGGGAGAGTATCTGGTTCTCAGTCATCGCAACGCCCGATCTGAGCGCTTCGAAATCACTCGATTTGGATGCAGCCTCGATTGCCCTGGAGAAGTTGTCGATTGGATCGAGAAGATCCTTCAAAAGCGATTCGTTCGCATACTTCACAGCATTCTCCTTGTCCTTCAGAAGCCTTTTGCGGTAGTTCTCGGTATCTGCAGCCTTCAGAAGAAGTTCGTTCTTCAGGTTTGCAATCTCCTCCTCGAGCGTTTTTATCGTTTCCTCAAGTTCGGCTGTCTTTTTGCCGATCTCCGCCTCTTCCTTCTTCTCATCATCACATTCCAGGGAAGGCTCCTTCTCTTCAAGGACCTCCTGCTGTTCGTCTTTTTCAGAAAGCTCTTCGCTCAAATTCTTCTCATCTTCCATAAAAATACCTTCAGTTGGGATCATGTCGTCATCGACATGCAAACTGAAGGTAACAACAGCTTACCGATCGGTCAAGTTCACTCATCATCCGAGAGGTCGATTTCATCCTCGTCCCCGAGTATTATGTCGTCCGGGAATGACGAGAACATCTCCTTCTTCTCCTCCGATATCTCATCCTCCTTCCTGCCATGATCATCCCTCTGGCTCTCATGGCTGTTGTATATGGCTTCCCTCGTCTTCGTGATCCGCGATTGAAGCGAAAGAAGTATCGATTCGGACGCTTTTATCTTCTCTTCAAGCTCCTTCAGCCTGTCTGACGCCTCCCCGACCTTTCTTACACCTATGCCTACCGCATCGTTGATCTTCCCTTCGAGTTCGTGCGTTGCATCATCCAAGGACGAAAGTGCGTTCCCGATCGATTTCTCAAGCTCCTCTACAAGCGCCTTCGATGCGCGTGATGACTCGCCTATCCCTTCATCCATTGTTTTCCTGGCCTCGGCGATCACCCGGTCCTTGGTCTCATCGAGCTTCGGAAGGTAGTCGGCGAGTCCGTTTCCGATCTCTTCTGCCTTCTCGGAAAGCCCCGATGAAAGCTCTTCCTTCCTCTTCTCAAGGCTCTCTTTGAGTTTCACTTCCTTCTCATCAAGTTCCTTCTCGATGTCGCTCTTCCTCATCTCCAGGAACGATGATGAGCTTTCGATGCTTCCGCTCATCTTCTCAAAGCTCTCTCCCATCCTCTTCTGGGCAAGGTCGAGTTCCTCTTTGATCTTCTCGATGTACGCTATGTATTCCTTCTTGAGTTCATCCAAACGGCGCTCCGCCTTCAACAACACATCAGATACTTCCTGATCAAATTGGTCCAGGCGCCCGTCCACTCGGGATAGCGCTTCCCGCTCCGCCAGGCTTTTTTCATTCAGCGCTTCCTTCTCCTCGCTTATGAACGCGACAAACGACGTGCGCTCTTTCTCCAAAGTGCCCGCAAATTCCCCCAAGGCCCGTGCATTCTCCTCCAGCTCGCTCTCCGCCTGCCTCTTGAGGCTCTCGGAAGTGGATGTGACAAGGGATGCAAACTCACCTTTTTTCTCATCGATTTCCCGTATGATGAGCTCCATGTCGTTTTTGAAGCTCTTCACGGTGTCGTTGATCATCTCAGCCTTGTGGACCTCTTCCCTGACTACCGAGATCCGCGACTCAGCCTGCTCGGTCTGCACTCTGAGTTTATCAAGCGCCCTCTTGTAGTTCACGCATACGCCTTCAAGCGCCGTAAGATCCTTTGAATGATTCTCGAGGCTTACGAAAAGCGAGTTGATCATGTCGCCTGTACGTTCGGCCCTGTCCAGTAGTTCCTGTACTTTGTCAATGCAATTCTGCGTCGATTCCAAGAGTTGCTGCTTCGTCGCAGCCGACTCATTCCGGAAACTCTTTATCATGCTCTGTACGTTCTGGATCGAACGCTTTTTCATGTCGGAAGCGCGGACTATGAAGAAAATCATCAAGGACGCACAGAAAAGCAAAACGGATACGAACAGTTCCAGCCTCATCTCAAACCCCACTTTATTCCAAGAGGACCCGGCACATCTCAGGATAGGAAGAGACGACAATATCGGCTTTGGAAGAGGCCTTGCCATGGGTTTTTATCAGCAAGGTATGCATTCCGACGTTCTTCGCACCCCGTACATCCTTCTGTTCGCTGTCCCCTACGTATAGTATCTTATCATTTTCAAGTCCCAATAGGCTAGAGAGATACTCGAAAGGAACGCGCGATGGCTTTAGCGCCCCGATATCCTCTGTAGAGATCGCAAACTCCGGTATGTCGCCCACGTCAAGCGCTTCGAGTTTCACTCCGATCGGGAAATCTGAAAGAAATGCTATCCTCGCTTCTTTTTTTATCTTCAAAAGCGATTCCCTCATGTGAGGGAAAGGGGTTATCGAAGAAAAGCTCTTCTGCCACGGAATGAAGAACACCCGCTCCTCCTTCCTCCTGAACTTCTCGACACCCTCTTCGTCATACTCTCCGTACAGCGCGGTGTACTCCTCTTTCAAAAACCCGTCGTGGCCTGAGAAAGTGCCTCCGTCAAGCCCGTTTTTACGCCTGAGCTTGTTTCTCATCGAAAGGTATGAAAGGGAGAACGGTATGTGTAATAGAGCGCTTTCCACGAGGCGCAGATTGGTCTGCCATTTCGGATACAGAGTACCGTCGATGTCGAAACATACCGCTTCTATTCCGTGCTCTTTGATGTATCCCATCACCTTCCCCCCGTCTTCGTCTTCTTCTCGCGGACGACCTTCTCCGCTTTCTTCCTTGCCTTGTCGACCTTCGCCTTGTTTCCGACCGATCCCCGGTTTCCTTTCGCTTCCTTCCTCTTTTTCTCCTTCCCCTCGTTCATGAGCCTCTTGACTTCAAGTTCATCCTTCCCCGGGCCGTTCTTATACAAGGATGGGTTCCTGCGCCTTTCGCGTAGCGATATCTCGACGGGTATGTCCTTGAAGCCGAACGTCGACTGGATCATGTTCTTGATGTACGAAACATATGTTTCGGGAAATCCCTTTATCCTGTTTACAAAGAGTAAAAAGCGCACAGGAGCTGAAGACACCTGTGTGCCATAGAGTACCTTGTAGTGCCCGTCCTTCCCCCTCGGGGCCTCGTGCTTTTCGCACCACTGGCGTAGAGCATCGTTGAAAGCGCTTGTGTCGACCCTTGAATCCAGTTCCTTCTTGAGTTTGATCGCGGTATCCAAAAGCTTCCTGATCCCGCTCTCCTTCGCTGCGCTTATAGGCACGATCGGAGCGAACGACAATATCGGGAAGAGAAAGCGTATCCTGTCCTTTATCGCTTCAAGTTCGTTGGCAACCCCGGAGAGTAGATCGATCTTGTTCAGTACGAGGACTATCCCCTTGCCCCTTCTGACGATCAAGTCGGCTATCTTCTTGTCCTGTTCTGCAAGCCCCTCCTTGACGTCTATCATCAATAAAACGACATCCGCATCGTCTATCGTCTTTATCGCCCTGTTGACCGAATAGTACTCGACGTCCTCCTCGACCTTGCTCTTTCTCCTGATTCCTGCGGTATCAAGGAGCGTGATCGCAGTATTCCTGTATTCAATCGTACCGCGCATTACATCCCGGGTGGTCCCCGCAATATCGCTCACGATTGACACATCGCGCCCCGTGAGGAGGTTCATGAGCGTGCTTTTACCTGTGTTGGGCTTTCCCATGATAGCGATTTTCAGATCCTCTTCCTCTTCAGGTTCCTCATCCCGGACCTCCAGATCGAGCATTCCGAGCATCGTCTCCTCGAGCTCTTCAAACCCCAGTCCGTGGGATGCTGATACAGGAACTATGCGCTGGTAGCCGTAGCCGTAGAACTCCCATACGAGATCCTTCCTCTTCTCGTCATCGACCTTGTTTACAACGAGGATCACCTTGTCAGAGTATACCCTGAGTCTTTCAAGGAGCATCATGTCCTCCCCGGTTACGTCGGTGCAATCGAGTACAAGAAGTATCAGATTGCTGATCGGGCATAGCGAGAGCGCTTTCTCCCCAACAAGTCTGTCAAGTTCATCCTCTTCGATCTTCACTCCCCCGGAGTCGACCAAAGTGACAACGTTGTTCCCCAAAAGGTACCTTGAGGGAATCGGATCCCTCGTCACTCCGCTTGTCGGATCTGTAATTGCAACCCTTTTCCCCAGGAATCTGTTGAAGAGTGTGGATTTGCCTACGTTCGGGCGCCCTATTATGCTGATTATCGGATAGCGTGTATCTATGTCAGCCTTGTTCCTTATCTCCAGTTCTTCTCGCATCTTGGATTTCCTTAAGTCTTCGTTCTATTTCGGTATAACCAGGAATTGAGAGTATCTCATTTGAGAGGGTACGGCAATCTCTGCTGTCAAGTTCCCTCAGGTAAGCTCTGAGGGAAAGCACCAAAGGAGGAGATACGGAGAGTTCGTCGAACCCAAGCCCGACCAACAGCGGCAGGTACTTCAAATCACCCGCCATCTCCCCGCATATCGAAACGCTTCTTCCACTTTCGTGCGCACCATCCACTATCATCTTCAACAACCTCAGGACTGCAGGATGCATCGGACGATACAAATAGCCTACCTTCTCATTTCCCCGGTCCACTGCAAGGGTATACTGCACCAGATCGTTCGTTCCGACCGATACGAAATCGACTTTCCTCGATATCCGGTCTATCATGATCGCGGCAGACGGGACTTCGATCATCGTTCCCACAGGCAACTTCTCATCAAACGGGATGTTCTTGCGGGAAAGTTCCTCCTTCGCATCCTCAAGCACCCCGAGCGCCTCGTCAAGCTCCTCCTCTGATGAGATCAGAGGGAACATTATCCTCGCATTCCCCCACTTCGAGGCTTTAAGTATCCTCTTGATCTGTTTCTTGAATATATCCTTGCACTGTAGAGACACCCTGATGGCCCTGAACCCCATGAACTGGTTCGCCTCGAAAGGCTGATCCTTGAATATCTTGTCCCCTCCGACGTCGAGTGTTCTGAATGTCACATCCCCAACGCCCGCCATCTTCTCCGCCGAATCGATATAGACCTGTGATTTGTCATCGTCCGGGTCGAATCCGTTCTCCAGGACCAGGAATTCAGTCCTGAAAAGGCCTACCCCGTCGGCATGTGCACTCAGCGTAGGGCCGATGCCGTCGAGCCCCTCGATGTTCGTCTTCAGAAGGATCCTCTTGCCATCTTTCGTCACAGACGGCCCCTTCATCGTCTCAGAGAGTTTCTTCTCGTTCTCGCTCTCTTTGATCTTCAGATCCATTATCTCGTAAGAGACCTTCCTCGACGGATTGACGACGACTACGCCCTTGTACCCGTCGACAGCAATCGTATCATCTGCAGATACATCCGACGAGAGCGTCTGACACCCGACGACAGCGGGAATACCCTTGCTCTTTGCAAGAAGTGCGACGTGGCTTGTACGCCCGCCCGTGTCGATCACGACCCCCTTGATGTACCCGGGATTGATTATCGACATGAATTCGCTAGTGAGAATGTAGTCGGCAACGAGGATGGAATCCCTTTCAAGCCTTATCTCGCTCCTTTTCTTCCCTTGGAGCGATTCCAAGAGGAAGTGCTCTATGTCCTTTATGTCGTTGCTTCTCTCCCGCATGTACTCATCCGAAAGCTTTCCAAGCGCATCGACGAACACTTTCGTAGCGCTCTCAACCGCCCACTCGGCAGTATGGAATGAGTTTTGGACGAGGGATTCGATCATCTTCCTGTACTCGGGATCATCGAGCATCAGCAGCTCGACCGAGTACAACTCCCGCTCGCTGTCGCCGACTGAAGAAGAGAGAAGGGATGAGACGTAGGATTTGACGGAAGAGAATGCGTCCGAAAGCCTTTCAAGTTCATTCCCGACCTGGTCTTCCGATACTGTTTCGTGCAATACGTTCTGTACATCATGTCTGAAAACGTACGCTTTGGAGACAGCATACCCTCCAGATGCAGCAATTCCCTTTACCTCTGTCATATGAGCTATTGTACAATTGCAAAATTTATGAGTAAAGGAAATTGGAAGAAAGTTGTTGCTATTATACACTTGAAAGGGAAAGGATTGATTATGGGAAAACGGGCGAATTGGATCGGCGGACTAATGCTTCTCTTGCTACTCTACCTGATTATGCTCGGTGCGCTTTTGTATTTCTTTGCACCGGGGATAAAGGAAAACTTCGAGAAAGGAGCATACATCGAGAGATTTTGCAGATACATCGACAGGGAAAAAGACAAAGGGAATGTAACTTACAAAGTCGCCTTCTACTCCCCGTACGAAAGCGTAATGAGGAACGCATCGGTTGAGAAGAAACCCACGGACGAGATCCATCTTTCGCTTGAAGCCCTTTTGAAGGGTCCCGGAGAGGAAGAGATCAAGGAAGGGCTTGTATCGTACATTCCGAAAGGCACGTCCCTTGTGGGAGTCACGATCGAAGACGGAATAGCGTTCGTCGACCTCTCGGAAGAGATCAAGGAATCGGAAGATCTAAAAAAAGCGTACGAACAGGTTTCGAGGACGGTGGAAAGCATTTATCCGGATGTACGCACGATCCTCCTTTCAAACGGAGATCCTCTTTACCCTTGATGCTTTTCCGGTTTTGCTGTCTGCAGTGATCAAAAGCCCCTGAATGACGCCCCTGCCCTCTTTAACGATGCTCTTGATCGGGAGCTGCGTAAGTGCACGCTCGATCGCTTTCCCCTCTTCACTGCCGATCACACCATCAGGGGATCCCGTGATCCCAAGGTCCGTAATGTAAGCCGTTCCTCCCGGAAGGATCTTCTCATCCGCCGTCTGAACGTGTGTATGCGTTCCCACGACCGCAGTGACAAGCCCGTCAAGGTAGAAAGCGAGCGCCTCCTTCTCATCGGTATGCTCTGCATGGAAATCGACGAATATGAGGTTTGTCTCCTTTCTGAGCTTCAACACGACTTCCTTCACCCTTTGGAAAGGATCGTCGATCAGAGGTAGTCCGCCATACCTGCCTTCGGCATTGACGACTGCAATTCCGTTCTTTATCGTCCAACCCTTTCCGACGACACCCTCCGGGTAATTCAAAGGCCTCAGGATCGAATCGCTTTTCTCCAAAATCTGGAATATCTCTTCCTTCTGCCAGATGTGGTTTCCACTGGTGATGACGTCGACTCCCATCTTCATCATGTTATCGTAATCCTGGATCGATATGCCGAACCCTTGGGCTGCATTCTCCCCGTTTACGATCACGAAATCGACGTTCTCCCTCTTTTTCAATTGAGGGAGCCCCAGGAAAAGGGCTCCCATACCTGATGCGCCCGAGACATCCCCGAGCATAAGTACATTGACCAAGTCCATCACCTTGCGTACTCGACTACCCTCAGCTCCCTGATGATAGTGACTTTGATCTTCCCGGGATATCTGAGTTCTGCTTCAATGCGCTGAGCGATCTTGTTTGCAATATCACGCGCATCCTCATCGGAAACGCTTTCGCTGTCAACCATGATCCTCAGTTCCCTTCCAGCCTGGATTGCGAATGCGTTCTCAACTCCGTCAAAGCTCTTTGCAATGCCTTCAAGCGACTCGAGACGCTTGATGTAATTGTCGATCGACTCCCTTCTGGCTCCCGGGCGTGCCGCACTGATTGCATCCGCAATCTGCACTATCACAGCCTCCACCGATGCAGGTTCGACGTCGTTGTGGTGCGCAAGTACGCAGTTTATCACCTTCTCGTCCTCTCCGAAGCGCTTGAGCATCTCTGCTCCAAGCTCTGCGTGGTTCGAGTCGCTCTCGGTCTCAGCGCCCTTTCCGATGTCATGCAGCAAGCCTCCGCGCTTTGCAATCTCACTGTCTGCACCGACTTCGCTTGCGATCATACCGGCAAGGATTGCAACCTCCTTGGAGTGCATGAGTACGTTCTGCCCGTAACTCGTACGGAAATACAACCTTCCGAGCGCTCTGATCAGTTCGTTGCCCATGTTGTGGATGCCGAGGTCGAATACGACCTTCTCCCCTTCGTCGACGATGATCCTGCCGACTTCCTTCGTGACCTTGTTCACGACTTCCTCGATCCTGGCAGGGTGGATCCTTCCATCCTGTACCAATCGTTCGAGGGCTACGCGTGCAATCTCCTTGCGCACGGGATCGAAACACGAAATGACAACAGCTTCCGGCGTGTCATCGATGATGATATCCACTCCGGTAAGGGTTTCGAGGGTACGGATGTTCCTTCCCTCGCGCCCGATTATGCGCCCCTTCATCTCATCGCTCGGCAAAGAGACGGACTGCGTCGTTATCTCCCCGCTTACTTCCGTTGCAAGGCGCTGGATCGATGAAATGATAATATCGCGTGCGACTTTATCAGCCTGAAGCTGAGTCTCGCTCTCGATCTTGTTTATGTAAACCTGACCGTCGTGCCGCGCACTCTCCTTCATCTCCTCGATGAGGATGTTCTTAGCCTCCTCACTCGTCATCGATGCAACTTTCTCAAGCTCGGTCGTCAAGGTTCCTTCCCTTTCGATGACCTCGCTTTCCTTCTTCGTCAGCTCCTCTTCCTTTTCTCCCAGTTGCTGCCTGAGGGCCTCAAGCTCTGACTGCTTGTGCTCAAGATTCATTTCTTTCTGCAGAAGCCTTCGTTCGCTCTTCTGCAGTTCCATTCTTCTTTCCCTAGCCTCGCGTTCGTTCTGTTGCTGTTCCTTCTGCAACGTCTCGCGGGTCTCAAGCATCAATTCCTTCGCTTCAGCCTCAGCTTTGCTTTGGGCTTCGTTACGAACCCTGACAGCCTCCTGCTCAGCCGAAGTAAGCTTATATTTGGCGTAAAGCCATCTGACCGCTACGCCGATGGCAAAACCTACCACGCAACTGAGGAGAAGATAAAAAATACCCATTTTAATCCCTCCTCGGCAAAAGCCAATACAAATTTGATATTGTACCAAACTAATCATGCTGTCAAGGTTGATGAAAAAACCGCCACCCAATGGTGACGGCGAATTCGGAGGGGCTTGACGCCCGCTTCCAGGCAATCAGTTTGCCTTTGCAGCCTTTTCGTCCTTCTTGGACTTCTCGGCCTTGGCTTCCTTCTTCTCTGTCTTCTCGACGAGTTCGAGGATAACCATCTCTGCTGCATCTCCAAGACGATAACCTGTCTTGAGAATCCTTGTGTAACCGCCCTTGCGTTCTACGAACATAGGTGCGATTTCCTTGAAGAGCTTGTCGAGGACTGCCTCGTCTCCGATATCCCTTGCAACCATTCTGCGGTTGTGGACGCTGTCCACTTTTGCGCGGGTAATCATCCTCTCGGCAACTTTCCTCACTTCAAGGGCCTTTGCCTTCGTGGTCTCGATCCTCTCATACCTGAAGAGGGATGTGACCATGCTGCGCTTGAGTGCCGTGCGTTCACTTGTCGTACGGGAAAGCGCATTGAATCCATGTCTATGCCTCATTGTCCACTTCCTTGTTCTCTGGAACTTTAATAGATGTCTTCAAGACGCTGAAATCGGTCATGCCAAGTGTCAAACCCCATTCCTTGAGCTTGTCCTTGATCTCAGAGAGGCTCTTCTTTCCGAAGTTCCTCGTCTTTCCGATCTCATCTTCTGTCTTTCTAGCCAAATCACCGATCGTCTTAATGCCTGCGTTCTTGAGACAATTGGAAGATCTTACTGTCAGCTCCAGCTCTTCAACCGGGGTGTCGAGGATACCTCTGATCCTCTTCTCATCCTCATCGACTTCAGGTCCGTTCGTTATGGATCCCTCATCGAAGTTGATGAAAACGGTGAAGTGCTCCTTTATGATCTTGGCAGCTTCCCCGAGGGCGTTCTCCGGAGAGATCGTGCCATCGGTATCGATGTCAAGAATGAGCTTGTCGTAGTCGTTCCTCTGTCCGACTCTGGTAGGTTCGATCGTATACATGACCCTCTTTACCGGAGAGTAGAATGCATCGATGCAGATCGTTCCGGGCTCTTCGACGTATTTCTCGTTCATTTCGCTTGGAACGTATCCGCGGCCGAGGTCGATCTGAACCTCCATTTCCAAATCACAATCGTCCATCATGGTGAAAAGAACCAGATCCTTGTTCTTGATCTCGACCTGATTCTTCTCAAGGTCGGCGCCGGTGATCACACCAGGGCCTTTGGCCACGACTGTGAAGATGGTCTCCTCTGAGTCCTCAGGCATGCTGATCTGGAGCTTCTTGAATGCGGCTATAATATCGTTGATATCTTCCTTCACACCTGGAAGCGACTCGTACTCGCTCGTGACGAGGTGTGCAGTCCTGTCCTCTCCGACGAACGTCGTAAACCTGACTGCAGAGACCGCATACCCCTGGATCGAGGAAAGAAGTACGCGACGGAGGGTGTTTCCCACTGTCGTACCAAATCCCCTTTCGAACGGGCTTGCGATGAAACGGCCGTGCGTTTCTGACGCCACAGTATGGTCACAAGAGATTCCAGTTGGTTTCTTGAACCCCTTGAGAAGAGTTTTTCTAGCCATGTGCTACTCCTTATAATGCTCTTTGGAGAACCAAAGATAAATCAGACACGACGGGTCTTGCGAGGGCGGCAACCGTTATGCGGAATCGGGGTGACGTCCCTGATGGAACGAACTTTGACACCAAGTACTCCGATCGTCCTGATTGCGCTTTCCCTACCTACTCCAGGTCCCTTTACGAAAACGTTGACCTCCTTGAGGCCGTAATCCATCGCCTTCTTAACGGCTGCTTCGCAAATCGTCTGCGCAGCATATGGAGTAGATTTTTTGGCACCCCTGAATCCGAGTCCGCCAGCAGAAGCCCAGCTGATGGCATTCCCGGCAAGGTCGGTAACTGTGATGATTGTGTTATTGAAGCTAGTCTGGATGTAGACGTTGCCCTCAAGCACAGTCTTCTTGATCTTCTTTTTTACGTTAGCCATCTCTACCAGTCCTTATTTCTTCTTTCCTGCTACGGTCTTCTTCTTGCCCTTTCTCGTCCTGGCATTGGTCTTGGTCCTCTGCCCACGGACAGGAAGGCCCTTCCTGTGTCTCAGTCCCCTATAGCAACCGATATCCATGAGCCTCTTGATGTTGAGCGCTACTTCGGTCCTGAGGTGACCTTCGATCTTGTAGTCCTCCTCGATCACTTTCCTCAAGAGAGCGATCTGGTCCTGATCAAGGGTGTTGATCCTCACATCAGGGTCGATCTCTGTCTTTGTGCAGATATCGAGGGCAGACTTCCTACCGATACCATAAATATATGTCAGTGCGATCTTGACTGCCTTGTTCGGCAAATCGACACCAGCTATACGTGCCATCCTGGCCTCCTAATTATTTCTGCCTCTGCTTATGCTTCGGATTCTCGCAGATTATGCGTACCACACCGGCACGTCTGATCACTTTACACTTGTCACAAATTGGTTTGACACTTGCTCTGACTTTCATTTTGAGCTCCTCTTAAAATTTCTTGGACTTGCGCTTTTTGACGGCGACAAACCCATCATGGTGATGCATCTTCATCAGTCCGTCGAGCTGTCTCATCGTATCGAGGTCAACGCCGACAAGGATTATCAACGATGTACCTCCGAATAGCATTGCGACGTTCGCCGGGAAGTTGAAGAACATCTGGATCAGAGTCGGAATCAAAGCGATGAAAGCCAAGAACAGAGAGCCTGGGAGAACGATGCGGTTGAGAACCTTCGTCAGGTACTCTTCCATCTTCTCATTCCTGATACCCGGAATGGAACCACCGTTGTCACGGATGTTCTTTGCCATCTCAATCGGATTGAGACTGACCTGAGTATAGAAGAACGCAAAACCTATAATCAACAAGGTGTAGATAATCAGATAGGGGGCACCCTGAGGATCTAGGAAATTTGCGACACTGCGCAACCACGCAACTTGCGAATTATATCCTATTTGGAGAGGGAAGGAAAGAAGGGCAGATGCGAAAATGACGGGTATTACGCCCGACGGGTTGATCTTGAACGGGATATATGTCGACTGAGAGCCGTACATCATCCTTCCGACAACCCTTTTTGCATACTGCACTGGAATCTTCCTCTGACCCTGCTCTTCGTAAACGACCAAAGCCACAACGAAGAAGAACATGACTATTACCACGATCAGGGCAACAGGATTCATCGCTCCGACTGCGATCTCCTCAATTACCGTATAAATGGCACTCGGAATACGTGCGACGATACCTGCAAAGATCAGAAGCGATATTCCGTTTCCGATTCCGTACTGTGTAATCCTCTCTCCAAGCCAGACCAAGAGCATGGAACCGGCAGTTACCGAAACGATGGCAATAAGGGTGAACGGCAACGTTCCGATGTAAAGCGCACCGGGGATGCTGCGTGCATATACCGTCGTAGCAAGTGACTGCAGGATACACACTACGATCGTGCCGTAGCGCGTATACATCTTGATCTTCTTCGATCCTTGCGGATCCCGGGCAAGCTTCTTGAGCGATGGGATAACCAACATCAGCAACTGGATGATGATCTGTGTGCTGATATAAGGCATTACACCGAGCATGAAGATCGAGAAGTTACTGAAAGCTCCACCTGAGAAAAAGTTCAGGTATTCAGTAAAACTGTTCGAACTTGCCCTGAAGTAATTGAGAACCGCAGCTGTATTGATGCCAGGAACCGGAATGACAGTACCAATTCGGGTTACGATAAGTAGCCCGAATGTGATAAGTATCTTCTTCCTGATATCCTTCATGCGGAACATGTCTGTCAAAGTGTTTGCCATTGGGATACCTTCTTAGATTATTTTACCTGACCGCCTGCTGCAGTGATCTTCTCGGAAGCGCTCTTCGAAAGCTTTACGCCCTCTACTGTAAGCTTCTTCGTGATCTCCCCGTTGGAAAGGATCTTTGCAAGACTCTCCTTTCCCTTCAGGAGGCCTTTCTCCCTCAGGCTTGCATCGTTGACGACTTCACCTTCCTCATATACGTTCTCAAGGTCGACGAGCCCGATAGCCTGGTATGTCACTTTGAAAGGAGCATTCGAGAATCCCCTTCTTGCGACACGCCTGTAAAGAGGCATCTGTCCGCCTTCGAATCCAAGGCGCACTCCACCGCCGGAGCGGGAGTTCTGCCCATCGTGTCCGCGTCCGCATGCCCTGCCTTTGGAGGATGCGCCACGACCAACGATCGTCTTCTTCTTAGTAGAACCTTCTGGCTTAACAATCTGTGCCATATTACACTTCCTCCACTTTGACCAGGTGGCTGACGGTGCGTACCATACCCTGGAATACAGGGTTGTTCTCGCGCACTACAGACGAGCCAACCTTTCCCAAACCAAGAGCCTTGATGGTTCCCCTCTGCTTCGGAAGGGTCCTGCTAAGACCTCTGACCAATGTGATCTTAATCTGATTTGCCATAGTTAGCTCCACATTTCCTTCAGGGACTTGCCCCTGTTCTTTGCAATCTCTGCAGCATCAAAGAGGTTCTCAAGCCCGTCGAACGTAGCCTTGACCATGTTGATGCCATTTCTGGATCCGAGGGACTTGCTGATGATGTCCTTGATTCCTGCAGCGTCGCATACGAGACGAACGGCACCACCTGCGATGACGCCCGTTCCAGGAACAGCCGGCTTCAGGATTACAGAAGCGCTCTTGAAGTTTCCGATGATGTCATGCGGGATCGTATTTCCCTTGAGGGGAACGTTGATCATATGCGCCTTTGCCTTGTCTGTAGCCTTCCTGATTGCATCCGTAACATCGTTTGCCTTGCCGAAGCCATAGCCGACAGAGCCGTTGCCGTTTCCTACGACGACGATAGCGGAGAATGAATACCTTCTACCACCCTTGACGACCTTCGTAACACGATTCAGCTTGACGAGCTTCTCGATGTATCCGTCTTTTGTTTCCTTTTCCCTAGACTTGTCCATAATCTCTCCTAGAACTTCACGCCGGCCTTTCTGGCGCCATCGGCAATCGACTTTACGATTCCGTGGTATACATATCCGTTCCTATCGAAAACGACTTCGGTGATGTTCTTCTCCAGGAGCCTCTTGCCGATCTCCTCACCGAGCTTTCCAGCATCGGCCACCGTGTTCCTAAGGCCTTTGAGTTCCTTCTCAACGGTGCTTGCAGAAGCAAGAGTGTGCCCCGTCGTGTCGTCGATGACCTGGACATACATATGCAGATTACTTCTGAAGACAGTCATGCGGGGACGTGTTGCAGTACCGGAAATACTCTTTCTGATGTGCGCCTTCCTCTTAAGCTGCCTTCTTCTTTTATCGATCATTCTGTCCATAACCTAACCACCTTATTTCTTACCACCGGACTTACCAACCTTGCGGCGGATAGTCTCAGTCTCGTACTTGATACCCTTGCCCTTGTACGGCTCAGGTCCCCTGAGAGAACGGATTTCAGCCGCTGTCTGGCCTACTTTCTCCTTGCTGATACCTGAAATGGTGAGTTTCGGGCCATCTGCCTTGATATCAATTCCTTCAGGAATCATATACTCGATCGGGGTCGAATAACCGAGGTTGAGGTTAAGGATTCTTCCACTTACGTCGGCACGATATCCAACACCATTGATGACGAGTGCCTTCTCATAACCCTTCGATACGCCCTGGATCATGTTGTTGATCAGCTGGCGGTAAAGACCATGATAGCTCTTCGAGAGCTTCTCGTCGTCGCTGCGTGTAACGATGACTTCGTTATCCTTTACTTCCACGCTCACATTGCCCTTGAGAGCCTGTGAGAGCTTTCCCTTCGTTCCCTCGACTGTGACGATGTTGTTCTCAACGGTTACCTTCACTCCCTGGGGTACTGCCACTGGCAATTTTCCAATTCTTGACATCTTGTACTCCTTACCAGATCCTGCAGATCAGTTCGCCACCTACGCGTGCTTCCACAGCCTTCTTGCCTGTGATAACACCGGTGGATGAAGAAACCACTACGACGCCATTGCCGTTGTAAACGGTTGGCATTTCCTTGTAGCCGCTGTAGATGCGGCGACCAGGAGTCGAGATCCTGTCGAGCCCGTGGATTACCGGGTTCTGCTTGTCGTCATACTTGAGGAAGACACGAATGTAAGGAATATTGTCCTTGGTCACCTTCTTGAAGTTCTTGATGAAACCTTCGTTCTTGAGGATCTTTACGATCTGAAGCTTCATCTTGGAATTCGTTATCTCCACTTTTTCGTGCTTCGCGAGACTAGCGTTCCTAATCTTCGTGAGCATATCTGCAATTGGATCACTTGCTGCCATATCTCTCTCCTACCAGCTCGATTTGGTCACACCAGGAATCTGGCCTTCGCTTGCGAGCTTCCTGAAACAAATCCTGCACATGTCGAACTGGCGCATGTAGCCACGAGGACGACCGCAGATCCTGCATCTATTATAAGCACGTGTCGAGAACTTCGGTGCCTTCTTGGCTTTGACTATTAAAGACTTCTTTGCCATATCTTTCCCAGCTCCTTATTTCGCAAACGGCATCCCAAGGTTCTTCAGAAGGGCGAATGCCTCCTCATCTGTCTTGGCTGTCGTGACGATTGCGACGTTAAGGCCGCTTATCCTTTCAATCTTGTCGTAGTCGATCTCCGGGAAGATGATCTGCTCGGTGATTCCGAGTGAGTAGTTCCCGTGTCCGTCGAACGCATTCGGCTTTACTCCCTTGAAGTCCTTGACTCGAGGAAGTGCGATCGAAATGAGGCGCTCGAGGAAGTACCACATGTTGTCGCCGCGAAGGGTAACCATCGCACCGATCTCCTGGCCCTGTCTGATCTTGAAGTTTGCGATGCTCTTGCGGGCTTTCGTCTTTACGACGTGCTGACCCGTGATCTGCTCAAGCTCCTTGACAGCAGAGTCGAGAAGTTTCTTGTTTACAGTAGCTTCTCCAACGCCTACGCTGACCGTGATCTTCTCCAGGCGGGGGATCTGCATTACGCTCTTGTAAGCGAATTCCTTCTGCAACTGTGGTGCAACCGTCTCAAGATATTTCTTCTTGAAATTGGGAATGAACTTCTCTTCTGCCATCAGAGCACCTCACCTGTCTTCTTTGCATAACGGACTTTCTTTCCGTTCTCGAACTTGTATCCGACCTTCGAAACCGTGTCCTTGCTGAGAAGTGCAACGTTCGAAACGTGGATCGGAGCTTCAATCTCCATGATGCCGCCCTTGTCCTGAGGATTCCTCTTCTTCTGGGTCTTCTTCACCATGTTGATTCCCTGGACGTAAACCCTTTCGTTTTCCGGGTCCGTCTTGACGATCTTGCCGACCTTTCCTTTTTCCTTGCCGGCAATGACCTTGACTGTGTCGTTCTTCTTCAGTCTCATTTAAAACTCCTACAACACTTCCGGCGCGAGAGAAACGATCTTCATGAAGTTGTCACGCAGTTCCCTGGCAACAGGTCCGAAGATGCGCTTGCCGCGCGGGTTATTGTTGGCATCGATGACAACGCAAGCATTGTCGTCGAACCTGATATAGGTACCGTCAGGTCTGCGGTATTCCTTTTTAGTACGGACGATTACAGCCTTCAGTACGTCGCCTTTCTTGATGGCTCCGTTCGGAAGGGCATCCTTGACTGCAACTACGATTATGTCGCCTACTCCGGCTACATACCTGTGGCTGCCGCCAAGTACCTTGATGCACTGCACGCGCTTTGCACCGCTGTTATCCGCAACATTCAAATAAGTTTGCATCTGTACCATAGCACAACTCCTCAGCGGGCCCTTTCAACTATCTCGACGAGCCTCCAGCACTTGTCTTTCGACAGGTGGCGGCATTCCATAATGCGGACTGTATCACCCTCGTGGGCTTCATTCCTCTCGTCATGGGCCTTGAACTTCTTTGTGGAGACAACATACTTCTTATAGATAGGATGAAGGGTTCTGTTAGATACCTGTACGACGATGGTCTTCTCCATCTTATCGCTTACAACAAGCCCTGTCATTATCTTTTTCCTAGCATCGATCATACTTTCTCCACTCCTCACTTAGCCTCTGCAATACCGATATCCACTGCGTGGATCCTGGTGTTGAGCCTGGCGATGTCCCTTCTCTTGGTTCTGAGGAGAAGAGGATTGTCGAGGTGCCCGAGCACCTTCTGCATCCTCAAATCCACCAATTCCTTCCTAAGCTTGTCGCGCTCTGCAACAAGCTCCTTGTAGCTGAGATCCTTATAAGATTTCTTCATTTCCAATCACTCCATATCCGAGCGGACGACGAACTTCGTCTTGATCGGGAGTTTTGAAGCAGCAAGCTCAAGAGCTTCCCTTGCAAGGGATTCGTCGATGCCACCCATCTCGAACATGATGGCTCCGGTCTTCACTACTGCAACCCATCCCTCCGGGCTGCCCTTTCCGTTACCCTGTCTGGTCTCGGCAGGCTTCTTGGTGTACGGCATGTCGGGGAAAATCCTGATCCATACCTTTCCACCACGCTTTACGTGCCTTGTCATCGCAACACGAGCCGCCTCGATCTGCCTGTTCGTGATCCACTTCGGCTCGAGTGCCATGAGACCGAACTCGCCGAAAGCGAGGTTGTTGCCCTTGTGCGCTACGGCGTCGCGTGTCCCACGCTGCTTCTTTCTATACTTTATTCTCTTCGGACTAAGCATCGTTAACTCCTCGCCTCAGACTCGGTCTTTTTCTTTACAATCGTTCCGACCGTCTCATCCTCAGCCTTTGCCTTGGAATAAATCTCCCCGTTGAACACCCATACCTTGACGCCGATGGCACCGAAGCTGGTGTTTGCCGTGGCAAATCCGTAATCGATATCAGAACGGAGAGTGTGAAGGGGAACCCTTCCCTCTTTCATCCATTCCGTCCTTGCGATCTCAGCTCCGCCAAGACGTCCTGAACACCTGATCTTGATGCCCTTGACTCCACCGGATACTGCACGGGAAATCGCGTTCTTCATTGCGCGGCGGAAGGCACCCCTGTTCTCAAGCTGCCTTGCGATGTTCTGGGCAATGAGCTGTGCGTTGCATTCGCTCTTCTTGATCTCCTTGATCTTGATCTGGAGATTCTTATCAGTGAGCTTCTGCATCTTCTGTGCGATCTTCTCTACGTTCGCACCCTTGGCACCGATTATGATTCCAGGGCGGGCTGTGGCGATAAGCATCGTAATCCTCTGCGGCTTGCGGATGATCTCGATGTCGCTGATGCCGGCATCCTGCACCTCAGGCATGGCCAAAAGAGCTTTCCTGAGCTTCAGATCCTCATGAAGGGTATCCACATACTCCTTGCGGTCCACATACCATTTGGACTTCCAAGTCTTGTTTACGCCAAGCCTAAGTCCGATTGGATTTACTTTCTGGCCCATTATTCACCTACCTTCTCATCTACGACGACTGTGATGTGAGACATCCTCTTCAGAAGGATATCGCGCTTTCCATGAGAACGTGCCCAAACCCTCTTGAGCCTGGGGCCGTCGTCAACATAGATGGCGGAAACGAAGAGCGAATCCTCGTCAAGCCTCCTATTTCTGTTGAGAGCGTTGGCACCAGCTGACTTGAGTACTTTCTTGATAAGGCGTGCACCCTTCTGCGGCATCGCATCAAGAATAGCCTCAGCCTGAGGATAGCTCTTTCCCCTGACAAGATCCGCAACAGGGCGTACCTTGGAGGGAGATACCATCAAATACTTTGCAACTGCTTTATAACCTCTTGTCTCCATACTTCTACCCTATTACTTGGCCTTCTTGTCAGATGCATGCCCGCGGAATATGCGGGTAGGAGCGAACTCACCAAGCTTGTGACCTACGAGGTTCTCGGTAACATATACCGGGATCCAAGTCTTTCCATTGTACACGGAAATGGTGAAACCAACCATCTCCGGGATGATCGTTGAGCTACGGGAATAGGTCTTGATCATCTGCTTCTGACCAGTCTTTATAGACTCCTGAATCCTCTTATTAAGATGTTTTTCGATAAAAGGACCTTTCTTAATTGACCTTGACACTTTCTACTCCTACTTGCGCTTCTTGACGATGAACTTCGTGGATGGCTTCTTCTTCGAGCGAGTCTTTCCACCCTTGGTCGGCTTGCCCCAAGGCGTTACAGGGTTGCGTCCTGCAGCTGTCTTACCTTCACCACCACCATGCGGGTGATCGATCGGGTTCATGGCAACACCTCTGACCTTGGGCCTCTTTCCAAGGTGCCTGGATGCGCCAGCCTTGCCCAAAGAGACGTTCATGTGGTCTTCGTTTCCAAGTTCTCCAAGTGTTGCATAGCATTCGGAGAACACCATCCTCATCTCTCCCGAAGGAAGGCGGAGAGTAACGTAGTCACCCTCTTTTGCGACGATCGTCGCTCCAAGTCCGGCAGAGCGTACGAGCTGGCCGCCGCGTCCGAGCGTGAGCTCGACATTGTGGACTGTAAGGCCAAGCGGGATCGCCTTGAGCGGAAGTGCATTACCTACGTTCAGCGGAGATGTCGGGCCGCTCATTACCTGGGAACCTACTACAAGCCCCTTCGGTGCGAGCATGTAGCGCTTCTCACCATCGCGATAGAATACAAGTGCGATGTTCGCGCTTCTGTTCGGATCGTACTCGATCGACTTCACGATTCCTGGAACGCCATACTTGTCCCTCTTGAAATCGATGATCCTGTAGGATCTCTTGTGTCCACCGCCACGGCGACGAACGCTGATACGACCGAAAGTATCACGACCTGAATGCTTCTTCAGGTTCTTGGTGAGGCTCTTTTCCGGCCTGTCCGCCGTAATCTCGGATCTGACAAGCACGGTCTTCTGGCGGAGACCAGGAGTATTTGGTTTGTAACTTTTAAGTGCCATATTGCCTTATTCTCCTCATACACCTTCAATGGCTGAAATGGTCTCGCCCTTCGCCACTGTAACGATCGCCTTCTTCCAAGACGGGGTATAGCCCTTGATGTAGCCACCCTTTCCCCTGGAGAACTTCGGCTTGCCGCCGACATTCATCACGTTGCATGATACGCAGTTCACTCCGAAAAGCTCCTTGCAGGCCTTCATGATCTCGAACTTGTTGGCCTGAGGATTTACGCGGAATGTATACTTCTTCTTCTCCCCTTCGCGTGCGATATTTGATTTCTCGCTTACGATCGGAGCAAGGATTATCTGATCTGCTCTCATCTTGCCTTCTCCTTAATTCGCACCATAGAAATCATTGAGATTTCTGGCTGCAGTCTCGAGGACAAGGATCTTCTTTCCATAAAGGAGTTCCTTTGCAGAAAGCTTGTCGTAGCAGAGAACATGAAGATAAGGAATGTTCCTTGCCGCCCTGCGGAGCATCGGATCATCGTCCTTCATGATCAGCACGGTGCGCTGGTCCTCGGTCGAAAAAGCCTTCATGATGCGCACAAGGTCCTTGGTCTTTCCATTCTCGCTGGTAAAGTCCTCAACGATCTGGAGACGGCCGTCCTCCACACCAAGAGAAAGGAGGCTCTTGAGTGCAAGGCGCTTCATCTTCTTTGGCATTGAGTAGCTGTAATCCCTTGGCTTCGGTCCAAAGATGGTGCCGCCGCCGACAGCTATCGGGGACTTCTTATCTCCCCTTCTGGCATTACCAGTTCCCTTCTGCTTATAAGGCTTGGTATTGCTGTAATTGACCTCAGCACGGGTCTTCGTGCAAGCGGTTCCAACCCTGCGGTTCGCCGCTTCATTCCTGATTGCGTAATAAATCGCTCCGTTCGATACCTCGATTCCAAATACATTGTCATTGAGGCTTACTGTGCGAAGCTCTTCCCCTGTAGTAGAAAATACCTTCTGTTCCATATCCTGCTCCACTACTTCTTGATTGCCTTTCTAACGATCACAGTGCTCTGAGTAGGACCAGGAATTGCACCCTTGACGAGGAGAACCTGCATGTCGCTGTCGATTGCAACGATCTTCAAGTTCTGCACAGTCACCTTCTCGTCTCCCATGTGTCCGGCCATCTTCTGTCCGGGATATGTGCGTGCAGGGGTGGTGCTCATTGCAGTACCGCCGAGGTCGCGATGGAATTTCGATCCGTGGGTTGCCCTACCGCCACCGAATCCATGCCTCTTCATACCGCCCTGATAGCCTTTACCTTTGCTTGTTCCCGTTACGTCAACGAACGTGACGTCCTTGAACAAATCCACACCGAGCTTATCGCCGACAGATACTTCCTTGTCAAAGTTCCTCATCTCCATGACGAAGGCCTTTGGCTCGCAGACATCCTTGAACTGTCCGGCATAAGGCTTTGTGATCTGACTTTTCTTCTTGTCGCCGGTTGCAAGGACGCAAGCAGAATAACCGTTGTTGTCCTCTGTCCTGTTACCGATGACGACATTATCTTCAATCTTTATTACTGTCACAGGGGTGAGTCTGCCATTCTCGTCAAACACCTGTGTCATTCCAACTTTCTTGCCGATGAGCCCTAACATCTCTTACCTCACCTTTACTGTCTAATTTCCACATCAACACCAGCTGGGAGTTCAAGCTTCATAAGGGCTTCCACAACCTTCTGCGTCGGGTCCAGAATGTCAATCAATCTCTTATGAGTCCTCATTTCAAACTGCTCACGAGACTTCTTGTTTACGTGAGGGGATCTCAAGACAGTGTACTTATTGATACGAGTCGGGAGTGGAACCGGACCGGAAACCTTGGCCCCAGCTTGCAAAACGGTGTCAACGATGGCCTTGGAACTCTGCTCCACCAATTCCGCTTCAAAACCTGTCAACTTGACTCGAATTCTCTCATTTGCCATTTTCAAAAATCTCCAAAAAACAAAATATCAGGCCGGGGGGATCACCCCCGACCATTTCCAGGTCAAACCCTGACTCAGTCCTGAATCTCGGTTACCTGGCCAGATGCTACGGTGCGTCCACCTTCGCGGATAGCGAAGCGGAGTCCCTTGTCCATGGCAACTGGGTGGATGAGCTCTACGTTGATCTCAGTGTGATCGCCAGGCATTACCATTTCCTTTCCAGCAGGAAGGTGGCATGTTCCCGTGATGTCGGTCGTCCTGAAGTAGAACTGAGGCCTGTAGCCGTCGAAGAACGGAGAGTGCCTTCCGCCCTCTTCCTTGCTCAGTACGTATACAGTTCCGAGGAACTTTGCGTGCGGGGTAATCGTGCCCGGCTTTGCAAGAACCTGTCCCCTTACGACTTCCTTCTTGTCTACGCCCCTGAGGAGAGCTCCGATGTTGTCTCCTGCCTGACCTTCGTCAAGTGTCTTCTGGAACATCTCAACACCAGTTACGACAGTGTTCTTCGTCTCCCTGATTCCAACGATCTCAACCGGGTCGTTCACATGAACAACACCGCGCTCGATCCTACCTGTGACAACAGTTCCACGTCCGGAGATCGAGAAGATGTCTTCGATCGGCATGAGGAACGGCTGGTCTACAGCACGTGCCGGAAGCGGGATGTATGTGTCCATTGCGTCGAGAAGCTCGTCGATGCACTTTGTAGCTTCAGGATCGTCCGGCTTTGTCATTGCGAGGTATGCAGAACCCTTGATTACAGGGCAGTTTGCTCCATCAAAGCCATACTCCGTGAGAAGATCCCTCATCTCCTCTTCTACGAGCTCGATGAGATCCGGATCGTCAACCTGGTCGCACTTGTTGATGAATACGATGATAGCAGGTACACCAACCTGACGTGCAAGAAGGATGTGCTCCCTTGTCTGTGCCATAGCACCGTCAGTTGCAGCAACAACGATGATAGCGCCGTCCATCTGAGCAGCACCAGTGATCATGTTCTTGATGTAGTCAGCGTGGCCCGGGCAGTCGACGTGTGCATAGTGCCTGTTCTTGGACTGATACTCAACGTGCCTTGTGTTGATCGTGATTCCACGTGCCTTCTCTTCCGGAGCGTTGTCGATTGCGTCATAAGCAAGGGCCTTGTCGCCGAAAAGTCTTGCACAGTGCATCGTGATAGCAGCTGTGAGAGTCGTCTTACCGTGGTCGACGTGACCGATAGTACCGACGTTTACGTGTGGCTTAGTTCTGTTGAATTTCTCCTTAGCCATCAGTTTCCTCCTTGTGACTCTGTGTCACAAATCAAATATATCTATAAAGGCCCAAGCCTTTACCGGTCTCAAGAGACAGAACTGATTACCGGGGAGGTACTCTCACTGATGGTTCCAGAGGTCGACGCGGATGCCGACATACGTTTCATGATCTGAAAGAACTTTTCTCTGAACCTAGGGATGACCCTACCAGGGCAACCGTCTTGGCTCTTCGTCATGGCAGAGATAACCCCTGTCCTGACACCTTTGCTATCCTAAACGAAAATTGAAAACAATGTCAACACTTTGATGCGACATCGAATCGGACGATATGCTTTTCAAAGATCCAGGAAATCCTTATAAGAATCAGCATGAAGGAATACACATACAAGACGACCGGAACGTGCTCGAGAAGCATCACGTTTTCAATCGACGATGAGAACAGGATCCACGGGCTTTCGTTCCAAGGTGGATGCAACGGCAATCTGAAGGGTATCGCAGCCCTTTCAGAGGGAAAGGACGCAATGGAAGTGATGCGCGCACTTGAGGGAATCAAATGCGGATTGAAAGGCACGAGCTGCCCCGACCAGCTTTCGAAGGCGCTGAGGGAAGCACTCGGGGTCTAACGCACCACATTGTTTTCAAAAAGGAATCCGACAAAGTCGTTGTAGACCCTCCGATGAGCGAAAACCTGATCGTTTTCGACGTACAAAAGGAGGCTGTTGGTCCTTTCTATCAATTCTTTGGCACCAATCTCACTCCCCTCCTCGGCGATGATGCGTTCAAGCATCTCATGTCTGAAGAGGTCGTTCCCTTCGGCTTTCTCCGAGAGGGCGAGGTTCGCCAAAGCGCTTTTTGAAGCAAGATACACTTTCACGACCTCCTCCGGGTCGGAGACAAACCGTGAGGCATAGGATTCCAGGCTGTAATATTCGTCGTAATCGGGAACAAACATAAGTCATCAAAAAAGGCCGCCAAAGGCGACCTTCGTAATCAGAACCTGAAGTGGCTGAAAGCCTTGTTTGCATCCGCCATCTTGTGCGTATCTTCCTTCTTCTTGAAAGCCGCACCAGTGGAGTTGTATGCATCCAAAAGTTCGTCGGCAAGCTTGGAAGCCATCGACTTGCCGTTCCTTGCGCGCGCTGCATTGATCAGCCAGCGCATTGCCAACGCTTCCCTTCTCGATTCCTTGATCTCCACAGGAACCTGATAGGTTGCACCACCTACGCGCCTTGACTTTACTTCGACTACAGGCTTTACGTTCTCTACAGCCTTGGTAAATACGTCAAGCGCATTCTCCCCGCTCTTCTCTTCGATCGATTTCATCGCCGTATAGAGGATCTTGGTGGCAATGCTCTTCTTGCCTGCAACCATCATCCTGTTGATGAACTTCGCTACAACCGGGCTGCTGTAAACCGCATCAGGGCTAATGGTCCTGACGGGGGCTTTTGAATCTCTAGACATCTTCTTACCTCCTTATCAGGCCTTTGGCTTCTTTGCGCCGTACTTCGAGCGGCTGCGCTTCCTGTCGTTCACGCCAAGGGTATCCTTGGTTCCCCTGATGATGTGGTAACGCACACCAGGAAGGTCCTTGACCCTTCCGCCCCTGATGAGGACGACGGAGTGTTCCTGAAGGTTGTGGCCTACACCCGGGATGTAAGCTGTAACTTCAATACCGTTTGAAAGCCTTACACGAGCTACCTTTCTGAGAGCTGAGTTAGGCTTTTTCGGGGTCACTGTCATGACCCTTGTGCAGACGCCCCTCTTCTGAGGGCATCCTCCGAGGGCCGGGGACTTCGTCTTGCTCTTCGTACTAGTCCTGCCCTTTCTAATAAGCTGATTGATAGTAGGCATCTTTCGATACGCTCCTTAATTTGGCGCTCCCCTCACAAAGGAGCGCTCTACCGGTGCACAGGCACCAGTTATCAAAAACCATGGTCAGCATGAGAAATCCACCTCGAAAGCGGACGCGACAGCGCCTCACTCCTCGTCCTGGACAGCACTATCCATTACGGAGGCTGGTTCTCCCACGGTCTTCATATCACCTAGTTCTGCAATCTCGGCCTCCTCTTCCAAGGAAGACTTGCCGGATTCCTTCATTTCCTTGCGTGCCTTGTCGATCTCTGCCTGTATTGCCAGTAGTTTCTCGTCATCAAGGTGTACATCGCGGTATCTCTTCATACCCGTTCCTGCAGGAATGAGATGACCGATGATGACGTTCTCCTTCAAGCCACGCAACTCGTCTTTTTTACCCGCGATCGCCGCGTTTGTCAACACTCTGGTCGTAGAAAGGAACGAAGCTGCGGAGATGAACGAATCGACTGAGAGTGCTGCATCCGAAACGCCCTGGAGTACCGGACGTGCGATTGCAGGTTGCCTGCCCTCCTTCTTCGCCTGTTCGTTTACCTTCCTGAAGAGGTTCTTGTCGACCTTCTGCATCTTTACGAACTGGGTGTCGCCTGCGCGTACGATCTCAACCTTCTTCAGCATCTGGCGGATGATGATTCCGAGGTGCTTCTCGTTGATCTCGACGCCCTGCATCCTATAGACCTTCTGGATCTCTTCGACGAGGAAGGAAAGAACTGCGTTCTCACCAAGTACGTCGAGAACCTCGCGGCTTGTGACAGGTTCGTCACAAAGCGGATCACCAGCCTTGACCTCATCCCCTTCCCTGACTGAGAGGAGGGCATCCTTTGTGTAAACCTTGTGCGGGTGCCTCTTTCCGAATACGTCGACGATCGTGACTGTAGTCGAACCACTATTCGGTCCACCTGCAGTGATCTTCTCCACGGTACCGGATACGCGTGCAAGGATGATCGGGTTGATCTTGTTTCCGGATGCAACCTTTCCATGGCGAGCCTCGAAAAGCGAGTCAACCTGCGGAAGACCACCTGCGATATCCTTCGTGGTAGCGCTGTCGATAGCCTCTTTTGCGATCACATCGCCGGCTTTGACCTTCTCGCCCACCGCTTTGACGACCATGTACGAACCGCCCGGGATCGGGAAGTGATATACCACGCCGTCATCCCCGAGGATCCTCACTTCAGGCCTGTACTGCCCGAGCTGCTGGGAAGGAACGACGATCATCTCGGATTCCCCTGCATCGTTGAAGATCCTTCTGTAGGACTTGTCCTCCACGAAGTCGTAAAGCTCGTCCACAGTTCCGGTGACATCGCTTATGATCGGGTTGCTGAACGGGTCGAACGTAATGATCGCGTCTCCTGCGGGAACGACCTTGTTCTCCTCGACTTTCAGCTCCGAACCGGCAGGCACCGGGTATTCGTGGCTTGTTGCTACGATGAACGTAGGCACAGGCCCGTTGACCGAGTCGTGGATCATGTAGAGTTTTCCGTTGCCCTTTGCAGTGACTTCCCTGCCATCCTTTCTATACATGGGATAGCCCTTCGCCACCGCAGCGCCCTCTTCCACAAGCAACTCATCGTAAAGACCGGTGATGTCCTCAAGTATCCTTGAGACGTACACGTGACCCTTTCTTGCAAAGAGTTTCGTGCCATCCTCCCTGTCGATGACCTGCCCCTTTATGTTCCTGACTATCGTCTGGTAATCGAAAGAGAGCTTGTTGTCCTTGGTGGAAGTCGATGCTGTTCCTCCGACGTGGAACGTTCTCATCGTCAGCTGCGTACCGGGCTGTCCGATCGACTGGGCCGCGATGATTCCAACCGCCTCTCCGATCTCTACAGTCCTGTTCGTCGCAAGGTTCCTTCCATAGCACTTCTTACACACTCCGTGCTCGCTTTCGCAAGTGAGTACGGTCCTCATCAGAACTTCCTCAACTCCCGCATCCTCGATGACCTTTGCAGTCTCGTCGGAAATCTCCTCGTTCGCTTTTGCAAGCACCACCGGCCTGCCGTTGGCGTCCTTGAGGAACGGGTGAAGTACATCTTCGACCGGGCATGATCCTGCAATCCTGGAGGCAAGCGATTCGATGACCTGGTCGCCGTCCTTGACTGCGCTGACCCATATGCCGTTGATCGTATGGCAATCCTCTTCCGTGACGACTACATCCTGTGCGACATCGACGAGCTTACGGGTAAGGTATCCTGCCCTTGCCGTCTTGAGTGCAGTATCGGTAAGACCCTTACGTGCGCCGTTTGAGGAGATGAAGAACTCGATGATCGAAAGCCCTTCCTTGAAGTTGCTCTTGATCGGGAGTTCGATGATCTTTCCGTTCGGCTTTGCCATGAGGCCACGCATACCGCCAAGCTGCCTGATCTGGGTCTTGCTTCCACGAGCTCCAGACTCCGCCATGAGGTAAAGCGGATTGAAGCCCCTCTGGCTCTTCTTAAGCTCATCCATGAGGACGTTCGTAAGTTTCTCGTTCGTCTCAGTCCAAAGCTCGATGACACGGTTGTATCTCTCTTCCTGGGTGATCTGTCCGTCATGATACTGCTTGAAGACGACAGCCTGCTTCTCGTTCGCTTCCTCGATAAGTTCCTTCTTGCTCTCTGGAACGACCATGTCGGATAGCCCGATGGTAGCTCCGAAGAGTGTTGCGTACTTGAAACCAAGGTCCTTAACGGAATCAAGGAGTTCAACCGCAACAGAAGGCTTATGCGTATGGATCGTCTCTGCGATAACCTTCTTGAGCTGCTTGTCGCCAAGGCAGTAGTTCTGGAAAGGAATGCCGCGCGGGATAGCCGAGTTGAAGATGATCCTTCCCGGTGTCGTCGCCATCCAGCTCTTTCCGTCCGCAATTTGCACATTACCCTTCTCGTCGACTACTTCAAGCCCTTTCCTGAGGCGGTAATATATCTCCTCGTTGTATGTTATCGATCCGATGTCGATCGCTGCTTCGATCTCGTTTATCGATTCGAAATACTTCGCTTTCTTCGGCTCTTCCCCTTCTAAAGGAAGCATCTCCTTCGTCAGATAGAAGATTCCAAGGACCATGTCCTGGCTCGGGAATGCAATCGGCTTTCCGTTCGCCGGGTCCAGAAGATTTGTCGTGCTGAGCATCAGCGTCCAACATTCAAGCTGGGCAGCCTGGGTCAAAGGCACGTGGATTGCCATCTGGTCGCCGTCGAAGTCAGCGTTGAACGCGTGACAGACAAGCGGATGGAGCTTGAGCGCCTTTCCATCGACCAAGACCGGCTCGAACGCCTGGATTCCAAGGCGGTGGAGCGTAGGTGCACGGTTGAGCATTACAGGGTGTTCCTTGACTACGTCATCGAGGATCGACCAAACTTCCGGAGCCTCGCTCTCAACAAGCAATTTCGCCCTCTTTATGTTCGGGGAAACACCGTCCTGAACGAGCTTTTTCATGATGAAAGGTTTGTAAAGCTCGAGTGCCATCTTCGAAGGAACTCCGCACTGATGCATCTTCAGCTCCGGTCCGACGACGATAACGCTTCGTCCCGAGTAGTCTACACGCTTTCCCAAGAGGTTCTGTCTGAACCTGCCCTGCTTGCCCTTGAGGACATCCGAAAGGCTCTTGAGCTCCCTCTTGGAGGAACCCTTGGTGGGATTGGACGTCTTGGAGTTGTCGAAAAGCGAATCGACAGCTTCCTGAAGCATCCTCTTCTCATTTCTCACGATGATATCCGGAGCCTGGATCTTGATGAGCCTGTCGAGGCGGTTGTTTCTGTTTATAACGCGCCTGTAAAGCTCATTGAGATCGGTTGTAGCAAAGCGCCCGCCGTCAAGCTGAACCATAGGCCTGAGATCCGGTGGGATGACAGGGATGACCTTCAGGATCATCCATTCAGGCTTGTTGCCTGACTTTATGAAATCCTCGCAGTAGCGGATGCGTGAGAGAAGCTTGTTCTCGATCTTTGCATTCGCTTTCTCCTTCTGGGCAAGCTCAGCCCTGAGCTCTTCCGAAAGAGCTTCCAGATCGAGGCTCTTCAAAAGGTCGTAGATTGCTTCCGCGCCCATTGCGGCCTTGAATTCATCGCCATACTTGAGGTAGTAGTCGTTGTATTCGCCCTCAGAAAGCACCATGTTCTTCTTGAGTTCAGGAACCGAACCGGGATCGGTGACGACATACTTCTCGTACGAGAGTATCTCCATCAGTTCCGCCCTCTTGATGTCCAACAGGTAGCTCATGATCGAAGGCGTAGAGCGGTAGAACCAGATGTGTGCGACTGGAGCTGCAAGGGTGATGTGCCCCATTCTCTCCCTTCTTACCTTGGTATCGGAGACCTCCACACCACATCGATCGCAGACGACGCCCTTGTATCTGTTGGATTTGAACTTTCCGCAATAGCACTCCCATTCCTTCGTAGTTCCGAAGATCTTCTCACAGAAGAGGCCATCCCTCTCCGGACGGAGAGAGCGGTAGTTGATGGTCTCCGGCTTCTTCACCTCCCCGTATGACCACTCGAGGATCTGTTCCGGGGACGCTAGCTTTATCCTGATGCTGCTGAAATCCTGAATTTCCTTCATTCTCCCTCCTCCTTAGAAGGTTCCCTTCTCACGCTTGCTGATGATCTCCTCATCGCGCTCCGTGAGAGGTACTTGCCTGTCGTTCTCATCGTATACGGAGATATCGAGGGCAAGTCCCCTGATCTCCTGAACAAGTACGTTGAACGCTTCCGGCATGCTTGCCGTCTTTGCAGATTCTCCCTTGACTATCGAGCCATAGATCTGCACACGTCCCTTCATGTCGTCGCTCTTTATAGTCAAGAGCTCCTGCAGGGTATTTGCAGCGCCATACGCCTCGAATGCCCAGACTTCCATCTCTCCAAGCCTCTGGCCTCCGAACATAGCCTTTCCTCCGAGAGGCTGCTGTGTCACAAGTGAGTAAGGGCCGGTCGAACGTGCGTGCATCTTGTCGTCTACGAGGTGATGCAACTTCAGATAGTAGATGTATCCGCAGAATACCTTGTTGACGAACGGGATGCCCGTTCTGCCGTCATAGAGCGTGATCTTGGAGTTCTTGGGAAGTCCCGCCCTCTCCATCTCAGCTTCTATCTGTTCCATGCTTGCAGACTGGAACACAGGTGTCTTGTACCACACGTCGTTCTTGACCGCCGCCCATCCGAGCTCGGTCTCCATAAGCTGACCGATGTTCATACGGGAAGGAACGCCAAGCGGGTTGAGACACACGTCAAGCGGAGTGCCGTCTTCCATGTACGGCATATCCTCTTCCGGAAGAACGCGTGATACGACACCCTTGTTTCCGTGCCTTCCTGCCATCTTGTCGCCCTGCTTGAGCTTTCTCTTGGTGGCGATGAGCACTTTGATCGTATGTTCCACTCCGGGCTGGAGTTCATCCTGCTCCGACTTCTGCAAGTGCTGGATGTCAATGACCGTGCCCTCGGTTCCATGAGGAACCTTGAGGGAAGAGTCCCTGACTTCCTTTGCCTTCTCGCCGAAGATGGAGTTGAGGAGCTTCACTTCAGGGGTGGTATCGCTTTCGGACTTCGGGGTTACCTTTCCCACGAGGATCGAACCGGGATGCACATAAGTTCCGATGCATACGATTCCGTCCTGATCGAGATGCTCGAGAAGCTTGTCGGATGTGTTCGGGATATCCCTTGTAAGCTTTTCAGGTCCGAGTTTCGTCTCCCTGATGTCGACAGAGAACTCCTTGATGTGGATCGATGTGTAGATATCCTCTCTGACGACCCTTTCGCTGATGAGTACCGCGTCTTCGTAGTTGTACCCGTTCCATGGCACGAATCCTACGAGGATGTTCCTTCCGAGAGCAAGTTCGCCCTTGTCGGTTGCAGGTCCGTCTGCAAGCACATCACCTTCATCAACGTGGTCGCCCACGTTTACGATCGGCTTCTGATTGAGACAGCTGTCCTGGTTTGTACGCTCGAACTTGTGCACTTCGTACTCGTCGATCTTGTCAGCAATCGAATCATAAGAGTCACGCTCCACCTTTATCTTCGTGGACGAAACGTACCTTACTGTTCCACTGTGCTTTGCCTTGATGAGGACGCCTGAGTCATACGCAGTCCTCTGCTCCATTCCCGTACCGACCCTCGGGGCCTCCGGGAACACCAAAGGAACTGCCTGACGCTGCATGTTCGATCCCATGAGCGCGCGGTTTGCGTCGTCGTGCTCGAGGAACGGAATGAGGGATGTAGCTACGGAAACGACCTGTTTCGGGGAGACATCCATCCATGAGATATCCTCCGGGCGTGCAGTCGAGTAATCCCCGTAATGGCGGACGGATACCTCCTCTTCGAGGAAGTGGCCCTCCTTGTCTATCTTTGCGTTGCCCTGTGCGATGTAGTATTTCTCCTCATCGTTTGCATCGAGGTACCTTACTTCGTTGGTGACGACACCGTTTCTAACCCTTCTGTACGGGGTTTCCAGGAATCCGAGGTCGTTGATCTTCGCGTAGTTCGCCAAGCTCAGGATAAGTCCGATGTTCGAACCTTCAGGGGTCTCGATCGGGCAGATCCTGCCATAGTGCGTGTAGTGTACGTCACGAACTTCGTAGATCGCACGTGCAGATGAACGGGAAAGACCACCCTTCGGGCCGAGTGCGGAAACCCTTCTCTTGTGGGTAAGCTCTGCAAGCGGGTTGATCTGGTCCATGAACTGCGAAAGCTGGGATGATCCGAAGAACTCCTTGATCGCACCGACAATCGGCTTGATGGAGATGATCTCCTGCGGCTTTACGGAGTCGTCAGCAACGTTCATCTTCTCCCTTGCGGTCTTTGCCATGCGGGCAAATGCATCGGTGATGTTATTCTGCAAAAGTTCGCCGACTGTACGTACGCGCCTGTTTCCAAGAGCATCGATATCGTCATCCTTGATCACTCCGTTGCAGAACATGATGAGGTGTTTTACGGTCTGGATGACATCCTCGGGAAGCAGAGAGGTGCTTGTCTGATACTTCTCTTCATCCATTCCATAGAACTTCTTGTTCAGCTTGTAGCGGCCGATGTTCGACAAATCGAAGCCGCGTGCATGGAGGAACATGTCCTGGAAGTATACGCTGATCCTCTGGGGATCGGGGAACGTCTTCAAGTTCTGCGGCAGCGATGTCTTGCATGCCTCCACGATCTGGGATACGTACTCGTTCTGGAAATCCTCGCTGTCCTCATAGCGGTAATGCGGACAGAGGATCTCTTCCCTCTTCAATGTCTTCAGGACTGCAAAGTCTGGGCTGTCGATATCCTTGTCCCCCATATCAACGACCTTGATCTCGTCGTAGTGGAGGTCGTTCCTGATCTCCTGGAGTTCGATCTGTCCGATCTCACTTCCTGCAAGGAATCTGATTTCTCCGGACTCAGGGCTGATGATATCCGTATATGGGTATACCTTCCCCTCCCCGATGTCATCGCTCGTGCTGATCGTCTTTGCTTCGTAGAACGAGGAGATGATCTTCTCCCTGGTATCCATTCCGAGGACGCGGAGGAAGAAAGTAAGAAGGAACGGCTTCTTGCCGATCGTCACCTGGATGATGTTGTTTGTCCTTTTCTTCTCCTGGGCGACGGTAGGCTCCCCTTTCTTGGTATCAGCCTTCTCGTTCTTCCTTGTGAGCATGAACTCAAGCTTCGTGCCCGCGTAAGGATAGAGAGTACCGTAGAAGGCACCTTCGTTCTTCTTGCCTTCCTTGAACACAACGCCGGGGGAACGCACGATCTGGGATACGATTACCCTCTCTGCGCCGTTTATGATGAAAGTGCCCCTGTCCGTCATCAAAGGGAAGTCTCCGAAGAAGATCTCCTTCTCCTTGATCTCTCCACTCTTTAGGACCAAAGCAACCTTCGCCTTCACGGGAACGCCATAGGTACGCCCCTTCTTCTTGCATTCGGACTCTGTGTATTTGATGTTGTCCATATCGACGGTATAGCCGCCGTATGTGACGATCATGTCGTCATTTGAACTCTTGATCGGGAAAATCGTCTGGAACACGTGCTCCAAGCCATAGGCAGGATCGGGAGCAAGGCCAGCCTGAAGCCTGTCAAGCTGCAGGAATTTCTTGAAGGATTCGGTCTGGATTCCAATGAGGTTTGGAAGATCGCAGACTTCAGATAGTTCAGAACCGATGTCGATTCGTTTCAAGGGTTTTCCATTCGAACCCATTACGTACCTCCATTGAGACACCGCGGAAGGTGCCCTTTTAAGCACCGAAGTACTAAGAAAAACAGAAAATACAATAGACACGTTATGCCATCAGGGCATTTTCCAATCCCCGATGGCATCTGCCGGGCTTCTTCCCCCGGCTAGAAAGATATAAGAAAACGCTTAGTTCGCAGCCTTGACTTCGATGACACAGCCGGCAGCCTCGAGCTTCTCCTTCATCTGGGCAGACTCTTCCTTGCTTACGTTCTCCTTGAGTGTACCGCCGTTCTCGCAGAGATCCTTCGCCTCCTTGAGGCCGAGGCCTGTTACGGCACGTACTTCCTTGATGCATGCGATCTTCTTTGCAGCATCAACGCTCTTGAGGATGACGTTGAACTCCGTCGGCTCTTCAGCCTCGGCAGCTGCAGCAGGAGCTGCACCACCAGCGACTGCAACAGCAGCAGCGGCAGCCTGTACGCCAAACTTCTCCTCCATCATCTTGATGAGGTCAGAGACTTCCATCACGGTCATGTTCGCGATTGCGTCGAGAATTTCTTCCTTGGTAACCATATTAACTACTCTCCTTATAAAATATATCCAAAACGGCCTAGCAGGTTATCACTTAGACTATGGCCGTATAGGTTCACTCCGCCTGGCCCTGGCCAAGCTTTTCCGAATATGCAAGAAGCGTTGCAGCAAGCTTCTGCACAGGTGCCTTCATCGTACCCATCAAGGATGCGATCAATTCCAGCTTCGTAGGAAGCTTGGAAAGAGCTTCAAGCTCTTCAGCACTCATAATTTCTCCGCCGACGAGGCCCCCCTTGATCTCCAGCTTGCCGTTGTCCTTTGCAGCTTGGAAAAGTGCCTTTGCAACTATGTTGGCTGTATCGCCCTTTGCAAGTGCAATTGCAGTCGGCCCGACCATCTGATCGTCAGCTCCGTTCTTATCAAGCTCCTTGAGCGCGATCTTCGCATAGCGGTTCTTTACAACGCGGTATGCAGCATCGCTCTCCCTCAGCGTCTTCCTGATTCCAGTGATCTGCTCGACAGTGAGGCCACGATAGTTGGTGAAGATGAAGCCGTCGTATCCCTTGAATTCCTCGCGAAGTGCGCTGACCGCATCTTCCTTGGCTTTGTTGACTCTTGTCTTGTAATTGCTATCCAACATCCTCATCCTCCTTAGTTGGCAGTTGCCACGACGTCCTTGATGTCTACCTGGACACCAGGTCCCATAGTGGACGAAATTGCCACGGAAAGAACGAAGTCGCCCTTTGCATCAGCAGGCTTCTTCCTGATGATCTCGCTGATCGTAACGCGTGCGTTCTCAGCGATCTGGGCTGTCTCCATATTCACCTTGCCTACAGCAAGATGCACTACACCGGTCTTGTCAGAGCGGAATTCAACGCGTCCCTTGTTCAGTTCGCTGAGTGCACCCTTGATGTCGTTGGTGACTGTATGGGTCTTCGGGTTCGGCATCAAACCGCGCCTTCCGAGGATAGGTCCGAGCCTACCTACGTCCTTCATCATGTCAGGAGTTGCGACTGCAATGTCGAAATCAAGCCAGCCACCCCTGATCTTCTCGATCAGATCGTTGTCACCTACGTATGCCGCACCTGCATCCAAAGCTTCCTGAGCCTTGTCACCCTTGGCGAATACGAGGATCTTCTTCTGCGCAGAGAACTGATTCGGAAGAACGACCGTATCCCTGACAGACTGGCTCTTCTTCAAGGAGAGCCTTACGGAAACTTCAATAGTCTCCGGGAACTTTGCAAATGCCATCTCCTTCGAGAGTGCTACAGCCTCGTCGAGGGTATAAGCCTTGTTCCTGTCGACCTTCTTTGCGGCCTCCTGGTATTTCTTTCCTCTTTTCATATTACTTCTCCACCTCTACGCCCATTGAGCGTGCCGTACCTGCGATGATCCTCTTAGCCGCATCGATATCGTTTGCGTTAAGATCGGGCATCTTGGTCGTAGCGATTTCGGTAAGCTGTGCGTCTGTAAGCTTGCCGACCTTGACCTTGTTCGGCTGGCCGGATGCAGCCTGAAGACCCAAAGCCTTCTTGATGAGAACTGCTGCCGGTGGAGTCTTGAGCTCGAATGTGAAGCTCTTATCCTGGTATACAGTGATTACAACTGGAACGATGAGTCCTGCTTCAACGCCTTTTGATCTCTCGTTGAACTGCTGGACGAACTGAGGGGCACTGACTCCGTGTGGACCAAGTGCCGGTCCGATCGGTGGTGCCGGTGTGGCTTTCTGCGCCGGACACTGCAACTTGATGATTGCAGTAACCTTCTTCTTTGCCATTTCCTTTCTCCTTACGTGCATATGCACGCTGGTATTAACGCCTGTCTTCGATCAGGCTCCCACCTTGCAAAGCAAGGGAGTAATCAAAACTTATGTCAAAAAGCAGATTGTTCAGTGAACAACCTTCTCCGCCTGTGAAAAATCCACATCCACAGGCGTAAACCTTCCAAGGATCTCCAAAGAGAGGCGTAGCCTTCCCTTCTGCAAATCGATCTCTTCGATGGTTCCCTTGAACGATGCGAACGGGCCACCGGTGACGATAACCTCTTCGCCCTTTACGAAATCCTGCTTCGGCCTGAACGTCTTCTCCGGAGCGAGCTCACCCGTCCTTTGAAGTATCGAGCGGTGTTCGTTCTGGCTGAGAGGCGTGGGTGGCACCCTTCCACTCTTGTCTGAAGAGAGGAATCCGGTAACACCCTGTATGCGGATTATCTTGTTGGTCACGGCACGCCATGTGTTCTCAGGCAGATCAAGTTCGACGAGGATGTATCCTGGGAGGATCTTCTTCATCTCCTCCTTCCTCTCACCTTTTTCAGTGAGAACCTCGACTTTCTCCATCGGAACGCTTACGCCAGTACAGAAAGACGCGAACTCGACGTCGCTATCCCTCATCTTGTTGATTATGCGTTCGATTTTCTGCTCATAGCCCGAGTATGTATGTACGACGTACCAACCTTTTGCCATCTTGAAATATCCTAGAAGAGTGCGGAAATCCCGATTCCGAGAACCCAATCCACGAGACCGAGTACTATTGCGATGATGATTGTGGAGATGATAACCACCCAAGTGGACTGAAGGACAACCTGCCTCGTAGGCCAGGATACCTTCTTCATCTCAAGACCACATTCCTTGAAATACTTGATGATCTTCTTCATTTGAACCTTCCATCAGGAAAGCCGGCTCATGGGCCCTACAGGCCAAGAGGGACTCGAACCCCCAACAAACGGTTTTGGAGACCGCCACTCTACCATTGGAGCTATTGGCCTATACGGACCATGAACCAGACATTCATCTTACTTTATCTTTGTTTCCCTGTGAAGGGTATGCTTGTGCTCAAACGGGCAATACTTCATCAGCTCGAGCTTGTTCGGAGTGTTGCGACGGTTCTTCTCAGTAGTGTAGTTCTTCTGCTTGCACTCTGTGCACTGCAACGCGATCTTCTCCACAGGTCCTTTCTTCTTGCTAGCCATTACAATATTCTCCTCAACCGATATGGTCGTTAATTTTCCGAGCCTCCGAGCGGAATCGAACCGCTGACCCCCACCTTACCATGGTGGTGCTCTACCGGCTGAGCTACAGAGGCAAACTACATGCCAAAAGATGACACGCACATGACACATTAGCGCATCGAATAAAACTTGTCAACAGAAAGAAATTGTACTTATAGTTTTTAGCATGTATTTTTGCTCTTTGAAAAAAACAAGTCTGTCATTCCTCTTTTTGACACATTTTTGTCACACCGCATCCCGATTTTGTCACATTCAATTATTCTTTTCTTCTTTCAACCTTTTGATTTCCTTGTCGAAATCGCTTACAAGCTCCTTCATCTCCTTCTTCCTGTATTCCTCAAATTCCTTCTCTGCTTTTTCCACTGCCTTTTCATGGCTCACTGAGCCTGAACCATCCAGAACGGGCCTTCCGATGCTCTTCAACTGATAATCCAGCCGATCTATCCAATCCTGCATTCTCATCGGCCTTTCTTCCAAAGCCTGAAGTTCCGCATAATCCAGAAACTGCGAAACTATAAGTCTCATGATTTGAAGCTCTTTTTCAGACAGGTAATTCTTTGCGACTTTCACATCATCCTTTGTGACATAATTTCCTTTGAAGCTTGTCATGCCTACGTACGGTTTTTCTGCATCAGAGCGCTCGAATATGATTTCAGCGGCCGTGTGCGAATGTACTGCATAATGCATCTTGTTCTATGGATGTGGCATAGATGTCCGTCACCTGTTGATATAAGTTTCTCTCACTTGTACGGATATCCCTGACACGCTGAAGTAATTCCTTGAAATATCTTCCACCGCCTTCCTTCAGTCGGTCGTCATCAAGGGCAAAGCCTTTTGTAATATATTCTTTTAGCACTCTATTCGCCCAAATACGGAATTGCGTACCACGCATGGATTTGACCCTGTATCCCACAGATATGGTTACATCCAAGCTATATAATGCAATCGGCTTGTCAGAACTTGCAATTTGCAAAAAACGCAAATTGCTTTCATTCTTCTGAAGCTCACCTTCTTCAAAGACATTCTGTATATGCCTTGATATGGTTGACACATTCTTCTGGAACAATTCAGCCATCTCCGCTTGTGTCAGCCACACCGTATCTTCATCGAGCCTTACATCAATCTTCGTTAGGCCGTCATCCGTCTGGTAGATTATGATTTCTGATTTCTCATTCATGGAAAACATTCCCCCTGATGATAGTAATAGCCCCAAAAGGCAGAAATATGATCAAACGGCCAACTTTTGTATTATGGAACGATTTCCCCCGACATCATATCAACGATGAGTCAACGACCTTCAGGACAAGCCTGAAGGCTTGGACGTGAGCGTTTTGCCCATAGGCTCCGTCTCCGGTTTACCTGTGGCACCCCATCCATACGGCTGATTGACTGCAGCCTGCCCGGATTGCT
>CALXOH010000032.1 GCA_944389975.1 uncultured Spirochaetaceae bacterium
GTCTGAGGAAAGGGACATCCCTTTCACGCTCATCGTACATGAGAGCGGCAGCCTTGGGGACTCCGCCCCGTGTCATTCCCTCCATCAACAGGGAGCAGTGGGTTGCGCTCTCGCGTGTGGGAAGCAATCTCAATCAGCTTGCAGCGGCGGCGAACATCGGCGGTTTTCCTGCTGGGCTCGAGGCATCGATCGAGGAGACCAGACGCCTTCTCCACGATGTAAGGGCGCAGCTGGTAGGAGGATGAGCCATGAAGGCGAACATCACGAGAGGCGATGTCTACAAGCCGCTTGTCCAGTATGGAGCCGATATCGGGAGGAAAGACGCTGGCAGGAAACATGCCGAGTACATCGGAGGAACCATCGAGGAGTCGTCTGTTGACGACATCGTGAAGGCCCTCCTCGTGCCCCAGAAGGTGCGCAAGGTGGACAGGCCGGTCTATCACATATCGCTCTCCCAGCCGTCTGGTGAGCGTCTGACGAGCGCCCAGTGGATGGATGTGATAGAGGCCTTTCTGAGAAAGATGGAAATACCTCCTGACACGCCTTGGATCGCCTACAGGCACAACGACACGCCACATGACCATGTGCATATCTGCATGTCCCGTGTGTCGCTCAGCGGCAGGCTGTATCTCGGACAGTTCGAGATGCTGAAGGCGATACAGGCGACGCAGGAGATCGAGGAGGAGTTCGGGCTTACCCGCACAAAAGGACTCGGGAAGGACAGGAACGGACTGACAAGAGGAGAACGGAGGATGATTGAACGGACACAGAAACTGAGCGACAAGCAGCTCATAAGAATCCAGGTGGACAAGGCCCTCGCAAGGTCTGCATCGATGGAGGAGTTCACAATCCGGCTTGGCGATGTCGGCATCGAGGTCAGGCTCAACGGTTCCAAGGCTGGTCGCATATCCGGAATCAGCTTCAGCCGTGACGGCTTTTCAGTGAAGGGATCGAAGCTCGGTTCGAAGTACAGCTACAGCGCTCTCAGCAGGAGGCTGCCTTCAATCACCGAGATATCGATTGGATACGAGAAGAACCTTGGCTCACGTACAAGGTCAGTCAGAACCAGATAGGAGGAATTACGATGGACAGGTTTGACGATGGAAGAAGCAGGAAGAGGACATCTTATGAAGACCCTCGCGACACGAGGCTCAGGGAGCATGACGAGGAGACGAAGGTCGGTGACAAGCCCCAGAAGCTGAAGAGCGTGAAGGAGCTCATGGAAGCCGAGCTTGCCCTTGAGTCCGGTTACAAGAAGGAACATGCGGAGATCACGGAGAACGGGAAGCTCAATCCGAAATCGGCGTTGCTCCAGATGGCACAGCGGGAGGAGGTCTTCGAGAAGATGTGTGCACTTCTCGACAAGTACCGCAAGAAGCTTCAGGAGGACTTCCTCGAATACCGTAAGAGTATCATCGCCTACAGAAACGAGAAGGACAGCTTCCAGGTACAGAATTATCGTGAAGGCTACAAAGAGGGACTCAGCGCTGGCAGAGCACGCATGGAGGAGGAGCTTGAACCCGACTTCGAGGATCTCCGTCATGCTCTTAGAAAGAGCAGAATCCTCACCTGGCTTTGCGGAGTCTATGGGCTTATCATATCAGCAGTTTGTATTGGTCTCTTGATCTAATCCTTTTTGGTAGAAGATGGAGTGATTTTTGACTAATCATCATTCACTCCATCTTTTTTGAGATTCCCCAAAGACAACAAATTGTAGTGTATTTTGTTTTACATGGACATTCAAAATGTGATAAAATTTTCAAAAAATTTGACCGATATATGACTGTATGCAAAAGCCGTTTGGAGTAAAAGGAGATGCCAAAAAACGCGGGACTATCTAATGCTAAAAATGCAAAGAAAGACGAATTCTATACAACGTATGAAGATATTCAGAAAGAGCTGAACTACTATGAGGATAAGTTTAGAGGACAAACTGTACTTTGTAATTGTGATGACCCTTATGAAAGCAATTTTTGCAAGTTTTTCCTTCGAAACTTCAATTATCTTGGCTTAAAAAGATTAATTTGTACTTCCTATAGCTCTTCACCTATTTTAGGAGAAGGGCAACTTACTTTGTTTGATGATTTGGATGAACCTATCGCTAAGGAAAATGCTTATGTCTTTGATATTTCTGAAGTTCCCATGGCGAATGGGCGTGGTGTTTCTGATGATGATATAGACCAATTGCTTACATCGGACAAACGTGGAGTGAAGAAATTAAAGGGGAATGGGGATTTTCGTTCTGCAGAATGCATTGATTATTTAAAACAAGCTGATATCATCGTTACAAATCCTCCTTTCAGTTTATTCAGAGAATACGTTTCTCAATTAATGGAGTACAATAAGAAGTTTCTCATTATTGGAAATGTCAATGCTATAACATACAAAGAGATATTCCCGTTAATCAAGGATAATCTTCTCTGGCTGGGAGCAAGTATTCACAGTGGTGACAGAAAATTTTATGTACCAGAAGATTACCCTCTAAATGCTTCTACATGTGGTGTGGATGACGATGGAAGAAGATATATCAGGGTGAAAGGTGTTAGATGGTATACCAATATAGACTATCCACAACGCCACGTGGAGCTCGACCTTTATAAGAGATATTATGGGCATGAGGATGAATATCCCAAGTTCGACAATTACGATGCAATCAACGTTGATAAAACATCAGACATACCATGTGACTATTTTGAGAATATGGGTGTCCCAATTACGTATATTGACAAACATAATCCAGAACAGTTTGAGATCATTGGTTCTAGTCGTGAAATGGGCCGTCCGATGTCTGAGATTGCACCAGAAGGAAGTTTTGAAAAAGGAGGGCCAAGATTCTATATATCTCTTGACAAAATAAGGAATTCCAACACAATTCTTGACAGACAGACAGACAGACAGACAGACAGACAGACAGACAGACAGACAGACAGACAGACAGGTCATGTACAAACGCCTGTACGACCGAATTGTCATCAGGCGGAAGGTGTAATGGTGTCATGGGAGTCCCAATTACCTTCCTCGACAAATACAATCCTGACCAGTTCAGAATCCTTGGCACAACAGAAAGTGAAGGAAGAGGATTCTCTGCAGGACTCTGGAATGAAGCAAGCGGAGTCGCTCAGCCACTCGTTGATGGTGAACGACGCTACAAGCGACTTTTTATTGTCAGAAAGGTGTAATGGTGTCATGGGAGTCCCAATTACCTTTCTGGACAAGTATAATCCTGATCAGTTCGAGATAATAGGAATCTCTAAAACATGGTTTGGAGGTGCATCAAAAACTTATGGCATGCAAATTCAAATTGATGGAAATGGAAAACGAACAATGGTGTCAAAGTTAAATGATGGTCCAGCATTAAAGATTGATACCGTTCCTGCTGGAACAAAAACCTTTTACGAAGTGGATGGAAAAAGATTCATTCAAACATACGCTCGTGTTTTCATTAAACGACGAGGAGGTAAGACATGAATATTGAGTTGAGGAGAATTAAGGTTTGTGATGTTTTTTCTGGATATATAGACAAAGGGGACGATGGAGTTTTTGCATATGGAGGGAAACTCTCCATCCGACCTCCCTATCAAAGAGAGTTTGTTTATAATGATGTTCAAGCAGAAGCTGTTATACAAACAGCCATAAAGCAATATCCACTGAACATTATGTATTGGGCAAAAACTGGTGATGATGAATATGAAGTCATGGATGGACAACAGCGAACATTGTCTCTCATGAGATTTCTTGATCATCGCTTTACAATAAAAGTTGAAGGCAAAACATATTATCATGATGTATTACCTGAAGATGTTTACGATAAACTAGTTAACTATGAGCTCATGGTATATGTATGCGAAGGAACTGAATCAGAAAAGCTCGCATGGTTTGAAACTGTGAATATTGCAGGAGAGAAGCTTACAGACCAAGAATTACGTAATATATCCTATACAGGTCCCTGGTTGGCTGATGCAAAATTCCATTTTTCGAAACGTACATGCGCAGCAAAGCACTTAGCTGAACGATACATAGTAGGTGACCCCAATAGACAGGAATTATTAGAAAAGGCATTGAAAGGGATTATTGAAGCTCAAGGGCTCAAAGACATCACTGATTACATGGCAGCGCACAAGAGCGATACTGATGCAGACGAGCTTTGGCAGTATTTTCAAGACGTTATTCACTGGGTGCAGAAGACATTTCCTACATATTATGCAGACATGAAAGGATTAGACTGGTGCCATTTATACAACATCTATTCAAACAACAAGTATAATTCTTCGCAGATTGATGCAGAAGTTGCCAAGTTACATAAGGACAAAGAAGTAACTAAGAAAAAAGGTATATATGAGTTTCTACTTAGTCGAGAAACTGACATATATGCGGGTCGCCATTTGCATCTTCGTAGTTTTGATGAAGATGATAAAATGACTGTTTACACAAACCAAGAAGGAAAATGCGCTGTATGTCATAAGGATTTTCCGTTTGATCAAATGGAAGGCGATCATATCATCCCATGGTCTAAGGGAGGAAAGACGGTTATAGACAACTGTCAGATGTTATGCAAACACTGTAATTCAATAAAGAGCAATAAGTATTAAGTCACTTCTGGTAGCCAGCCCATCTTTCTTCAAATACGTTGACTGTTTCACAGTGGGCAGATAAAATGGGCAGAAAAAAAGCAATAAGAAGGATTAAAACCGATTAAGGTTTATCAAGGATTTGCTTTCAGTAAGTCTTTGTGTCAGATAAGGTTTGTTAAGATTTCATAAGGAGTCTTAAACAAATACCATCCAGTTTGCCAAGGTGGATGTCGCGGGTTCAAGTCCCGTCTTTCGCTCTTTGGGTATCTTCTTGCTATATAAGCAATTAGATACCCTTTTTATTTTCGAAGACTTTTGATTTTACCTAAGTGGGCACCAAAAATGGGCACCTATTCGGCATCTTTTTCCTTGTAATTCCTTGCTATGAAGGGATATATCTGAAGGAGAACGGGATGCGTTTAATGAATTATTTCCTGAAGTTTTTGATTTTGACATCTCCAACAGGAGGCTGGATCAGCACCAGAATCACTTTGATGGTAAAGAAACTATGGAAGTAACTTATAATGTCAGTATGACTTACTTTACAGCGGATCTGCACTTGGGGCATGAGGGAATCATCAGGTTTTGCAATAGGCCTTTCACTTCGGTTTCCGAAATGGATGAGGTTCTTATCCGGAACTGGAATAGCAGAATAACAGATAGGGATGACGTGTACATCCTTGGAGACCTCATGCATAAGAGCAAGAAGAAACCTGAAAATGTACTGGGCGAACTGAAAGGAAGAAAACATCTTATAATTGGAAATCATGATGGCTGGCTGAAAGACATCGATGCAGGAAAGTATTTAGTAGAGGTCGAGAAAATGATCGAACTCAAGATGAACGGGATGGAACTGACTCTTTGCCACTACCCTCTGCTTTCATGGCCACATATGCATCAGGGCGGGTATTGCATCTTCGGTCATATACACAACAACAGGGAAGAATCGGCATGGCCGTTCATCAGGGAAAATCCGTTTCTTCTGAATGCAGGTGTGGACGTGAACTGGTATTCCCCTGTGCTGTTTTCAGAACTACAGGAGAACAACAAGCTTTTCAAGGAATCATCAAGATCCTGCAAGACAACCCCATAGGCATCCTATTCCTTATATGTGGATGAAGTGATCACTCTGCTCTATTGATTAAGGTAATGAAAGTTCCGAATATGTCTTGTTGTCATGCACAGCCGGTATGAAGATGATCCGGTTCACGGTGATGATGCAATTCAGGGTAGCCTCCACTTGCGAATAATTGTCTGTTTCACTCGAGATATCAAATGAATTTGACTGTGAACAACATCATGTATGATATATTTATTATATAATTTTGATATGTATACAGTTAGTATTCAATACTGTATTCACACCTTTTCGGATTGAAATAGCCAATGCGGGTCAACGCCCGCCCTGTTTCAGAAATCGTAAGTTCGCGATATCCACTTACCAGCGTACCATTCGCCACACTTTGGATTTGGAAAGAATCGAGGGATCCTTCCCTCGAGACAATGGCGATCTCGTACAGTTCCTCCACGGGAAATGAGAAAAGAAGCATTTCGCCATCGATCGTTTTCAGTCTTTCAGAAGCTATCACCAGATGCCCGTACTCCTCACCTTTCCACTCCCGGCTTTTCTCGATTGTTTTCAGATACCTTTCATAAATACCTTCCGCGTCGGGAAGAGTTGGAAGCCAGTACGCATTCGTGAAATACCGTTCTTGCATCTCCTTGTCAGAGAATAAAACATCCAATTCCATTGTTGTTCGTGTGATTTTCATCCCTCAATCTCCTATCGATAATCCTGTCGAATTATCCGTCAACCAAACTATCACAGAAAATCCAACACTGGTATACGCAGCAGTTTTCTTCGGAAGAAAGTGTTTCTTGAATTTATCGGTTAAAGGCTTTTCCTCCCCCGCCATTTCCAGTAACATTGCCTCCATGGAAATCATCAAGCGAAACGGAAACAGCGAGACCTACGACAGGAAGAAGATCGAAAGGGCGATCGGAAAGGCATTCGAAAGCACGAAGCGCGCAATCGGGGAAGAAGAGCTCTCAAGATTGGCCCGTATCGTCGAGGAAAAGGTAATAAACGACGGCAGGCTTGAAGTCGAGTATGTCCAAGACAAGGTTGAAGAGACCTTGATGGAGAACGGCTTTTATCAGGAGGCAAAGGCATACATACTTTTCAGAAGCAAAAGGTCGAAGCTACGCGAAGAGCGAAAAGCTCTTATAAAAGCACTCGGCGACGAAGGAATCGAAGAGGTTCTTGTAAAAATCCAAAAGGATTATCTGGAAGAGAAATACTCGCTCAATACGCTCAAAGAGAAATATGAATCCTTTGTAAAAGAAGAAATGGGCATTGATGAAAAGCTTGATGCCATCACGAAAGCCGCAGTGGAACTCACAAGGCCGGAAAGCCCGAAATGGGATTACATAGCAGCAAGGTTCCTCGCCTACTCCTTCTCAAAGGAGTTGAACAAGACGGAAGAAGAGCTGAACATCTCTGGCCTCTACGAAAAATTGAGGTATCTTACCGACGAAGGCTTATATGGAGCTTACATACTTCAAAGCTACGGGAAAAAGGAGATCGAAGAGGCGGAAAAGTTCATCGACGACTCGAGACTCGACAAGTTCACCTACTCCGGCCTCGACCTACTCTTGAAGCGATACATCATCAGAAGCCACAACCACGTAGCACTCGAAAGCCCGGAGGAGATGTTCCTCGGGATCGCACTCCACCTGGCGATGAATGAGAAGAAAGAGAAGAGGATGGAATTCGTAAAGGATTTCTACGACATGCTTTCGAAAATGGAAGTTACGATGGCAACCCCGACAATGGCAAACGCACGTAAGCCATACCACCAGCTTTCAAGCTGCTTCATAGATACAGTCCCTGACAGTTTGAACGGCATCTACAGAAGCATAGACAACTTTGCCAAAGTATCGAAATTCGGCGGTGGAATGGGAATGTATTTCGGAAAAGTAAGGGCGAACGGATCTGCAATACGCGGGTTTGAAGGGGCAGCAGGGGGCGTGATCAGGTGGATAAGGCTCGTAAACGACACAGCAGTTGCAGTCGACCAGCTGGGAGTCAGGAGCGGGGCCGTTGCCGTCTACCTCGACGTATGGCACAAGGACCTTCCTGAATTCCTGAACCTCAGGACCAACAACGGGGATGACAGGATGAAGGCCCATGACGTATTTCCCGCAGTATGCTATCCGGATTACTTCTGGCACCTTGCAAAAGGAGATATAGATGCACCTTGGTACATGATGTGCCCCCATCAGATCTGGAGCATCAAGGGTTACCACCTTGAGGACTTCTACGGAGAGGAATGGGAAAGGAAATACCTTGAGTGCGTGAACGACAAGAGGATCCAGAAGCGGGTGATGAGTGTCAAGGAGATCATCAGACTCGTATTGAAATCCGCAGTGGAGACCGGAACGCCATTCACTTTCAACAGGGATGCTGTCAACAGGATGAACCCGAACGGGCACATGGGCATGATCTACTCATCCAACCTATGCACGGAGATTGCCCAGAACATGTCCCAGATAGAGGAAGTATCGATCGAGACGAAAACCGTAGACGGGGATACTGTGATGGTTACGACTACAAGGCCCGGGGATTTCGTGGTATGCAACCTCGCATCCCTTTCCCTCGGAAACATCGACACCGGTGACAAAGCACACCTAAGGCACGTTGTAAGAAGCGTGACAAGGGCGCTTGACAATGTAATCGACCTCAACTTCTATCCCCTCGAGTACGCAAAATACACAACAAAGCGCTATAGGGCGATAGGCCTCGGGATATCCGGCTACCACCACATGCTTGCAAAGAATGCAATCAAATGGGAAAGCCGGGAACACGTCGATTTCGTTGATGCACTCTTTGAAGACATCTCATACTTTGCAATCGAAGCCTCAGCCGATCTTGCGATCGAAAAGGAAAGGTACGAACTCTTCCCGGGTTCGGATTGGGAGAACGGAAGTTTTTTTGAAAAAAGAAATTACGAGAGCCCGAGATGGAACGACCTGAAAAGAAAAATAAAAGAGACGGGAATCAGGAACGGATACCTCCTTGCCATTGCCCCCACAAGCAGCACGAGCATAATCGCAGGGACAAGCGCAGGTGTGGACCCGGTGATGAAGAGGTTCTTCTACGAAGAGAAGAAGGGTGCGATGCTTCCACGGATAGCACCGGAACTTTCGGAGAAGACGTGGTGGTACTACAAGAACGCACATGAAATAGACCAGAAGTGGTCGATAAAAGCGGCCGCGGCAAGGCAAAGACACATAGACCAGGCCCAGTCGATGAACTTGTATATCACGAATGACTATACCATGCGCCAGGTGCTCGAGCTGTACATCCTCGCATGGGAACTCGGAGTAAAGACGATATATTACATCAGAAGCAAATCACTTGAAGTCGACGAGTGCGAATCGTGTTCGTCATGACGGAGGAGAAAAAAATGACAGAACTGAGAGAGAAAAAACTTTTCAATCCGAACGGCGATGTGGAAATAAGGAAAAGAAGGATGATCGGAGGGAACACGACGAACCTCAACGATTTCAACAACCTCAAATACCAGTGGGTTTCCTCTTGGTACAGGCAGGCGATGAACAATTTCTGGATTCCAGAGGAGATAAACCTCAACCAGGATCTGAAGGACTACCAGAAACTCTCGAAGAGCGAGAAAAGGGGGTATGACAAGATACTTTCATTCCTAGTCTTCCTCGACTCTCTCCAGACTGCGAACCTCCCCAACGTCGGAGAGTACATAACGGCAAACGAAGTAAACCTCTGCCTGCACATCCAGACATACCAGGAGTGCATACATTCCCAGGCCTATTCGTACATGCTCGATACGATATGCAGCCCGAACGAGCGCGATGAGATACTCTACCAGTGGAAGAGCGACGAACACCTACTAAGGAGAAACACGTTCATCGGAGACTGCTACAACGACTTTCTGGAACACAGGGATACTTTCCACCTGATGAAGGTGATGATCGCAAACTACATCCTGGAAGGAATCTACTTCTACTCGGGCTTCATGTTCTTCTACAACCTCTCAAGAAACGGTAAGATGCCGGGATCGGCCCAGGAGATAAGGTACATAAACAGGGATGAGAACACACACCTCTGGCTTTTCAGGAGCATCATACTCGAACTGAAGAAGGAGGAGCCCGACCTCTTCACCCCGGATAAAGTTGAAATCTACAAAGAGATGATGCAGGAAGGCGTCCGTCAGGAGATCGAATGGGGATGCTACGCGATTGGCAACGACATCCCCGGACTGACTGAGAAGATGGTCAGGGACTACATCCTCTACCTCGGCAACCTTCGCTGGACGAGCCTCGGCTACGATGCGCTCTACCCGGGATATGAGAAGGAGCCTGAGGATATGGAATGGGTATCCCAATACTCGAACGCAAACATGGTCAAGACCGACTTCTTCGAAGCGAGGAGCACAGCTTACGCGAAGTCGACTGCGCTGGTCGACGACCTTTGATCAAGCGACAAAGCTCTTCCTGATCTCGTCTTTGATCTTCCGGAGCTTGTTGCTTACGCTTGAGCGGGATATTGAGAGTGCAGTCGATACTTCGGACAGAGTCATCTTCGGCACTCCGTTCATCCCGTACAAAGAGAATATGAGCGCCCTCTCGTCATCTGATAGTTTCTCAAGTGCAAGGTAGAGCGTTTCGAGGTCCCACGTCATCTCCATCTTGCTCTCAAACTCTTCGTTGAGGACGAAATCGACATAGCTCGCATCATCGTCACATTGGGAGCCATCCAACGAAAGCGGCACTTGTCCAAGCCGCACTTCCATCGCATTCTTGACAACCTTTTGCGAAAAGCCGGTGTATTCCGCTATAGCCGGCAAATCCACATCTTCGTCTTCGGAAGAGAGCATCAGAATCGCCTTCTCCACTTTCCTTATCTTCTCGAGCATGTGCTTCGGAATCCTCACCAAGCGTGCAGAGAGGGTCAGGTACCTCCTGATCGCGATCTCCATTCCGTACTTGAAATACTCGCTATACGCACTCCCCTTCTCCGGATCGAACTTGTCCACCGCTTCGATCAAGCCTATGTAAGCTTCCTGTACCAAGTCGTCAAGCGTAACCGACGGCGAGTATGCTATCTTCTTCAAGAATTCGGTTGCTGTCTTTTCAGCAAGGCCGGCATAACGCTTGCAAAGCTCCTCCATTGCATAGCCATTACCACCACGTGCATCCATCACGAGATCGACGATTCCCTCTTTTGCTTCAGTTTCATTGCGTTTCATGCCAATATATATAGCTGATCATGTATGACGCATAGTGTCATAGCGGGAAAATATTCGTAAGTTTTTAACTCTTCCGGTCGATTCCGACAAAACGGGGGTGATGACAACAGCGCCCTTTTGCATTATATTCATAAAACTGAGACTGAAAAAAGATAACAAATATTTATTAAGGAAGGGCTATATGGTTGTCGAAAAGAGTATAAAGAACCTCGAGAACTCCCAGGCTTTGCTTACGATCAAAGTGGACGCTCAGTCCATTGCGGATGCATATCAGAAGAAGCTGGCAAAGTACCAGAAGGATATCCTGATGGATGGATTCAGGAAGGGAAAGGCTCCGCTGAGCCTCATCGAACGCAAGTACGGTGATATGATTTACGAAGAGAGCACGTTTGAAGAGCTTGAGAAACATCTGCATGAAGTGATTGAGACTCTCCAGGACAACGAGAAACCCCTTGCCTACTCCACTCCGGTATTGCAAGACGAAGAGAAGCTTCTGCCGTTCAAGAAGGGCGAGGATCTCACATTCTCAGTGACATACGACGTATACCCGTCAATCGCAGTCGAGAACTACAAGGGACGCGACGTCGAGGTTTCCGGCTACGAGATATCGGATGAGGACGTCCAGAAGGAGATCGACAAGCTCCTCGACCAGAACGCGATCGTCAAAACAAAGGATGGAAGCGTTGCGAAAAACGACATCGTCACAGTCGATTACGTTGAAATCGACGGAGATGGAAACGAAGTCGAATCCACTAAGAGGTCGGGCTTCACATTCACAGTCGGCTCAGGCTACAACCTCTACAAGCTCGATGACAACATCGTAGGGATGAACAAGGGCGAGGAGAAGACGATCGAAAAGAAGTATGCAGAGGATGACACTGCATTCCCGAACGAAAGCAAGAAGATCAAAGTGAAGATCGACGAAGTCAAAGTCAAGGAACTCCCTGCCCTCGATGATGAGTTTGCACAGGATGTGAAGGAAGAGTACAAGACTGTCGAGGATCTCAAGAAAGGAACGAGGGAAAAGCTTGAGAAAGACGCTGAGGAGTACCTCAAGTCAGACAAGGTGGAGGCGCTTCTTGCCATCTTGGAGAAGGAGACGAAGTTCGACCTTCCGAAGAGCATGGTGGAAGTCGAGCTCGAAAGCTCATGGAAGCGCTTCGTACGCCAGAGCGGACTTGACGAGGAAGTGTTCGAGAAGTTCATGAAGATGCAGGATCAGACGAAGGAATCGATCATCGAATCCTGGAGGCCTGATGCAGAGAAGAACGTCCGCCAGCAGCTTATCCTCGAGGAGATCAAGAAGAAGGAAGATTTTCCGATCGATGAAGAGGAATTCAAGAAGGCTTGCGACGAGAGGCTTAAGAACATCCAGGATGAGAGCTCACTCGAGTACTACAAGGGAATGATCAAAGACGAAATGCAGTTTGCAAAGGTCGTTCCTTTCCTCCTTGAGAACAACAACTTCATCACTAAGGAAAAAAAGAGCTATAAGGAATTCATGGAAAGGGTGTGATCCCTTTCAAGGAGAATCTATTGGACAACATCAAGTTGCATTCGCTCGTCCCCTACGTCGTGGAACAGTCGGGGACCGGCGAAAGACAGTATGATATCTTTTCCCGTCTGCTGAAGGACAGGATCATATTCGTGGACGGGGAGATAAACGACCAGACAGCAGATCTGGTCGTTGCCCAGCTTCTCTTCCTGGAAGCTGAAAATCCAGAAAAGGACATAAACATGTACATAAACAGCCCGGGGGGAAGCGTGACTGCCGGGCTTGCAATCTACGATACGATGATGTACGTGACATCCCCGGTACGCACGATCTGCATGGGGCAGGCATGTTCGATGGCAGCGCTTCTGCTTGCCGCAGGCGAGAAAGGAAAAAGAAGCATACTTCCACACGCAAGGGTCATGATCCATCAGCCATACGGAGGTGCATCGGGGCAGGCAAGCGACATAATAGTCCAGAACAGGGAACTGCAAAGGATCAAGAAAGTCACCAGCGAAATACTATCACGCCACACGGGTAAGAGCCTCGATGAAGTTTTGAAAGACATCGGAAGGGATTGTTACATGGACGCCGGGGAAGCGCTCTCATACGGTATTGTAGACAAGGTGGAAACGAGATGATGGGAAGAGGTAAATATTGTTCTTTCTGTGGCAGAAGTCAGGATGAAGTCGGTCCGCTTATCTCAGCCAGCGGAGTTTCGATCTGTCGCAACTGCGTCAATGCATGCCTTGACATCTACAAACGTAACGATGCCTCAGGCGGCAAAGGAAACGGGGAAAGCGGACTGAAGGAGATACCGACTCCGAAAGAGATCAAAGACTATCTTGACGAGTATGTGATCGGGCAGGACAACGCGAAGAGGGTTCTCTCCGTTGCTGTCTACAACCACTACAAGAGGGTTATGAACCAGGACAAGATCCAGGAGGAAGGTGTCGAGCTTGACAAGTCGAACATTCTCCTTATTGGTCCGACCGGAACGGGAAAGACACTACTTGCAAGAACGCTTGCCAAGAAACTCGACGTACCGTTCGCAATCGCCGATGCCACTACCCTGACAGAAGCAGGTTACGTCGGAGAGGATGTTGAGAACATCCTTTTGAAGCTTATCGAAGCTGCTGACTTTGATATTGCAAAAGCTGAGAACGGAATAGTATTCGTCGACGAGATAGACAAGATAGCCAAGAAAGGGGAAAACGTCTCGATAACGCGCGATGTATCAGGAGAGGGTGTACAGCAGGCGCTTTTGAAGATAATCGAAGGCACGGTTGCATCAGTTCCCCCACAGGGCGGAAGGAAGCACCCAAACCAAGAGATGCTGAAGATCGATACGAAGAACATCCTGTTCATCTGCGGCGGTGCGTTCGTCGGTCTTGACAAGATCATCGAGAGAAGAACTGCAACCTCATCGTTGGGATTCGGTGCGAGCGTAGAGAAAAAGAGCACGAAGACTCTTCGTGACATCTATTCCCAGCTTCACCCTGATGATTTGGTCAAATTCGGGCTCATCCCGGAATTCATCGGACGACTTCCGATACACGTCACGCTTGACGATTTGACACTTGCAGATCTCAAGAGAATCCTCGTAGAGCCGAAGAACTCCATCATAAGGCAATATCAAGTGTCGCTGAAGCTCGATGGAATCGATTTGGAGTTCGAGGATGGAGCGATCGACGCGATTGCAGAGAAGGCCTACAGCCAGAAAACGGGAGCAAGGGGATTAAGGAGCATCGTAGAGAACCTCATGCTCGATATCTCTTATGACCTTCCAAGCATGAAGGGAGTAACAAAAGTCACGATCGGAAGGGAGTGCGTGACGTCGGGCAAAAAGCCTGTCATCTGGATCGATGGAAAAGAACAGGAACTTCTTCCCGAAAGTGTCTGACGAACTTGTCGGCACTATAATGAATAACGACGTATTCGGCATCGTGTCGCATGTAAAGCCAGATGCCGATGCGATCTACTCATCCCTTGCAATGAGCGAAATACTTGCTCTCTTGGGTAAGAAAGCATACTTATACAACGACGGCCCGTTTTTAAGCAAGGAAACCTTGGACAAGCAATATCTATTCTCCCAAACCGTCGGGAAAGAGAAAGAAGAGATAGAGGTTGTCATCGTACTTGACTCTTCTACAAAAGACAGGGCTGGGAAAGTCTTCGAAAACCTTTCTGGAAAGGAGACGATAGTAATAGACCACCACTCCTCGGGAGTTCCATTCTACAAAGAGGAACTGACGTACATAGTTTCCCAAAGCCCGTCCACTACCCTCCTTGTCGACTCCGTGAGGGAAGCGCTGGGTGTGGAATTGACAAAAAAGATCGCTGAATATCTTTTCATCGGCTTTCTCACAGACAGCGGGTTCTTCCACTTCCTATCATCAGAACAGGCAGGGCCATCCTTGGAGAAAGTAACGAAATTCGTATCCACCGGCATCTCGCCGTACAGGATCTTCGACTACATCCAGGACGGAAGGAAGCTTTCCGATGTGAAGAAGATCGCAGCCCTGCTTTCAAAGACCGACTCGTTCTACGATGGAAAGCTTCTTGTCTGCTACGAACCAGTTGAAAACGATACGTTCGAACGACCTAGCTTCATGATCTATCCGAACCTGTTGCAAGTCGAGGGTGTTAAAGTCGCAGCACTCTTGAAAGAGAAAGAAGACGGGATCGAGTTCGGATTCCGCGCAAAAGAGAGCGCAAACGTCGATGTCGGCGAAATTGCAAGCTCGATCGGAGGCGGGGGGCACGCACTGGCATCGGGTGCGACAGTACACGGAATCGGGATGGAAGAAGCCAAAACGATGCTTCTGAAGCTCTTTTCCAGTCTATGAAAGTGGCCGGAAACGGCCATTTTTCTTTTCCCAAAAGATAACAAAAGCAAAAAAATCATGCGTTTAAATATTTAAAACTAAAAATTTTGCATCAGAGCCCTTTATTTTCCTTTAACTTTCGGAGAAAAGCGGTATTCTATTACCACGTCAAACGGGGTGTGATTTTCCCTCCTGCAGAAAAGGAGGAGAATGTGTGGTATTTATCGCAGAAATGGGATTTTGCCAAATTGTCTGATCGTGTAATCAAATTCAATCAGATGTCAGATGGTACGGAGAAGGAACGGGAAAGAAGGATACTGATAAGTCTTACCGAAACATTGATTTATCTGATTCCCTTGGAAAGGAATTACCTCAAGGAAGAGGATCTTGCCAGCTTTTTCCTCGAACAACGGTGTAATGCGGAGAAGATACTCACGGCATATACCGTCTCAAGACTCAGGTACGATGAATACATCTCGCAAGTGTTACGAAAGAGATGTTTTACATTCACGATGCGCGAAAAGCTCAAGAAAGAGGAACAAGAGAGGCTTTCCGAGGAAGAAGGCAGGGAAAACCTTATCGATAAAGAGGAGATGACGCTTATGGAACCGGATTTTGAGTATGTCGGTAGGAAGATTTCAACCGAGGATTTCGGAAGCATGACGCTGAGGGAGGTTATAAAGTGCATAGTCGACTCCCCTGTCGTCGAATCCCAGATCGTCTTGAACGAGAAGGAGATCATCCTGAAGTCAAAGCTTACGGAGAAAAGAAAGAGACGGCAGTTCCTTGCAATGCTTTTGAACATTCCGACCGGTGATTACTCATCGATGGCTGAACACCTTGCTGCGGTATATCAAACGATTCCTGAACTATTCGTACGCTTTTTCGAGCTCAAGGAAGAGGAGAAGGGCGACAAGAAAGAGGGAGAGGAGAGAAACAAAGCGGTAAGAAACAGGCACTATCGCCTTCTCTTGAGGTTGGAAGAGTCCTACATGAGATGCGAGGATGATGACGAGAAGAAAGAGATCATAAGTTCCTATGAGAAGCTCAGGAGTGCATTTGAGAAGAGGAACATGCAGATCAGGGAGGCCCAGAAAGGGCTTTCGCAAAGGGAGATAGCAAAGATACTCGGGATATCGCCTGCGCTTGTAAGCCTGCATATCCGGACGATAAGGGAACTCTTGAGGGAATTGAGCAACACGATATTGTTCTTGGATGGTGAAAGATCTTAAAGTAGATTTCATGAGATACACCCTTTCCGTACTAGCTCTCATCCTCCTTGCATCATGCGTGAGCATAAAAGAAACGGATGTGGCATATGAGGAACGGAAAGGCTATATCCTCGTCGTGGATGACACTATTTCGCAGATCGAATACAAGAACGGAGCATTCTTGCTTTATTCCCCGTCGATCGGGATATCGGGCGAAGTGCTCTCGCATTCGTACAGCGGGAAGCGCCATTACTTCTGGTCCACGAAGTACGGAATCAACATCGTAATGGATGAAAAATACGCCTCAATCAATCTGAACTATTCTGATATACTGATCGGGACGAAAGCGATGGATATAGGCGAAAGTCTCGTAGACGTCAGGGATAATTCATGAAGATTTACTTTGCATCAGGAAACGAACACAAGAAAAAAGAGATTGAAAAGCTTTTCAAAGGGCACCGGATCGTGCTGCCGAAGGAAGAAGGGCTGGAGTTCGATCCGGTAGAGGATGGCACGAGCTTCAGCGAGAATGCAGAGATAAAGGCACGTGCACTTTGGAATGTAGTACACGCCCCTACCCTCTCAGACGACTCGGGGCTCTCTGTTGATGCGCTCTCGGGAAGGCCCGGGATATACTCGGCGCGCTACGGGGAAAAAGATGGAGAGAAACTCCCCGACGGGGAAAGGAATGCATTGCTACTGAAAGAGATGGAGGGGAAGGAAAACAGAAGCGCACACTTCGTATCATCGCTCTATTTCATATTCGACGAGGACAGGGAATACTCCGTGACGGAGAAAGTCGATGGATACCTCTCTTATACACCAAGCGGAAAGAACGGATTCGGATACGACCCTATATTCATCCTCTCGGATTTGAATAGAAGCATGGCAGAGCTGACCGAGGATGAGAAGAACATGTATTCCCACAGGGCGAAAAGTGCAAGAATGATGAATGCAATCATCAAGAGGCTTGAGGAGGAGTTATGAGAAGGGACGAACAAAAGATAGAGGACACTTGGGATCTTTCGAGCATATACAAAGATAGGAATGCATGGGAAAAAGATCTGAAGAAAATAGCGAAAGATGCAAAAAACGCAGTGAAATTCAAAGGGCATGCAGCAGAATCCTCCGATTCGCTTTTCTCCATGCTCGCTTTCATCGAAGATGCATACAAGAGGGCAGAGAGCGTATCGTCATACGCATTCCTCACCTACGCGGCAGACGGAAGTGCCAGGGATGCCCAGACGATGCTTGCCCTTGCAGAGGATGCGATAAACAGGCTTTCAAGCGCACTGAGCTACTTCGAGCCGGAGCTATTGAAAGCTGATGAGAAGGAAATAAAAAAATACATCAAAGAGAAGAAGTTCAAACCATTCAAGACATACGTCGAGAGAATACTATCTGAAAAGAAGCACATACTTGGTGAGAACGAAGAGAAGCTTTTAAGCTACTACGCTCCACTTTCGGGTCAATTCGATGATGCATTCGGGGATCTGAACGACATCGATATGGATTTCGGAGAAGTACGCGGAGAGAAGCTTACGCACGGAACTTTCCAGAAATTTCTGAAGGATGAGGATCGCTCGATAAGAAAAGAAGCATATGAGAAGCTTTATGACCAGTACGAAAAACACCAGCATGTCATTGCAAAACTCTATGCCGGATCTGTGAAAAGCGACATATTCAAGGCAAAGGCACGGGGATACAAAAGCTCGCTTGAGAGAGCGCTTGAACCAGACAGGATCCCGGAAAAGCTTTACAGGAACCTTATAAAGGAGATACACAACGCATTCCCGATACTACACCGCTTCTATGAAGTGAAGAAAAGGGTCCTTGGTGTGGATAAACTCCAGCACTACGACGTATACATGCCCCTTGCAAAGTCCAAGGAAGGGAATTACCCGTACCAGAAAGGGGTGGAGATCATCCAGAATGCACTACGCCCATTGGGGGATGAATACGTATCGATGCTCGTGGAGGGACTTACCACCGGGCGCTGGGTCGACAAGTACGAGAACAAAGGAAAGCAGAGCGGCGCGTTCAGCAGCGGAGGATACAAGGGAAAGCCGTACATACTTACAAACTACGAAGACAGCTTGATATCAAGCGTGTTCACCCTGATCCACGAAGGGGGGCACAGCATGCACTCCTACTACAGCGTCAGGAACAACCCGTTCCTAAGTTATTCCTATACGATCTTCGAAGCTGAAGTTGCATCTACGTTCAACGAAAGGCTTCTGGCTGAGTACCTCTTGAAGAATGAAAGCGACAAGGAGATGAGGAAATTCCTTATCTCAAAGGAGCTTGACGACATAGTGGCAACGCTATTCAGACAGACTATGTTTGCAGAGTATGAACTTGTGATGCACGAAGATGCGGAGAATGGAATTCCCGTCACGATCGCACACATAAGGGAAGTATACGGGAAGCTCTTGAGGGAATACTTCGGGCCTGACGTGGGCTTTGAAGAGACCAGCGACTTGGAAGCTCTCAGAATCCCGCACTTCTACAGGGCATTTTACGTCTACAAGTATGCATCAGGCATCTCTGCTGCGATCGCGCTCTCAAAAAGAGTGCTCTCTGGCGGGGAGAAAGAGAGGAATGAGTACCTTTCGTTCCTCAAGTCCGGGGGATCGCGCTACCCGCTGTCATCTTTGAAAATGGCAGGGGTGGACATGTCCACGGGAGAAGCTGTCAAGATGGCTGTGGAGCACTTCAAATCCCGCCTAGAGGAATTTGAAGCACTACTTGATCAATAAGTTCATCCACACATACTCCATCTTCTGAAAGATGGTGATAGCGGATATAGCCGGAGGCTATGGTATAATACAATACAACACGGTGGAATAAAATCATGAGAACAGTGGTATCAAGAGAAGCGAGGATCATAGATGCATACGAGCCCTTCCTCGATACTGTCTCCATATATCAGGAAGCCCTCTCGTTCCTCATCGATGTGGCTGATGGGCATTACAGCGAGATCCGCGGTCTTGCCTCACAGAAGGCGATGACTGCAATTGAAAGGCTTGTACATTCCACGTCAAGAAGAGAAGCTGCCTATCCATCCTTCGATATCAGATTCCCGAAGCTCCCATCCTATCTCCGCCGTTCCGTCATCTTCGACGCGGTCGCGGCTGTAGCGCTCTACAGAAAGAACCTTGCGGACTGGGAGGCATCGGATAAATCAAGGAAGAAGCCGAGGCTGAACAGGCGAAGAAATGCCATGCCTGCATTCTACCGCGGCAATATGTTCATTCTCGATGAAGATAACGGGACCTGTAAGGCACGGCTGAAGCTCTGGAAGGATAACTACTGGAAGTGTCATGAATTCAGACTGTCTGAAGCAGATGTAAGGAACATTGAGAAGGAATTCAGCCTCAACGGAGCGAAATGCCCTGTGCTGAGGAAGCATGGGTGCAGGTTCAGCCTTTCATTCGCATTCGAAACAGAGTCCGAGCTTTCTGAGAAGAAAGATGAATATACGATATGTGCGGTGGATATCGGCGTGAACAATGCCGCCGTCTGCTCGATCATCCGATCCGACGGTACTGTCACCGGAAGGAGGTTCATATCCTTCCCGGGAGAAGAAGACCGGCTGGGGAGGATACTG
>CALXOH010000033.1 GCA_944389975.1 uncultured Spirochaetaceae bacterium
CGGAACAGAAGCGTACTCCGGTGGAGCGGAAGTCAGACTTCGATACCTCGTATGAGGCATGGAAGCGTTCTGCGATGAAGCCGGAAGCTCCATCCTCTACGCATTAGCAAAGGATGGAGTAGTTCACGATGTCCCTTGAATACGCTAGATCAAAGTAGTCGTTGAGTACCATATTCTTGAGGCTTTCTTCTTCGACAGACGAGAGTGCAGGGTATGATCCCCTTCCAAGGTATTTTGAGAACATGTTCGATAGTATGTTCTGTTCTTGGATTGTATACATTCCATTATGATCATTTATACAGACTCCAGTGAATCTGACGAACTCTGGAAATGACAACGGATAGAAAGAATATGCCCGGGCACGTCCCCTCATTTCGTTTGCAATGTCGACAGATAGGTATTTTGCAGAAGATCCCGTGATTATTACGTGGCATGGATGCCTATCCATCAGAATTGAGACACCAGGCCCCCAGTTTTCTACATTCTGAACCTCGTCCAAAAGAAACCAGACATCATTATCATTCAGAAACCCAGGGTACATCTCATAGTACGCTTTTTCGATGAGCGGGATCGTAATCCCTTCCACGCTCTCAAAAAAGTTAAGATAGCAGACCTTTTCTTTAGCAAGTCCTTTTTCGATAAGCGTTCTGGCGTGGCTTCTAAGCCATGATGTCTTTACGGATCTTCTTGCTCCAACTATTACAACTGCCATCGAAGGAAGTTACTTGAATGAAAAATCACGTTTCTCGTACTTTCTTGCAAAGATGTATTCCCTATCTGAAAGTATCTTTTCCTTGATGAATCTGATATTCATGATTTTCTCCTGATTCATCAATTAGATTTTACCGAATTGAATAAAAATCGTCAAAATTATTTTGATGATCTCTCGTGGAATCAGCTTGGTAAGTTGCATATGTATACAAAAAAAGGGAGATGACAAAGGCCACCTCCATTGAATTCGGGAAAGGGGAAATCAGGAATCCTTCTTCTCTTCTTCCTTTTCCTTGCTCTCTTCATCAGTCTTTTCGATCTTCGAGATCCTGCACTCGACGATTCTCCGGTCTTCGATTTTCATCACGTGGATCTTCAGTCCGAATACTTCCACGTCAAGCTGGCTTCCGTCCGCGGGTATCTCGCTGAGGCATGAAAGCACCATGCCTCCTACGGTATCGAACTCCAATTCCTCATTCGGAAGGTCCATATCCAAAGCTTCTTCCAATTCTTCCACGGGGAGCGTGCCTTTCGCGATCCATTCGTTCGGCCCGACCTTTTTCAGTTCCTCTTCCTCCTCCCTGTCCGTTTCATCGTAGATGTTGCCTACGATCTCCTCCAGAAGGTCTTCAAGGGTTATTATTCCGCTGGTCTGTCCCCATTCGTCGATGACGATCGCCATGTGCTGCTTTTTTCTCTGCATGTCCGAAAAAAGCTTGTCTGCATGTATCGTCTCTGGAACCATGTAGGCAGGGCGGAGCATCTCTTCAAGCGTTTTCCTGTCGTCATTTGTGAGGTTTATCAGAAAGTCTCGGGCTGTAAGTATTCCGATCACGTCGTTCAGGTCTTCCCTGTAAACCGGGAACCTTGAGCGTCCTGTCTCCTGGATTGTCTTCAAAATTGTCGCGTTGTTGCTCATCACATCGATTGCATCAACGTCGTTTGCCCTGACCATGATGTCTGCAACAGACGTGTCGTTGAACTCGAATACGTTCTGGATCCATTCCTTCTCGTCCTCTTCGATCGATCCGGACTCGCCTCCAGCGTCCACCATCAGCCTGATCTCATCTTCCGTAACAGGCTCATCTTCCCCGTCGGTACGGAATCTGAAGAGTTTAAGTACGCAGTTCGTGCATACCGAAAGAAACCAGATTGCAGGGCGTAGAACTATCGAAAGGCAATGCACTGTCTTTACCGAAAAGCGTGCTACAACCTCTGCCTTCTGCTGTGCAATACGCTTTGGGACTAGTTCTCCGAATATGAGGGTGAAGAACGACAGGATTATCGTAATGAGTACGACGCTTATCGTGTTCAGCGCGCTGTATGAGATCGGAAGGTCCGCCTTCATCAGTTCCTTCGTCAGTTCGCCGGCGAGGGTATCTGCAGCGAAAGCTGATCCCAAGAAGCCGGCAAGCGTAATTCCGATCTGTATCGTGGAAAGGAATGCTGAGGGATTCTCGACGAGCTTCAAAAGCAGTGGAGCAACCTTGTCACCATCTTCGACCTGTTTCTTGAGTTTGTTTGAGTTCAGGCTTATCACCGCAATTTCCGTCGCAGCGAAAAATGCGTTTAACAATATAAGTACTGCCTGGATTACCAGTTGTTTCGGTATTGATACTACCGTTTCCATTTCTTTTTCTAATCCTCCTTGATATAAAAGCGCATGAAAGTACGCATCCTCATAGGAGGAGTTTCAGGTACATCGGGCGTTTTAAAGGTACGTCCGCATCGTCGTTTGTCTTCTTTTCCGACTTACCTTGAGGGCCATCGTCCACTAGTAATAAAATCCTTTGCACAACATCTGTGCCGTTAAGTATATGGAATAAATATATACTCTCAACTTTTTCCCGGTCAATAGAAAAGGTCGACCACGACAAATGAAACAGCTGTTTCCCGAATTCTTGATTGACATATATATGGGAATAAGGAATTCGAATGGGACAAGGAAAGGGATATGCAGAACAGAAGAAAACATGGAATCGGTTTTGTTGAAGCCTTGCCTGAATTTTTCGTCCCCAAAAGGATTGAACGTATCGCTTTTGTTCATAAATTCAGAAGCAGGGAAATCATCAGCTTCGTACTGATTGAGGAATGATATAGTATTCGGCTACACATCCATAAGATATGAACTGGCAAAAAGGAAGCATGTGCTGAAGCCTGATTTGGAAAGCGAAGAAAAAAGCACCCCTTTTCGAGGTGCTTAAGCGGCGGAGGGGAATCGAACCCCCGTATCAGGCTTGGGAAGCCCGTGTAATAACCGTTATACTACCGCCGCAATGTGCTAGATATTCTAATCCTTTTCCAATGGTTTGTGCAATATGGATTTTCGCTGCCGCATTATTGAATCCGCCGTGTGTTTGACCTTATAATCAATAGCGTAAAGATGAGAAGTACAGAACAATCTGTAACCCTGATAGTGATATGATCTTATAGATATAAAGAAAGAGAGAACCGTCATGAGAAATAAACCCCATTCAAGATATGTTGCAATACTTTTATCATTACTATTGTTGTTTGCACTTTCCTCTTGCGATCTATCCGGACTGCAGAGGAACATGCTCATCACACCTCAGGGAAGTGAAGAGGTGAATAATGCGATAAAGGATACGGTGACGAACATCACTAATCCGACGGAAGGTAATGAGCCTTCAAAACCTGTTTCCGATATCATAACTGGGAATTCAGATCTCTCAGAGGAAGAACAGGAGGCTGTAAATAATTTCTTGAATAAAGTAATAAACGATCCTGAATTGGGAGAAGCAAGTGAGCTTTTGAATAACGTCGTTGCTCCGATCGATCCTGCGATCAAGGAGACGCTCGCATCAGCCGGTGATGTGGATTTGAAGAACATGAATGCAGCGTTCTCCGAGAAACTTTCCGATGATAGCGCTTTGAAGAAATCCGTTACCGATACTGTAGACCTTGTAAAAAGCGCATTGGAAAAGTTCACTGGAAGCAGTGGAGGCTCTTCATCCGGTTTTGATATGAGTTCGATCTTCAATGAATATGACTCAAGCAAACTTACTGTGGCAGATGCAGTTGCAATGCAAATTGTTTCAGATGTCGTGTTCAACAACATCCTTACTGTCGCTGCCGATACAACAGATGGTGTACTCAACCAGGACGGTAGCTTGAAGGAAGGTGCAGATGTAATGCAAATGCTTCAAGACAGCAGTTCTTCAGTATTAAACGATGCAGTATCCTCATTGCGCCTTATCGACAAACTCGATACCACGATATTTGCGCCGAATATGATTTCGAATATGATCTCAAGTCTGACTAGTCAATCTGGTAACTGAGGAGGGATTTGATGAAAAAGTTTTTATCGGTTCTTGTGTTGTTTTTCGTCTCATTCTCCCTCTTTGCAGTCGCACTTCCCGCCTCGACGTATATGAACGACCCGTTCATTCCTACCAATCCGAGGACGCAAGCGATGGGTGGCACGGGCGTTGCACTCCCGGCGTCTTTGGATACAGCGTACGTTAACCCTGCTTCCTATGCATCGAAAGTTCACATCGCAGTTCCGTACGTGACTGCAACGCTATACAACATCAACAACAACATGGATACTTTCAAGATGTTGTTCTCTGGAGATTGGGAAGGTGCTGTTTCAGAGTTTGTAAATAACCTTCCTTTGGGATTCAAGAACTTCATGACAGTGGAAACGGGCTTGAACCTTGGATTCGGTTCCTTGGGCTTTGGCGTCAATACTCGCTTTGATATCTTCTCCACACCCAATACCCAGTTTGCAATGCGCGCTGATGCTGGTGCATTCCTGGTCGCTGCACATCGCTTTGAGATTGCTGACGGCTTTTCGCTCGATGCAGGTGTTTCTTTCCACGTGAACTACAGGATGTTCACCAGTGAGAAGAATCCGGATGCCATTCTCGTAGGAGGAATAGGTACGTCCGAAGTGATGAATGCACTTGGCGGTGGCGACATGTCAACCCTGATGGGACTTCTCACTGATCGCCCGATGGCTGCAGGCTTTGCATTCCCGATCGATTTCGGATTGAAGCTCAACATGCCTTACGGCCTTGCAGTGGGTGTTTCATACACGAACTTCAATGGCAATTATTACTACAACAACTACGACAACATCGATTCGGCATTGGCTGGAATCGGAATACATACGAATCTGGGGAGTGGCAGTTCCACATCTACCGATCCATATCGTGCGTTTGAGAATGTATTCACTCCGGGTAGCCTGAACATCGGATTTGCTTGGCGCGCTCCCTGGTCTGGGGTATGGGCATGGATAAACCCGACCATCACAGTCGATTTCGTCGACCTTGTTGGACTCTTTACGGCAGACAACCTTTGGACTGCCGAGAACTGGGTGAATCACATCAACATCGGTGCTGAGCTCTATTTGATTGGATTCCTGAATGGTAGGATCGGCCTCAACCGCGGTTATTTCACATGCGGTGTCGGCATCGACCTATATGCGGCAAGAATCGATGCCGTGTATGGAATCAAAGCATACGGCGAAGTTGCACGCGGCGATTCACTCGATTACCTTACAGTACGCGTAAGCATCGGATACGATCGCTGATGGAGTACGTTGCAATAGATTTCGAGACTACGAGTTTTGCCCGTTCAAGTGCATGTTCTGTAGGTCTCGTGCGTTTTGACCAGGACGGAAGGGAACTTGATAGCTATTACTCCCTGATCCGCCCGAGGCTTCCGATGTACAATCCAGTGTGCATGAACGTGCACCAGATCCCGATTGAAGAGATAGAGTATGCTCCGACTTTCCCCGAGATATGGGATGATATGCGTTCTTTCATCGGATCATCGGCGCTTGTTGCACACAACGCCCCGTTTGATATCTCTGTCTTGAAGGGAACGATGGAGGATTGGGGGCTCTCGGGATTCGAGGATGATTATTACTGTACGCTTTCGCTTGCCCGTATCCTTCGCCCGGATCTGGAGAGTCACAAGCTGACGTTCATGGCCAATAATTTCGGATGGATATACGATGCGCACATGGCGCTCTCAGATGCCATGATCGCGGGTCGTCTTTTCAAAGTTTCTGCTCGGATTACCTTGCAGACGGCAAAGCGCTCTCAAGTTTCATGAGAAGCGTCTACAGAAGATCTTCAAAGCCATTTCCAAGGCACTTGTCCGTAAATGCCTTGGAAAGGTAATTCACAGTAGTGATGAAAGCTCAGGGAATATGCTTATGCTTCGCTTTAGTATTCCTGTAAGGTATGCAAGTGTTATGCCGTAGTTTGTGAACGGGATGCCGTGGCTTATTGTCTCATTCATCCTGTTCTTCACTTCCTTTTCCAAAAGCATGCATCCGCCGCAGTGTATCACGAGTTTTATTTTTCCGAAATCCTCCGGAAAGCCAAGGCCCGATGAGAAAGTGTATTTGAAATCCTTTCCAGTCACTTTTTTTATCAAAGCGGGGATCTTGTCCCGTCCGATATCCCCACACTGCCTATGATGGGTGCAACCTTCCGCAATCAGAATCTCATCCCCTTCGTTTAGCGTGTTCAGCGCAAAAACACCCTTCACCGCAGTGTCGAGAAAGCCTTTGTATCTTGCCATCAGTATCGAAAACGAAGTGAGCGGAACATCCTCAGGCACGACTGATGAGACGAATTTGAATGCCTGGCTGTCCGTGATGACCAACGCAACATTCTCTTTCCCGATCCTCTTCAAGCCCTCCTCGAGTTCACTTTCCTTCAAGACAAGTGCCATCGAACCCGAGTCGAGTATGTCCCTTATCACTTGCTGCTGGGGGAGTATCAATCGGCCTTTTGGAGCGGCTGAATCAATTGGGGTTACGAGTACGAAAAGTGACTTTTCCGGATACATGTCCCCGATGATCCGTTTCTTCTCTTCCTCTTTCCTGAATTTTGCAACTTTCTCCCTTAGCTCTTCGATCCCTTCCTTGGTCTTCGCACTTACGTTGACTCCGTCTTCGTATACTTTCCCGCTTTCGTCGCATTTGTTGTATGCAATGACGTACGGAATCTCCTCTTTCTCAAACTTCTCAATAAGATCTTGCTCTTCCTTCCCCATTCCCTTTGAGGAATCTACTACGAGGATCGCTCCGTCGATGCGCTTCAGTGCGTTCAACGCCCTTTTGACGCGCATTGCGCCCAATTCCCCTTCGTCATCCAGTCCCGGGGTGTCTATTAGTGTCACAGGGCCTATCGGGAGGATCTCCATCGTCTTGTACACAGGATCGGTAGTCGTCCCCCCGACGGGGGAGACTATCGATATCTCTTGGTTTGAAAAAGCGTTCATCAAGCTGGATTTTCCCGCGTTCCTCTTCCCGAAAAAACCGAGCTGGAACCTCTCTGAGCGTGTGCTTTTATTCATTAGAACCGGAAATCCCTCACACCTTCCTCGATTTTCTTGAGGTGGTCGACGCAAACTTCCTTCACCTTCGGATTCGGAATGTTCCCAATCTCTTTTTCAATGAGCTTCTCTCCGATTTCCTTCGTCTTTTCTGATGCGTAATCGGTAAGGTACTCCTTGAGCGTCATTATCGCATTCGGGTGGCAGCAGTTCTGGATCTGTCCGGCCTTGCATAGGCTCATGAACCTGTCTCCGGTCCTTCCTTCCCTGTAACAGGCTGTGCAGAATGACGGAAGATAACCCATCTCCATAAGCCATCTTACGACCTCGTCAAGCGGTCTGTTGTCGCTTACGTCGAACTGGGCTGAGTTCTCGTCCTCTTCCTCCGGCTCCACGTATCCTCCGACGCTTGTCCTCGAGCCTCCGCTTATCTGGCTGATCCCAAGGTGGAGCGCCCTTGCCCTGACGTTCTTGTTCTCCCTTGTGCTGATGATCATTCCGGTGTAAGGCACTGCAATGCGGATTATCGCGATGATCTTCAAGAACGTCTCGTCATCGATTCCGTTGTCAAACTCATCAGGGTTTATGTCATCGGCGTGCTTCACCCTCGGAACGCTTATAGTGTGCGGGCCTACGCCATGGACCGCTTCCAAGTGCTCGGCGTGCATCAATAGTCCGCAAAGCTCGTAGCGGTATAGCTCTAGCCCGAAAAGCACTCCGAGTCCCACGTCGTCTATTCCTCCTTCCATCGCCCTGTCCATGGCTTCGGTGTGGTATGCATAGTCGTGCTTGGGTCCCGTCGGATGGAGTTTCTCATAGCTTTCCTTGTGATATGTCTCCTGGAAGAGGATGTATGTTCCGATCCCCGCTTCCTTCAGCTTCCTGTAGTTCTCGACCGTAGTTGCTGCGATGTTCACGTTCACCCTTCTGATCGCACCGTTCTTGTGCTTTATCGAATAGATCGTCTTGATCGATTCAAGAATGTATTCGATCGGGTTGTTCACCGGATCCTCTCCGGTTTCTATCGCAAGCCTCTTGTGCCCCATGTCTTGCAATGCGATTACTTCCTTCCTGATCTCGTCCTGTGTGAGTTTTTTGCGTGCGATGTGCTTGTTCTTCAAATGGTACGGGCAGTACACACACCCGTTCACACAGTAGTTCGAGATATACAGGGGGGCGAACATCACGATCCTGTTGCCGTAGAAATCCTTCTTTATCTGTTCTGCAAGCTTGTAGATCTCTTCAAGCCTGTCCTTGTCCCGGCACACAAGGAGAAGGGATGCTTCCCTGTGCGTAAGTCCCTTTCGTTTCTTTGCCTTCTCAATGATCTGGTCGATCAACTCGAGGTTGTCTTTCTCTTTCTCCGCCCAAGCGAGGGTGTCCGTTATCTCTTCGTGGGATATGAACTCCTCGGCTTTCATCGATTTTGCATCGTACATTTTCCTTTTCCTCCCATCTTTATCCGACGAGGCTGTCGCCCCGTCCTCCATCTACTTTGTAACCTAGTTTCTCCAAATGCCTGACAAGGGCCTTGATGTGCTCTTCATCTTCAAGCTTCACATCGGGTTTCCCTTCGTAGAGGTTGTATTCCTTCCTCTCTTTTCTGGGCGTGATGTTCGGCATTATCACATTCGCGCCCATCTTCAATCCTTCGTCCCTTCCTTCCGGAGAGAGTGCAGAGAGCGCTGTCGTTGCCGGAAGAAGCACAGCGGGATTCATTATCCGTACAACCCCGAGGATCAAGAGCGTCTTTTCCAGAGAACCGTCGGCCATCTTCTCAAACGGCGTTCCTTCTGCATGTATGAATGGTCCGATTCCCACCATGTGCGGCCCGAAGTGCTTTATGAATAAGATATCGTTTGCGATATCCTCGTCGCTTTGGAATGGAGAGCCGACCATGAATCCCGCGCCGACCTGGTATCCGATCTCCTTGAGCGTCATGAGGCACCTGACTCTATCTTCGATCTTCTGGCTTTCCGGGTGGAGCATCCTGTAGTGCTTCCTCGTTATGCTTTCCTGGCGTAATAGATAGCGGTCGGCACCGCTTTCAAAGAGCTTTTCATAACTCTCTTTCGACCTTTCACCCAGAGATAACGTGATTGCAATTTCCGGAGCCCTTCCCTTTATTTCCCGGATGATCCAGGAGAGCGTTTCATCATCGTACCAAGGGTCTTCCCCTCCTTGCAGGACTACAGTTCCCAGCCCGAGGGAGGGAGCGCGTAACGCTTCGCTTACGATTTTCTCCTTGTCGAGTCTGTAACGCTTTACGCACGTCGAACTTCTTCTGATCCCGCAGTAGTAGCAATCGTTCTTGCAATAGTTGGAGATTTCCAGAAGCCCCCTGAGGAAAATCCTGTCACCGTAGAATCTTTTCCTTCTTTCAATCGCTTCTTCGGATATGATCTCAAGATCTTTCCCGTCGAACGACGAAAGAAGTTCCACAAGTTCCTTCTTGTCAAGATTTCCACTGCGTGAGAGCTTCTCGGATATTCTCATCCCGTGATTCCCGAATATGCAGTTTTTGATGAAACTCCGGAGAGTTTCCCGATCTTTCCGGAGAGCGCTGAGATCTCATCCTGCGGTGCATCGACTGCTATGCTGATGATGTTAATGTTTTTCTCTTTGTATGGAATGCCCATCCTGCCGATGATGCACGTTCTATACTCGTGCAGTATCTCATTGAGCTTTGAAACGCTTTCTTCGTTTTCAACGATGATGCCTATCACGGCAATTCTCTTCTCTTTGTCTGACATAAAACCTCCGATTGTCCCGACGAAGAGAAAAGTCTTGTTGATATCTCACCTTATGTGTCAAACGCTTTTTCCACGTCAGGAGCTAAAAAGAATATACCAGCAATCAAGGCAAAGGAAAAGATGATAATATTGGAATATGAGGAACGAAGCATGCTACCCCTGGCCATTCGGATATGTGAAGATCACAACCCAAGGTAGGTTTGTGACTGGAATCGAAAGAGTTGATTCATATTTTGATTCAAAGCATTCAAAGCTTGCAGATAGTGCATATTTTGAAGTGATGGAATATCTTCACGGCTTGAGAAAAACGTTCACCTTCCCGATAAAACCTGAAGGCACGGATTTCGAGAGGAACGTGTGGAAAGCATTGATGAAGGTACCTTTCGGGAATAAGACATCGTATAAGGAACTTGCAATCAAGGTCGGAAAGCCCGATGCGTCCAGAGCCGTTGGAAACGCAGTAGGGAAGAACCCGATACTTCTTGCCGTTCCTTGCCACCGCGTACTGCATAAGGATGGCACTATCGGAGGATTTTCCGCCGGGCTTGAAGTAAAACGCGTTCTATTGGCTTTGGAAGGTATCGATTACAAGAAATAATAATCTGAACGCGGAATATTAGGAATTCATAGAGTTTTATACCATTTCACTGCGCTGAAAAGCGGAGACTTCCGCAGACGTTCGTCCCTATACCTTTTGAGCTAGATGCCGATTAACCGGGCTGTTTTCATGAATATGCATTAAAGCTTCATTCGAATAGGGATGGGAGTATGGATAGGCGATTTTGTTTATAAACCTATACGGAGGCAAACACTTCACATGTTTCTCCACATTGGGGTGATTGAACAAATGATCATCCTGCTGCACTTTGATATGCAGGGAGGGGTCATGAAACCCATCACAATTCTGTTTGCCATCGTATCGGAAGAGGAAGAAGAGGTTGCATTCCTGAGGGAAGATAATCCTTCTTATTCGTTCTACGATGATGCTAGAAGAGAGTTTCTGGAAAAGGATTTCACATCCGACATCCTTTTCCGCATAGGCATGGAGAGCGATTTGCGTATGGCCGGGTACCTTGCCCGGAGGATCACGGGCGACGAGAGCATCGAGATCGATGAGGTCGATACCGAGTCGGTGGTGGAGAACATCGGGCACTCGGTGCGC